>NZ_QYUN01000003.1 GCF_003590875.1 Noviherbaspirillum cavernae
GCAACGATCTGAGCACGCCCGTGCCGGAATGGGGATTCCCGGGATTGAAGGAGGGCGATCAATGGTGTCTGTGCGCGCTGCGCTGGGCGGAAGCGGCGGACGCAGGCGTCGCGCCGCCGGTCGTGCTGGAAAGCACCAACCAGAGCGCGCTCGACATCATTCCGCTCGACGTGCTGGAGCAGTTCGATTACCGGCGCAACATGCCTTGATCCGCCTTGCACTTTCGCTGCAGGAATGACGATGAAGAAAATGCCGGGTTGGATGCTTGCACTGCTCCTGATTCTGCTGCTTGGCGCGGCCTTCTCCGCGCTGTACCTGACCTCGCTGTTCGAATCGTGACGCAGGATTTCCATGCGCCGCCGCTCTTGCAAACATGGGAGCGGCGGCGATATCACACGATCATTTCCGCGTGTGAGCATCGACCCATGCCGCGTACGCGATCATGTACTTGTTGAGGAATTCGAGCGTGCTGTCGTTGCTCATCTTGCCCTCCGCATTGAACATCGCCGCAGCGGTCGAACTGGTCGGCCGCCATGCCGATGTCCTTCAGCGCGACCGGCGCGCGACATGCGGCCGTGGCGCAGCGTCGCCGGCAGCTGGAGAAAGACGATCATGATATGGAGCTCGCCACCATTTCCGACATGTCGTCGATTGGCTGGTTTGCCAGGTTGCGCAGCGCCACGTCGGCGCACATCAGCGCCATCACGATGGTGATGATCACCGAGCCCGACGAATGGCCGTAGGCTTCGTTCGTGTTCAGGCATGCAATGCATGCCAACCAGTCGCCGCAACAGCCAACACGGTAGGTTGGGCTGCAAAGCCCAACATCCAGTGACATCAATCCGGCAGATATCGAAGATCGACTATCGCGGACACGTCAGTATTTCACTTTCAATTCGATGGATTCGAAAAACTTCTTTTCCTATCACATCCGGGAGCGCGACGGAGGGTACGAATTGTCCGGCTATCTCACTATTTGGGAACGTTGGGCTTTGCAGCCCAACCTACCTTGCTTAGCCAACGATTTCAGTCATGACAGTTCCTCGTTTTCAATTCTTGGATGTTGTTCGGTTGTCGTTCATTGCTGCGCGGGATCGGGGTAGATCTGTTGGATTCTTTGTCCGTCAAATCTCCTTTCACCGCTGGGCACCGGTTTGTACATGTCTTGCGGCTTTCCTTTTGTCCAAGGCTTCCCATCCCAAGGCCATATCACAAAGACATAGAGCTGCCGGTCATTGCAGACAAAATGGATATGCAGGTTCTCCAGGTTCTCGGGGAGCCGGTTGCGCAGATCAACCCGGTCTTCCAGGATTTCGCCGGTATCCTTGATCCGCCACTTGACGTAAAGAAATTCACCGCGTGGCAGGAAACCATTCAGGTTGCCACCTTTAAACGCTTGTCCCAGCCTGATCCGCTCACGCTCTGGCGCAAAAAAGACTTTCTCCAATTCGCCATATTGGTAATCAAGCACCTCGATATCAGGACTATCTTGGGAAGCATTGAACTCGATTGAATAATGTAGAGCCACCTTATTTCCTCCTGTAGCACAAGCTGCCAAACACAAAATGCCTATGGCAAGAATTGCCTGTCGAATTTCAATTAAAACAATTAAAAGGGTCAGCTTCGATTTACGTTTGCACTCACCACTCATTGCCTCTCCTCTTCAGCACGGTAGGTTGGGCTGCAAAGCCCAACATTAAATGACATCAATCCGGTAGGTATCGAAAATCGATCATCGTGGAGCCCGATGGTATTTCACTTTCAATTCGCCTGCTCCTAAAGGAGTTCTTGCCAATCGCATACAAGCAATGCGACGGACGGTACGAATGGTCTCGCTGTTTCGATATTTGAGAATGTTGGGCTTTGCAGCCCAACCTGCGTTACTGCAGACGCAAGGGCATGCCGATGGCATGCCCTCCACACCGTCAATCGAACCGATTGACCCAGATGTTGTCCCGCGTTCCGTCATTCTGCTGCCACACCGCCAATGCATTGCCGCTGGCGTCGATGGCAATCTGCGTCAGGCCGGCGTGCTCGTCCTTGCGCGACTGGATCGGGCGAGCCGTCCTCCATCCCGTTGCCGTTGCGTAGCGGCTGCCCCAGATGTTGTTTCGCGTGCCGTCGTCCTGGGTCCACACCGCCAGTGCGTTGCCTGCGGCATCGAAGGCGATTTGCGGATTGCTGGCGTCGCCGCCGTTTTCGGTCTCGAGCAATTGCGCGGTACCCCATCCCTTCCCTGTCGTGTAGCGGTTGGCCCAAACGTTAACGCGTGTGCCATCGGATTGGGTCCACACTGCCAACGCGTTGCCGCCGGCATCGATGGCGATTTGCGGATCGAATGCGTGATCGGCATTGTCGGTTTCCACCAATTGCGGCGTGCCCCAGCCGCTGCCTGCCGTGTAACGGTTACTCCAGATGCTGTATCGCGTACCGTCGGATTGCGTCCACACCGCCAGGGCGTTGCCTGAGGCATCGAATGCGATTTGCGGAAGGCGTGCGTCGCCCGCATTGCCGGTTTCAATCAATTGCGCCGTGCCCCATCCGGCCCCGACGGTGTATCGATTGGCGCGGATATCAATTTGCGCGCCGTCGGATTGCTGCCACACTGCCAGCGCATTGCCGCTGCCATCGATGGCAATGCGGGGGAACAGGGCATCACCTGCATTGTCTGTCTCGATCAATTGCGCCGCGCCCCATCCGGTTCCCACCGTGTAGCGGTTGGCCCAGACGTTGAAGCGGGTGCCGTCGGACTGGGTCCACACCACCAGGGCATTGCCTGCGGCATCGAAGGCAATCCGGGGATCGTACGCATCGCTTGCGTTGTCGCTTTCGATCAGTTGTGCGCTACCCCATCCCGAGCCTGCCGAATAGCGGTTGGCCCAGATGCTGAAGCGGGTGCCGTCGGTCTGGCACCACACGGCAATCGCATTGCCGCCCGCATCGATGGCAATGTGGGGAACAAAGGCACCGCTGGCGTTGCCTGTTTCGATCGCCTGCGCGCTACCCCAGCCGCTGCCTGCCGTGTAGCGGTTGGCCAGGATGTTGAATCGCGTGCCGTCGGACTGCGACCACACTGCCAGCGCGTTGCCGCCTGCATCGACGGCGATTTGCGGATCGCGTGCGGTGTCGGCGTCATCGGTTTCGGTCAATTGCGCGGTCTTCCACGCGCCATCGCGCGTGGTGAAAGTGAGCGAGCGGGTGCCCGCGAGTTTCTCGCCGCCGGTGCCGGACAGCGCGGTGTTCACCTGCAACGTATAGCGCGTCAGCGGTAGCAGTTGCCGCGCCGGCGTGAGCGTGATCTGTGTCCCGGCCACGGCGAGCGTTGCCGGAACGTCGAGATTGGCGCCGCGCAAGCTCACGTTGGCCGCGGTGGCGGTGGCGCCGCCGAGTCCGGCCGAGAACAGCAGTTGCGGCGCGACATCGCGCGCCACGTCGGTCGCGCCATCGGCCGGCGTGCTGGCGCTCACGCTCATGGTCTTCACGGTCGGGGCGATGTCTGTGTTGCTGCTGCCCGAGCCGCCGCATCCTGCCAGAAGAATGCTGGCCGCCAGGCCGATGAAAGTGGCGTGCCGCAAAGTAGCGGACACAGGGTGGAATGTCGTCATGTGGGATCCTCGTTGCAAGAGGCCGTTTCAATATTTGCAATTTGCCTGGAACTCGTGAGGCGAGTTCCGAATTGCCGGCCTGCGCGGAGTGTGGGTGAATGGCACTTACAGATGGCTTACATATGACGAACTCTGCTTACGGATGGTGCGGCGAGCGCGGGCATGCCGCTGTGCGAGTAAGGCGGATGTGTTGTTGTCGATGCGTTGGCCGGGACCATGACCTGCATTGACCACGACACTGCAACGGCATGAATTTGACGAGTTCGTCACTCGAATTCATGAGTTCTGCATTGAACAGCAGGTTCGGCCTGAACTTGCACTCGTACTTCTGTTCCTGAATGGCCCGCCATTCTGCGCGCTCTATCTGACATCGTTGCTTCAATTCCGAGCCGGCGCGTCAGGCGATCAGCTTCAGTCCCGGCGGCAACGACTCTCCCAGCACCAGCCGTTCACTCGCTTCATCGAGCTGCATCGGTTCGCGCACCATGGCGATCCAGATTGCGGGCGCGCCCGCCGCTGCCAATCGCTGGATGACCTGTTCGCGCAATTCCAGCGGCAGGTCGCGCGCGCGGTCGCCTGTCATGCGCGCCAGATAGGCGGCGGCGAAGGCGGCAGCCTCATTGCGCTTCCAGTTCAGCGCGAGGATCGCGGTCAGCCATTCTGCGCCGACTTCGGGCGGCACGACATCGTGTGCGCTGCCGTAAAACGGCTGGCGCGCGCCGATCCGGCCGGTTGCCCACAGGATTCTGCCGGCGAGCGCATCCTTGTCCACCGATGGAGATTGCTGCAGGCGCTCGAACAGCCATGCGCCGATTTCGCTCTTGTATCCGGCGGGGATGCGTTCCAGCGAGGCGACGAGTCGCAGCATGTCGTCCTCGCTGCCGCTCGCCAGCGTGGTCGGGCGCGGTCCGCTGTCCTCTTCACTGCCTTGCACGTTGAAGGCGAAGTCGTTGAGCAGGCGCAGTTGCGCTTCTTGCTGCAAGCCGCCGGCGACGCGCCGCCACAGCGTCCACCATTCCGCATTGACGCGGCTGTCGTTGCCGTATTGCACGCCCGTTTCGTACAGCGGCCACAGTTGCGCGATGCGCCAGTCGTCGAGCGGATAGCCGAAGCCGGGACGCAGGCAATAGCCGATGAGATTGAGCCAGAGGCGTTCATGCTCGGCCGAGCGGCGTCGGCCTTTCGCGCGTTCCCACAGCAGGTCGAACAGTTTGCGCAACAGCGGCGTATGCCAGCGTTCGCGGCTGCCGAGCAGTTTTTCCAGGCGCGTGCGGAGTTGCGTGACTTCCTTCGCCTGCACTTTCTGTGCGCGTGTGCCGAAGATGCGGTCGATTTGCGCCGCAGCGTCCGCGAAGCGTGGCGGCAATGCGTATTGCTGCTCGTCCTGCTCGGCCTGTGCATCGCGGTCGCGCAACTGGAATTCCAGCAGCCAGCGCCGGCTCGGATCTGTTGTGCTGACGCAATGCATTTCGAGCGTGCCGACTTCAGTCAGCGCGGTGGCCAGTTGCACCGGGATATCCTGTTTGCCGCCAGCGGTGTCCGCTTGCAGCGCGGTCGCGATCGGCGGCAGACGTGCAAAATCACCATGCGCGAGATCGACGATATCGCCCAGCCTGGGCGCTGTCTGATTGATGGCATCGGCCGTCGATGAGATGAGGTGGAAGCGCACCGGTTGTCCGACGCGCAGCGCAAATACGCGATCCGTGAGCAGGATTTCATGGCCTTCATCGCTGCCGCGCGGCAGGATGCAGATCGCGCGCTGCGGCACATCCTTTTCTGCATCGCTTGATGCTTCGAGCATGAGGAAATAGCTGCGCGGCGAGCCGCCGCCGATCCTCGGCGCGAGTCCCTTGCGGGCGAGGGTATAGGCGACCGCGCCGCGCGCCACCGCGACGTCCGGGTTGTCGTTGTGCAGCAGCCGCAGGGGCGCGCCGCGCCACTTCGCCAGTGTGTCCTGCAGGCGCCGCGCCAGTGCATCGGCGCGGAACACGCCGCCGTTCAGCAGCAGGGTGTCTGGCAGCGCGCCTTCGCTTGTCGCGTGCTGCATCAGGAAACCGGCAAGATGGCGCGTGACTGCCGCATCGCTCGCATAGGGCAGACCGAATTCGACGATGCCGCTGCGCCTTTGCCGCGCTGGCTCGTCCGCCGCAACCATGGGGAAAAAACCGTCGACGATGGTGCGCTCGACTTCATCGCGCGTCAGTTCCACCGAGCGTGCGCCGCCGATCACGCGCGCGCCCGCGCCGAGCAGCGTCACGGTCGTCTTGTCCGGCGCATTGGCGGCGAGCAATTGCTCCTTCGCGGCACGGCAGCGTTCCATCAATTGCGACAGCGCGCCGGCCGACAGGCGCGCCGCGCCTTCCTCTCCCGCCATGCGCGACTCGGCGATGTGCGCCAGCACCAGATCCATGTTGTCGCCGCCCAGCATCAGGTGCTTGCCGACGCCAATACGTGTCAATTCAGGTGTCAGTTCCGGTGTCAGCTGCGGTTCGCCATCGCGCAATGCGACCGTGATCAGGCTGAAGTCGGTGGTGCCGCCGCCGACATCGCACACAAGGATCAGGCGCGTCTGCGCCAGCTCCGCATCGAGCGTCTGCCGATGGCGGAACAGCCAGTCGTAGAACGCCGCCTGCGGTTCCTCCAGCAGCCGCAGGGTCGGCAAGCCGGCCTGCGCCGCCGCCTTGACCGTCAATGCGCGCGCACCTTCGTCGAACGATGCCGGCACGGTCAGCACGATGTCCTGCAGTTCCAGCGGCGCGTGCGGAAAATGCATGTTCCACGCCGCGCGCACATGCGCGAGATAGCTCGCGCTGGCATCGACCGGCGAAATCTTCGCCACATCGTCCGCCGCGCCCCACGGCAGAATGGGCGCGAGCCGATCGACGGCGGCATGCGAGAGCCAGCTTTTCGCGCTCGCCACCAACCGGCCCGGCACCTGAGCACCGAGCTTGCGCGCCAGCCGACCGATCACGACATTCTCAGTGTCGCCGCCCGCGCTCCACGGCAGCCGCAAATCGTCGCTGACCAGCTCGCCGGATGCAGGGTGATAGCGCAGCGAGGGCAGCAGCGGCGCTGCCTTGACCTCGCCGAGCGCCACCAGTTGCTCGATCTCGAACAGGCGAACCTCGTCGCTGCCGGCGTCGGCACCGTCGCTGGCCCTGGCGTCGGCATAGGCGACCACCGTATTGGTGGTGCCGAGATCGATGCCGACCGCGTAGCGCTTCATTGCTATCCGGCCTGGCCGCGCACGTTGAATTCCACCTTCCAGCGTTCATGTCCGGTGCGCGGCACGGCCGACAATTCCAGCGTGCCGGCTTCCGTTACGCGCGCGTGCAATTGCACCTGCACCACTTCGCCCGCCTGTCTCCCTTCGGCCGGCAGGGTCGCCTGGATTTCATCCAGCTCCTGCAATTCATCCGCCTGCCACGATTCCAGCATCGTGCCGATCTGATCCTGACGCCGCACGGTCGAGCCGAAGAAGCGGAAGTGCACCGGCTCGCCCACCACGAGCCCGAACTCCTGCGCCTGCAATTCCGCCTCGGTGCCTTCCTCCATGCCGAAGGGCGCGACACACAGCGCCTGGATCGGTGGCTCGATGCCGGGGATGGCCGGCATGGCCGACTCCACCGCGACGTAATAGGCGCTGGCGGTGCCGCCGCGTATGCGCACGCCCTTGCCGCGCCGCACATGGCCGTAGTACGACGCGCCGCGCGCCACCGCCAGGTCGAGGTCGGCGCCCGCCAGCATGCGCGCCGGCTGCGCGCCCTCGGCGGTAAGCCAGCGGTTCAGCGTGGCCAGCGTGCGGTCGGCGAGGATGGTCGATTTGAAGATGCCGCCGTTGAACAGCACGGCGGTCGGATGCAGAAAGCTCGCGCCCGGATCGGCCTGGCCGCCGAAGCCCTCCAGCTCCGCGATGGCGCTCACCTGCCGTCCGAGAAAGCCGGCGAGGTGGCGCGTGATCGCGGCATCCTGCGCGAACGGCAGACCCAGTTGCGTGAGACCGGCGCGCGGCCGCACGGCGGGCCGCGCCGATGCTTCCACCTGCGGGAAGAAACCTTCCAGGATCGTCGCCGTGACTTCCTCGCGCGTCAGCTCGGTGCGGATCGAACCGCCGATCAGTTTGGAACCGCGACTCGGCACGACGATGGGCATGGCCTGCATTTCGGATGCCGACAGCAGGCTCTCCTTCGCCGCGCGGCAGGCATAGGTCAGCGCGCGCATCTGCCACGGATCGAGCTGGGTGCCGGCGGCGGCGAGCTTGCGCGCCACCACGTGCGCCAGCGTCAGGTCCATGTTGTCGCCGCCCAGCAGGATGTGGTCGCCGACCGCGACGCGGTGCAGCTCCAGATTGCCCTCGCGCTCCACCACCGCGATCAGCGAAAAGTCGCTGGTGCCGCCGCCGACGTCGATCACGAGGATGATGTCGCCCGGTTTCGCTTCCTTGCGCCAGCCGCCCTCGCTGCTCAGGATCCAGTTGTACAGCGCGGCCTGCGGTTCCTCCAGCAGCGTGAGCGAGTCGAAACCGGCGGCGCGCGCCGCTTCCGCCGTCAGCTCGCGCGCCGCCGGATCGAACGAGGCGGGAATCGTCACCGTGATGTCCTGTGCGCGAAAGGGCGCGTCCGGATACGCGTGGTCCCACGCATCGCGCAGGTGCGTCAGGTAGCGCACCGAGGCGTCGAGCGGCGACACGCGCGACACATCCGGCGGCGCGTCGCTTGGCAGGATCGCCGCCCGCCGGTCCACACCGGGATGGCAGAGCCAGCTTTTCGCGCTCGACACCAGCCGGATCGGCGTGGTCGCGCCGCGGCTGCGCGCCAGGTCGCCGACGATGTGATGCTGCCCGCTGCCCCACGGCAAACTCAATTCGCCCGGCGCGAATTCATCCGCATGCGGCAGATACAGGAAGGAAGGCAACAGTGCCTGCACCGCGA
The DNA here is from genome assembly GCF_003590875.1 of Noviherbaspirillum cavernae. Lineage (NCBI taxonomy): Bacteria > Pseudomonadati > Pseudomonadota > Betaproteobacteria > Burkholderiales > Oxalobacteraceae > Noviherbaspirillum > Noviherbaspirillum cavernae. Next base: position 8,537 of record NZ_QYUN01000003.1, read on the forward strand.
TTTCGCCCGGTGCCGACAATTGCGGCACTGTGAGCACGCCATGCACGCCATGCACGCCATGCACGCCATGCACGCCATGCACGCCATGCACGCCATGCACGCCATGCACGCCATGCACGCCATGGCTGGCCGCCTCGTCGTCGTTGCCGGCAGTATCGACATACGCCAGCGCGCAATGCGTCGTGCCCAGATCGACGCCGATGGAAAACCGCCGCCCGCTCACAGTTCCACCTCGGCCGGCGCCAACACGGACGCGTCGTGGCTCTCGACCAGCTTCGGCAGACGCACCTCGGTCACGCGCCAGCCGCGATGGCTGATGCTGCCGTGAAACGGCGGCTTGCCGGCGACATTGCCGGTCAGGCGGATGGCGGCGGCGTCGAAGCCATCGTTGAGCGTGATGCGGCTGCCCTCGCTTTCCTGCCGCACCGGCGCGATGCTGAAGTGTTCCTGCAGCACCTTGCGGCAGCCGTCATGCACCAGCCGCGCCGCCGCGCCGATGTCCGCATCGGAATAGCTGGTCAGATTCTCCTGCGTGAAATCGATCAGGCGGCCGTCGCGCTGCAACAGGCCGAGCAGTTGAAGCGCGGCGTCGGGCGAAGCCTCCTTCAATACCGATGGCGGCGCTTGCGGCGGCACTGGCGCTGGCGCTTGCGATGATGCAGCGGGCGGCGCTTCCTCCGCACGGCGCAAGCGCTCGACGCCGGCGGCGAATTCGCCGCTCGACAAGGTGCCGAAGAATGCGCCGAACGCCAGCCCGATGCGGCGCAGGAAGGAGGGCGTTTCATGGTTCGGATCGGGCCTGGAATTGTTCATTGTCTGCTCCTGTGGTTCATTGTCTGCTCCTGTGGTGGTCCGCGCAGCGATGCTGGCCGGCTCATTTTCTGACCGGGATTCAGGAACATTGGTTCGTGGCCGTATTGACAACGCTGGCGCGCAGGCCGTCAAAAAGATGTATTGACGGCAATATCTTGCGAATTTGACTTGTCGTCACGCAAAGAAAAAATGACGCACGAACAAGATTCGAAGTACATCAACACGACTTTTGACGCTTTCCAAGCTTCACGATTTTGTTTTCATTTATACTGTACAACCATACAGTAAATCGTTGTAAAAAGAGAATTTCGATGAAAGGCTTCGACGGATACAAGCTCTACAAACTGCACGCCGTGAAGGAACGGCTCGCGCTCGCCGTGAACACGATCGTCGAGCGCCACCGTACCGCCGGCGACGTGCTGACGTGGCGGCTCGTGCATCAAATCGAGAGCGAGGCGCTCGACATGCTGATGCAATCGCGCGATCTCGACGTGGAATACATCCGCATGGTGCGCTCCTCGCGCTGGGGCTACGTGCCGCGCGTGGACGAGCCGGCCGACCTGGAAACCCACGACGAGCTGCCGGTCGCACTTACCCTGATACAGCACGCCTACCACACCTCCCATTAGCGACGCGCCAGCGAACGCAAGGATCACGCATGGAACCCGTCGTTCGCAGTCTGCTGGAAAACGACCTCTACAAATTCACCATGTGGCAGGCGCTGCTGCACAGCAATCCCGGTGCGCACGCCGAATACAGCTTTGTCTGCCGCAACACACCCGCCTTTCCGCTTGCCGAACTGGCCGCCGACGTCAGTCGCGAAATCGACGCGCTGTGCGCGATGCGCTTTCGCGAAGACGAACTCGACTACCTGCGCAGCCTGCGCTTCATCAAGAGTGACTTCGTCGATTTCCTCTCGATCTTCCGCTTCCAGCGCCGCTTCATCGAGGTCGAGGCGCAGGGCGACACGCTGGCGATCCGCGCGCTCGGGCCGCAGGTGCATGTCATGGCCTTCGAGATCTTCGTGCTCTACATCGTCAACGAACTCTACTTCCGGCGGCTGACGACCGCCGGCACGCTCGACGAAGCGCGCCGCCGCCTGCAGGCCAAGATCGACGCGCTCGACGCTTTCGGCAAGGAACCGCCCCGGCGCAGCCCCTTCGATTTCTCCGACTTCGGCCTGCGCCGCAGGCACTCCGGCGCCTGGCACGACGAACTCGTGCGCACGCTGAAATCCAGGGTGCCGCACTACTTCAAGGGCACCTCCAACGTCTATCTCGCGAGGAAATTCGATCTGGTGCCGATGGGCACGATGGCGCATGAGTATCTGCAATCCTTCCAGGCCTTCGGCGTGCGCCTGCGCGATTTCCAGAAGGCCGCGCTGGAAGCCTGGGTGCAGGAATATCGCGGCGACCTCGGCACCGCGCTGACCGACGTGGTCGGCATGGACGCCTTCCTCGCCGACTTCGACCTCTATTTCGCCAAGCTGTTCGACGGCCTGCGCCACGATTCCGGCGACCCGGTGGTATGGGGCGAAAAGGCGCTCGCGCACTACGCGCGCCTGCGGATCGATCCGATGACCAAGCGGCTGGTGTTTTCCGACGGACTGGATTTTGCTACCGCGTTCCGCCTGTACCGCCATTTCGCCGACCGCACGCTGACCGGCTTCGGCATCGGCACCAACCTCACCAACGACACCGGCATCGCGCCCCTGAACATCGTGATGAAACTCACGCGCTGCAACGGCCAGCCTGTGGCGAAACTGTCCGATTCTCCCGGCAAGATGCTGTGCACGGACGAGACGTTTCTGGCGTATCTGCGGCAGGTGTTCGGGGTCCGGAATTCATAGGCGCGCTCGGCGTGTCTGATCCCAACACGCATCGTAGTGGAAGGGACATTTGAACGGGTTAAGTAAGCTTGCATCAGGCAAAAGGCAAGTCCTGACCTCGTTCCTTTAACAAGCACGTGCGTGCGCCAACCGCAAAGACGACGCGATGTGCTTAAAGCTTGTCATAGCACGCGCTTAGTTGGGATGGGACGGCGGAGTACATCGCCGCACAAAGATTGCGCTGTGTGCGAAGGTCGCGGTTCTCTTCAAGCTGGGGAGCGCTGGAACACCCGGCCAGCATAGTGAGAACAATCAAAATAGCTTTGCCCATGTCGACTCCTGTTGATTCCCATGCGTTGCGTTTCCCATGCCCGTATGTAGCGGGCATGGATAAACGGTACGTCAATTGCTGCTTCCGTGGGGATTGGTCATTTTGCTCATTGCGTTTTCGATGGCCTTCTTCATGCTCAAGGTGTCGGCACCCTGTGACGGCGGGAACTCTTGCATGCTTTTTAAGTGTGCGGCAAGGAAAGGCCCGGCGGCCGTCGGTGCCCATAGCTTGGAGGCGAAGAACTTGCGACCGACGTAACCCCACTCGTGCGACTCCGGGTCCATCTTTTCCATCGGGTCCATCCACAAGTTGAAGACGTAGGGCACGCTTGGGTACGCCTTTTCATTCCACCAGCTGCCCTCTTTCTTCACGCCGATATGCATCTTCCAGTGATCCACGCGCACCGCCATCAGATCGGTTTCGTCGTAGTAGAAATATTCGCGGCGTGCGGACTTCTTCGACTCTCCGGTCCAGTGATCGATGTTGTTGTAGCCGTCGAGATGCACCTTGTAGGTCGTGTCGCCCATCTTGACGCCTTCGATAAGCTTTTCCTTCAAGTCGGGCAAGCCTGCGGCGGCAGCCAGCGATGCGTACAGATCCTCGTGCGCCTGGATTTCATTGGACTTGCTCCCGGCCGGAATCTTGTCTGGCCAGCGTGCCAGACAAGGCACACGCACGCCGCCTTCCCACGTGGTGCCCTTCTCGCCGCGGAACGGCGCATAGCCGCCATCGGGCCACATCATTAATTCGTTGCCGTTATCCGTGGTGTAAATCACGATGGTGTTGTCAGCGATGCCGAGATCGTCCAGTTTCTTCAGAATGGCACCGACATGCTCGTCGTGCTCGATCATCTTGGCGCGCACCACGTCTTCTTCCGCGCGCCCTTCGTCCACGGCCATCTGCACATACCTGGGTTGCGGGTGTGACCAGATATGGATCGCCGTCGAGTTGAACCAGACGAAGAACGGCGCGTCGCCCTTGCCGACCTTGTCCATCCACGTCAGCGTTTCCGTCAGTACTTCCGAGTCGAAGGTCTTCATCCGTTCGCGCGTGAGCTTGCCGGTGTCTTCGATTTTCTGCTTGCCGACACGGCCGAACTTCGGATCTTCCGAGGGATCGTCCTCGTCCGTGGCCCAGGTGTGCAACACGCCGCGCGGGCCATAGGTCTTCAGATACTCCGGATTTTTCTGTCCCGGATAATCGAGCTCTTCCGGTTCTTCTTCCGCATTCAAGTGATACAGATTGCCGAACCATTCGTCGAAGCCATGCACGGTCGGCAGAAATTCATTGCGGTCGCCAAGATGGTTCTTGCCGAACTGCGCCGTCGCATAACCTTGCGTCTTCAACACCTCGGCCAAAGTCGGATCGACCTTTTGAATACCCCGTGTCGAACCAGGAATGCCGATGGTGGTCATGCCGGTACGTACCGGCATTTGCCCCATGATGAACGCGGCGCGTCCCGCCGTGCAACTCGGCTGACCGTAATGATCGGTAAACAGGATGCCTTCTTCGGCGATGCGATCGATATTCGGCGTGCGTCCCATCATGCTGTTGGTATAGGCACCCACATTCCACATGCCGATGTCGTCGCCGAAGATGACAACAATGTTCGGCTTTCCTTGCGCTTGCTTGTTTTGCGTTGCCATGCTTCCTCCAATTGGACAATAGTGCTGCGGTAAAAGATCACTGCACGATCACCGGCGGAATAACCAATACAACCCCGTTGCTCCCAGCACGATGACAATTCCACTGATGAGATCAATTGCTAGCTCGGTGAGCAACTTCGACTGGATCAGGTAAATGCTGAAGCGGTTGATGGTGATGCCGAAACTGATCATCGAAATCGCCGTGCGCAACTACGCCAGATAAGTGCGCTCGTTTGCCAATTGCTCGGAAACGTACGATTTGGCTTCGGCGACGGCCGTCGATCCGGCACTGTTCGACACGACATTCTCCATAGGCACTCAATATTTTTGCTCTCGCAAACTTCGATCATGCGTCCCGGCTTCAACAGGCGGCATGCGACGTTCCATGTATTTATCCAGATCGCGGTCCAGAAAATACGTAAGGAAAGTTCGAATCACCGCCACCGTGGCAAGCTTGCCAAGATCGTCCCAGGTCGGCGCCACCAGTGTGTCGACGATATCCGTGCCGAGCTGAAAAGTCAGTGCCGCAATCAGCCAACGGGCAAACTTGATGAACACCTCGCGCAACCGGGCGCCTGACACATCTTTATTCACCACGGTGCCAACAATGGCAATCAACGCTTCGATGGCACCAAAAGCAATGAGCACCAACGCGATTGCGCCGAGGCAAAGCGAGATGAAAGCCGCGGCTTGATGTACGAAATCTTCCACTCGTCGTCCGTCACATGGTTATCGGATGAGATACCAAAACGGCTCGTTTGATCACGAGCCGCAATCGACGCTAAATCCAGATGTCTGTTTTATGTTACGGCTCGGAGTGAAAAACGCTATTGGACCTTAGGCCAACTTGGCGGGTGGGATGGGAAGAAACTTGGGAACATAGGGTCAGGTCGTGCCTGATGCGAGCTTGACCTGTTCAAATGTCTCGTCCACTACGATGCGTGTTGGAATCGGGCGCGCCGATCGCGTCTATGAACTACGGACCCCGCTGACCCCGGTCCCGCAATCCGAGCGCTTCCCACCGGCTTCCTGCTATTCGGCAAATAGATCCGGGCCGAACACTTCGTAATGAATACGTGCCTCATGGATGCCGAGACTCTTCAGTGCATCATGCTGCATTCGCATGAACGGAATCGGACCGCAGATGTAGTAGTCGGCGTCAGGCAGCAGGATGGATTTCTCGATCTGCTTCACATCGACCAGGCCCGGATAGTCATAGTCCCGTCCCCGGACATCTTCAGGCAGCGGCTGATCATAGAACACAAAGAGGTCAAAGTTTTCATAGGTTTTCGCCGCCTCGCGCAGCCGGTCGCGCATCGCGTGTACCGAACCATTGCGTGCCCCATGAACAAAGACCACTTGCCTCGGCGGGGCCTGCAACACCATCTTGAGCATGCTGACCATCGGGGTCAGCCCAACGCCGCCGCTGATCAGGACAATGGGTGTCCTGGCGTTCACATCGATATGGAAGCTGCCATACGGCGCAGCCAGCCTGACCTGATCCCCGACATTGATGTGATCGTGCAGCAGGTTCGACACATAGCCCGGTGGCTGCGTCCCGCCACCTTCACGTTTGACGGAAATGCGATAGCTGCGCCCGTTTGGCATGTCCGACAGACTGTACTGGCGAATCTGCTGCAAACCGAGTGCAGGCACATCGACCGCAACGCTGGTGTATTGACCGGGTTCGAAGTTCAGCACAGGGCCGCCATCGACCGGTTCAAGAATGAATGACGTGATCACGTCGCTCTCGGGGCGCTTCTCGCGAACAACAAAGGTGCGCCATCCTTTCCAGCCACCCGGTTGTTCCGCAGAACGCTCGTATAGCTCGCTCTCCATGCCCATCAGGACATCGGCCAGATTTCCATAGGCTTGCGCCCAGGCCGAAATGATGTCGTCGGTTGCGGCGTCGCCCAACACTTCCTTGATGGCGGCCAGCAGGTGTTCCCCAACAATGGGGTACTGTTCCGGTTTGACGCCGAGACTCGCATGCTTGTTGGCGATGTTATTCAGCACGGCCATCAGGCTGCTCGGGTCCTCGATATTCTCCGCATAGGCGTAGACCGCCCGTGCCAGCGCCTGCTGCTGCTGGCCCTGTTCCTGATGGGCCATGTTGAACACGTTCTTCAATTCGGGATGTGCTTCGAGCATGCGTTTATAGAAGCACTTGATGATGTCGTAGCCGTGTTCGGCCAGAACCGGTGCCGTGGCCTTCACGATGTCCTTCGTCTTCTGGGTCAACATAGTCGGTCTCCTTTGCTCGGTGCGGAGGGCGCCAAAGCGGGAAGGCTAGACGGCGGCCTACCTCGTCGCTTTGATCAATGTCAAGTCTAAGCAGGTTGACAGAAGTTCTTTGACCCAAACTGACTTCATGGACTTCGGCAGGAGGAAGTTGCCATGACAGGAACAAGCTTGACTGTGGCGGAGCAACGACGGCTTTCGGAAACACTGCAGCATACGCACGATGTGCGCTTGTATCGGCGCACGCTTGCCGTACTGGAATGCGGTCACGGCAAGGGCGTGGTGGAAGTGGCGCAAACGCTGCGCGGGACGCGGCAAAGCGGTCGAGCGCGGGGTCAGGTCTTGCCTTTTGCCTGATGCGAGCTTGACCGGTTCAAATGTCCCGTCCACTACGATGAGAGTTAGAAGGTGAAGTCACCGAACGAGGCCATCCGGTCGCCGAAGTGGCAAGCAGGCTGCCTTCCGTAATGGCACCGATCCATTTGCAGCAGCAATTCGATGTCGCCCAGCCGAACCGCGTTTTGGGAACCGATATTACGTACATTCGTACGCATGAAGGTCGGCTGTTCCTGGCTGCAGCGATCGATTTTTTTTCTCGTCAGGTCGTCGACTGGTCGATGCAGCCGCACATGGATCGTGAGCTGGCATTGAATGCCTTGCTCATGACAGTGTGGAGAAGACAGCCAACGGAAACGGTCATCGTGCATTCGGATCAGGGCAGCCAGTTCAGTAGTTATGACTGGCAGGATTTCCTCAAGGCGCACAAGCTGAAAGCCAGTATGAGCCGGCGTGGGAACCACCATGATAATGCGGTCGCGGAGAGCTTCTTCCAGTTGCTCAAGCGCGAGCGCATCCGGCGCAAAATCTGCAACAGCTGGGACGAAGTTCGACGGGACGTGTTCGACTGCATCGAGATGTTCTACAACCCAAAACGTCGTCACGGTTACAACAACCGGCTTTCGCCGGTAGACTACGAGAAGCAGTACTTCGAGAAACTCGCTCGTGTCCAGGATACTGGGGGCGATTCAAATCGTGGTGGACGGGAAATTTGAACCGGTTAAGCTCGCATCAGGCAAAAGGCAAGACCTGCCCCCCGTTCCTTGCATGCAGAATCGAACGCAATCTGGAAAGAGCAGTGTGAGCGATATGAAACAGAAGGAAGACGCTTCTTCCATAAATCATCAAAGGCGTGGAGCAGGAGAGAAATCAACTCTAGCGTTTAAGTGGGCCGTCATCATTTTTGCGGCCCTATCTGTCATTGTGCATATCGCTGCAGAACTACTGGACGATACAAAAGGCGGCGCGGCAGTTGCTCACTTTTTTACAGAGTGGATGCCATTCCTCAAACGTGCAGCCATGAACAAGACTGAACACATTGTTTCGCATCAGATTTATTTTGGGGCAATGATAGTCGTTGGCCTGTTGTCAATGGCATATCCGATATTCATTGAGTTTTTTCATCAAGTGAAAGTTCGCAAATTTACTAGGTTCTTCATGTTGAATTTCCTGATTGGTTTTTCAGCGATATGTTCCTTATTTCTGTTCACGTTTTTTCTGCTGATTTACTACCCAATTAGCTGGACCACTACGGGTATTAAAGGGAATGTATTTCTCTCCCTCTATTGGCGTCCCATTTTCGGCGGCGGTGCGGTATGGAGTGTGGCAGTTTTCTTTTGGGTACTAGCTATTTATCTGATTAAAGCTACGATTTCTCTGGTTGAGAAATCAGTCTTGCCGAGTAACCAAACTGAAGAGTAGCTATGACAACAATGGTAATTCCGCCGAAAAACGAGCGGCATTGAAAGTGGAACTTTCTCCCATCAGAAACGAGGAAGTTTTACATGAAGAAGGCGCGATTTTCGGAAAACCGGATGGTGCCAGGTTGATGTGAGCAACGCCGAGCATGTCTTCGATTGCTGTGCGTTCGAGCGAGGTAGTGGAAGCTCTTGCGACGTTGTTCACGAGTCCGTAAAACAGTGCGGCTTGCGCCAGTTCGTCGATTGTCGAGCGTGCCATGGCGTGCTCGGCGAGGATGAAGATTCGGCGAAACGCGAATGCAGTTGCATGCACGCGATGGAAAATCGTCCGAATCTCGCCCTGCACCGGCGCCTGCCGACGCCGCTACTCAGTTACACGCCACCGCCTCAGCTCAATCCCGTCACCGGAATCACCGCGCCGTGCACCGCCGATGCATCTTCCGATGCCAGAAAGCGCATCACGTTGCCAAGCTGCGCCGGCGTGACCCAGCGTTCGAAATCGGCGTTCGGCATGTCGCGGCGGTTGGCTTCGGTGTCGATGATGCTGGGCGCGACCGCGTTGACGTTGATGCCATGTTCGCGCAGTTCCAGCGCCATCGATTCGGTCAGGCGCGCGACGCCGCTCTTGGCCATCACGTAGGCGCCCATATTGGCCTTGCCTGAGTTTGCCGATGCCGCCGCGACGTTGATGAGCTTGCCGCGGCCGGCGGCGATCATGCCGGGCACGACGGCGCGTGATGCATTGATCAGGGTCGCGACATTCAAATCCATCATGTGCCGCCAGGTCTGGTCCGGCGTGGCGTGGACGTCGGTACCCATCGTGAAGCCGCCGGCGATGTTGCACAGCACATGGGCGGGGCCGAGTTTTTGCAAGACCTCCGACAGCGCCTTTTCGGTGGCGTCGGCATTCACCAGATCGACCGCCACGCTGGTGCGGCGGTCGCCGGACGGCGGCAGCGGCGCGCTGGGCACATCGACCAGCACGAGATGCGCGTCAGCGGACAGGAATGCATCGGCGACGACGCGGCCCAGGCCGCCGGCTGCGCCGGTGATGACAATGATGCGAGAGTTGTTGGACATGGTGACCCTGAGGGAAAAGGTTGGAATTGCCGCGCGGTGCATGGACGCCGGCGCGGGCCGTTCGAGTTTACCGCAGCAGGACGAACGGTTGACTGCGGTGTGTCGGTGTTGTTCTCGGGAGAGAATTTGTTGCTGCCGAAACGTATTGCGTTGCTCGACGGTATTCTTTGATATTATGATAACAACCAAAAGTTACCATAATAAGAGAAGGGGGATATCAATGCTGCATACGACAGCCGATGAAGGCGCGCGTGCATGGCCTCGGCGTGCGCGCGCGCAAGTACGGGAGTCCGACAGGCCTGCAGCAGGTTGCCATGGCCGCTCATTCCGTTAGCGCGGACCTCCGCAGCCGGCTCGCGGTGTCTTTGCCCGCGCTGCCGCAGATGCTCCTGAAGCTGATGGAGTACTGCCAGTCCGACGACATCGGGATGGATGCATTCGCCGGACTGATCGCCAAGGATGCCGCGATGACCGCCACGGTCCTGCGTGTCGCCAACAGCTCGGCCTATCATCGCGGCAGGCAGTCGTCGGCGAACCTGGAACAGGCGCTGATCGCCATCGGCAGCAACATGGTCAAGACGATCCTGATCAGCGAATCGGTGTCGCAGGTATTCGCGAATTTTTCCCGGGCCGGCAGCACCGACCTGCGCGGTTTCTGGAAGCATGCGATCACGGCGGGCGTCATGGCGCGCCTGATTGCCGCGAAGATGGACTATCCCTTCGTCGAGGAAGCCTATCTCGCCGGCCTGTTGCATGATGTCGGACGGCTGGCCCTGCTCGCAGCCGCGCCGGCGGACTATGCAGACAACTTTCATGCGCCGGAGGACGACAATCTGTGCGCGGTCGAGGAACGTGCGTTCGGCATCACGCACGCGGAGGCCGGTGCGTGGATCATCGAAAGCTGGCAGCTCGATTCCTTCATGGCTGACAGCGTGCGGTATCACCACGAACCGGCGGTGCGTATCGAAGCCGCGCATCCCCTGATCCGCATCATCAGTCTGACGCATCATCTCTGCACTCAGGGCCAAACGGACCGCGTTGCCGCTGTCGCCGGCGCGCTGTGCGGCCTGCATGCCGGCGATCTCGACACCATCGCAGAGCGCGCGCAGGCGGAGGTGCGGGAAGCGGCCGAATATCTGGGTATCGACCTGAACGCAGCGGACGAGGCGCGGCCCGTTGCCGTGCCACCGCCGGACCCGGTGCAGTTGCAGCTCGGCCAGCACGTGCAAAGCCTGTCCATCATGTCCGAGGTCGCGCGCACCTTCGCCGAGCATCCGGAGCAATCGGCATTGCTCGATGCGATATCGCAGTCGGCGCGCATCCTGTTTTCCTTCAAGGACGTGGCCATTCTGCTGGTGGACAGCGCCGAGCAGGAGCTGCAGGCGGCAGCGACCGACGGCCACCGCCAGCGCCTCTCCAGTTTTGCGATTCCGCTGGGCGCGGGCGGGCGCATCGCCGACGCGGTGGCGCAGGAGCGGCTGGCATACATACGCCGCAGCCAGGATGCGCTCGGCATTTTCGAAGAGCAGTTGCTGCGCATTCTGGATGCCGGCTGCCTGCTGTGCCTGCCGCTGACGAATCGGCGGGGTTGTGTCGGCGTGCTGGTCGGCGCGCTCGATGAGCGGCAGCTGGATGATCTGCGCAAGCGCGAGACGCTGCTGCATGCATTCGCCTCGCAGGCGACCGCGGCCCTCGTCAAGGGCATCGGTGCGCGCACCGCTGCAACAGACGGACTGGCCAGCCTCGCGCAGGAATACCGCGATGCCACACGACGGGTTGCGCACGAGGTGAACAATCCCTTGTCGATCATCCGCAACTATCTGAGCGTGCTGGACCGCAAGCTGTCGCGCCAGGAATCGATCGACACGGAAATATCCATTCTCAACGAGGAAATCGACCGCATAGGCCAACTCGTCGACGGCCTTGCCGACTTGCAGCCGGCGACGCAAGACGGGACGGCGGACATCAATGCCGTCATCAACGCCATGGTTCGTCTGTTCAGGGATTCGGAGTTCGCGCCTGCATCGGTGACGATTGCGGCGCGCACGCCGGACGAGCGCTGCGAAGTCGCGGGCGGCATCGGCAGCTTGCGCCAGATCTTCATGAATTTGCTCAAGAATGCCGTCGAAGCGCTGCCAGATGGCGGCGAGATCGAGATCGTCAACAACGGCTTGATCAACTGCGACGGACGTTTGTACGTCGAGGTGCTGGTGAGTGACACGGGAAGCGGCATGCCGGCGGAAGTGATGGCAAATCTGTTTCTGCCGACCAGGAGCAGCAAGGGAAAAGGTCATCAAGGCCTCGGCCTCAGCATCGTCAAAGGCCTCGTCAAGCAGATCGACGGCCGGATCGGCTGCCGCAGCAGCGTGCTGGGCACGACTTTCGAAGTATGGCTTCCGGTACTCGGTCAGCCTGAGCGGGTGCAGGGCGCACTCATGCCGATCCAACATAAGGTCTAGGTCACCATGAGCCAACTGACGTCGCGCGATCACATGGCAATGAACGCGCTGCTGAATTCGCCGAGTGCCGCCGCAGGTGGCGAGGCACGCGGGAAAGCGCGCCTCCTGCTGGTGGACGACGAGCCGCGCCTGCTGCACAGCCTTGCCGGGTTGCTGAAGGAATTCAACTACGATCTGGCCACCGCGGCCGGCGGCAATGAGGCGATGGCGCAACTGTCCGCATCGCACTTCGATCTGGTGCTGCTGGACCTGCACATGCCCGACGCCGGCGGCAACGAGGTGATGGATTTCATCGCCGCCCGGCGCATCGACACCAACGTGATTGTTGTCAGCGGCGAGACCAGCATCGACGCCGCGATCGGCGCGTTGAAGCGCGGTGCGTACGGGTATCTGCGCAAGCCGTACAAGCCGGAAGAACTGCTCAATACGGTGTCCAATGCGCTGCAAAAACGCGCACTGGAAGCCGACAACCGCGCGATTGCCTGGCGTCTTGAATGTTCGGAGCGCTTGTACCGCTACCTGGTGGACAGCTCGCCCGACATCATCTACACGATCGATCCGGATGGGTGCTTCACCTATGTCAACGACAGGGCGCAGCAGCTGCTGGGCTTCCGGCGCGAAGAGCTGATCGGGCAGCATTATTCCGTGCTGGTCCATGACGACGATCTGGAGCGGGCGCGCTACGTCTTCAACGAGCGGCGCACCGGCGACCGCGCCTCGCGCAACGTCGAGCTGCGCCTGAAGTGCCGTCACATGAACGACAGCAAGCGCGTGTTCCAGAACACCTTGCTGACGATTTCATTCAATTCGACCGCCATGTATTCGTTCGATGCGCAGCAGAACCGGAAGGAATTCTTCGGCACCTACGGCATCGCGCGCGACATTACCGACCGCAAGCAGGCCGAGATGCAGCTCTCGCACCAGGCGTATCACGACATCCTGACCGACCTGCCGAATCGCACCCTGTTCAGGGACCGGCTCGACCTTGCCATCATCCATGCGCAGCGCAACAAGGCCGGACTGGCGGTGATGTTCGTCGATCTCGATCACTTCAAGTTCGTCAACGACACTTTAGGCCACTTGAAGGGCGACGAGCTGCTGCAGAAGGTGACGGCGCGCTTCAAGGAGGTGCTGCGGCGCGGCGATACGCTGGCGCGGCTGGGCGGCGACGAGTTCACGCTGCTGCTGCCGGACCTGCGCGACAGGCAGGATGCGGCGCTGGTGGCCGACAAGTTTCTGCGATGCCTGGAGCAGCCGTTCGAGCTGGACCGCCAGGAAGTCCATGTCTCGGCCAGCATCGGGATCGCGATCTATCCCGAGGATGGCGAGACCATCGACGATCTGCTGCGTCATGCCGACATCGCGATGTACCAGGTCAAGGGCGCCGGCAAGAACGGCCACAGCTTCTATCACAGTTCGATGCAGGAAGCGTCGTATCAGCGCATTGCGCTGGAGCACAGCCTGCGCCACGCGATCGAGCGCGGCGAGCTGGAAATGTACTACCAGCCACAGGTCGATGCGCGCAGCGGCGCAATCATCGGCGCCGAGGGGCTCATGCGCTGGAACCACCCGGAGCGGGGCTTGCTGACGGCCGGAGAATTCCTGCCTTTTGCGGAGGAGAGCGGCCTGATGTTGCCGATCAGCGACTGGATGATCGGTGCCGTCTGTCGCGACCTGCACGAATGGAATGCGACAGGCTGTGAACCGGCAAGAATTTCGATCAACCTGTCGCCGCAATATCTCGAGCGCGGCGATTTTGTCAGAAAACTGGATCAGGCGCTGCAGCACTACGACATCGATGCCTCGCAGATCGAGGTGGAGATCACGGAGAACATCTGCATACGCAATCCCGAGCATGCGATCGAGCAGTTGAACCAGCTGTGCGAACTGGGCGTCAGTGTCGCGATCGACGATTTCGGCACCGGCTATTCATCGCTCGCGTATCTGCATCGCTTTCCGATCAGCACGATCAAGATCGACCAGTCTTTCATCAACGAGATTCAACGCGACAACGGTCACTACCCGGTCGTGCTGGCCGTCATCTCCATCGCGCGCGGCCTCGATTTCAACGTGATCGCCGAAGGCGTGGAGACCGAGTGCCAGTCGCGCTACCTGGCGCAGGCGGGTTGCAGCATGATGCAGGGATATTTGTTCCACAAGCCGATGACACGCTCCGAACTGGCGCGCACGATGGGAAGGAAGGTGCCGCGCGTCGCCTGAGCTTCGCGCAGCGTTTTCCTGCGATGGTCGGTGCTGTGCAAAACCCGGCACAGCGCAGGTGCCTGTGCTGTGCCCCGCGCCGAGCCATTGCGCAGACGAATGCTCACGCCGCCGGCTGATTCTGCTCCCCGATCAGTTTGGCTATGATGCGGCGCGCGCGATTCGCGCCGACGTCCACGTGTATGTCCATCCATGTCGCGCGCTCGCCGAAGCGCTTCATGTTGGCGTACTGCTTCTCGATGATCACGCGGTCTTCGTCGAAGGTGAACTCGATCTGCTGCAAGACGGTCGCGATCGTTTCCGGCATGTCGGGATGCCTGTTGCTTGCCATGCTCCAGAAGTAATGCGTGGTCGTTTCGGTTTCCGGCGTGATGCCGTGCAGGCCGCGCAGATGGAATCCGCCGCGCTGCGGATCGTCCAGCGCGCCGGTGCCGGGCTCGATCGCGCCGGTCCAGATGCTCAGATGGTTGAGATTGAACTCGATCTCCTGCCAGCGGTCGCACGTCTCCTGGAAGGGCCATGCCATCTTGTACGACGGCGGCGGCGGCGTGCCAGGCATGAGGCGCACCACCCGCACCGTTTTCTCGTCGCTGCTCACCTGCATCTCGGCGGTCATGTGCTGACGCGCATTGCCGCCTATCGTTTTCAGATGCACGTAGCCAAGGTGGCTGAGGTCGAGCAGGTTGTCATGGATCAGCTGGTAGGGCGCATCATAGTGATACACGCCGCCGCCGAACTTGTATTTCGGATCGTCGTGATGCGGATAGTCGGGCGCCTCATGCGTCGGTGCTCCGCCGGCCTCCTTCGGCATCCAGATCCAGAGAATGTGATTCTTCTCCGATATCGTGTATGACCTGACCTTTGCCTTCGACGGAATCTTCTCCTGTCCGGGAATCTCGATGCAGGCGCCATGCGTGTTGTACAGCAGACCGTGATAGCCGCAACGCACGCCGTTCTTCTCGACCGTTCCGCAGGACAAGGGCACCGAGCGATGGCAGCATCGGTCTTCGAGCGCGGCCGCCACGCCGTCGCCGGTGCGGAACAGCACCACAGGTTGATTCAGGAGGGTGCGCGCGATCGGCTGCTCCTTCAATTCCCACGAAAATCCTGCCACGTACCATTGGTCCAACGGGAACGAGGTTTCCTTCTTCAGGGCTGACAAGGGTACTTGGGTCACGGTATTCATCGCTATCTCCTTGGTTGTCATGTTCGTGCGTCGTGTCAAAGATCGAGCACCAGCGTGGCGCTCCTGGCCCGCGAACAGCACGGGGTGAACTGGTCGTTCCTGGCGCGTTCGTCGTCGGTGAGGTAGACGTCGCGGTGATCCGGCGTGCCTTCGATCACGCGCGTGATGCAGGTGCCGCACACGCCTTGTTCGCAGGAGGTCGGGATCTCGATATCGTGCTCGGCGAGCACCTCGACCACCGTCTTGCCGGCCGGAATGCGGTAAGTCGTGCCGCTGCTGGCCAGCTTGATCTCGAAGCTGTCGTCGCGGGAGTTGTCTTGCGCCTGTGCGCCGAAATATTCCAGATGAATCCGCTCGCTCGGCCAGCCGCAATCCCGCGCGGTGTTGCGCACATGCTCGATGAATCCGCCGGGGCCGCAGACATACAGATGGGTGCCATGCTCCGCTGCGGCGAACAGCGCGCGGAAATCCAGCTTCTGCTCCGGCGCATCGGTGTCGAAGTGGTAATGCACCTTGTCAGCGAAGCGCGAACGGGCGATGCGCGACCGGAATGCGGTGCGCTCGCTCGATCGGGTGCAGTAATGCATCGCGAAATCCGTCGCGGTGTGCGCAAGGCGTTCGGCCATGCAAAGGATGGGCGTGACGCCGATGCCGCCTGCCAGCAGCAGCACCCGTTCGGCAGGAACGAGCGGGAAATGGTTCTTCGGTTCGCTGACCTCGATGACATCGCCTTCGTTCACGCGCTCGTGCATCGCGATGGAGCCGCCGCGCGATTTGGCGTCGCGCAGGACCGCGATCAGATAGCGGTGCGATTCCGCCGGGTCGTTGCACAGCGAGTACTGGCGGACGATGCCGCCGGGAATGCGGACGTCGAGGTGCGAACCGGCGCTGAAGGGCGGCAGCGGCCTTCCATCGGCGCTGGCCAGCTCGAAGCTGACGATATCCTCGGCTTCGCGCGTTTTCTTGAGGACTCTGACGGAGAGTTGATTCATGGGTTGTTGCATGGTTTTGCTGAAAATTTTTTGAAGGATGAGTTGCTTGCGGAGAATATCAACGCGGTCCAGGCGTAGTGCATGAACGATGGAAAGTGAGCAGGTCGTCGCACACGGAACCCCTTCCCCTTCAAGGGGAAGGCCGGGATGGGGATGGGTTTGATGCGCGGGACTCAACCCATCACCACCCTCCCCTTGAAGGGGAGGGGATTATCAGGCATCACCTTGATAGACGGTCTTTGTGAAATGCCGAGGCTTCATCCCATTCACCTTCTCGCATTACCATCAAACGACAGTCGCGCAGATCCTCCTGCGGGTAATGCAGCCGCGTCCTACTTCCCCGGATCCTTCACCATCGAGAACGTGTCGAATTCCCGGTTGACGAGCTTGCCGCCCACCTTCTCGACCTTGCGCACGTAGACGTTCTGCACGATGTCGCGCGTGTCCTTGTCGATCAGTGCCGGGCCGCGCGGGCTTTCGAACTGCAGGCCTTTCGCGAGCGCCATCATCTGTTCCGCATCGACCTTGCCGTTCTGCTTCTTGATGCCTTCGTAGATCACGCGCATCGCATCGTAGGCGGCGACGCCGATGAAATTCGGCGCCAGCTTGCCGTCGCCCACGTTGGCGAAATTGGCGATGAACTGGCGATTGATCGCCGACGGATGGTCGGTCGAGTAGTAGCCGGTGGAGATCGCGCCGATCGCCGCATCGCCGACCGCGGCCAGCGTGTCGTCATCCGCCCATCCTTCGGTCGCCAGCACCTTGATGCCCGACTTCGCCAGCTCGCCGCCGGCGAAGCCTTTCATGAAGGAGACGATCGGCTCGCCTGCCGGCAGGAAGGTGAACACGGCGTCCGGTTTGGCATCCTTGATGCGGCGCAGGAAGGGCGAGAAATCGCGCGTCGCCACCGGCACCCGCACCTCGCCCACCAGCTCGCCGCCGCTGGCCGCGAAGCCCTTCTTGAACCAGGTTTCCGCATCGTGGCCTGGGCCGTAGTCGGATACCAGCATGAAGACGCGCTTGATGCCGTTCTTCGCGGCCCACGTACCCATCGGTTCCGCCACCTGCGGAATCGTGTAGGAAGTGCGGACGATGTACGGCGATTTCGTCGACACCGAGGATGTCGCTGCCAGCATCACGTACATCGGCTTCTTCGCCTGCGTCGCGATCGGCGCGGCGGCCATTGCATCCGGCGTGAAGGCGAAGCCGGCCAGCAGGTCCACCTTGTCATTGGCGACCAGTTCCTGTGCCGCGCGCTTCGCGGCTTCCGGGTTGGGGCCGGCGTTGTCGCGGTAGACGATGCTGATCTTGCGGCCGGCGACGACGTCGCCGTTCTCGCGCAGGAACACGTTGATGCCGTTCTCGATCTGCTTGCCGTAGCTGGAGAACACGCCGCTCATCGGCGCGACGACGCCGATCTTGATCGGGTCGGCGGCGGTGGCGTAGTGGGAAAGCAGTGCGAGCGAAACGGCCGCTGCACGCAGGACATTGCGAGTCGTCATGGTTGTCTCCTTGGTGGTAATCGTTTTTTTTCTCATGATAGAGACGATGGAATATAATTCAATCGAATTTGCCTTATAAACTCTATTTGGAATTCAAATACAAATGACGCGCTTCGACCTCAATTTGCTGCCCG
Source organism: Noviherbaspirillum cavernae (assembly GCF_003590875.1). Classification (NCBI taxonomy): domain Bacteria; kingdom Pseudomonadati; phylum Pseudomonadota; class Betaproteobacteria; order Burkholderiales; family Oxalobacteraceae; genus Noviherbaspirillum; species Noviherbaspirillum cavernae. Next base: position 26,726 of record NZ_QYUN01000003.1, read on the forward strand.
TGGCATTGGCGATCTATGAAGAGAAAAGCGTCAGCGGCGCGGGGAAGCGACTGGGCATGAGCCAGCCGGCGACCAGCGCGGCGCTCAACCGGCTGCGGCAGGCATTCGGCGATCAATTGTTTGTGCGCACCGCCAACGGCATGGAGCCGACGCCGCGCGCCATGACCCTGATCAATCCGGCAAGGGAAATCCTCGCGCGGGTCGAGGACGATGTGCTGCAGGGTGAGGCCTTCGATCCGGCGACGACGAAGGCGGTCTTTTCCTTTGCGCTGTCGGACATCGGCGAGATGGTGTTCCTGCCTAAGCTGCTGGAGCGCATCCAGCGCGAAGCACCGCATGCCACCGTCGCGTCGGTGACCTTGCCGGTGCAGGAAATCGCCGCCGCCATCGAGGCTGGACGCGTGGATCTCGCGATCGGCTACTTCCCCGACTTTCAGAAGAACAATTTCTTCCAGCAGCGCCTGTTCTCGCACGCGTTCACCTGCCTGCTGCGCAGGAACCACAAGATTCGCGGCAACCAGCTCACCATGCAGCAGTTCCTGAATCTGGGACACGCCGTGATCAGGGCCGAGGGTCGCAGCCAGGAAGTGTTCGAACGCTATCTGGAGAAGAAAAAGATAGAACGCCGCGTCGTGCTGTCGACACCGCACTTCATGTCGATCCCCTTCATCATCGGCACCAGCGACCTGGTGGCGACGGTGCCGTACGCGGTCGGTATCTCGTTTGCGGAGTTCGCAGGCATCAAGCTGGTGAAGCCGCCGCTGGAAATTCCGAGATTCGATCTGAAGCAGCACTGGCACCGCAAGTACCACGAGGATGCGAAGAACAGGTGGCTGCGCTCGATCGTCGCAGACCTGTTCCACAACGATGCGCGCTGGCCGGGGAAGGCGGCCTGATCGGGACGCTCGACGCATGCAAAGCGCGTCGATGCGCTGCCGGACGTGCCGACCTTCGCGCAAGCCGGCGTCGCTGTCGCGTCATTCATGTCAACCGGATTGCGACATTCCTGATCACGCGGCAGCGCAGCGGATGCGAATCCGGATGATGGGCATCGTGCCCGGACTGGCGACCGAATCGCCGGGGTTGCCTGCTCGTCGAACCAGCGCTACTTCTTCGCGTACTCGAACTTCGGCATTGCCTTGATGGCGTCCTTGGTCGCGCCGGCAAGCACGAACCTGCCGCCATCCTGCTTGAACTGGCCGATCGGGATCGCCACGTCATGCCGACCGATGCCGACGAATCCACCGGCGCCGACGATCGCATAAGAGATCGCCTTGTCCGGCGCGACGATGACATCGTCGATGGTGCCGACCTTGTCCTTGTTTTCGTTGTATACCGTTTGACCTAGTATCTGCTTCTTCGCGCTCCAGCCCTCCTTGACGCTCACCAATTCCGTTACGCTCACGCCAAGCGTGGTCGAGCCTGCAACCTGGGCGGATGCATGTCCGGAGATTGCAAGCGCCGCGAAGATTGCGGGCAGGGTCATGATCACTTTGTTTTTCATTGCTGTTTCTCCTTGGTCGGATAAATGACGCGATTCAAATCGCCGCCGCTTCCTTGACGAGCTTCCATGCCTTGCTCAACTTGTCGACGCGCGAATCGTAGTCGATGCGCATCTCGGCAAGGCGTTCTTCGAGGCGCGCCTTTGCCTCGTCCTGCACCTTCGTTTCCTGTTCCTCGATCAATTTGACTTTCGCCTCGCCTTCACGCTTGATGGCGGCGATCTTCTCATTCAGCCGATCGCGCCGTGCCTTCATCCTGTCTTGCGCGGCATGGATCTTCTTCTCGATCCTGGTTTTGGCTTCGCCGACGGACTGGGTGTGCTCGGCTTTCAATCTGGTGATCTCCGCCTTGTCCGCAGCGATTCCATGTTCGATCTGCGCATCGACGAAGGCACCGCGCGCCTGCCGGAACACCATGCCGCCAAGGGCATCCATGCGCGTATCCAGCGGGGTGATCCAGTCCTCTTCAACCTCCGCAACGATGGCCGTCTTGCCGGGAGAGAGATGCTGTGAAACTTCATTCAGGAAATCCGCGTCGACACCGGCCTGCGCCAGATCGTAGAGGGAGCCTGCCATGGTTCCGGTCACTGCGCCGGCGGCGATCCCCACCGGACCGCCGAGCAAGCCGATGAGGCTTCCTGTGGCCAATCCGAAAACAGTGCCGGTCACGCCTTGATCGGAGGCTTGCTTGATGGCGATCACGCCTTGTTTGTCCTTGGCGATGACGGCTGCCGAGTAGAGCGACAGGCTGCCTTCGGCGTGAAGTTCCTTGAGTGCCTTGATTCCTTCGTAAGCCTTTTTCTCATCATCGAACGCGACTACAAGCATCTTGTCCATTGGTAGCTCCTTTGTGTTGTCACGGAATGAATCGCGGTATGTGAATGCTGCGAATTCTTCGCCAGCGGAGATGAAAAACTCGTGACGTTCGACATTGCTCATATTTCAAGGTTCCCGCACGTGCGGAGAGTGAGTGTGTCGTGTCGGCACATGAAGGCAGCCTTGCTTCGTGTCCATGCATGGCAAGATGCTTTGACGCACACGTTCGCATCGCATGCGCTTGCGACGATGCGGATGACGCGCACAACGCACGCACAATGCAATCAAACTGCGCTGCGCGTCGCCATACTGTTTCACAACGACGCGTGCTGGTTTGGCCAGGTTCCGGATCGGGTTGTTAGCGTGGGTACGCAGTGTCCACGCGTTCGACATGCTTCGTCATGCCTGTCGTCGCGTGATGCGAAAGACCCATCTTGTGCCAACAAAGGCGACGCCACATCCGATGCAGACGACAATGTAGCCCGGTTCTCTGCAGTATCCAAGCGACTCGACAAATCGCGCCACATGATTGCTCCTGTATGACCGGCTCGAAAGGAAAGTGTCGCAGGAAGCGGAAGACACTGCGCTTGTGCCAAGCATGGCGATAAAGACGCCTGCCGAAAAAAACAGCAAGGCAGTACCAAGCTCCTTGCCGTTTGAATCGATGACCATCTCTTCGAAGTAAGACGCATGCCATATCAATGCCAGTCCGACCAGTGCCACATCGACCGCGATCAGAGCGGGAATATGGATGGGGGAATTGCCAAGGATGATCAAGTTGAGTGCTGCGCCGAACAGCACAAGAAGCGCGAGGAAAAACCACTTCATTCAGTCATCTCCATCTTTGGGCTTCAAGGCAGAAGGTTCATATGCAAGTGCAGTTCTTCGGTTTGCACGGAGGTCGGTGATTCAGCCGAGGATGGTCATGCGATTGCTGTCTTGAATTCGGACTGGTGATCAACAGCGGCGCGAGATGTCATGACTCGGCATCGCCAACGCCGGGAATTGTAATTCGGGAAGATGTGGACTCTGACAATGATTGCCGACGGCGTGGCATGCCGCCCATGATTGATGGAGCGCAACACCCTGCATTGGCAGCGGCGTCCGACTCCGAAAAGCCGCTACAGTGGAGCAACGGTCATCAAGGGCCGCTCAGGGGGAGCCATGAAACATTGTTTTGTCTTTTTCATTCTCGCGGCATGTCTCGCCGGATGCGCAACCGAGCCATCCGAATGGTTTGGAATTTCGTCCACCAAACGCGAAGGCAAGAGCGCCAACTATCGGGACGCGCCATATTCCACTCAGCCGCAGACAAGCAGAGCGGGTGAAGCGGCGCGATCCGCCCGGTGAGTTCGCCCGATGCGCTGTACGTGCGCTGTACTAGGTGATCGCGGTTCGCACGCAGCCGCGACGTCGAGGAAATTGTTTGAGCTGCATCAATGTCGGCGCGTTCACATGACATTTGACAGACGCAATTTCGCCTAACCTCAAATTGGGACAATGTGGCCCGTGCGTTGGCACAGAACAACAATCCTCATGCGGCGTGCGGGCTCTATCAAAAGGAGAACAACAATGCGAATACTGAAGAAAAATGCGCGTGCGCCGCTGGCGATTGCGGTCGCGGTTGCAACCTTGCTGGGCACGGCTTGCTCCTCGACGTACACGCCTGCCTGGGCCGGAAAGATGATGGGCTACGATCTGACCGGCAGCGCGGAAGTGCCTCCGGTATCGACCAAGGCGACCGGCAAGAGCACCATCAAGGTCGGCGACGACAGAGCTGTCACCGGCGGGATCACCATCGAGGGCATGACCGCGACAGCGGCCCATATCCATCAAGGTGCGAAAGGCGCGAACGGCCCCGTCGTCATTCCGCTGACCAAGAGCTCGGACAATGCGTTCACCGTTCCGGCCAACACCAAAATGACGGATGCGCAATATGCGGCGTTCAAGGCGGGCAACCTCTACATCAATGTGCATAGCGCGGCCAATCCGAATGGCGAAATCCGCATGCAGATGAAGCCGTGATCGGCCTGTGATCTGCCTGTGATTGGCCTCATTGCAAACGAAGGCCCTCGCGCGGTGATGCGTGCCGCATTCGCTTTCTGCACGATTCGCGACGGCGGCTTGTCATTCCGGCTTGCGCCGGAATGACAAGCGGATGCTTATGAAGCTTGCAGGCCTCGCTAAAACAGCGTCAGTTGTCCGTCTGCATTCTCGCTGCCAGTCGGCGGTGCATCCGGCCGTCGAAAGCGCGACGCATCGAGCATCCTGAAGTTGCGCGAGCGCTCGCCCAGGCCGAGCCTGTCGGCGGCTTTTGCAAAGCGCTGCCGGATCAGATCGGCCCATACCCCCTCGCCGCGCATGCGCTTGCCAAAAGTCGCGTCGTAATCCTTGCCGCCGCGCATGCCTCGTATCCGGTTCATCACGCGCTGCGCGCGATCGGGAAAATGCGCCTGCAGCCATTGCTGAAACAGCGGACTCACTTCCCATGGCAGGCGCAGCACGATATAGCCGGCATTGACGGCGCCTGCTTCCACCGCCGCCTCCAGCACGCGTTCGAGGTCGGGTTCGGTGACGAAGGGAATGACCGGCGCGATGCTGACGCTGACCGGAATGCCGGCCTCGGTCAGGGTGCGGATCGTGCGCAGCCGGCGCGCCGGTGCCGCCGCGCGCGGCTCCAGCGTGCGGGCGATTTCCGGATCGAGCGTGGTGATGGTGACCGCCGCCGCTGCCTGCCGTCTGGCCGCCATCGGTGCCAGCAGATCGATGTCGCGCTCGATCAGCGCGGACTTGGTGATCAAGGCCACCGGATGCTCGCATTCGTGCAGCACCTCCAGCACGCGGCGCGTCAGCCGCAGTTCGCGCTCGCATGGCTGATAGGCGTCGGTGATGATGCCCAGCGCAATCGGCTCCGGCACATAGGACGGCTTCGCCAGTTCCTGCCGCAGCAGTTGCGGGGCATTGACCTTGGCAAAAATCCGGCTCTCGAAATCCAGCCCCGGCGACAGGCCGAGATAGCTGTGCGTGGGCCGCGCGAAGCAGTAGATGCAGCCATGCTCGCAACCGCGATAGGGATTGAGTGACACGCCGAACGGGAGGTCGGGCGAGGCGTTGCGGCTCAGAATGCTCTTCGCGTGTTCTTCCGTGATGTGCGTCTTCCATGCCGCTGTCGATCCGCCATCCGCGTCATCGCCGACGGGCCAGCCGTCGTCGAATTCCTCGCGCGTCTGCACTTCGTAGCGCCCTTGCAAGTTGCTCACCGCGCCGCGTCCTTTGCGCGCTTGCAAGGGCTGTGGCCGCAACTCCATGCGGTAATCTTGTTCATCTGACATGGCGCACCAAATACTGTATATAAACACAGTAATAGTAGTGCGGCTCCAAGGGAGATTCAAGTGAAGATTCCGGCGCAAGGAACAATTGCGCCGTCGCCGTCACTCATGTGTGTCAGCTGGATCGGCCGCAAGGCGATTCCACTGGCGGATTCGATCTTCAACCAGACACGATTGCTGAACACCATGTGGAATAACGACGCGCCATATCCCGATTTGTCATCGCTTGCCGGCATCGAGACACCGCCTCCTGCCAGCCTGCCGCAGCGCCTGAAGCAAAGCTTCAAGCTCGCATTCCATGTGAGCAATGTCGGCCTGATCAGCGTTACCGTGCCGCCGCGCAATCGCGACGCCAATTTCCCTGGCGGCGTGAGCGATTATCACATCCTGTCCGCGCTGGCCTGCTTCCTGTCGCCGGACTACGTTGTCCAGATGGGACGCAATGCGCACGGATGGACTTTCACCGCGTCGCCGTTCCGCCATGGCCTGCCGCCGGTGGAAATCCAGACGGATCGCGCATACACGCTGCGCAGTTGCGTGGTGGGTGATAACGATCATGCCGGTCATGCCGGTCATGCCGATCATGCCGGTCATGCCGGTCATGCCGATCATGCCGATCATGCGTATACCGCCGCCGCCTTTTTTCAGCGCAGTGACGCGTCATGCACCACTGCGGAAAGTTCGCTGTCGTGCGCGGTGCCGGAGCCGGCCTGAGGATCATTTCAGTACTGGCCGCGAAAGCGTGAAGCCGTCTTTTGAAATTTTTTCATATCGATCCTTGACTTTCAAAAAGTCGTTGCCTATATTCATAACCAAGAGTTACAGCACCGACATTCAATACAAATCGCCAGCGTTGCCGATTTTGTATTAGGCAAAAAAGCCCGAACGAATTCATATTCGTCCGGGCTTTTTTTTGCTTTGTCAAAACGCAGTCACCGCCGACCACGGCCACGACTGAACAAGTGCAGTCGCTCTCTGCAGTGCTGCGTAGTTCCATGAAGTGCCACATAGCTGTCTGTCGCCCCGCTCACCCGGGGAAGGGGAAGTTTTTTTCTGAAAAAAGCTGGTCACGGTCCGGCGGGGAAAGCAGCACGGGCATGTTCCGCCAAACCTGAAGATGTTGCGTCGCAAGTCTTTGGAGCGTCTAACAAAATGATTCTGAAAGTGTTGCCCTTGCAGGGCGCATCTGCGCTTGCAAGCGCAGACCGTTTCGCAGGCGGACGGCATGCCGTCCGAAATCCCTGCTACACCCGCCTTGCCGTACAGGTCGTACTGTCTGCGGCGGCGCGTCTACTCAGAACCGCTTCGCTTCATTTTGTTAGACGCTCTTACCTTAAAACCTTGAAGAGGATGACATGAGCAAAATAACCCGGCGTAAATTCATGCAGGCAAGCGGTTCGGTCGCAGCGGCAGGCGCTGCCACGACATTGGGATTGTGGCCCATGCGTGCTTTCTCGCAGGAGACCGTGAAGCTCGGGCTGCTGCATTCGCTGACTGGGACGATCGCGATTGCGGAGGCTTCGCTGGTGGAGGCGGAGAAGCTGGCAATCGACGAGATCAATGCCGCGGGCGGCGTGATGGGACGCCAGATCACGCCGGTGGTCGAGGACGGCGCAAGCGACAATCCCGTGTTCGCCGAAAAGGCCAAGAAGCTGCTGGAACGCGACCAGGTCGCGGCCATCATCGGATGCTATACCTCGGCCTCGCGCAAGGCCGTGCTGCCGGTCCTCAACCGCGCCAAGGGCTTGCTGTACTACCCGACCTACTACGAAGGGCAGGAGCAGGACAAGTACGTGATCTATCCGTCGCAGGAAGCGACCCAGTCGGTCGTTGCGGCGATCGAGTGGATGGCGAAGGAAAAGGGCAAGACCTTCTTCCTGGTCGGCTCCGACTACATCTATCCGCGCACCTGCAACAAGATCGCCAAACCGACGATTGCCCGTCTCGGCGGCAAGGTGCTTGGCGAAGAGTATGCGCCGCTCGGCCACACCGAGTTTTCTTCCATCATCAACAAGATCAAGGCCGCCAAGCCCGACTGCATCTACAGCACCGTGGTGGGCGGCTCCAACGTCGCGTTCTACAAGCAGCTGAAGGCAGCCGGCCTTGACGGCACGAAGCAGGTGCTGCTGTCGACGGTCGTGTCGGAGAACGAAATCGAAGGCATCGGCAAGGACAACGCGGTCGGCTATTACGCGTGCATGGGCTATTTCCAGTCGATCAAGAATCCGGTCAACGAAAAATTTGTCAAGGCATTCAAGGCGAAGTACGGCCAGGACAAGGTGATCGGCGACCCGATGCAGGTTGCCTACAACAGCGTCTACCTGTGGAAGCTGGCGGTGGAAAAGGCGAAGTCCTTCGATCCCGAAAAGGTCATCGCGGCATCATCGGGGCTGGAGTTCGACGCGGCCGAAGGAAAGATCCGCGTGCATGCGACCAATCACCACGTCTGGAAAAAGGTGCGGGTTGGCCGCGCGCGTGCCGATGGGCAGTTCGACATCGTGTGGGAGTCGCCCAACCTGATCGAGCCGAATCCGTTCCCGAAACTCTAGTGTCCATTCCCTGAGTTGTGACCAGGCCCGGCTGCGCTGCGTGCAGCTGGAGGGGAGCCTTCGCGCGTGCATGCGGGCGAATGCGTACGGATGCGTTCGATGCATACAGAAAACGGGAGGCCGCAAAGTGAATCTGGATATCGCATTCATGCAGGTGTTCAACGGCATCAGTCTGTTCACCATCCTGCTGCTGATGGCGCTGGGGCTGGCCATCGTGTTCGGCCAGATGGGTGTGATCAACATGGCGCACGGCGAATTGATGGCGCTGGGCGCCTACGTGACCTACTTCACATCGCGCTTCTTCGCCAGCCATCTGCCCGGATGGATGGACATCTATCTGTTCGTCGCGATTCCGCTGGCCTTCGGCGTGACCTTCCTTGGCGGATACCTGCTGGAGCGCGGCTTCATCCGCTGGTTCTACAACCGGCCGCTCGATACCCTGCTCGCGACCTGGGGCCTGAGCCTGATCCTGCAGCAGGCCTACCGCACCTTCTTCGGCGCGCAGGAAGTGAATGTGCCATTGGCAAGCTGGCTTTCCGGCGCGTGGAACGTGACCGAGAACATACAGCTCCCGCTGAACCGGATTTTCATCATCGGCCTGACGGCGGTCGTCGCCGTCGGCGTCTATCTGCTGCTCTACAAGACGCGCTGGGGCCTTGCGGTGCGTTCCGTCACGCAGAACCGCGCGATGAGCGAAGCGGTCGGCATCAACACGGCGCGTGTCGACGCTGTGACCTTTGCGCTCGGCTCTGGCCTGGCAGGGATCGCGGGCTGCGCGTTCACGATGATCGGCTCGACCAATCCCGGCACCGGGCAGATGTACATCGTCGATTCCTTCATCGTGGTGGTGTTCGGTGGCGTGCAAAGCCTGGTCGGCACCGCGCTGTCCGGCTTCACCATCGCGCAGTCGCAGACCACGCTCGAATACCTGATGAGCGGCTCGATGGCGCGCGTCACGATTCTGCTGCTGGTCATCGTGGTGCTGTACTACCGGCCCAGCGGCCTGTTCTCGTCGAAAGTGAGGGCCTGAACATGGCGATGATCCGACAACAATCCGGCCTGCTTGCCTATGCCTTTCTGGGACTGCTGCTGTTCGTGATCTTTCCCCTCACGCTCGATCCGTTCCGGCTCAACCTGATGGGCAAGTATCTTGCCTTCGGTTTCGTCGCGATCGGCATCGTGCTCACCTGGGGATATACCGGCATTCTCAGCCTTGGTCAGGGCATCTTCTTCGGTCTCGGTGGATACATGATGGCGATGTTCCTGAAGCTCGAAGCCTCCGCGCCGGAACTGCCGGACTTCATGGTATGGAGCAGCGTGGAGCAGTTGCCGCTGTGGTGGCTGCCGTTCAAGAGCGCCGCCGCCACGCTGATCCTGATCGTGGTGCTGCCCGTCGTGATTGCGCTGCCGTTTGCGTTCGCGATCTTCAAGAAGCGGGTCGGCGGCGTCTACTTCGCCATCGTCACCCTGTCGCTCGCGCTCACGATGACTGTCTTGATCGTCGGCCAGCAAGGCTATACCGGCGGCGCGAACGGCATCACCGATTTCAAGACCTTCCTTGGCTGGGACATCCTCGGCGACCGCGCCAAGCTGGTTCTCTACTTCATCGAAATCACCCTGCTGGTGCTGGCCATGTTCCTGTGCGGTTTCATCATCCGTAGCCGGCTGGGAAAAATCCTCATTGCCATCCGCGACCGCGAAGACCGCGTCCGCTTCAGCGGCTATGACACGGCGGCAGTCAAGGCATTCGTGTTCTGCATCGCCGCCGTGCTTTCCTCGATTGGTGGCGCGCTGTACGTGCTGCAGGTCGGCATGATCGCGCCCGGCGTGGTCGGCGTGGTGGCGTCGGTGGAAATGGTGATCTACGCGGCGGTCGGCGGCCGGCTGTCCATTCCCGGCGCCGTGTTCGGCGCGATCCTGATCGGCTTCAGCAAGTCGTATCTGTCGGAAACCTTTCCGGAAACATGGCTGTTCTTCCTGGGCGCGGTCTTCATCCTGGTGGTGCTGGCCATGCCGAACGGTCTTGCCAGTGTGGCGGACCGGTTCATGTTGCGTCTCATGTTGCGTAATCCGCCTTCGAGAAAACAATGATGAACGGGATGACGATGAGCGAACAAAAACTGGCGATGGAAGCTTCCCAGCTGGAGCAAGCCCCGATGGCGGAAGTGCGTCGCGGACCGGACAGCATCCTGAGCATCGAGAACCTGACGGTGTCCTTCGACGGTGTCAAGGCGGTCGATAACCTGAGCCTCGACATCGAAACGGGGGAACTGCGCGTCATCATCGGCCCCAACGGTGCGGGAAAAACCACCTTGCTCGACATGATCTGCGGCAAGACGAAGCCGACGCAGGGGCAGGTGCGCTTCATGGGCAAGGATCTCGCCAAACTGACCGAGCATGAAATCGTCCGCGCCGGGGTCGGGCGCAAGTTCCAGACGCCGTCTGTCTATGAGGACTTGTCGGTGCTGGAAAACTTCGAAGTGTCGATCCCGCGCGGGCGTGATGTGTTTGGTTCGTTGTTCTTCCGTCGCGACAAGGAGGCCAGCGACCGGATCGCGGAGATCGCGGCGCAGGTTTTTCTCGACCGGCACTTGCAGACCAAGGCGGGCCAGCTCAGTCACGGACAGAAGCAGTGGCTGGAGATCGGCATGCTGCTGATCCAGGACGCCGTACTGCTGCTGCTGGATGAACCGGTCGCCGGCATGAGCCCGCGCGAACGGGAGCAGACGGCGGACTTGCTCAAGCGCATCGCGCTCAGGAAGTCGCTGATCGTCATCGAGCACGACATGGATTTCGTCAAGAGCATTGCCAGGAAAGTGACGGTACTGCATCAGGGACGCTTGCTCAGTGAGGGAACCGTCGCGCAAGTGCAGAGCGATGAGCGCGTCATTGACGTCTATCTCGGCCATTAGGGGAAATGCGGTGCTGAATATCGACAAACTCAATGTCTGCTACGGCGAATCGCACGTGATCCACGACATCAGCTTCTCGCTCGAAAGGAACGAGTCGCTGGCGGTGATGGGCAGGAATGGCATGGGCAAGACCACCTTGTTGAAGGCGGTGATCGGCATGCTGCCGCTCAAGAGCGGCGAGATCACGCTGGATGGCGCGAGGCTCGGCGCACTGGCCAGTCATCGGCGCGTGCAGAACGGCCTGGCCTTCGTGCCGCAGGGGCGCATGATTTTCCCCTTGCTGACCGTCGAGGAGAACATCCTCACCGGCACGCTCGGTTCCGGCAAGCAGAAGGTCCCCGACTACATCTATCGCTTCTTCCCCGTGTTGAAGGAGATGAAGGACCGCAAGGGCGGCAATCTCTCCGGCGGCCAGCAGCAGATGCTGGCGATTGCACGCGCGCTGGCGACCGATCCCAAGGTGCTGATCCTGGACGAGCCCACCGAAGGAATTCAGCCTTCCATCATCAAGGAGATCGCCAGGACGCTGAGCGAACTGCGGCACGAGCGGAAGTTCGGAATCATCGTTTCAGAACAGGTACTCAGCTTCGCGCTGGAACTGGCCGACCGATTCCTCGTCATCGATCGGGGCAGGATTGCCCATGAGGAAAGCAGGGCATCGCTGAATGTAGAGAAAGTCAAAAGCTTTTTGACTGTTTGATTTCTTCCAACGAAAGGAGCTCACATGAGACACGGAGACATTTCCAGCAGCAACGATTGCGTAGGCGTGGCGGTGGTCAACTACAAGATGCCGCGCTTGCACACCAAGGCGGAAGTGCTCGACAACGCACGCAAGATCGCGGACATGCTGGTCGGCATGAAGCAGGGCTTGCCCGGCATGGACCTGGTGATCTTCCCCGAGTACTCCACCCACGGCATCATGTATGACGCGCAGGAGATGTACGACACCGCCGCCACCGTCCCCGGCGAGGAAACGGCGATCTTCTCCGCCGCGTGTCGCCAGGCCAACGTATGGGGCGTGTTCTCCCTCACCGGCGAGCGCCATGAAGAGCATCCCAACAAGGCGCCGTACAACACGCTGATCCTGATGAACAACAAGGGCGAGATCGTGCAGAAGTACCGCAAGATCATGCCGTGGGTGCCGATCGAGGGTTGGTATCCGGGCAATTGCACCTATGTATCCGAAGGCCCGAAAGGCATGAAGATCAGCCTGATCATCTGCGACGACGGCAACTATCCGGAAATCTGGCGCGACTGCGCCATGCGCGGGGCCGAACTGATCGTGCGCTGCCAGGGCTACATGTATCCCGCCAAGGACCAGCAGGTGATGGTGTCGAAGGCGATGGCATGGATGAATAACGTGTATGTGGCGGTTGCCAATGCCGCCGGATTCGATGGCGTGTACTCATACTTCGGCCACTCGGCGATCATCGGCTTCGACGGCCGCACGCTGGGCGAATGCGGCGAGGAGGACATGGGCATCCAGTATGCGGAACTGTCGATGAACCTGATTCGCGATGCGCGCAAAAATTCGCAATCGCAGAACCATCTGTTCAAGCTGCTGCATCGCGGCTACACCGGCAAGATCAATTCCGGCGAGGGCGCCACCGGCGTGGCGGAGTGCCCGTTCGACTTCTACGGCAAGTGGATCAACGATCCGGAAGGCACGCGCAAGATGGTCGAGTCGTTCACGCGCTCCACCGTCGGCACACCGGAATGCCCGATCGACGGCTTGCCGAACGAGGCGACAAAGCACCGCTAGGACTTGTTAGAAGTGCGAGGGCGAAGCCGGTATCCGCTTCACGATATCGGCTTTGCCATGACGACCGGCAGCGGACCCTCCATGATCTTTCTGACATTCCATGAGCGACCATCTCCAGCAATACCTGATTCGCAACGCGCCTTACTATCGCCCGACGTCGAACGAGATCGCGCTGTATGAAGCGGCGTATGCACTGCGGCTGCCGCTGATCCTGAAGGGGCCGACCGGCTGCGGGAAGACGCGCTTCGTCGAATACATGGCATGGAAGCTGCGGAAGCCGCTGATCACGCTCGCCTGCAACGAGGACATGACCGCATCGGACCTCGTGGGGCGCTATCTGCTGGATGCGGAAGGCACGGTCTGGCACGACGGACCGCTCACTTCGGCGGTGCGCCACGGCGGCATCTGCTATCTGGACGAGGTGGTCGAAGCCAGGCAGGACACGACGGTGGTGATCCACCCCTTGACCGATGCGCGGCGCATTCTGCCGCTCGACAAGAAAGGCGAGCTGGTGCACGCGCATCCCGACTTCCAGCTGGTGATGTCCTACAACCCCGGCTATCAAAGCAGCGCGAAGGACCTCAAGCAGTCGACCAGGCAACGCTTCGGCGCGATGGAATTCGACTATCCCGACGCCGAGGTGGAAAGCGAAATCGTCGCCCACGAAGCCGGAATTTCCCGCGCGATTGCGGCCAGGCTGGTTGGCGTGGCGAAACGCTCCAGGGTGCTCAAGGGCAGAGGGCTCGATGAAGGCATATCGACCCGCATGCTGATCCACGCCGGCTCCCTGATCCGCGACGGCGTCAATCCTGTCGAGGCATGCCGGATGACGATGACGCTGCCCTTGACCGACGCCGCCGACATGCTGAATGCGCTGCAGGGATTCGTCGAAGCGCATTTCGGATGAATCACAGTTGCCATCCGCGCATTCCGCCATGACACCGAGCACGCCGGGCATCATGCGCAAGGACATTGACCGGATGGACCACGCGAATGACGGAAGTGCCGCGCTCGATCCGGCGTGGTCGCTCGCCAGAACGGCATGGATGGCCGACGGCGCGACGCAACTCGTGCCCCTCGTCGAACAGAAGCTGCACGCGCTCGGTCGCAGGCTGAATGCGGACGAGTTTGCGGCGCTGATCGAACTGCTCGACAGCCTCAAGGCCGTCACCGTGACGGGAGCGGCGCAGGTGATCAACCGTCTGGAGTTTCTGCTCGATCGGGTGAACGTAGACGGACTGGGGCGGTGGATACTCACCGGCCTGCGCATGCATCCTGCCGATCCGGGCTTTCAGGAAAGATATCTGTCGCTGGACGATGCGGCTTCGGTGGCCGCGCTCGCTGCCGAGGAAGGTGCACAGGCGCCGTCGGCATGCTTTCCCGCGCTGGCCTATTACCTGAACGGGCTGGCGGAATCGCCGCTCGATATCCAGGCGAGGCGACAGACCATATTGAACGGGCCGCCAGCGCGTCCGGTCATCACTGATACCGCGCTGCTGCTGCCGGACAGCTACACCATCCTCGATGGCGAGGACCGGGCAATGCTGTATCGCGCCGCCGTCGCCCATGCCGTTGCGCATATTCGGCATTCTCCGCGCAAGCTGCCGACAGCCGGCCTGAAGCCGCTGGGCATCGCGGTCGTCTCCACTATCGAGGATGCGCGGGCGGAGCGCCTGCTGCTGCGGGAATATCCGGGCCTCGCCAATCTGTTCCTGCCGTTCTTGCGCAAGACCACACATGAACGGGATCTCGGCTTTGCGTGGCTGGCGGTGCGCCTGCATCACGCGCTGCTCGATCCGGGCTATCAGGACGACAATTACTGGGTCAACAAGGGGCGCAGGCTGTTTGAAGAGAACGCCGGCGAACTGGACGACTACCAGCGCTTCCGCGAAATCGCCTCGATACTGGCGAACGATCTGGGACAGATGCGGGTGCGCTTCAACGCGCAGCAGTATGCGGTCAGCCCCGCGTACTGCGACGATAACTCATGCCTGTGGGACTACGCCGGCAGCAGCGCGCCCGCGCCCATGGAGCAGGACATCGAGGTGAAAGGCGCGCGGCTGGAGCAAGCGGAAGCCGCGCCGGATGCCACGCCGGTTTCCGTCGAGGCGGCCACCAGCGCGACGTTTTCGTATCCGGAATGGGACTATCGGATCAATGCCTGCCGCGAAGGGTGGTGCACGGTGGTGGAGCGCGCGGATGGCCCGCGTCTCGCATCGGTACGCAGCGCGGGAGAATCGCCCGCTACGGCACCGCGCATCGCCATGCCGAAATCCGCCCGCAGCGGACAGATCGATCGCCACCGCCGCCTGCGTCGCCAATGGGAGGGCGAAGAGATCGACCTGAATGCCGCCATCGAATTTTTCGTCGATCGCCGCCGGCATGCATCGCCCGAATCGCGGGTCTTCATGCGGCCCGGGCGCAGAGAGCATCGAACCGCGATCCTGGTGCTGATGGACCTTTCGGAATCCGCCAACGACCGGATACCGGGACGCTTCGACTCGATCCTCGACATGGAAAAGAAGGCCGCATGGATGCTGGCGCAAGCCGTGGCCGACAGCGACAACCGGCTGGCCATACACGGCTTCTGCTCCAACACCAGGCACGAGGTCAACTACACCCGTTTCATCGAATTCGGTGAGGTCGTGGGCGCGCCGCAACAGAAAGCCATCGCACGCGCGTCCGCCGCGTACTCGACGCGAATGGGCGCGGCCCTGCGCCATGCCGCCGCACTGCTGGACGAGGAGGACAGCGAACGAAAGGTGGTGATCATGGTGACGGACGGCGCACCCAGCGATATCGACGTCTTCGATGACGAGTACCTGATCCTGGATGCGCAGGCCGGCGTGAATCATGCGCGACAGCATGGCGTCGATTGCTTCTGCCTGACGATCGACGCCGACGCCGAACGCTATGTGAA
Source organism: Noviherbaspirillum cavernae (assembly GCF_003590875.1). Classification (NCBI taxonomy): domain Bacteria; kingdom Pseudomonadati; phylum Pseudomonadota; class Betaproteobacteria; order Burkholderiales; family Oxalobacteraceae; genus Noviherbaspirillum; species Noviherbaspirillum cavernae. The sequence continues at coordinate 42,516 of NZ_QYUN01000003.1, forward strand.
GCGCATCTTCGGCGCGAAAAACTACCGCATCGTCGACGATCCGCTGAGCTTGCCGGCGCAGCTGTCAGGCGTGTTCGCGCACATCAACGGATTGTAAGAATTGTCGATCTGGATCAAGATGAGACGGCCGGTTGGCGTTGCTCAGGCAAGCCGGAAACCCGGGCGATGGCGTCGCACTCCGATTCCCTCCCCTTGAAGGGGAAGGAGTGCCGGCAATGCGGTCGTCGCCGGAATGCCTGATCGTTGCGTCGGGATGGAACAATCGTGTCAGATATCAAAACGCCAATGCCGGAATGGCGCATCATTCTCTCAACATGACAGCGTATGCCGTATCGAACTGTCATCCAACATAGCGAGGCGAACAACGTGGCGAATGCGGATCCTGTCAGAATCGGTGTGCTCTTCTCGAAAACCGGAGCGACATCGACCATCGGCAACTCGCAATTGCAAGGAACATTGCTTGCAATTGACGAGATCAACGAAGCGGGCGGCATCGACGGCAGGGAAATCGTGCCTGTCTATTACGACCCGCAATCCAGTCCCGCCTTGTACGCGACGCTTGCGGAACAGCTCATCTCGCACGACAAGGTGAACGTGATCTTCGGCTGCTACATGTCCAGCAGCAGGAAGAACGTGATCCCGGTGGTCGAGAAATGGAACAAGCTGCTCTTCTACCCGACCCTGTACGAAGGCTTCGAGTATTCCAGCAACGTCATCTATACCGGCGCGGCACCGAACCAGAACAGCGTGCAGCTGGCCGAGTTCATGACCTCCAATTTCGGCGCGCGCGTCTATCTCGTCGGCTCGGACTACATCTATCCGTATGAGTCGAACCGGATCATGGCGGACCTCGTGCTGCAGCGGCAGGGCAGCGAAAAACTGGGCGAACGCTACGTCAAACTCGACGCTACCGAAAAGGACTATCACGACATCCTCGTCGATATCCGCAACAAGCGGCCGGACTTCATTTTCTCGACGGTGGTCGGCAACTCGACCACCTGCTTCTATCGCGCCTATGCCGAGGCGGGCTTCGATCCGAAGACCATGCCGATTGCGAGCCTCACCACATCGGAGGCGGAGATATCGCACATGAGCGCGGAAGCCGCAGCGGGCCATTTCACCGCGTCGCCGTATTTCCAGTCGATCGAATCGGAGACCAACAGGATCTGCCTCGAACGGCTCAGAAAAAAATTCGGCTCGGACAGTGTGCCCAATCTGTGCTGGGAAGCGGCGTATTTTCAGGTCCACCTCTTTGCCAACGCGATGCGGCAGTCGGGCAGCGACCGCATCGACGCCTTGCTTCCCCATGTCCTCGGCAGCGAATTCCTCGCGCCGCAAGGCCTCGTCAGGATCGATCCCGCGAACCATCACACCTGCCTGTATCCGCGGATCGGACGGGCCAACCTGAAAGGACAGTTCACGATCATTCGACAGGCGATGCGGCCGGTGCACCCGGACCCCTACCTGGTGACGCATTCGCTGGGTGACTGGACCACGAAGCTCAACGCTCTGGAGGTATAAATGGAGACTTCCGGAACCAGAGCCGTTATCCGGGCGACTCCAGCCCTGTTGAAAGATCTCCGCACGCTGAAAGTCATGGTGTTTCACCCGGAAGACCGCGACGGCGAGCAGCTGACGCAGCAGCTGCAGCGCATCGGCTGCCAGGTGCAGGGATTCTGGCCGCCGCTGCCCACCTTGCCGGAAGGCATCGACGTCGTCATCCTCGCGGTCCGGCCCGACATCATCTCCCTCGATTTTCCATGGTGTCGCGGCAGCCAGTCTCCCACGGTCATCGCCGTCGTCACCTACGAGAACCCGACGATCGTCGAAACCGTGCTGCGCATCGGCGCGAAGGGCATTCTTCCCTCGCCGGTCCGCTCGTTCGGACTGCTGTCGTCGCTCGTGCTGGCTCGTCAGCTGAATGACGAAATCCAGACGCGCACGCGGCGGATACAGAAACTGGAAAACAAGCTGCTGGGCCAGCGAAAGATCCTCGAAGCGAAAGCGATCCTGATGGAAACGCGCCACATTTCCGAGAACGAGGCCTTCAACCTGATCCGTGAACAGGCGATGGAAAAACGAGTCACCAACGAGGAAATCGCGACGGTGATCATCAATGCCAACGACATTCTGTCGTTCAAGAAGAGCGGCAGGGACAAGGAGGTGTCGGGTTTGCCGCTGGCGCGGGGCGGGTCATGATGTGTCGTGCCTGGATCAGGCAAGATGTGGTCGAATGCAACCGGCGCAAAACGACCCAGTTAAGGCGGTCAGTCAGTCCCGATAAACGTCCGCTATGCAAACGAAAGCCGCCGGACTGTATCTCGATCGGCGTGCCGCACCCGGCCAAAATCAGACATCTGACGCGGTGACAAACCCCATAAATATGGGGTCGGGCCGCATGAGGTTGTTAAGTCCAATGCCTGAATCATCAGCGATTTCTTCGAGCGGCAGCGACTCCATCTGTTCGACCGGAATTTGCGTTACAAAACGCCGGCTGACCTCGCCGGCGTTTTCATCTGATTTTCAGATTCGCCCGACCCTGTCGAAAATTGAAGCTCCAATCCAGAGTTGTTTGCGGAGCTCCTTACAGTTGATTTAACGGGATTGCAATGCCGATCACTTTATTTTGGCTCGAGAAACTGCCTCGCGCCGACGCTTTCCCGGTCGACAGGTTGATGCTGTACAGGCCGCTGGCGCTGTCTGCTGCATGCAACGATGCGAGGCCTTGCACGTTTACGGTTACTCCATCTCGCACGGTACTGTAGATATCGAACCCGACTGATGCAGTGACATCTGCACCCAATTTTCCGGTTGCCGCCAGCGTGCCATCGTTCGGGGGCGATTGCAGGGCAATCTGGTCCAGATTGGTATCAAGAGCGTACAGCGTCGTCGCTGTTGTCGCGTCAAGATCATTGTTGGTGTATGCCGACCCGGTCACGCCCGATGCGTTTGGGCCAGTGGCGTTCACCGGGGTGGCGGGCGGATAGTCGAGCGGATCGTCTGTCAGCGTTACACCCCCTGCATTGACGTTATGGCGGAGGTTCTGGCCGCTATCGCTAACGATGCGCAGGCGGTCGGCAGCCGGATTGAAATCAACGCCGAAAGAAGTGCCATCGAGTGCCACGGTGAACTGGCTAACCTTCGTTGCTGCGGCGTTGCGCGTATCCAGCAGGTAGACGCCGCCGGTTTTGCTAACGCCATAGAGTTTTCCGTCTTGTACACGGTAATCGATGCCAACCAGCGTATCGCCTGCCATCAAGCCGCTCACAGCACCAATATCGCGCGCTTTATCCGGCTTGTTTTCGTCAAAGCAAATCAGACGCATATCTTCGGTGAGTCCCACAACACTAAGCGTACCGTAGCGGCGGCTGTCATCGCTTTCGCAGCGGGCATTATTATCATTGCCAGATTGGCCCTTGTTGCGATTGCGGTCGTCGGCAGACTGGACCGGAAATGTCGAGACAATCAAGACCGCCAGAGCGGACCAGCGTAGATATTTATTCATATATTTCTCCTTGATAACGTCCTCATTTCTAAAAGCAGAGAGAGCGAGTAGAGAGAACGTTATTGATTCAAGCAAATAGAATTGTTTAGCATCGTTAATGCGTGTGACACTCGAAAACCCTTGCCTTATAACCAGCGCAATTCGTCGGAGCAGTGATTGCCAAAGTGCAATCCCATTTCCCTTTGTCCGATAGAGGTACTACGCAGAAGTGCCGCGCTTAGATGCAGCGAATGATAAAAAAACCAGAAAATTAACCGAGAGGAATTATGTAATGCTGACCGTCTTGATTAGAGGCGTACAGCTTTTCCGACGGCAAGAATCGGCCCCGTGGGGCGATCGATTGGGGATCCGGCCTGAGGTTCCAAGGTAACTTCGAACAACTGGTTTTGACCCAGGCTTGGTAATCGATTGAGAGGAATGGTCGTAGGGCGGTCTGGAGAGACCAAGCCGAGCGAGGTTGGACCGGTAGCACCTTCTGCCTTGGTCCAGAATTGGAGTGATTTACCAGCGCCAACAGTTACCGGTGCCAATGGACGCAGATGCACAGCATCGGAGCTTATTTCCACCAGCCAGGCTGCGCCTTGGCTAGGCGCTTGAAGCACCGCCAGGTATTGCATTTCGCTTGGCTCCGGCTGCAAACTCACAAGGCGTATTGCCAGCACGATTGAAGCTGCGACACCAGCCAAGCCGCTCGCTCTCCAGAAAAACAGGTTGTTCCAAAAGCGGGTTGGTTGCCGGTCAATCGTCTTGCGAGGCAAGTCACGTTCAATGCGCTCCCAGGATCCGGCTGCAGGTTCAACGGCCATCGGTTCCGGGGCAACGTCCAGCAGGCGGTCATGCCACAAGGCGACGGCGACAGCCAGCTTGTGATTGCGCTCCAGTTCCCGTTCGAACTCGTCTATATCGGCAAGCGGCAGGACGCCTAGCACATACTCTCCGGCCAGCAAGTCCATCTCGCCTTGATCGATGAAGTTCATGACAGGCATTCCTTCAAAGCCATCAATCCGCGACGTGTCCAAGCCTTCACGGTGCCTAGCGGGCAAGCCAGGTGACGTGCGATTTGCGATTGCGAATAGCCATCGACGTAGGCCAGTAGTATGCAGGCGCGCTTCTGTTCGTCAAGAAGTTCCAGGCATCGATGGAGCGCGCCGGCCTCTCGCACCTTTGAATAGGCTTCCAATAGGCCCGGCCGATTGTCCGGTAAATTTTCCAGGTCGATGTCTGATTCTGACGCTTCACTGCGCTGGGCGCGTATCACATTGATTGCCTGATGGTGCACAACGCTATAAATCCAGCCTCGCGCTGATCCTAGCGCCGGATTGTAGGTTGCCGATTTCTGCCAGATCTGAAGAAAGGCTTCATGCAGTACTTCATCAGCCAACTCGCGCCGGTGAACAATGCGTAGCGCGACTCCTAGCAGCCAGCGCGATTCATGATCGTAGAGTCGACGCAATGCCGCCTGCTCGCCACGCGCGCACGCAAAAAGTTGTGCTTCGTAATCAAAGTCATGACTACGCATGTTGCGCTACATTTTATTGTTGATTTTCTCGATTAAACCACATCATTTTTCACGATGTAAGATATTTTCCGGCTTCGGATTCAGCACCATGAATACTCGCCGCCATTTCCAGAAACTGTTGATTTACACGATCATTTGCTCACGGTTCTGACCTGCCGGGGACGCAGTCACCTGCAGCAAAAACCGATACCGTGGATGCTTTTTGCGGAAAATGTTTGGGTCAATGTTTAGTGAAAAAGTTTGCTCATTTCACATGAAAATCAACACGCTTTGTGGAATGTTGTACGGCCGGTTTGGATCGAGACTGCCAATCATTGCGTGAAACCTGAACGTCCGGTAAACAGTCTGAAGCTGCCGGTGAGGCGGCGCTGCCTCACCGACAGAAATTCGCCGGCAAGCGCCTGTTTCCTTGGACGCTTGCCGGCGCATTGTCAGACTTCGACCTGTTCTGCGATTTCAGGCGCATCATCTACCTCAATGCCGAGGTATCTCACCGTACTCTCCAGCTTCGTATGGCCCGGCAGAAGCCGGACTGCGCGCAGGTTCCTGGTTTTCCGGTAGATGAGCGTCGCCTGTGTCCGGCGCATGCTATGGGTGCCATACGGCCCCGGAGTCGGTCAGACGAATTCCATGAGCGACTGCTTTCTGGATAGTCAACGGGGCCGATTGTCAGTCCGCGCACCATTGTCCCAAGCCACAGCATCAACGACCAAGGCTGCTGCGATAGCTGCATTCCATTGCCAATGCCTGCCCGGTGATCAGCAGTAGCCAAACCGCCGAAGGAAAGGCGTACTTCCGCCTGGCAAGGCCAGATACGGGACGACAAGCGGGGTCTTTCGCTTGCGGATGAATCAAGCTTGTGCAGACTTCGCCGCTTTACTCATCCGATCCAGTTTCGGTTTCATGTAAAAGGTCATAAACAATCCGATGAGTATCCCGGCTGGCAATGATCGGCTGAATGCAAGCCACCAGGATGGGCCGAATGTACTGCCCCATGGCGTATTGATCAATGTCACGACCAAAGCCAGCACACTCTCTATGATGAAAGCTGCCAGCAAAGCCACCACGAGCTTGCGCGCCACCCAATGCATTGAAGCGAACACTTTATCAACCACACGTTCCAGTGCACCGAGGCACATCAGAATCATGGGAAGTACCACCAGACTGGTGATGAAGCCTCGCCCCCATCTTGAGAGAAATTCGTCGCCGAACCCTACATTGGCCCATGTCATGACGGCGCTCAGCAGCAACGCGACAGAAGGCAGGAGGAGCACATGGGGAAGGGCTTGTCGCATCACGCGAAAAAAAGATTTGGGATTTGCGCTGGAACTCGGAGTTTGCATGGGTCATGAAATGGTTGACAATAGCAACAGTATAGTTTTTATCGTTGATAATGTCAACTACATGCGAACCATGACCCAAACAACCCGCCAGGATGCCGACCGCGCCTCCACCCTTTCCACCTTCGTGGCTTTCATGACCTTGTTCGGGAGCGCCCAACAGATCTTGAAAAAACGCATGGAGGATCAAGCAGAGCAAGGACTGGGACCGCTTCATTTGCGCGCCCTATGCTTGTGCCTGCGCAACCCGGGGGGTACGCAGCAGCAGGTGGTTCAATCCATGGGGCGGGACAAAGGACAGATCGCGCGGCTGGTGCGTGATCTGGAGGAGCGCCATTTTCTCGTCCGCAGCCCGGACGCACATGACCGGCGGGTTTGGCGATTGACGGTTACTCCTGAAGGCGAGGAGAAATGCCAATGGTTCACTGCCATCGAGGCTCAATTGGCAACGGACATGCTCGGCGGGCTAGGCGCCAAAGAGTGCGTGCAGCTGGAACAATTGTTGAACGAACTGCGAGGACGGATCAACGCGGTGGCCGAAGAAGAGTGAGTCGGTTTTCGCAGCAAGTCTTCAGTTTGCAGGCAATCGCCTCGCATCCCTATCGAATCGATGCTGGCTAATCCACTTTTGATTCGAGGTTGAATGTCTGGATTCCTCGCTTGGGCGAAAACGTCAGGTAGGGTGCGACCAATTCCACAAGCTGTAACACCCGCCTTCAGTCTTGTGCGACCGTTCAAGCCGTGGAGCCGTGAGACCGCGCCTGGTCGAACGCGGATTTGGCTGATACTGAAATCGTCGCCATTGCAGACCTTCGATCCGCTGATTTGAAAGTCGGCTTTGGCGCGACCAGTTCCGAATGTGCTACAGCCACTTCCAGTCTGAAGTGGTCGGTTGGCTGCCGCCACCTATCCGACGTATTACGACCCAAACCTGCCGTTTGCCTCTCTGTGCGCTCTACTGCAGCTAACAGAGTGAAGAGGTCATTCGGAAAACACGAAATTCCGGACACGCTCGCTTTACAGTTGCCTAACTCCGTACCTTGATACATTTGCACAAGAAATCGTACACCCTCTTGATGCATTCTACGCGTCGCATCATTTCTTCGGCCCGAGCAGAGCTTCGCGAGTCATCCTGACACTTTACGGTGTGGCATAAAGCGCCCAAACGTTCATATGCGTTCATGCGTGTTTGCGCCAAGCCGCCGGCGTGGTCCCAAAAGCCCGTTTGAACGCCCGGTTGAACGCGGCCTCCGATTCATAGCCGACGTCGCTGGCCAGTTGTGCCGTCGAGGCGGCGCTTTCGCGCAGCCGGATGGCGGCCAACTGCAACCGCCAATTGGTCAGATAGCGCATTGGCGGTACACCGATCAGGCTGGTGAAGCGGTCGGCGAACGCGGAGCGCGACAGCCCCACTTCGTGCGCCAGTTTCTCGGTCGTCCACGGGTGGGCGAAACGGGTGTGCAGCAACACGAGTGCCCGCCCAACCATGCGGTCGCGTAGGCCGGCGAGCCAGCCAGTCTGGCCTTCGGGCAGCGTAGCCAAGTAGCGTCGCACTCCGTCCACGAACAGCAGTTCGGCCAGCTTGCCAAGCACGGCGGACGAGCCGATGCCGCTGTGCGCGAATTCCTCGACGGCATGCCGAACCGAACTTTCTACCCACTCGCCGCCGGTGCCGTCGCGCACCCCGATCTTGAGTACCTCAGGCAGGGTGCTCAACAGCGGGTTGTGCGGGATGTCGCAGCCGAGATAGCCACACACGATGTGCGTCGGCTCGCCACCACCACCGTAGCGCAATGAAGCAGGCGCCCGGTCGGTCGGCGCCTGCACCTGATCATCTATGACTACGGGCCGGAGCCCCGGGGCGCTGCCCAGCACGTGCCCGTCATTGCGTGGCAAAAGCACGATCTCGCCGGCGCGGACTTCCAGGGCCGGCGCATCGGCGACGCGTATGAACAGGTGACCGGCGACGATGTAATGATAAGCAATGAGGTGCGCGGGCATCTTGCCCTGATCGCGGAATTCTTCCGGCCCGACCTGCGACACCACGCACCATGGCGCCGTGAATTCGGCATCCAGAAAGACACCGCCCGAGAAACGCACGGCGGCAAACACTTCGGAAAGGGCGTCCATGATCTCCTTCCTTTCACAAGTCTCGGCGTCTTGGGCAATCCTTCCGGCGCCATGGGCATTCCCCGTCAATTCAGAGCGGATTATCGTGGCATTGCGCGCTTGGACGGGCGCGTTGGTCCCGATACGACGCAGATTGACTGCAATTCGTTCCCATACTATGCCCATAGGAGAAACACCATGATCCAGTATGACGACCTGAACCTTGCCCATTCCGGTGCGGATGCCGATAGCCTGGCCCACTACTGGCGTGCGTTACGCCAGTTCCAGTGCTACATCGAAGACCCGGTGGCCAGCACCGATACAGCCATCGGCGTCCGTCCGGATTTTGTAATGGCCCACGTGCTCAAGGCCTACCTCCTTCTCCTCGGGACCGAGCCGGAGACCACCGCAATCGCCCGTGACTGCCATGCAACGGCGGCACGTCTATCGGCCAACGCACGCGAGCGCGGCCACATCGAGGCCATCGGCCAGTTGCTCGACGGGAAATGGCATCGCGCCGCCCGGGTACTCGAAGATGTCAGCATCGACAACCCGTGCGACGCGCTCGCGCTGCAAGCCGGGCATGTGATCGACTTCTACGTGGGCAATTCGCGCATGTTGCGAGACCGGATCGCCCGCGCCATGCCGGCGTGGTCGAAGACAATGCCTGGCTACCATGCAGTACTCGGCATGCACGCTTTTGGCCTTGAAGAATGTGCTGATTATGCCCGCGCCGAGGCCATGGGCCGCACAGCGGTCGAACTTGAGCCGCGCGACGGTTGGGCACAGCATGCGGTGGCGCACGTGATGGAAATGCAGTGCCGTCAGGCCGACGGAATCGCCTGGATGCGCGCCGACCCGGATGTCTGGTCGACCGACAGCTTCTTCAAGGTGCACCTGTGGTGGCATCTGGCGCTCTACCACCTCGAACTGGGTGAGATCGACGAGGTGCTGGCCTTGTTCGACGAACACATTTACGGTGATCAATCCCCCTTGGTACTGAACATGATCGATGCCTCTGCCATGTTGTGGCGCCTTCACCTACGCGGTATCGATGTCGGCCAGCGCTGGGAGGCGGTGGCCGACGGCTGGCGGCCATTTACCCGTGCCGGCAACTACGCCTTCAACGATGTGCACGCGGTGATGGCTTTCGTTGGTGCGCGGCGCGCTGATGCCGTCGAAGAGGTGCTCGATTCGCAGCAGGCGGTGATGCGCGGCGCTGGCGACAACGCAAGCTTCACCCGCGAGGTCGGTCATCCGCTGACGCTGGCGCTAAAGGCCTTCGGCGAGGAGCGCTACAACGAAGCGGTGCACCTGATCCGCCCGTTGCGCGAAATCGCCCACCGCTTCGGCGGCAGCCACGCCCAGCGCGATCTGCTTGACCTGACCCTGATCGAGGCTGCGCTGCGGGCTGGGCAGCGCAATCTGGCCGCGGCGCTGTGTGCCGAGCGCCTTGCCTTGCGTACGTACAGCCCGCTGACGCGGCAACTCTTCGCCCGCGTGGACCCGTTGCGCACTGCGGCCTGAAAGAGTTCAAACGGAGCTGCCTTTGCGGCAGCCTCCGTTTTTTTGTTGCCGGCCCGGGGATTGAAATCAAGGACTAACTCTTCGCCGACCTTCATTACCTGTGATAGTCACCAACTTGGTCAAGGCGGTCACTCAAAGCACATATTTCTTTCAGGTAATGGTCTGGATTGTGACCAGTGATGCGTAGCGCCTCAGTGTCGGCTTTGGCCGATCAGCAGGCGAGTGTCTTGATGGCGTCGCCGGCAGGAAACGGAGTGGAGCGGCCGTTCACATGACCGCTTTGAGTACCAAGTCAATGGCCGTTGATGGCCGGTAAGTGCCCGTTTTCGGGGACACCTACCGACCTGGACGTTGCGCATCCGTCCGCTCTGCGATCTCCAATGCATCATCAACTTCGCTGCCGAGGTATCGCACGGTATTTGCGAGCTGGGCATGGCCAGGCAAGAGCTGGACAGCACGCAGGTTCCTGGTTCGTCGATAGATCAGCGTCGGTTTTGTTCGCCGCATGGTATGCGTACCATGCGCGGCGGAATGCAGTCCAATAGACTCTACCCAGGACCCGACAATACGGGCGTCCTGTCGGGTCGACAGGTGCGGAGATGCTGTTATCCGACTGGGGAACAGATATTGGCTGGGGGTTGGATGTGCCTGTTCGATCCAGGCGGCGACCGAAGCTCGCGTTTGCTCCGTGATCTCAAACTGGACAGGCTGATGCGTCTTTTGCTGCATGACAATCGCTCTGAAAAAACGTGATTTCCTTGGGCAACATCCGTCACACGCAAACGAACGAGATCGCAACCAGGCAGCTTGCTGTCAATTGCAGAATCAAACAATGCGAGATTCCTCGTGTGGGGTGCAAGTTGTAGTCGGATACGAATGGCCCGGATTTCCTTCAGTTTCAAAGGCAGCTTCCGGCCAACCACTGTCCATTGTTCCAAGGCATCAGTGTGCCGAAAGTCATTTGGTTCGCATTCATGAGAGTCATCTTCAAAAACGAAGAATGGATTCTCGGTTTGTGCACACCACAAGGGACGACTACCTACCCGGGCCGCCGTCGCGCGATTTGGACTCGACTGCCAAACGCAGACGCTCAATGTCTCTATTGCGGGTGAAGCCGGGGCTGCATGTTCAACGCCGATCCGATCCCTGGCCGCGCCCACCAGCGCACGGAAAGTTGCAAGCGCGGCGCTGCATCAACGCGACGGTGTAGGCTATCGTCATGGACTCCCTGATTACCGCCTCCGCACGCGCGCTTGCCGCCGGCGACGCGCTCGGCGCGCTCAAGCGGGTCGCCCTGCGCGACGACCCGCCGGCGCTGGCCCTGCGCGGCATCGCCATGGCCCAGCTCGGCGAGCATCCGCGCGCCCGCGAACTCTTGCGGCGCGCCGCCCGTGGCTTCGGCGCTCACGAGGAGCTGGCGCGCGCTCGCTGCGTCGTTGCGGAGGCCGAGGTGGCGCTGGCCATGCGCGATCTCGGCGGCTCTCTTCATTCCCTGCGCGCGCTGGCGGCAGCCTCGGCCACGCTCGAGGCGCATGGCGATCGCGCCAACGCGCTGCAGGCGCGGCTCATCGCGGCGCGCCGGCTCTTGCTGCTCGGTCGCCTCGACGAGGCCGCGGCTGCGCTGGCGCGGCTCGATGCGAGTGGCCTGCCGCCATCGCTGGTGGCGGTGGCCGAACTGACTGCGGCCGAGCTCGCGCTGCGCTCGCTGCATATCGGCGCGGCGCGCAACGCGCTCGCACGTGCGCACGATGCGGCCGATCGCGCATGCGTGCCGGCGCTCCTGGCCGAGGTGGCGGAGGCGCGGGCCGCGCTCGATCGTCCCGCCGCCCGACGTCTCGTCGCCGGCGGCGAGCAGGCGCTGCGCCTCGATGAGGTCGCAGCGCTCCTGGCCTCGGACGCGCTGGTGGTCGACGCCTGCCGTCGCGGGCTGGGCGTTGGCACCGCGTGGCGGCCGCTGGCGCGCCGACCGGTGCTGTTCGCGTTGGCGCGCGCGCTCGCCGAGGCGTGGCCTGGCGATGTAGATCGGGAAGCCTTGATCGCGTGCGCATTCCGCACCCGACATCCCAACGAGTCGCATCGGGCGCGCCTGCGGGTCGAGATCGGCCGTCTGCGCGCGCTCGTCACAACGCTGGCGCACATCGAGGCCACTGCGGGAGGCTTCATTCTCAGGCCGTGCGGCGAGTGTGCCGTCGTCGTGCTGGAGCCGCCCATCGACGGCGATCAGGCATCGCTGGTGGCGCTGCTTTCCGATGGCGCGGCCTGGTCGACCTCGGCTCTGGCGCTTGCCCTGGGGGCAAGTCAGCGCACCGTCCAGCGCGCGCTCGTCGAGCTTGAGGCCGCTGGACGGGCGCGCTCGATCGGGCGGGCGCGGTCGCGTCGCTGGCTGTCGCCGCCGTTGGCAGGATTCACGACGATCTTGTTACTCCCCGCTGCGCTCCCGATTGGTTAGAGTTGTCTTGCGGCGCCAATCCAGGGCGCACAAGGCGAGGCAAACCACAAGGAGCCAGTGATGACAGGCAAGACAAGCAAAGACAGACCCCAGGCAAGGGCGGCGCGTGAAGCGGAAATCGTGCGCGAGTACGGCCCCTTCCCCGGTGCCGACCGGATACATGGCATTACCCACGATGGCCAGCGTGTGTGGGCCGCGACCGGCGCCAGGCTGGTCGCCTTCGATCCCGAAAGCGGCGAGCCCACGCGGACGCTCGACCGCGCCTGCGACGCCGGCACCGCCTTCGACGGCAAGTACCTCTATCAGATTGCCGAGACCCGCATCGACAAGATCGATCCCGTCACCGGCGACGTGCTGGCATCGATCCCGGCGCCCGGCAGTGGGAGCGACTCGGGACTCGCCTGGGCCGAGGGCAGTCTGTGGGTCGGTCAGTACCGCGATCGCAAGATCCACCAGATCGATCCGGCGACTGGCGCTGTCATCCGCAGCATCGAATCCAACCGCTTCGTCACCGGCGTGACCTGGGTCGACGGCGAGTTGTGGCACGGCACCTGGGAAGGGGGCGACAGCGACATCCGCCGAATCGATCCGCAGAGCGGCACCGTGCTCGAGCGGATCGAGATGCCGCACGGCACCGGCGTCAGCGGACTCGAGTCCGACGGCGCGGATCTCTTTTATTGCGGCGGCGGAGCGAGCGGAAAGGTCCGCGCCGTGAAGCGTCCGAAAGGCGCATCGACGAAACGCTAACGGCTCTTCGAGCCAAGGAGTACACCATGAACACCCCCACTTCCGAAGTGAGCGCCGTCAACCATCCTGTCGTGTCGAGTGAGCGATGGGTGAGCGAGCGCAAGGCGCTGCTGGCGCGCGAAAAGGAGCTGATGCGCCTGCATGACCAGATTGCCCGCGAGCGCCGCGCGCTGCCGTGGGAGCGCGTCGAGAAGGACTATGTCTTCGACGCACCGGAGGGCCGGCGCACACTCTCCGACCTGTTCGAAGGCCGCCGCCAACTGCTGGTGCAGCACTTCATGTTCGGCCCGGGTTGGGAGCAGGGTTGCCCGAGCTGCTCTTTCATGGCGGACCACACCGACGGCATGAACGTGCATCTGGAGCATCGCGACATCACACTCGTGGCCATTTCGCGCGCACCGCTGGCCGACATCGAGCGATTTCGCCGGCGCATGGGCTGGCAGTTCAGGTGGGTGTCCTCGCATGACAGCGATTTCAACCACGACTTCTGCGTCAGCTTCACGCCGGAAGAACAGGCCAAGGGCGAGGTCTGCTACAACTATGACATGCGGCCCTTCCCGAGCGAAGAGGCGCCCGGCATCAGCGTGTTCTACAAGGACAAGGACGGTGAGGGCGAAGTCTTCCACACCTACTCGACCTATGGCCGCGGCGTGGAGGTCATGATGGGCGCGTACAAGCTGATGGACCTCACGCCCAGGGGCCGCGACGAGAACGACGTGCCGAACAAAATGGAGTGGGTGCGCCACCACGACCGCTACGAGCCGGCGCCGGCGGCCGGTTCGTGCTGTCATTCACGCGACATGCATTCCTGAAGCGCGAGCGGCCTGAACGGGTGAGTACATCATGTCGAGTTTCTGGCCATGGCTGGCGGTCGCAGGGGTCGGCGCACTTCACGGGCTGAACCCTGCCACCGGTTGGATGTTTGCCGCTGCCTGGGGCGTGCGTTCGCGCGATCGGGCGCAGGCGTTGCGGGCCTTGGTGCCGATCGCGGTCGGGCATGCCGCATCGATCACGCTCGTGGCCGCCGCGATGGCATTCGGCCTGTCGATGGATCGCGGAGTGCTGCAAATTCTGGCAGGCGGGTTGCTCCTCGTCGTCGCGATGATTCACCTGTCAGGCCGCACACCCAAGGGGGCGCGCGCGCCGGCCGGGCACGCCGGTCTGGCGCTCTGGTCCTTCATGATGTCCACCGCGCACGGTGCCGGATTGATGCTGGTGCCGGCACTGATTCCGCTTTGCATGGGAAACGTCCCGGCCCGCGAGATCACCACATCGGACTCGCTGACGCTGGCGCTGGCGGCTGTGGGAGTTCACACCGCGGCGATGCTCGCCGTTACCGGCGTGATCGCCACCGGGGTATGCCGCAGCCTTGATGCCGGCATCCGTTTGCTTCGAGGCCACGCCCAACGAGAATGCGGGTGATGACTGCCGGCGGCCCGCGCATCGAGAGCGGGCAAGGGCGCGCATCATTCGAGCCGGACGGCAAGCAGCGCCTCGAGTCGATGTGATAACCAGTCCCCGAGGGCCGAGCCGTACAACATTCGCTGCTGCTACGGCGACATGATCGTGAAGCCATTGCCATCCGGGATGAGAGATACCGGCTGGCCGACTGTGAACGGTCCGGCCGCTTGCTTGATGGCATATCTGCCTTGCGTGCCATCAGCAAATTGCACGGTGATGATGGGCGGCGCACTGCTGGCCGTCGTCACCACTGCACTGCTGCCGGAGCTTGATGTCACCGCCGATTGGTTGATGACAGCAACGTTTTCGATGGCGGACACTTGCCCTTTTTGGATGTTCTTCGGGGCGGATGCGACTGTTGGCGATGGCGCTTTTGACGCACACCCGGCCATCACAATGGCGCCAAGGACACAGATGGCGAGGGATTTATTTGCTGGGACGTTCATGATGTTCTCCTTTTTGGTCGGCCAACGCTGAATTCACTCTTGTCATCAATGCGTTTCTGATGCAGATGTGTGACGTCAACGATGTGCCTAAGTTCATCACGGCAAAGCCCGGCACCGTTTGATTCGGATCAGTGCATCGAACCGGATGGCTGGTGCCGGTACTGTCCCGGCGTTCTGCGGCCGGAGATCAAAGAATCCCGCGTTCCCGATACAGTGCATTCTCTTCGACGCGTCGATCACAGAGGCGCGCAAGATCAATCGTCTCGAAACGCCTCGCCGTGATCAGTTCCGCAATGCCGCTGGAGTTGCTCAGGTCGACACGAAAGTGATGCGGCATGATCTGCATTAAAGGCGATAGCGTGCGATAGGTTCAAGATACTTCGTTGACTGCCTGAGAATTCCAATCGTCATGGTCGGGAGGAAATGCAGTGGATCGGCGCACTCTTCTGGCAGGTGCCGCAGCGTTTGCCGCAGGCTTGGCGACGGTTCTCCACAGGGCGGAGAACCGCTTCGGCGTCATGCACGAGCTGATCGACCCGCTCGCGGAGTTCGACTGCACGAGGGGCAGGAACGAAACCGCGGCCGACTCACTTGCCGCTCTCGAAGATTTCTGAGGGCAACGTAAACTCCCCGGACGACTTGAATTGCAGACTATTGAACGCGGGTCCGGCGAGTTTTCCGGTCATCTCGTACGCAAGCTTCCCACGGTATTCGTTGGTCACGACGCCCATGACCTGACGCGCGATGCGGAATACCGAAATGCTTACCGGAACGGCAACGATGGTCTCGCCAAAGCGCGGCACGCTGCCACCGGCGTCGCTCACGCCAGTAGCGAAGCGCTTGCCTTGCACATCCATCACGACTGACACACCGTTGAAGTCCAGCGGTACATCATTCGGATTTTGAATGCGCAGCTTGACCAGCATTCGCAACTCCAATCCCTCACCTTGAAGCGGCTCGACGCCCACCATGATGACTTCAATCGGTTCGTGACGCTGAAGACTGGCACAGCCACCAAATAGAAGCATTCCGAAGACAAGGAGTAGGAGCAGCGCGTTCCGAGCAATTGACATGACAATCTCCGTCGCGATTGGCAGGTGTTCGAGAAGGTGTTCGTGCCTCGTTAGAGAATGCCACGCTCACGATACGGCACGTTCTCTTCCACACGGCGATAGCCGAAGCGCGCAAGATCAATCGTCTCGAAACGTCCCGCCGTGATCAGTTCCGCGATGCCGCGCCCGGCTGCCGGCGCATGCATCATGCCGTGCCCGGAAAATCCGCTCACAACGTAAAAGTTCTCCAGCCGGCCCTGCCAGTTGCCGATGATCGGATTGCCGTCGAGTTCGCATTGCTCGTACAGGCCGGACCAGGTGCGATGGCATTTGACGCCTTCGAAGGCGGCGGGGAAGCGGTGCGCCAGCGCGGGCCAGACGACGCGCTCGAAGTAGTCGTGGTCGACGTCGAAGTTGAAGCCGCGCGGCTCGTCGGAATTCACGAGGCCGCCGGAGTAGCCTTGTCCCTCGGGACGGAAGGCGAGGCGGGCGAGGTCTTTCACATACGGCAGAGGCTCGATCTTGCGATGGCCGGTGAAGTAGTGTTCGAAGCGGCGCAAGGGGCTGATCGGCAGCGGCATGCCGGCCATCGCGCTGATGCCGCTCGACCACGCGCCGGCGGCGTTGACGAAGGTCTCGGCCGACAGCGTGCGGCCTGATTCCAGCGACGCGCTCCTGACCGCTGTCTTGTCATGCGCAAGCGACACGACCTTGTCGCGAATGGTTTCGACGCCGAGCGACTTCGCCTTCTTGCGCATGCCTTGCAGAAAGCTGTTCGGATCGCACCAGCCATCGCCCGGAGACCATGCGCCGCCCGCGAGGTCGTCGACGAACATCGACGGGAATTGCTGGCGCAATCCATCGCGGTCGAGCAGGCGGATTTCCGCGCCGAGTGCGGTTTGCGTCTTCGCGTTGTCTTCCAGCATCGGCATGTTCGCGTCATTGACGATGAACAGATAGCCTTGCTCGATCCAGCCGATGTGCGCGGGCTCGCTGTCGATTGCCATGTCTTGCGGAAAGCGTTTGATGAAGTCGATGCTGAAGTTCGACATCTCGATGTTTTCCGGGCAGGAAAACAGGCGACGCGCGCCGCCGGAAGCGCGCAGCGTGGAGGCGAATTCGTAGGTCGGATCGGGCTCGATGACCGCCACTTCCAGCGCCGGGTCGCGCTGCTTGAGGAAGTACGCCACGCTGGAGCCCATGATCGCACCGCCGATGATGACGACGTCGAAACGGTTTCGGGAAGTGTTCATCGCCTCCTCCTTGCTCGTATCCGCTGCGGACCGGGACGGCACGGCGGGGTCCTGCGAGTGTCGCAGATTCACACCGGGCTGTCTTGCCGACATCCGGGATGCAACGAAAGGTGCGACGCGATTGTCGATTTACGTCAAGCTGGCGACCTTCACTCCATCCCGTGCATGGTGCTTTGGTACGTTGCCGGATTGAAGCGCAGCGTGATGCACAGCAGTGCCACTACCGAGCAGGCGAGCATGATCCATGCGGCAACGAAGCTGCCGGTGAGGTCGCGAATGAATCCCGTCACGATCGGGCCGGCGGCGGAGATGAGATAGCCGATGGCCTGCACGAATGCGGCCAGCGCGCCGGCCCTGCGAGGGTCTTTCAGATGGTCGAGCGCGAGGATCAGGCACAGCGCGAAGAGGCCGCCCAGGCCGAAGCCGAGCACCGATACCCAGACGAACGCGAAGCGGTCCGCGCCGGCGATCAATCCGGCGAAGCCCGCGAACTGCGCCAGGAAGCCGGCCGCCAGCCAGGGGCGGCGGTCGGTGCCTCTCGCGGCGAGCAGCGGCAGGACGATGCTCGCGACCATCTGTGCCGCGGTCATCGCGCCCAGCAGCGCGCCGCTGCTCTGCATGCTCCAGCCGCGCTCGACATAGAACGGCGGCAGCCATGCAATGAGGCTGGTGTAGGCGCAATTCATCCAGCCGAAATAGATCGCGAGCAACCATGCGCGGGCATTCCTGTACATGGGCCGCATCGGCCTCGGGTTCGCGGTGGCGCTGCCTGTGCCGACTTTGCCGAAGGGCGGCATGGGAACGCGCACGGCGGTCCACAGCAGCAGCGTGAACGCGGCCGGTATCGCCCACATGCCGAGGCCGAGATGCCAGTCGCCCGATAGTTGCGCGCTCCACGGGCCGACAATTGCGCCCAGCAAGCCGCCGCCCATCATCGCGGCGGAATACAGCCCCATCACGGCGGATATGCGCGTCGCATGGTTGTGCTTGATCACGCCCGGAATCAGGGCTTGGATCAGCGCGATGCCGACACCCGCCAGCGCGGCGCTGAAGACGAGCGTGGCGGCACTGCCGGCGAACCAGCGGCAGGCACACGCGATGGCGATCGCGAGCAGGCCCGCCGATATGCCATGGCGGTCGCCGATCCGGCTGCCGATCCGGGCACCGGCCAGACCGACGATGCCCATCGCCACCATCGGCAGCACCGTCAGCATCGAGGCTGTCTGAAAGCCCATGCCGGTGGCGCTGCGGATATCGGGCAGCAGCGGACTGACCGAGGTCAGCAGCGGCCGCAGATTCAGGCTCACAAGCACCAGAAGCAGCAGCCAGACGCCGCTGCGCTCGACTGTCCGCTGCGCGAACTTTCGAGCGGACGCCGGAGCCGCGAGCGTGTCCCCGCCGGGTGCGGACAAGGCCATCAACGCGCTCCCGCGTTGATCAGCATTTGCGCGATGTCGTGATAGCCGCGCTGGCGCGCGTGCTGCAGCGGCGTGACGCCATCCTTGTCGGCGAGAGCAGGATTGGCACCGGCGTCGAGCAGCATGCGGACGATCTTCGTCTGCGCATCGCCGCGC
This sequence comes from Noviherbaspirillum cavernae, assembly GCF_003590875.1. NCBI lineage: Bacteria > Pseudomonadati > Pseudomonadota > Betaproteobacteria > Burkholderiales > Oxalobacteraceae > Noviherbaspirillum > Noviherbaspirillum cavernae. The sequence continues at coordinate 61,498 of NZ_QYUN01000003.1, forward strand.
GTGCCGAGAATGATCGCTTCCAGCAGGCCGGTCCAGCCGAGGTTGTTGACATGATCGACTTTGACTCCGGCCGCGATCAGGGTGCGCACGGTTTCCACGTGTCCACGTTCGCAGGCCGGGATCAGTGCCGTGCCGCCGTAGCGGTTGGTGCTTTTCAGATCGGCACCATGCGCTAGCGTCAGACGCAGGATGCCGAGATAGCCACGCGCGCCGGCCAGCAGGTAGGCGCTGTCGCGCTGCCTGTCCTGCGCGTTGACGTCGGCGCCGGCCTTGATCAGCGCCTCGGCGACGGCTTCGTGATTGTGCTGCGTCGCTGCCAGCAGGGCCGTGCGGCCGCTCCGGTCGCGCGCCTCGATGTCGCGGCCTGCGCGCAGCAGACCTTGCACGGTCGGCAGGTCACCCTGTTCTGCGGCTTGAATCAGTTCCTGGTCCATTGCGGGAGTGCTTGCATGAGTGAAAGAGGGAAGGACAAACAGCAGAGTCAGCATCAATGTGCCGAACTGCCGGGCAAGGCGGGTGGAGAAGTCCATGGATATGCTGTCTGGCATGTTGTCGGTTGGGTACAGGATAGGCGGGATTCCTTCGATTGTGAAATTAAATGATAGGATCGAAACCATCTGATTCATGAATAGTTTGCACATGGCCAATCTGGACCTCGATCTGTTGCGCACCTTCATTGCGGTTGCCGAAAGCGGCGGATTCACGAGTGCGGCGCGGCGGCTGCACCGGACGCAGTCCACGGTCAGCCAGCAGATTCTGCGTCTGGAGGACAGCGCGGGCGCGGTCCTGTTCGACCGCAGCAGCCGGCTCGTGGTGCTGACGGAGGAGGGCGAGCGCCTGCTGGGTTTTGCGCGGCGCATCCTCAAGCTGAATGATGAGGCATTCGAGGTGCTGGCAAACGGCCTCGCCGAGGGCGTCCTGCGGCTGGGCGTGCCGGAGGACTTTACGACGCAGATGCTGACGCGGGTGCTGGCCGGCTTCGCGCGCCGGCACCCGCAGTTGCGGCTGGATGTGACGAGCGATCTGAGCGCGCGTCTGCTGCACGCCTACGACATGCAGGAACTGGACATCGTGCTGGTGAAGCAGCTGGTCGGCAGCCGCACAGCCATCGCCTCGTGGCCGGAGCGGCTGCGCTGGATCGACAGCCGCGTGCATCCGGCATTTGCGCGCGACCCGGTGCCGCTCGCGGTCTTTCCGCAGCGCGGCATGTACCGCGACGACATGATCGAGGCGCTGAATGCGAGCGGCCGCCGCTGGCGGATCAGCTATTGCAGCACCAGCCTGACGAGCCTGCAGGCGGCGGTGGCCGATGGTCTCGGCATCAGCCTGCTGCCGGCGCGGGCAGTGACACGCCGGCACCGCATCATCGGTCCCCGCAGCGGCCTGCCGGTGGTCAACACCGTGGAACTCGCGCTGCATTGCCGTCCGGATGCGAGTCCGGCGGTGCGGCAGCTGGCCGATTGCCTGATCGCGCTGTGTCAATCGATTCAGGATTGACGCCAAGGCAGTAGCTTTCGCTGCAATGCCTTGCGGAATGGCGGCCTGCCTATCCACCGCCTGCATGTTTCGCAAAACACGGTAGACGCCACGCAAACCCTTTCCTGCCCATGCTTGCTACATTCGATTGCAGCAATCGCTCGCGCACGGCAGCGCGGGCCGGATTGCCTCTGTTCCGTCGAATGACATCGAGGACATGCGCATGACGATGATCGCAGGGCAGTGATCATATGGGAGTGACCATATGACAGTGATACACAGCGACATCCCTGCCCGGCTCGACCGCCTTCCGTGGTCGCGCTGGCATTGGCGCGTGGTCATCGCGCTCGGCGTGGCGTGGGTGCTCGACGGACTGGAAGTGACGCTGGTGGGTTCCATCGGCGGCGTGCTGGAAAGGCCCGACACGCTCGCGCTCACTGCTGCCCAGATCGGCTGGGCGGGCTCGCTCTACGTCGGCGGCGCGGTGGTCGGGGCGCTGGTGTTCGGTCGGCTCACCGACCGGCTGGGCCGCAAGCGGCTGTTTCTTGCCACGCTGTCGGTCTACATGCTGGCCACGCTGGCGACGGCGTTCTCGCCGGATTTCGCGTTCTTCGCGGCATGCCGCTTCATCACCGGGCTCGGCATCGGCGGCGAGTATGCGGCGATCAATTCCGCGATTGACGAATTGATCCCGGCGCGGGTGCGCGGCCGGGTCAATCTGGCCATCAACGGCAGCTTCTGGATCGGCACGGCGCTCGGCGCGGCGCTGAGTCTGGTGCTGCTGGACCCGCGCGTGCTTGGTCCGGTCGTCGGCTGGCGTGCCGGTTTCGTGCTCGGTGCGCTGCTGGCGGTGGCAATTGTGCTGGTGCGGCGCAACGTACCGGAAAGCCCGCGCTGGCTGCTCACGCATGGCCGTGCCGCGGAGGCGCAACGCATCATCGAGCGCATCGAGGCCGAGGTCGCGCAACAATGCGGCACGCTGCCCGCCGTCACCGGCAGCATCGCCTTCCCGGCGCATGCCGCGCCATCGCTGCGGCAGGTGGCGCGGGTGCTGCTGCATCGCTACCGCCGGCGCAGCGTGGTGGCGCTGGCGCTGATGATTTCGCAGGCGTTTTTCTACAACGCGATCTTCTTCACCTATGCGCTGGTGCTCACGCGCTTCCATCACGTGCCGGAAGGCCGGGTCGCGCTCTACATCTTTCCCTTCGCGCTCGGCAACGTGCTGGGCCCGCTCCTGCTTGGACCGCTGTTCGATCAGGTCGGGCGGCGCAGGATGATCGCGCTGACCTATGTGCTGTCCGGCATCGGACTCGCGCTGACCGGCTGGGCGTTCATGCAAGGCTGGCTCGATGCGCGCAGCCAGGCGTGGTGCTGGTCGGCCGTCTTCTTTCTGGCATCGGCGGCCGCCAGTTCGGCGTATCTGACGGTCAGCGAAGTGTTTCCGCTGGAAATGCGCGCGGTCGCCATCTCGGTCTTCTATGCGGTGGGAACAGGCGCGGGCGGATTTGCCGCGCCCGTCCTGTTCGGGATGCTGATCGAGACCGGCAATCGCGGCGCGGTGGCGGTCGGTTATGGCATCGGCGCGGCGCTCGTCGTGTTTGCCGGCTTGCTGGCATTGCGCTTTGCGGTGGATGCGGAGCGCAAGCCGCTGGAAGAAGTGGCTGCGCCTCTCTTCGCGTCCACGGAGCAGGAAGAATAAGGCAGTTTAAACCTTGGTATACCAAGCGCCTCATAATTGAGCAAAAATGCGCAAATATTGTGCGATTAGCGCCCAAAGATGGAATCTTGGTATACATCAATGCCATTCCGGTGTACCTTGTGCGTGGAGACATCTGCAACAGACAGAAGATCAGGCAGAACAATGAAAAACGAAAAACGCATGGATACCCAGACGGCGCGGCTGGTCGTGGCGCTGCGGGACATGATCATGAAGGGCGAATTCCCCGGCGGCGAACGGCTGGTCGAAGCCGTGCTGTCGGAACGCCTGCAGGCATCCCGCACGCCGGTGCGTTCCGCGCTGTTGATGCTGGAGCAGCAGGGGCTGGTGCAGCGCGCGCAGGGCGGCGGCTACGTGGTGCGCAAGTACACCGCCCGCGAGATTTCCGAAGCTATCGCCGTGCATGCCAATCTCGAAGGCATGTGCGCGCGCCTCGTCGCGGAGCAGGGCGTGTCGCGCAGCCTGAGCGATGAATTGCAGGCCTGCCTGGACGAGGGCGACCGCGCCCTGAGTCCTTCCGAACTCGACATGGACGCCATCGCCGCCTACCTTGCGGCCAACACGCGATTCCACAAGCTCATCGTCGATGCTTCCGGCAATGAAGTACTCAAGCAATGCATGGAGATGCTCGACCGCATCCCGTTCGCGTCCGCGGGCGGAATGCTGCCATTCCAATCGAAACTGCCGCACAGCGACGACCTGATGCGCTTTGCGCATCGCCAGCATCACATGCTGGTGGAGGCGCTGCGCCGGGGACAGAGCGCGCGCGCGCAGGCACTGGCCGAGGAACATCGGCAGATCGCGCTGATGAATCTGAAACACGCCACCGAACATGCCGAAGGCGACGCCGACGACGTGCTGCCGGTGCTGCGGCTCGACCTGATTTCATGAACCGTTCACCTCGGTGAACGGAATGCAGCGGACACGATGCGACATCGCGTCGCGTCTGCTGCGCGGAAAAAACGGCGCGGGTTTTCCCGCCGATGCATCAACGCGGCGACATGGCCGCACTATCAAAGGAGACAGACGATGACCACCACGGTACCGAGTGCAATTGCAGATTCCCGCGCATGGGAGGGAAAGGCCCTGTCGCACGGCTGGAGCGAAACCGCCGGCGGACGCCATGACGTGATCGAACCCGCGACCGGCAAGGTATTGCACACCGTGGGACTGGCCAATCCGCAGGACATCGCCGAAGCGGCGAAGCGCGCCAAGGCCGCGCAACCGAAATGGGAAGCGACGCCGTTCGAGGAGCGCGCCGCGATCCTGCGCCGCGCCGCCGACATCCTCGAACGCAGCGGCGACGCAATGAAGCCGCGCTTCATCCGCGAGACCGGCAGCGTGCCGCCGAAGGTCGATTTCGAACTGGGTCTCGGCATCGGCATGCTGCGCGAAGCGGCGGCCCTGCTGACGCAGCCGCACGGACTACTGCTGCCCAGCACCGCCAACCGCATGAGCATCGGCCGCCGCGTGCCGCATGGCGTGGTCGGCGTGATCGCACCGTTCAATGCACCGATGGCGCTGTCGACGCGCGCGGTCGCACCGGCGCTGGCGCTTGGCAATACCGTCGTGCTGAAACCCGATCCGCAAACCACTTACGCCGGTGGCTACGTCTTGGCGGCGGCGCTGCTGGAAGCCGGCCTGCCGGAAGACTGCCTGTACGTGCTGCCGGGCGGCGTCGATGCCGGCGAGGCGCTGGTCACCGATCCGAACGTGTCGATGATTTCCTTCACCGGCTCCACCAATGCCGGCCGCCGCGTCGGCGAACTGGCGAGCCGCCACCTGAAGCGCGTCACGCTGGAGCTGGGCGGCAAGAATTCGATCATCGTGTTCGACGACGCCGATCTCGACGTCGCCGCCTCGAACGTCGCATGGGGCTGCTACCTGCACCAGGGCCAGATCTGCATGACGACCGGCCGCGTGCTGGTGCAGAAGAGCATCGCCGAGGAATTCATCAAGCGCCTCGCGGAGAAGGCGGAACACCTGCCGGTCGGCGATCCGGCCACCGCGCATGTCGCGCTCGGCCCGGTCATCAACCAGCGCCAGCTGCAGCGCATCGACAGCATCGTGAAGGACACCGTGGCGGCGGGCGCGACCCTGCGCGCGGGCGGCAGCTACGAGGGACTGTTCTACCGCCCGACCGTGCTGACCGACGTCAAGCCCGGCATGCGCGCCTACGATGAGGAAGTGTTCGGCCCGGTCACGTCCATCGTCACCTTCGAGACGGAAGATGAAGCGATCGCTCTGAACAACGACACCGAGTACGGCCTGTCGTGCGGCGTCCTGACGAAGTCGCTGGAGCGTGCAATGTATGTCGCGCACCGCGTCAAGACCGGCAAGGTGCACATCAACGACCAGACCGTCGGCGACGAACCATGGGTGCCGTTCGGCGGCATGGGCGCTTCCGGCAACGGCGGCCGGCACGGCGGCCCGGCGAACTGGGAGGAATTCACCCAGTGGCAATGGATCACGATCCAGGACAAGGCGACGGCTTACCCGTTCTGATCGAGGTACTGCAGCTCCTTCCCCTTCAAGGGGAAGGTTGGGATGGGGATGGGTTTTACGCAGCGAGATTGACCCATCCCCACCCTAACCCTCCCTTTGAAGGGGAGGGAACGTAGTCGTCGTCGTGCTACGCAGTTTCGTGACTTATAAAGACAGCAAAAAACACCACGCCCCACCAACTCAAAGGAGACAACAATGAAGAAGACGTTCACCGCCAGACGCAGAGCGATCGTCACTGCGCTCGCCGCCGCCATCGCCGCACCCGCCATCAGCTTTGCGCAATCCGCCGACAAGCCCGTGCGCATCGGTTACACCATGTCGCGCACCGGTCCGTATGCGCCCGGCGCGCAGGTGTCGCAGGAGCCGAACTACGTGCTGTGGGCGCAACAGGTCAATGCCGCCGGCGGCCTGTCGGTCAAGGGCCAGAAGCGCAAGGTCGAACTGGTCGCCTACGATGACCGCAGCGAAATCGAAACCGCCGTGCGTACCTATGAAAAGCTGATGGGCAGCGACAAGGTGGACCTGATCCTGCCGCCGTGGGGCTCGGCCATGAACTTCGCCATCGCGCCGCTGGCGAACCGCTACGGCTATCCCTTCCTCGCGCCGACCGCGCTGTCACGCAAGCTGATCGACATGCAGCTGCCGTACTTCTTCTCGCTGCTGCAGCAACCGGACAAGATGATGGGCGCGCTGGTCGACATGCTGAAGGCGAACAACGTCAAGACCATTGCCGTGGTTTACATGGATGACCTGTTCGGCATCGAGAACATGGCATCGCTGCGTCTTGCATTGCGCGGCACCAACATCCAGATCATCGAGAGCAAGAGCTATCCGCTCGGCGTGAAGGATCTGTCGCCAGTGCTGAAATCGATCAAGGCGATGAACCCGGATGCCTTCATCGGCATCACCTATCCGCCCGATACCATCCTCGCGTCCACACAGTCGCGTGAAATCGAATTCAATCCGAAGTTCTTCTACGCCTCGGTCGGCACCGCGTTCCCGCTCTACAAGCAGCGCATCGGCGCGAATGCGGAAGGCGTGCTCGGCATGGGCTCGTGGAACTCGAAGGTGACGCCGGAAGCGAAGGTGTACTTCGACGCGCACACGTCGCAGATGAAGAAGGAGCCGGACCGCTGGGCCAGCGGCCACGCATGGGCCGGCCTGGAAATCCTGCAGCAATCGGTGGACAAGGTCGGCCTCGACCGCAAGGCGCTGCGTGACTACATCGCCAACAACGAGTTCAACACCATCCTCGGCAAGATCCGCTTCAGCCGTGGCGAAAATGCCAGCGTGCCGGGTACGGTCGGGCAGTGGCAGAACGGCGAGTTCGAGGTGGTGTGGCCGCAAGCGCGTGCGACGGCGAAGCTGGTGACGGCGAAGCCGGCGTGGAAGTAAGTGCGCATCGCTTGTAGCAATCAATAGCTTAGGCGGCACAACGTTCCCTCCCCTTCAAGGGGAGGGCTAGGGTGGGGATGGATTTCGATACACGTGCATAAAAGCCCATCCTCATCTGAAAAAACGGAGTACGGGCTTGCAAGCCCGTACCGTTTCATCGGCGGGCGATATATCGCCCGAAACCCCGACTCCACCCCCTTGAAGGGGAAGGAGTCATGCCGCATATCCAAGCAAACGAACAGGAACAACAATGGATCTCTCCCTGTTTGCCGACCTCATAGTCAACGGGTTGGTAATCGGCGGCATCTATGCCGTCATCGCCATCGGGCTGAACATGCAGTACGGCCTGATGCGCATATTGAACATCGCCCACGGCGAATTCCTGATGATCGGGGCGTTCCTGATGTTCACCCTGCACACGGTCACCGGCATGAGTCCCTTGCTCTTCCTGCCGGTCGTCGTGCTGATCTGCTTCGCGGCGGGACTGCTGCTGCATCGCCTCGTGTTCAAGCGCCTGTCCGCGACCTCGAAGTCGCTGGACCAGGTCGAGGAGCGCAGCCTCATCGTCGGCTTCGGCCTGATGTTCATCCTGCAGAACGTCGCGTCGCTGGTCTGGGGCGCCGACCTGCGCGGCTATGACTTCATGAGCGAGCCGGTGAAGTACGGCGGCGTGATCGTGACGCAGAACCGCCTGCTGGTGCTGTTCCTCGCATTGGTCGCGAGCGTCGGCCTGATCGTGCTGCTGCAACGCACGCTGCTCGGCAAGGCCGTGCGCGGCATGCTGCAATCGCCGCTCGGCGCGTGGCTGGTCGGCATCGACACGCAGCGCCTGCATCCATTCATGTTTGCGCTGGGCATCGCAATGGCCGGACTGGCCGGCGCGCTCCTGAGCATGATCTACGAAGTGTCGCCGTCCATCGGCGAGAGCTACACCGTCATGGCCCTGATCGTCATCACGCTCGGCGGACTCGGCAGCATCGCCGGCAGCTTCGCCGCCGCCATGCTGCTCGGGCTGGTGGAAAGCTTCGGCACCCACTTCACCAATCCATCGCTGAAGATGCTGCTGAGCTACGGCATCTTCGTCCTGATCCTGATGACAAGACCAAAGGGACTGTTCGCCAAATGAAAAAATTCCTGTTCGCCGTCCTCGCGGTCGGCGCCATTCTCGCCTGCGCGCCGTGGGCGCTGCCCGACTTCTGGGTATCGCTCCTGATGACGTGCATGATGTATTCCGCGCTGGCAGTCAGCTGGGCCATGTTCAGCGGCGCGACGCGCTATCTGTCGCTGGCCACCTCGGCACTGTTCGGCCTCGGCACCTACACCACCGCAATGGCCATGCCGTACCTGCCATGGCCGCTCCTGATATTCGCCGGCGGTCTGGTGGCGACATTGTTCGCGTTCCTCGCTGGCGCGGCGGTCATGCATCTGCGCGGCACCTACTTCGCCGTGCTGACTTTCGGGCTGGGCGAACTGGTCAAGCATTCCATCACCTACACCGAGAAGAGCGTGTTCGGCACGGTCGGACGCGTGCTGACCGAAGTGCCGTCCAATGAAACCCTGTACTGGACCATGCTGATCCTCGCCATGCTCGCCGTCGTTACCTACAAGCTGGTCGCGAATTCGCGCCTCGGCTTCGCGATGCGCGGCATCGGCGCCGACGAACAGCGTGCCGCGACCCTCGGCGTCAATCCGCGCAAGGTCAAGCTGATCGGTTTCGCGCTGAGCGCTTGGTTCGCCGGCGCGGTCGGCGCGGCGATGGCCGTACGCTGGACCTACATCGACCCGCATTCCGCCTTCAGCCCGCTGATCGGATTCCAGACGGTGCTGATCGCGATGATCGGCGGCGCGACCACCTGGCGCGGCCCGGTGATCGCCGCCATCGTCTTGAGCCTGCTGTCGGATGCATTGCGTCTCAACTTCCCGCAGGCCTATCTCATTCTCTTGGGCGTGCTGCTGATCGTGTGCGTCCTCTTCATCCCCGGCGGCATCGCCAGCATCCAGTGGCGCAATCTGCTCGGCAAACGCAAGGAGGCAGCATGACAGCAACAACTGCGGCATCCATGCTTTCGGTGCAGATGCTCGGCATGCAATTCGGCGGGCTCAAGGCATTGTCGGATGTGACGATGGACGTCAAGCACGGCGAATTCGTCGGCGTGATCGGCCCCAACGGCGCAGGCAAAACCACCTTCTTCCACGCCATCAGCGGCGTGCACGTGCCGACCAGCGGCAAGGTGCTGATCGATGGCGCGGAACTGCAGGGCAAGACGCCCGACGCCTTCTGCCGCGCCGGCATCGCCCGCACCTTCCAGACCCCGCGCATCTTCGGCGACATGACGGTGCTGGAGAACGTGCGCTTTGCCTTCCTGTTCGGCAATCACGGCGCGAGCGAAGAACTGATCAACGAAGTGATCGAGGAAACGCACATCGGCGCACTGAAGAACGAGATCGCCGGCGCATTGCCGCCGGCACGCCAGCGCCAGCTCGAAATCGCAATGGCGCTCGCCACCTCGCCGCGCCTGCTGCTGCTGGACGAAGTCGCGGCCGGCCTGACCGAAGGCGAGGTCGAGGATGTCGCCCGCCTGATCTCGCGCCTGCGCCAGCAATACGGCTTGACCGTGGTCTGGATCGAGCACGCGGTGCGCACCCTGATGAAAACCGTGGACCGCGTCGCGGTCCTCAATTTCGGCCAACTGCTGGCGGACGGCAGTCCGGAACAAGTGGCCGCCGACCCGCGCGTGATCAGCGCCTATCTGGGCGACGAGGTGAGTGAATGAGCGTACTGCTGGAAGCAAAAGAACTGGGCGCAGGCTACGGCCCGCTGCGTATCATCCGCAACATCAACATCAAGGTGCCGGAAAAGCAGCTCACCGTCATCGTCGGTCCCAACGGCGCAGGCAAGACCACGCTGATGCGCGCACTGTCCGGCATCCTCCCGCTGACCGAAGGCGGCGTCACACTCGCCGGCGCAGCGGTGGAATCGCTCAACGTCTCCAGGCGCGTCGCCAACGGCCTCGTCCTCGTGCCGGAAGGCCGTCACCTGTTTGCACAGATGACGGTCGAAGAGAACCTGGAACTCGGCGGCTACCTGCTGCGCTCGTCCGAACGGCGCGCGCTGAAGGAGCAGGTGCTGCAACTGTTTCCACGCCTCGCCGAACGCCGGCAGCAACTGGCCGGCACCATGAGCGGCGGCGAACAGCAGATGGTCGCGGTAGGTCGCGCATTGATGGGCAAGCCGAAGTGCATGCTGCTGGATGAGCCTTCGCTCGGGCTCGCACCGAAGATGGTGGCGGAGCTGTTCCGCATCCTGAAGCAGATATGCCAGAGCGGCACCGGCGTGCTGCTGGTCGAGCAGAACGTGCGACAGGCGCTGAGCATCTGCGATCACGCCTACATCCTTGAACAGGGACAGGTCGTGGCCGAAGGGCCGGGGCAGGAGTTGTTGCAGGGGGAGAGGATACGGAAGTCGTATTTGGGGATGTGATGCTCCGCTGGGGCATCAATATGACGCACGCACCGATGACGGTAGAGTCATCGGTGCGTGCCGTTTTTTGCATTCGCATTAATACACAATCCATCGACACGAATGCAAGTGTACCAGTGGCTTTCCGATCAATCCAAGGCGCTGCGTTATACGGCAAGCCCCAGATTATCCGGACAATCCATGATGTATAAATCAAGTTCGCCGCCAACCTCTCGACAATTACTGCTATGGACAAAGTTTCGATACTCGACGCATTTCAGGCAGCGCACAATAAGTACTTTAGCTTGCTATTGGAGCACTATCCACTCTTTTCCAAGAATGGGCCGCACACCGAATTCGGCCCGCCTGAACTATGTGACTTTGCGATTGAAGTCCATTCGTGTGCAATTGCACTTGGTCCAAAGGCGCGTGAGCGCCTGTGCTACTTGGGGCTCGACTTGCTCTATCCGTTTGATAACCCTGTCGATCTCTATAACTGGCGGGTACGAGTGAAGAAGGAAAATATCGATCACACAACTTACGCATCCATCGCCATTCGCATTGATTCCGAACTTAAGCGAATTCGTCGCGTCGTCGCGCTAAAGGGCGATGCTGCTTATGAAACAGTGCCGACAGAAGAATTTCTCGTGTCTAAGGAGCGTTACAAATCGATAGCATCTCCTGAAGAGAAGAGGGAGGAGAGAGACCAATCTACTCCAGGAGGATCGCCGCCAACGATGCATATCGACATGGTAAATATTCAGTATGCCGCAGACTCACAAGCTGTGAGCAAGCTTGAGAAACTTGAAAAGGAAACGACCATTGGGGCAAATTTTTCGAGCATCATTACCGCCTTGCGAACGCTCTTTGGCGGCTAACCCATCATTCCTCCGAACCTGCACGAAAAGTCAAGCAAGCGTAGGGTGCGCTCGGCGCACCACCTTGTAACGTAGAGAAGCGAATTGGACGAGCTGTCGACATTGGTGCGCTGAGCGCACCCTACGCCTGCTATGTCCTGCTTCACATTCAGTCTAGCGAGAGAGTGATTAAGTTAGAACGTCTAAATAAATTGCTTATAGATTAAATATGGACAACATGTTTTGGCGAATTGTATTCAGTCAGGTAGGGTGGGCACGCAGTGTCCACGCGGGCATCGATAATCGCCATTTCACGATTACTTGACTGCCACCGCCGCGTGGGCACTGAGTATCCACCCTACAAGCTGCGGCAACATCACGGCCCGGTCCTTGCCGCTTTTCCCCTCGCGCACAATGATGGTCATCCGGTCGAACTCGATATCCTTGACGCGCAGCCGCAAGGCCTCCGTGATGCGCATGCCGGTGCCATACAGGAGACGAGCAAGCAGCAGATGTGCTCCCTCCAGATGCGAAAAAATCCCGCGAATCTCATCGGGTGACAGCACCACCGGCAGACGCCGTTTGGTCGAAGCCCGGCCAAGCTCAGTCATCCATGGCAACTCCACCACCAGCGCTTCCTTGTACAGATACAACAGTGCCGACAAGGCCACGTTGCGCGTGGACGCCGCCACTTTGCGTTCGTTCGCCAGGTGGCGCAAAAACGCTTCGACTTCTGCCGCCCCCATCTCCTTCGGATACTTCAAGCCATGAAAACGGATGAACCAGCGTACCCAATACACATAGGCCTGCTCGATACGGTGGCTGTAGTGCTTGTAACGGATGCTCTCGCGAAGTTGATCCAACAGTCGTGGCGACTGTAGAATCGGCTTGCCGGTTTTTGCATTTTCATTAATGCTGTACATAAATACAGAATGTTGACAGGAAGGCAAACATGCAAGCCGCTTTCCAAGGGATATCGGGCGCTGCGTTATACAGCAGGCGCCAGATTATGAGGACAAACCATGCTGGATAAATCAAGTTAGAGCGCGCCAGTCGGCTTCGTCAGCACCACTCAAATCTTCAACGCATGGAATAGCCAAGTGGCCACACCAGACTACTACTCAGTGCTAGGCATCCTCCCAGATGCAGAAGACGTCGTTGTTGCTGCGGCATATCGAGCCCTTGCACAGCGCTATCACCCTGATCGGTGGACAGGAAACCCCACTGAAGCACACGGAAAGATGAGCGTCCTAAATGAGGCCTACCGCGTTCTGCGCGACAAGACCCTACGAGCGGAGTACGACAGGGCTCGTGTCAAAGGTCAACAAGCAGAATTCTCATCCGAAGAAAGTAGCGAGTTCACCGAGGCGTTTGCGTCGGGCTTGTCCGAGGTGGAAGACCGATGGCTGGTCGCCTGCTCAATCTATCCCGATCTAGTTGGTCTTCGGAAGAAACTTGGAGCGGTTTCAACGTCACTCGCGTTTTCATACGTAACTGCCATTCTTGAGATAAAGATGTATGAGCAGCGAAATGAAATCGCGGAGGCACTCAAGAGCGCGTTCCTTGAACGCTACTTCGGTACAAACGCCGAGATCCTGAAGTACGCGGAAGAGTTGATTTACTCTGGTCATCGCGATGCAGCGAAGGCTCTCAACCGATTGGTCGATGTCATGGGATCCAACGTCGAACCCTCACGCTTGATCTCGAAAGTTGACACAGACTTCGGGATACGAACTTCCAGAGAACGCGAAGCAGCAGCGCGACAACGTCAACGAGACCACCAGAGCCTTGCATCTGCAGTTCGTGTGTACGGCCACTATCGAGAGGCTCGCGCACTCGCCGATCTGCACGGCTACCAAACACAAGAAGTCGGAGGTGGTTTTCTGTCAGCTCCAGAGGTTCATGTCAAACCGCCGAAAGGCGACTTGGTCATCTTCAAAAACTCTGTCGCGTTTGTGCAATGGGTGAAGAACACACTTCTACCTGCTGCTTAGAGCCTATCCCAGTAGGCCTATGCTTCGCCAGGTGATAATGCCGCAGGCGAGATGAAGGAACGCGAGATGGTTCTTCGCCTTCTTGGCCCAACGAATCAGCAAGCCACGAAACCGGTTCAGCCAGCTATGCGTACGCTCCACCACCCAGCGGCGGGCTCTCGTTCCCGTCTGCCGCTGCTGCGCTTCCTCCCCGCGTGACCGGATGTGCGCCCGGTAGCCCAATTCAAGCGCCAACTGCTGGATCTGCGGATAGTCATAGCCCTTGTCCAGGCACAGTCCTTGTGGCCACACCGCAAGCAATGACGGTCGCCCCACTTCCAGCGACTCCAGTGTCGGTCGCGCCAGCTTCATGTCATGGCGGTTCGCACCATCAATGACGATGGCCAGGGGAATGCCGTGTGCGTCCGTCAGCAGGCTGCGCTTGACGCCGCCTTTGCCGCGATCCGTTGGATTGGGGCCGATTTTTTTCCCCACCCAGAGGAGCCTTGGTCATCGCGCCGTCGAGTGACAGCCAGGACCAGTCGATTTCCCGCAACGCCGCTGCCGACAACAGCCCATGCATCCAGAACTCCTCGAACACGCCGGCATCAACCCATTCCTGAAAGCGCCGATGCGCCGAACTGCTGGAACAAATGCCGGTACCGTTCAATGCATTCCACTGGCAACCGGTACGCAACACGAACAAGATCGCATCCATGGCTGCCCGGTCGCAGACACGCGGGTTATGGCAGCCCAGCGGATGTGGCTTGCGTGGCGGTAAAAGCGGCTCCATTTGCGCCCAGAGTCTGTCTGGCAAACGCCAGCCGTCGTCCTGCTTGACCATGCCCATGTCGAACCTCCTTCGCCAACATGCGCTTGGACCACCATTTACCTCGCAATTTCCCTTGCCGACGGCCTACCGGGATAGGCTCTTAGTCGAGTAGGGTGGGCACGCAGTGCCCACGCGGACATCGATAATCCTCATTTCGCGATTACTTGAACGCCACCGCCGAGTGGGCACTGCGTGCCCACCCTACAAACTGCAAACTCTCACCGGAACGTTAAACGTCGAACCATCAACTTCAAAGATACGTCGTGTTCTCCCACATCTTCCTCGGTGTCAGCGACTTCGATCGCGCACTTGCCTTCTACAACCCCGTGATGTCCGCCCTCGGCATCAAACCTCGCTTCTGCGAGCGCGAGCGTCCGTGGGCCGGATGGCAGTCAAGTCGCGGGCCACGTCCGCTTTTCCTCATCGGCGCGCCATACGACAAGCTTGCGCATGCGCCGGGCAACGGCCAGATGGTCGCGTTCGACGCAGAGAGCCGGGACCTCGTGGACAAGGTCTACGCCGTGGCACTGGCCAATGGGGGAACGTCGGAAGGTGCGCCTGGCGTGAGGCCCGAGTACCACGAACATTACTACGGCGCCTACTTTCGGGATCCGGACGGAAACAAGCTTTGTGTCGTCTGCCATTCGCCCGCAAGTTGATCCCACGTGGTATCGTCGCGTGACGACGCCGAACCTTGGTTAGCGCGCTGATGCACAACACTATGAACCTTGCCGCGGAGGATCCTCATGGCCATTGCTCAGATTCAGCAGTCGATTGAAAGCGTCATCAAGTTTTACTCCGAGCATCCGGAGAAAGCCCTATCTACAGACAAAGCCGCTGTAGCTGTCATCCAGGAAGGACTTCGGTGCAAAGCCGAGGGCCCAAACGGCGAAGTCCTGGTTAGCGACATGCCCAAAGGCATAGGCGGTGGCGGGGCGGCGCCAACGCCAGGCTGGTTATTGCGCGCCGCACTTGCAAATTGCGACGCAACGGTCATTGCCATGCGTGCTGCGCAGCTTGGCGTGGCCCTTACAAGGCTGGAGGTTACCGTCGACAGTGACTCGGACGATCGAGGGCTGCTTGGCGTCGGAGATATCGCCCCTGCGGGTCCTCTCAGCATACGAGTTCATGTACTTGTCGCCGCCGACGGCGCCTCACCGGAACTGCTTCGTCAGATAGTCGACTGGGCGGAATCGCACTCACCGGTCGGCGATGCTCTGCGCAGGGCCATACCGTGCAGCACGGAGGTCGAAGTTGCCTGACAGTTACGCTTGCACAAAGCGCCCTACCCCCTATATGGACGCCCGTCAAATTACAAGAAACTGATCGGTGGATGTGACAAGAGGGATAAGCCTGCAGTCGTATATCCGGCATCGATGGTGGGCTCTGTGGCGGCCCGTGCCGACATGGAATCCGCGTCACCGTTGCGCCAATCGATGCAAGCGGCAGGCGTGTCGCTGCCGGAAGGGTTATCGGCGTCAAACAGCGTGGATGCGTCCCGGTTTGCCATGATGGGGGTAGTGTCAGAAATTCCGTGTGCTGAGGTGGGGTTAAAAAATCCCGATGCAAGGCGTTGGCGAATCGGTCGCCGAACAGGAGGTCGAACAGGTTGGCTGCCTGCTTCCAGTTCACAGGGGCATCTTCCAATCCTTCTCGAAATTGCGCGATGTCAGGTAGAGCAGCGTGCCGGCCGCCTCGTCGCTGGGGAAGTGGCCATGGTTCTTGACGATCTTGCGCAAACATCCGATGAAGATTGAAGTCGTACCTTGCAACCCTCTCTGGCCTGCTCAATTCGAAAGCGAGCGCTTGGCGATAGAACGCTCACTTGGCGATATCGTCGTGCAGGCCCATCACATTGGAAGTACCGCCGTCAAGGGACTGGCGGCAAAACCCATCATCGACATCATTCTCGAAGTCCGGTCGCTTGAAGCTCTCGATCAAGCCGCGTCCGCGCTGGAACTGATGGACTATGAAGCCATGGGGGAGTTCGGCATTTCCGGGAGACGGTATTTCAGGAAGGGCGGATCATTCAGGACACACCAGATCCATGCATTCAAGGCTGGCGATCCGAACATCTTTCGACATCTCGCTTTTCGGGATTACCTGAACCACCATCCTGATGTCCGTCGTGAATATCAGGAATTGAAGATCAGGTTGGCGACGGAGTGCAATGACGATCTGGATTTCTATTGCGACGGCAAGGACGCTTTCGTCAAGCACCATGAAGCAAAAGCCATTGAATGGAAAAACGGGATGGACGCAAGCACGAGGTAGCGGCGTCTCGATCAGTCCGTACCATCTGAAAATCCACAAGGTACTTAACGATGTGTCCGTGAAACCGGGGGAGGGAAAAATGCAAAAAACCATCGAAACAAGATACCGATCCTTCGCTGCCTGTTGCTTGCTGGCTTTCGTCTGCCTCTTGAGCGGTTGTGCCTCCACGAGCACCAAACCTATCGTAGACATTGATGGCAAACACGTTGCCGGTAGTGTGGCCACACTGGAGCAGGTGACGCTCGGCGGAGTAAAGCAATGGATCTTGATACGAGGTCGGAACGCATCGAGTCCGCTGGTTCTGAAGCTTCACGGCGGACCGGGCCAGGCGGAAATGGCCACTGTGCAATTCAACAACCTGCTTGAGCAGGACTTCTTGATCGTGGAGTGGGACCAACGCGGAGCGGGAAAGTCTGCCGACGTTCCTGCTGCCGGCTTGACCATGGAGCAGATCGTCTCGGACACGATCGAGCTGAGCCAATACTTATTGAAGCGCTTCAATCAAGACCGACTCACCTTGGTCGGGCATTCCTGGGGAAGCGCTGTTGGATTGCAGGCGGTTGATCACGCGCCTCGGCTGTATCGCGCGTTTGTCAGCACTGGCCAGATGACAAGCTTTTCGAATGCGACCTCGGCGGGCTACCAAGCGCTCCTCGAACACGCGGGCCGCAGCAGCGACAAGGCGCTGGAAGCAGAGATCAATGCGCTCGGCGAGCCTCCGTATGTGGGCCCGGAAGGAAAGAGCAAGCGGGCGAAGTACGTGGGGCTGCTCGAGAAGTACGGGAGTCTTTGGCACGCCGAGCCCGGATTCAACCCTGTCCGCTGGATGATCGCAGCGGAGGAGTACTCCTGGCCGGAAAAGCTTTCCTTCAACCGTGCAGCGGAGACATCCTTCGAGGCGCTTCTTCCTGATCTGCTCAAGCTCGATATGGCCAGGCTTGTTCCGCGAGTTGAGGTTCCGGTTTATTTTGCCGTCGGGCGACACGATTTGCTGGCGTCACCTTCTCTCGCGTTCGCGTATTTTTCTCGACTCACGGCACCAAAGAAGGAATGGATCTGGTTCGAAAAATCCGCCCATTTTCCTCAATGGGAGGAACCCGGCGAGTTCCATGGATTGCTGATGCGCGTGCTTCGCGAGTCGGGAAGCGCGCCCGGCTAAGAAGTGCTGCCTCGCCGGCCTGACTCTTCCTATATGGACTTTGGCGCAAAAAGACGGGGAGAGTCCATCCTATCAATCGAGAGGCGCCCCGGCTTGCCGGGGCGCCTCTCATGTCAAACGTTAAACATCGAGATAGATATATGGCCGACCAACACCGTACATTTTTGGAAGTAGTGGCTCGTGCTATCCATGTACTCATCGGCACAAGCTGCCTCGGTGTCGCTGGATGGTTTTTGTTCTTTGTTTCCCCATTCAATCACTTTGGGTTCTGGGGATTTCTCATTGCCGGGACGTTGTTATTGCTGATCGGGATATTCGGCTCACGTAAGGACGTTTTCCTATCTCTTATTCCCTAGTGAAAACTCATGAGCATGAAAGAGATACCGTTTAACTCGTTGCTGGACACAGACATATAGCACCACTTTTCGCAGGTAGTTCAACCGGAGGAAAACACTAATGATGACCAACCAAATCCGCTTCGACGACGGGGCTGCCTACGAACGATACATGGGGAAGTGGAGCCAGCTTGCAGGTGAAACTTTCCTCGACTGGCTTGCTCCAAAATCAGGTTTGCGATGGCTCGACGTTGGCTGCGGCAACGGCGCCTTTACCGAAATGCTCGTCGAGCGGTGTGCACCAGTCTCGGTACAGGGGATAGACCCGTCTGAGGGGCAACTTGCCTATGCTCGCACACGACCCGCGTCGCGTGTCGCACAGTTTCGTCAGGGCGATGCAATGGCACAGCCTTTCCCCGACGACACGTTCGACGCGGCTGTCATGCCGCTGGTGATTTTCTTCGTTCCCGACCCGGCCAAGGGCGTTGCCGAAATGGCGCGAGTGGTCTGCCCGGGCGGTACCGTCACAGCCTATGCGTGGGACATGTTCGGCGGTGGTTTTCCTTACGAGGCGTTGCAGGTTGAAATGCGTGGGCTAGGCGTTGCGGTTCCGGTACCGCCGAGCCCTGGCGCGTCTCGAATAGATGCAATGCGGGACTTGTGGGCTGGTGCGGGTTTGGATGCTGTCGAAACGCGGGAGATCACCGTGCAACGGACATTCGCCGATTTTGACGACTACTGGACGACCATCCTCGGGGGGCCGAGCGTCGGTCCACAGCTCGCAGCGATGGCATCCGAGGATCTCGCGCTTCTCAAAGCGCGGATGCGCGCGCGCCTGCCGGCAGATGCCATTGGCCGTATCACCTATAGTGCCCGGGCCAACGCAGTAAAGGGTCACGTACCAAACTGATTTCAAGGATGAATCTCTGTGTGACTTTGGAAAAGTCGATTTACTTGTGCAGATTTTGAATTGGTGCAAAGTCGAAGCAATCCAATGCCGCATGATAAGGCGTTGCAGCCGACAGCCTTCGGCGGCCGCTGAACGCGAATGTTATGCGCACGATCAATGAGCAGAGGTGAATAAATGACCAAGAAGTTAGTGAATCCTGACAGACTGTATGACGGCACTCCCTTTGGAATGTCGCAGGCAGTGCTTGATACCGAGAGTTCGCTGGTGTTTGTTTCCGGTCAGGTCGACTGGAATCACCAATACCAGGTGTCCCGGAACTCCGTCACGGGCCAGTTTGAAGCCGCGCTGGAAAATTTACGGACGGTACTCGTGGCTGCCGGCGCGAGCGTCGACGGCCTGCTGCATCTGCGGCTATATATCCGTGGAGAACTCGAGGATCACATGGAATCATTGGTGCCAATCCTGGCCGGGTTTCTTGGCAGTTCACGCCCGGCTGTAACGGCTATCGGTGTCGCGTCTCTCGCATCGAAAGCCACGCTTGTGGAAGTAGAAGCGGTCGCCAGAGCTGATTAGTTTCAGTCATCACGTGTTGCCGCATAACACAGCGTTGGACCGACTACCGGCTCCCATTCGCGGAGGAAGAGAACATATGAAAAAATCAGGTTCGACCGAGGACGAATCGGCATCCAGGCTGATTGACGCAAGAATCGCCGCGCTTGCGGACTGGCGGGGGGAGACCTTGGCCAAGATGCGCAAGCTCATCCAGGAGGCAGACCCGGACGTCGTCGAAGAGTGGAAGTGGGTGGACACGCCCGTATGGTCACATGATGGAATCATCTGCACCGGCGAGTCGTACAAAGCGAAGGTGAAGTTGACCTTTGCCAAGGGGGCTTCGTTGGAAGACCCGGCCAGGCTCTTCAACTCGAGCCTCGACGGGAACGTACGGCGAGCGATTGACATCCATGAGGGGGATGAGGTCGACGCGGACGCGTTCAAGGCACTCATCCGTACCGCGGTCGCCCTCAATACATCTGTCGAAAAGGCAACGGCGAGACGAGCGAAGTAGGCTGCGGGAGTTGCTCGCTGGCGTTGGCGTTCCATGGCGCGCCGTTGAAGGGCAAGACCAAGGCATCGGCCTGACAATCCCATCATTCAAGCCGACGCCGCTTCGCGATTCGGCTTGATTCAGGCGTTAGCCCCTCGTTCACCCCAGGAGTCAGAATGAACCCCATCACGCTGAACACTCTGGAAGCATTCCCTCAGCAGTTGGAGGCGCACTACGCCGCCATTCCTGCCGGGTTCAGGCATTGGTCCCCGTCGTCATGGGAAGGCGTGCCGAGTGAGCCCTTCACCGCCATAGAGCAGATTTGCCACGTGCGCGATATAGAAATCGATGGCTATCACGTGCGATTCCAGCGTACTCTTGATGAATTCAAACCGATGCTGGTCTCCATCGATGGTGAAGCTCTGGCCAAGGAGCGCTCCTACGCCACCGCAAACGCCGATGAAGTCTTTGTGGCCTTTCGAGAGGCGCGCGCGAAGACAATTGCGCTCATCTCCGGCCTGAGCCAAGAGCAGTTCAACCGAACCGCCGAGTTCGAAGGCTACGGACCTTTGTCCTTGCGCAGTTTGGTGCATTACCTGTGCAGCCATGATCAGCAACATCTGGCAGGCTTGCAGTGGCTGCTGGGAAAAATCGAGGCTTCGCGTGTTCAGTTGCGGGGCTGACCACTCAGTGAATTCGGACGAGGATGAATCTCCGCGTTCTTTACCTTGTCCTCCATGTTTCCCAACCCACGCTGAAAGGAGCGGTTCGATGAAATCACTCGCCTTGGTTGCACTTGCTGGTTGCGCAGTCCTTGCAGGATGCGCCTCCAAGGGCGGCATGCCGCCCACCGCTCAGACCGCGCAGACCGAACGTTGCAAGGTCATCACCGAACAGGAAATCGCATCGTTGTTTGATCGGTGGAATCAGTCATTGCAGACTGGCGATCCGCGTAAGGTCGTTGCCAATTATGCGGAGCGTTCCATTTTGTTGCCTACCGTTTCGAACAAACCGCGCCTGACCCCGGCGGACAAGGAAGATTATTTTCATCATTTCCTGGAGAATCGCCCTTCCGGAAAGATTGATCTGCGCTTCGTCGAGATGGGTTGCAATACCGCTGTCGATGCCGGCCTCTACACATTCACGTTCGCCAAGACAGGCGCAGTGGTCAGTGGCCGCTATAGCTATACCTATCGCTGGGATGGTTCGACGTGGCTCATTACCAGTCATCATTCCTCCGCAATGCCAGAGAAGAAGTAACAGCGGGATACCAGCGCTGTTATCCGAACAAGGCCAATTCCAATATGGCGCAAAGGATATATAGAAAATGAGAAATTGTTCTCTAAAGGCCTATGTCGCGCTTTTCTTTTCTACTTGCTTCGGAGTCTTTCCATCTCTGTCTATCGCACAAAATGCAGCGTATTCCACAGAGGAAGGCATTTCAGCCATTGAAATGAAAGCAAGGACGAGTGCTTCGATATCTTGGTATGGGGTATCGATCCCATTAGGAAAATTCACATTGGTTCGCAAAGATGATGCTTTATGTGCGATTCAAATTACAGAATTCCATCATAACTGGACAGAGCGATCACAAAATAAGTCTTCGCCGGATACGAAAATTCTTCTAAATCGATATGCCAAATACCAATGGCATATTTTGTCGGTCAATGATGATGAAATTCATGTGCGATCGATTCGGCACGGAGGTGGCAACCTAAAGATAGAGCCGACTGGGTCGTCAATATTCGGTCATATGGCTATTGCCAACAGTAAGACGACAATTTCCTGTGGGGCTATAGTGGTTGACTGGACATATCCAAATCACATCGGAATTTCAAAAGCCGGGAAATTGCATTTACTGGATACGGCGGCAAAGAAAGACGTATTTAGCTTTGAGTTCTCTCCGACAAACTGGGACGCTATTGAAAGTATTGACCTACAGAATCCATTTCTGAAATGGTATCGAGTCGAAGAAAATCGACCATCATTAACTTTGAATATGGATGCCCTTCCTGGTTGAATGGAGGTCACGCGCGAACAGCGCGGTAGGTTGGGCTGCAAAGCCCAACATTCACGACCGCGCTACCAATGACATCAAGACGATGAGATATCGAAGATCGAACATCGCTGGCGGGACGTATTTTTTCACGGTCAATCTCGCGGATCGAAAAAGCAGTCTCCTGACGGAGCACATAGAAGTACTCCGCAACGCCATGCGAAAAATTTGCCAATCCCATCCGTTCGAAACGATGGCGGTGGTGGTGTTGCCCGATCATTTGCACGCGATCTGGCGCTTGCCGGAGGGTGATGCGGATTTTTCGTTGCGCTGGTCCCTGATCAAGGCGGCGTTCTCAAGGGAGATGCCGAAAACCGAGGCGATACGAAGCAGCAGAAGATTAAAGCGAGAGCGAGGGATCTGGCAGCGGCGTTATTGGGAGCATCAGATTCGAGACGACGATCTGGAAAAGCACGTGGCTTACGTTCACTTCAATCCGGTAAAGCACGGTTACGTTACCAGGGCGTCGGACTGGCCGTATTCGTCCATTCATCGGGAAATCGAGAGGGGAAGTCTCGATGCCGATTGGGGATGTATTAAGAAAGAAGAACGTGATGAATAGGCGGCATCACGTTTTGAGGATGTTGGGCTTTGCAGCCCAACCTACCGCGCTGCATCATGTAAAACCGATGGGAAAGGTGACGTTCTATGTCGAGTTTTACCATTGAAATGCTTTCTTGCGAGTCATCCAGACTGACGCGTGTCGACGTGACTTGACGGCAACGTCAGGCAATTCAGGCCATACGCATTTTTCTGCGACAGCGCATGCTCACGAAAGAGGATAGCCATGAAACCGAAGATCATCATTTCATCGCTCGACGCCGATAGGTTGGAGCAATTGTTGGAGTCTCTTCCTGCTCACGCATTCCCGGGCAGGGAGGATCTGGAAGCCGAGCTCGCTCGCGCAGAAGTCGTCGATTCGAAAGAGATGCCGCCAACCGTGGTGACGATGAATTCGACCGTGCGATTCAGAATGGAATCGTCGTCCGAAGCGTTCACGCTGACGTTGGTATATCCGAAGGACGTCGATGCCAGTGGCGGCACCATTTCCATCCTTGCCCCTGTCGGCAGTGCGCTACTCGGCCTTTCCAAAGGCGATGAAATCGAGTGGCCGAAGCCCGGCGGCGGCGTGTTGCGGGTGCGGATCGACGATGTCACCTATCAGCCGGAACGTGCTGGCGAGTATCGGCGGTAGTTGCGCCGCCAACAAAGTCGTCGGTCTGCAAGGAGCGAGCGTCCATTTGCACGAACACGCTGTGTCCATGCTCCCTGTGGTGTCGCATCGCGACGATCAGCCCATCAGCATTTGCCGGTCAATCGCGGAGTGTTGGACCGGATTGTTGAAGCAAGCTTGCGCCGTTCAGTCATCACGAAGCAGGTCGTGCGCATTGAGGATGGCATACGCGATGTCCGGATTCTTGTCGAGACAACGGCGAATGGCGGCGGGAATCGACTGGCGGGTCTTTCTGCAAAGGCCGGGGCGTTCCACGATCTGGATGTTGAAGCCGCGCACGGTGCGCACTTCGTGCATGCCTGGCGAGATGCGAAGGTCGATGCCCAGTTGTTCCCGCATGCGTTCTTCGATGTGTTGCAAGTCGGCGTAGGTGGAAATGCTGTCGATGCGTGCGACGAGTCTTTTCTCTTCCTCGCTCGTCAGCCGCAGTATGCGCGTGTCGCCTTGCGGGTCGTCCAACAGGCGCTCGCGCTCGCATATGCAGGCGCCGGGCGGGCACTCCTTGCGGATTGGAAAGGGGACCGGTTGCAACATGGGGATCACACTGCGGAGGATGGGTTGTCGATCCTCCGAGTATCGTTTGCCGACGATGCGCTGTCAAACCTGTGTTTCCTCTTTCGTGGCATGACGAGGCGCGACGCGTGACGGCAGGCGATGTGCGGATGCGATGTCATCCGCACAAGAAAAACCCCGCCGTGGCGGGGTCTGCGGGTGAGCGGATGGATTGTTTGCAGTCGTCATCACTTCCGGTCGATCACGACTTCGAGGTACTCGCTTGGCAGCACCAAGGTGCTGTCGCCCGAACGGTTGCGGCTTTCCATGAGCGCCAGTAACTCCTTGGTGAAAGCGGCCTGCTTCTCGGCATCGAGCGCGCCGAAAGTCTTGTTCATCGGTCCGTAGTAGGTGCGGAACACGTCGAGAAAGTGTGCCGGCGAGCGGTAGCGGAAGACGAAGTCGCGGCTGGTCGTGCGGATCTCCCTTGCGGTTTCTCCGAAGAGCGCATCGAGTCTCGCCTTCGTGCCCCACAGTGCCGGTGATTGGACGCCTGGCGCGGGGGGAATGTACTTGCCGATGGTCTTGAACACCTGCCCGATGAAGCTTTCGGGCGTCCAGTTCGCCAGACCGATCTTGCCGCCGCTCTTGCAGACGCGTGCGAGTTCGGCTGCTGCTTTTTCCTGGTTCGGGGTAAACATCACGCCGAAGGTGGACATCACGACGTCGAATGATGCGTCGCCGAACGGCAGGTTCTCGGCGTCGGCTTCCTGGAACTGGATCGTGTGGCCCTCGGCCTGCGCGCGCGCTCGTCCGGACTCGAGCAGCGACGGTACATAGTCGGTCGACGTCACGTCGCACCAGCGGCGCGCGGCGGCAAGGGTGGCATTGCCGTTGCCGGCGGCGACGTCGAGCACGCTTGTGCCGGCGCGCAGGTCGAGCGCCTCGCACAGATTTTCACCGACGATCTGCAGAGTGGTGCCGACGACGGCATAGTTGCCTGAGGACCAGGCGGCTTGCTGACGCGTCTTGACTGCGACGAGGTCAATGGCGGGGGATGAGTTGGGAACAACTGCGGACATGGCTGTACTCCTGGTGACTTGAATGGGGATTGAATTCGTGAAGCTTGAACTGCCGGGGTGAGTCGATGTGCTATTCGGCCGGGCCGCCCCGTCTTCGACGCGACTCCACATGGCAATCACCCATTCCGGCTGTGTCACCGCTGGCCGTGAACCGAACCGCGTCGCAGACGCGGCTTCCTTTGCTGGCTTTTGCATTGCTCATGATGCATCTCCTTGGTGGTTTGCATTCGTCCTTCTGACGTCGTACTGCGGTAGTGCTGTGCGCAACGTGATGGACGGTGCAGACTGGCACCACAAGCACACTGCGAACTGCGAACTGCGAACTGCGAACTGCGAACTGCGAACTGCGAACTTCGAACTTCGAACTTCGAACTTCGAACTGCCGATGACGCGGGCCATCGTGGCCTGCGTTCCTGTTCGATACGGAACGCAGTGCCAGTATCGATCTCTAATCCTCTCCATGGAATGATCCGGCCCCCGCCTTTCTTGCCCGAGACGCCGGATATGGGATTGCCGTGATGCGCTCTTTCCGAACGGAGAATCAGGCCCGTTCGAGAAACCGTTCGATGACTTCATTCACCTGGTCAGGATGGGTAATCGGCCCCATATGGCCAAGCGTTTCAAACTCCACATGCTCCACACGCGGCAGCGCGCTCGTCAACAGGCGTGCCACCCCGTGTGCGGAGCGTCTTGAGCGCTTGCCCGTCATGTAGAGCACCGGGACATCGAGCTCGCGGAATGCCTTCAGGGGTGTGGGCTCGGTAAACAAGGCATGTCCCCATCTGCGCACATTCGTCACCGACGCGGCGATGGGCGGCTTGCGCGCCTCCGGCGTCTGCTTCCAGCTGCCATCGCCCATCCAGTAGTCGATGAAACGCTCGGCGGCTGCATCATGGTTTCCCGCGTCAAGAGCGGTGCCTGCGTCGGCCACCGCGTTGCGGATGCCATCGGCGTCGTTGGGTGCAGGCGTCTCCGCGTCGAGGAGCGCAAACAAGGTCGGCTCGTACAGGGCGATCGCACGTATGCGACCGGGATTCTCCAGGGCTGCCATCAGCGCGACTGCGGCACCGTATGAATGCCCCACCAGCGCAAACGGTGCGCCTGCCATGGCGAGGACCGGTTCAATGAACACGACTTCGTCCCCGAGCGTGACGGCTCGGTCCGAGAACCACTCCGGACTTTTTCCGGCACCGTAGGAATCAGGCGCGAGGACGTGAAACGTGTCGGCGAGACGATCCATCAATCCTCGCCATTGGCCCGAGGTGCTCGCGTTCGAGTGTATGCATACGACCCCGGGGCCGGTTCCTGCTTCACGGAAATAGGGTACGGGCTGATGCATGCATGCCTCCATTGCGAATACTGCCGACATACTGTCGACCGGGTTCCTGCCTTATGGCATTACTCGCATCCTTGTTCGATGCGGAGCACAATGCGAGTATCAATCCCTTGTCTTCCATATTGAATGATCAGGCGTCCGGTTCTTTTGACCGGGACGCCAGCTCTCGAA
Organism: Noviherbaspirillum cavernae; assembly: GCF_003590875.1. NCBI lineage: Bacteria > Pseudomonadati > Pseudomonadota > Betaproteobacteria > Burkholderiales > Oxalobacteraceae > Noviherbaspirillum > Noviherbaspirillum cavernae. The sequence continues at coordinate 87,807 of NZ_QYUN01000003.1, forward strand.
AGAAACGGCCATGGATGCCTTGTCTGATGTCTTGCGCGTCGTGCAACTCAGCGGTGCGGTCTTTCTCAACGGCGAGTTCACGGCACCGTGGTGCCTGATCAGCGAAGCCGACAGCGACGTCTGCGCCGCCTATCTGCCGCGCTCCGAGCGCGTGGTGTCGTATCACCTCATCGTCGAGGGTTCCTGCGTGGCAAGGCTGGTCGATGACGAGCATTCGGCGCTACGCGTAGATGCCGGTGAGCTGCTGGTGGTTCCGCAAGGGGATGAGCATTTGATGGGCAGCACGCTCGACATGACGCCCACGCGCGCCGCGCCGCTTTTGGCAGAGCATCTGGAGACGCTGCCGGGAGAAGTCATGCGCGTCATGTACGGCGGCGGCGGTGCGCCGACGCGCATCGTATGCGGCTTTCTCACCTGTGACGAAATGCTCAGCAATCCTCTGCTGGCTTCGCTGCCGCGCATCTTCAAGGTAGACGTGAGCAGAACGGTCGAATCGGCGTGGCTCGCGTCGGCGCTCGGTTTCGCCGCTGCAGAAGCGGCCGGACAGCGCGCCGGCAGCGCCACGGTGCTCGCCAAGCTGTCGGAGCTGCTGTTCGTCGAAGCCTTGCGGCGCTGTATCGATACGCTGCCGCAGCATGAAAAGGGCTGGCTTGCCGGAGTGCGCGACCGCTATGTCGGACGCGCCTTGTCGCGCCTGCACGCGCAACCCGCGCATCCATGGACCGTCGATGAGCTTGCGGGCAATGTCGGACTGTCACGCTCCGCGCTCGCGCAGCGATTCACCGATCTGCTCGGCCAGCCGCCGATGCAGTATCTGGCGCGCTGGCGGCTGCACACGGCGGCGCGCCAGTTGCGCAGCGGCCGTCAGTCGCTGGCCGAGGTGGCGGATGCAGTCGGATACGATTCCGAGGCCGCCTTCAGCCGCGCCTTCAAGCGCGAGTTCGGACTCCCGCCGGCGAGTTGGCGCACGAGCCAGGAACGAGAGGCGGGCACAATGGATATGAACGCCGTCTCGCGTATCGAGCGAGACGGGATGGCCGCGCAGGGATACGCGCGACGCTCGTAGGCCGGCGGCCAGTCAAGAAAACCGTTTGCGCTTGTTTCGTACGGAATCGTTCACGGCGCGACGTTCCTGCGGCCGCCGAGCGCCGCCTGCATGACCGCCAGCATGATCAGCAGCGGCAAGATCATCTCGAACGGCTCTTCGAACGATTGTCCGAGCGCCATGAGCCAGTCCGGTGCGATGTAACCGAAGACTTCCCGCAGCACGCCCAGCGACCGGTCGGCAAGTTTGGAAACGACGAGCGTGATGAAAAAGGTCAGTATCGTCACGGCCACCGGCTCCGCGCGACGAATCTGCGCGAAGAATCCGCGAGCGTGGGTTTTGGCGAGATACGCGATGGCCGCGATGATCAGCAAGAGAATGACCGCCGCCTCCACTTTCGCCAGCCACGGCGTGCCGCTGTTGGTCCAGAAGCGCAGCTTGAGCAGACTCATGTCCGCCAGCCGCTTGTGCAAGTCGAGTTCGCGCGCCGCCATCGCCGTCAGGATGATGTGCAGCGCCGCCGCGCTCAGGCGATTCAAGGCAGGAGGCCGGAACAGCCAGATAGCGATGATCGCCAGGTAATAGAGAAAGACAGTCGCGTTCTCGATCAAGCCGCTTTCCTCGAAAAGCATGATGGTCGTTTCGTAGGGAAGAAACAGCCAGTTGGTGAGCGAAATGACGGCAACGAGAAGAACAAGTTGTGGCGCGAATCCTGCCCGGCAAAGTAGTTTATCCATGGATTATTTCTTCTGGGGAACGTAAGCGTCCATATTACACGGGTCCATGCAGGCGCATTGCTCGAGGCGCAACAGCTTTGCATGGTTTTACAAGGGGTGCGTTAAACACGATAACGCGATGGCAGACGCAAGCGCGTGGCCACGCTGACGGGAAAGATCGGCATCGCCGCGCCCCACACCGGATGGCTTTACAGGCGGCTGAATGATTCCTGCACGGTCTTCTCGTCTCTTGCTCCCGGGCGCATCAGACAAACCTGACCGAGGCGATTATGATTCGTCCTCCTGGCCGACGAGCACGGCCGCCCGGAAGGGTTAGCCACAATTATTTTTAAAGGATGCACATGACCGATCTTTCCGCCTTTCCCATCACGAAGAAATGGCCCGCGCGGCATCACGACCGGATTCAACTCTATTCCCTGCCTACCCCGAATGGCGTCAAGGTGTCGATCATGCTTGAAGAGACGGGGCTGCCTTATGAGCCGCATCTCGTCGATTTCGGCACCAATGACCAGATGACGCCGGAATTTCTCTCTCTCAATCCGAACAACAAGATCCCCGCCATCATCGACCCCAACGGACCCGATGGCAGGCCGCGTGCCTTGTTCGAATCCGGCGCGATCCTGATCTATCTCGCCGACAAGAGCGGACAATTCATCCCGCAGGATTCCGCCGGCCGCTACGAAACGATTCAGTGGCTCATGTTCCAGATGGGAGGCGTCGGCCCGATGTTCGGCCAGCTTGGCTTCTTCAACAAATTCGCCGGCAGGGAATACGACGACAAACGCCCGCGCGACCGCTACGTTGCGGAATCAAAGCGCCTGCTCGGCGTACTCAACCAGCGGCTTGCAGGCCGGGACTGGATCATGGGCGAGACTTACACGATTGCCGACATGGCGACATTCCCCTGGGTGCGCAACCTGATCGGCTTTTACGAAGCCGGCGATCTGGTGGGCATTGCGGATTTTCCGCATGTCACGCGCGTCCTCGATGCGTTCCTGGCGCGTCCGGCAGTTGCACGCGGCCTTGAAATTCCGAGGCGGCATTCGACCGGCGCATAAGCGGGAGCGGCCATCTGCATCGTGCGCAAGGGACGGTGGATGCCGAGTTCTGGCAGCCCAATCACGTCAATGCATCGCCTGCCGACTTGCCGATCGGGCTTGCGGTCATTTCCGCTGTGCGGGGCATCTCAACTGCATACGGTCACACCAAGGTGTGGGCGGTCGAGACGGTCGCTGAAGGTTCCTGAAGGTTCCTGGCTACGGCCGCCATCTCGCAGCCTTGCATGACAGATCTTCACGAACTTGTTTGCCATCGCACAAACATCGGCGCTATCGGCCTTGTTAAGCTTCGCATGAAGGTGGCAGCAGCTTCACGTGAGCACTCATGCCATTGTCTGCTGGCATCCACGGCAAGCCCTTGGGTGCTGTCAGACGCTTTGGGAATTCATCATCACCATGAGGACGCGTTCATGAAGCAATACAGTGCGGAGTTTCTTGGAACCTTCTGGCTTGTTCTTGGTGGATGCGGCAGCGCTGTACTCGCTGCTGCCTTTCCGCAGGTTGGCATCGGTCTGCATGGCGTTGCGCTTGCCTTCGGCCTGACCGTGCTCACGATGGCGTTTGCCATCGGGCATATCTCCGGTTGCCATCTGAATCCGGCCGTCTCCGTGGGGCTCTGGGCAGGTGGGCGCTTCCCGGCCAGCAAGCTTGCTCCCTACATCGTGGCGCAGGTGCTGGGTGGCATCGTGGCCGGCGGCGTACTGTATGTCATCGCCAGCGGCGCACCGGGCTTCGATGTCTCCAAGGGCTTTGCCTCGAACGGCTACGGGGCGCATTCGCCAGGCGGCTACTCGCTGCTGGCGGGGCTGGTCAGCGAGGTGGTGATGACCATGTTCTTCCTGGTGATCATCCTTGTCGTCACCGACAAGCGTACACCGGCAGGCTTTGCGCCGATCGCCATCGGCTTTGCCTTGACGCTCATCCACCTCATCAGCATTCCGGTCACCAACACCTCGGTCAACCCGGCGCGCAGCACGGGTGTCGCCGTCTATGTTGGCGGCTGGGCTGTCGCCCAGTTGTGGCTGTTCTGGTTTGCGCCGATCGTTGGTGCGCTGCTGGGCGCGGTGACTTATCGCGCCATCGCCAGCGAGGACAGCTGACGACGCCGGAACCAGGCGCAGAACACCGGCTACGCCTTTCCTCCAACCACCGGATGCCCTTCCGCGCGCCAGCGCAGCATGCCGCCCGCGAGATTGGCGACCTGCGCGAATCCTGCGCGTTGCAGCAGCACTGTCGCTTGCGCCGAGCGCGCGCCCGATCTGCATACGGTCACGACCGGGCGGGTGCGGTCGAGTCGGTCGATGGATGTGCCGAGTTGGCCCAGCGGCACCAGGGTGGCGCTGGCGATATGGCCGAGCGGGCCATCGAACTCGCTCGGTTCGCGCACATCGACCAGCTGTATTGTTGCCGCGTTCTCTTCAAATGCGTCCGGCTGGATTTCGTAGATGCCGGCGAACGTGTAGGTCAGCGGCGCCCAGTGCTGCGCCGATGCCTTGTCCTGCCCGTCCGCCGGCTGGCCGGATTTCATGTTGGCGGGCACGGCGATGTCGATCTGCTTGGGATGCGGCAGTCCGAGGTTCTTCATGTAGCCGACGAAATCCTCTTCGCCGATGGCGATGCCCAGACGCGGATTGAAGCGCTTCTCTTCTTCCACGCTGGTGACGGTCAGGCCGCGATAGTCATGGGCGGGGTAGAGCAGGCAGGTGGATGGCAGCGTGAAGATCCGGCGGTGGACCGACTGGTACATCTTGTGCGCATCGCCCTGCTGGAAATCGGTGCGGCCGCTGCCGCGGATCAGCAGCACGTCGCCGGTAAAGGCCATGCTGCGGTCGTCCAGCACGTAGGTCAGGCAGCCGCTCGTGTGGCCCGGTGTGGCGCGGGCTTCGAGATGGCGCGCGCCGAATTGCACCAGATCGCCGTCCGCCAGATACCTGTCCGCGCCTTCGGCCTGGCTCGCGGCCGATACCGCGATCTTGCTGCCCAGTCGTTGCTTCAACAGCCACGCGCCGGTGACGTGGTCGGCGTGGACGTGGGTGTCGAGCGTGTAGAGCAGGCGCAGGTCCAGTTCGTGCAGGATCGCCGCGTCGCGTTCGACCTGCTCGAAGACCGGATCGATCAACACTGCTTCGCGGCTGTCGCTGTCGGCGAGCAAATAGGTATACGTGGAGGAGGTCGGGTCGGCCAGTTGGCGAAAGATCAGCATGATGGGTTTCCGGAAAGTCGATGAACGGAGTTTACAGTCGGAAGGAGATTTCTTCAGCGAATGGAACGGCGACTTATCGATATGCAGCACCGGATTCGAATGGCGCATTGCACATTGCAATGTTTTTCTGCCCCTAGGTAATGCAGTGTGTCATTCCTTTGACTGCGCTGGCCGGTTTTTGTTTTGATGCGCGAGGGAAAGCGACATCACATGCTTGCGCCGGACAGCGGCAAGAATGCGGCGCGGGAGGCGAACAGGAAGGGAGGATGCGGCGCGTCGCGAAAGTGGGCAAGCGCGGGCAAGCGCAAGGCTGCGCTGCCGGCAGAAAAGGCGCAGCGCTCAACAAGCGTGCGATGAGCGTTGCGCCTCCCTGCCTCAGATCACATCGTCCGCCAATGGCGGGTATTGCGGCGTTGCGCTGCTCCAGGTGATCGTCAGTCCGTCTTTCGAGAAGGTGTCGCCGATGAGGGTGAAGTCGGCGCCGTATTTCACCTGGACCGCCGTCAATGGAACCTCCACGATGCCGATGCCGGTTTCACGCTCGAATTCTTCCAGGCCTTGCAGCAAGCCGAAGTTCGTGCCGAACTTGTGCGAGTCGCTGCAACCCTTTTCCGTGAAGTCGGGTGCAAAACTGCCAAGTCCCAGGCCCAGGGCGCCCGTGCGTTTCGCGGTGTTCACCTTCAGGTAGGCGAAGATGACATGACCACCGGCATCCGGCAGGCCGGGATAGGTCATCGATCCGCTCCAGGTGATCGTGCAGTCCGGCGGCTGCGGATACGATCCGCTCGCCGTCAGGGACAGCGCAGAATCGGCGGTGGCGATCGCATATCCCGTTACGTCCCTGGGTTTCTCGGCCGGCGTGTCCCGGATCTTGCCGATATCGGCGCGATGGACAATCTTGGCCATGCCTTGCGTTTTCAGTCCGGGCCGGTCGACATCCTCGAACAGGTATTTCAGACTGGTCGTCCACTGCGACAGTTGGCGTATGTTGCTCTTGCGGTCGCCCACGCGCACGAACACCGGGCCGCAGGATCCGGCGCTGCCGGGACGTTCCAGCTTGCAGAAAATGCGATCGGGCTTCCAGCTGACGACAGCGGCCTCGACGCCGCCGATGACGACCTTGCCCTCGATGGAGCCGAAGTCGCCGATCAGCATGAGCTGGTCGGTCAGCTCGATCGGTTTCACCTCGCGGATGCCGGGTGCGAGGATGTGGCTCTTGTTTTCACTCGGGCGCGGCAGGGCGATCAGTTTTGCACCCTTGTGCGGATCGATGTCCAGTTTTTTCGCAGCCATGTCTTCCATCACCTTGTCCCACGCGAAAGCCCGCTGCTCCGGGCTCTCGGGCGAGTCTGCATTCGCGCCGATGAGACGGTCCACGAAGTAGCGCGGCGCGCGGTAGGCACCGACATTGGACACGGTCTTGGTCCAGCCCAGCACCACGCCGGCACCCTTGTCGTGGCAGGCATTGACGAAGGCGGCGGCGGAATACACCTGCGGATTGGCAACGTTGCAGGCGTTGATGAAGACGATGCTGTCGGCTGCGAACTGCCAGTACTTCTCGACGAACTTGTAGGTGATGCCGTAGCGGCACTCCATCACCGGAACTTCTTCATCGCCCTCCATGATGACGTCACCGGTCGATGTGGTGAAATAGGTCAGGCGCAGGTTGTCGAGGTCGTCGCGGAAGTCGGGCATCTTTTCCAGCAGGTCGCTGACGGCGGTGGACGACCAGATGCAGTAGAGCGCCACGCCTGTCTTGTCCTTGCCGGTGTAGGTGGCTGCGCCGCCGTGCGTGTTGATGTAGAAGAAGCCGTCGCCGGTCACTGCGCGCAGCGTGGATATGCGGGCATCGCCCTCGACGCCGCCGCGAATCTTGTATCCGCGCAAGGCCATCCAGGCGCTTATGTCGTTCACTGTCGATTGTCCCGGAAAGTGCTGGCCGAAGGCGTGCATCAGGCGCGCATTGACCGAGGCGGGCAGTTCCACCGGCGTCGCCGCGAGCGATGCGGCGCCTGCGGCATGCATCTCGCCCGCCATTTTCGGCATCGGCGCGCCGTCGGGATCGGGCGCGCGATTGTTCGCAATGATGTGAACCCGCCCGTCGGTGAAGATGCCCCACGCCGACAGTGTTTCCTCGTCCACGCCGGCTGCCGCGTATTCGGGGCGGCCTGCCATGAACGCGCTCACGGCATTGAGTCGATCGAGTTCGGTCATGCCGCCGGCAGACAGGCTCTGGTATCGCGCCTGAACGGCATCCAGTGCGGCGATGCGCGCGGCGGCATCGATGCTGCCGCCGGCGCTGCCGCCAGCACCGCCATCGGAACCGGGATTGCCGCTTCCGCCATCACCGCCGCTTTCGCCTCCGCCGCCACACGATGCGAGCGTCGGCAAGGCCGCCGCCATTGCGCCGGCCGACATCCATCCGAGGAAAGCGCGCCGCTCCAGTGGCGGACGGTCCTTGCCTGTGCCTTGTTCTTGAGCTTCTTTTTTCATCAACGTCGATCTATAAAAAAATGGAGAGCGTCCTGCGGCGATTACCGGGCTGCAAAGACGTGCGATCAGACTCGTCGCGGCTGGCTTGCATGGATGGAAATGAGCGCCTTGACGGCCTCGGATGCTTGCCCGATGCGGGTTTGTCGTGCGGACGGAGCATAGTGCCGCGGCACTTACAAATGGATTACAGATGAGGGAATGGCTGCCGCTTGCGGCGCATGCGCGCAGGGGGGCGAAGTGGCGAGGCGGCGGATTGCCGGGACTTATTTCAGGTCGAGCACGGCGGCCAGGTGTTCCGTTTCGGCGGAGGGTTTGCGTCCGAGGACGATGGACAGCGTGTCGCGGCAGCGGCGATAGGTGCTGAAGGCGGCGGCAGGATCGTTCTGCGCGTGGGCGCAGCGCATCAGGCCGCGATAGACCGTTTCGGCCAGCGGTTCGGCTTCCTGCGCGCGCAGGTAGAGGCGATGCGCAAGCGCCCATTCGCGCGCCTGTTCCAGCCGCTGTCCGAGCTGTTCCACCGCCGCCAGGAAACGGCCGCGCAGGCGCTCACGCGCAGGCAAAAGCCAGCTGTCTTCCTCGCCGTCGCAGAACGGACCGCGGTACAGGTTCAGCAGCATGGAGGCCAGGCGGTTGACAACATGGCCGCTCGTGCCGTCGTCCAGACGACCGCACTGCTCGCATATCTCGATCAGCGCGGCGACGTCGGACCATACGCGGGTCTCGGCCAGCATGATTTTTCCTGCGGCGACCACGACTGCCTCGTCGTTGTCGAGCAGCTTGCGCAGGCGGTGCACGTTGATGTTGAGCGCGGCCTTGGGATCGCTGGCATCGGGCCAGAGCCGAACTGCCAGCGATTGCTGCAATTGGCCGGCATCGCCGGAGGCCAGCAATGCCTTCAGCAGCATCAAGGGGCGCTGCTGCGCCTTGCCGCTCGCCGCGACGCCGCCGCCCGCGAGAGACAGTTCGAACTTGCCCAGGCAGCGCACGACCACCGGCCATGGCCAGTCCGGCGTGACGCGGTCGGGCGCGGCCAGTTTTTGCCGCGCGATGAGGCCACGCACGTAATCGACCTCGATCCCTTCGCGCAAGGCCAGTGCAAACAGGCTGCGCGCCAGATGCGGATAGGAGGCAAAGGTGACCGACAGCGTGGCGTCGGGACGGCGCAGCTCGGCAAACAGTTGCCTGAGGATTTCAGCCGCCTGTGCTTCGTCATTGCGGAACAGGGAGGCGCAGGCTCGGACGAACAGCTGCGCATTGCGCGCATAGTCCTTGTTGTAGCCATGCATGTCCGCGACCGCTTCGGCACATTGCTGTTCCGCCGCCGCATAGTCGCCGGCCTGTACGTGGCAGCAGGCGAGCGAGACGTGCAGCTGGCAGCGCGTCGTCGGACTGACGGCGGCATCCGTCGCGAGGTCGAGCGCGGTTTGCGCCAGGGGCAGCGCCGCCCGTATGTCGCCGCACTGGGCGAGATAGCAGGCCTCGATCGAGCGCAGATACACAAGGTCGAGCTTGCGCGCCGACGGCAGCGAGCGGCGGAGGTCGCCCAGCAGTGCGGCGGTCGCGGCGAGATCGCCCGCGCCCAGCAGGCCGATCGCTGCTCTGAGGTTGAAATGGATCAGCAGATGGTCGAGGCCGAATTCGGTCGCGAGCCTTCGGGCATTGGCGACCATGGTTTCGGCGGCCGGGTAATTGCTGTCGAGCTGGTGCCGGAAGGACGCGGAGCGATACCACCAGATCCGGTGGAAGGGGCCGATGGCCGGGTCGTCGGCGTGCCGGTCGAGCGAGGCGGTCAGTTCCCGCGCGGCGACGATATCGGTCGTGCTGAAATAATCCAGCAGGAAGGTGCCGGCGGCGAGTTGCTCGGTGCGGTCGTCGACCAGCGATATCGCCTTCAAGGCGCGCTCGGCGCTTCGTGCCAGCGCGGGCGAGTCGGGCGCGGTAAAGAACAAGGCCAGGGTGAGACGCGAATGGATTCTGAGGTCCGTCAGCGGGTCCAGTGTGGCGGGATCGAGCTGTGCCAAGCCATCGAGCATCACTTCGGCCCACTCCCGGAGCGCGCTGAAGCCCGCCCATTCGTAGGTGTAACTGTCGATGATCGCGGCGACGGTCAGGAGGCGTGCGCGTACGTCGCCGCCGGCGTGGAATGCCTGTTCAGCCTGCACCAGAAATTGCCGTCCCAATGCAGGATCGACGTGATTCAGCGAAGCGCCCTGCCAGTGCCGGAGCCAGGGTTCGGCCTCGACCATGGCCGGCGGCAGCCAGTGCAGCCATTCGCGCCATGTCTGGCCGCGCCCCGTGGTCAGCATGTCGCTTGCACGGTGCAGCAGCAGGCGCGCGAGCTGTGGCCAGGCACGGGCCTCGTGATAGAGGCGGGCGGCCTCGTCGGTGCGGCCTTGCGTGTCCGCGATCGTGGCGGCGCGTTCCAGCAATGCGGCGCGTTCGTCGGCGTCAAGCCGCTGCCGGGCCTCGTACTGCAGGAATTCGCGGAACAGCGCGTGGAAATGATAGGTGTACGGCGCCGGACCGCGGCGATCGACGAACAGGCGATGCTGGAACAGCTGGCTCAATATGCCGGAAGCCGCCGAATCGCCGGTCAGCAATTGCGCATCGCTGGGAGAAATGCCCGGCAGGCTGGACAGCAGCAGCAGCGAGTGCTGCCATGCGCTCGGCATGCGTTCCAGAATCTCGCCGGCAAAATAGCGGAACACGGCCTCGCGTCCTTCGAGCAGCGGCACATCGGTCTGTCCCAGATGCTCGGCCAGATGCTCGCGCAGCATGACGATGCCGGCGGCCCAGCCATCGATCTTGTCGAGCCAGACCTGGCGGTGAGGGCAGTCGATGTCATCGAGTTGCATCAGCGCGCGCGCTTCATCCGCATTCAGGCGCAGCTCGTTCCAGTCGAGCGTGACCAGCAGCCCGTGCACCTCGAGTCGTGCCAGACGCGCGGGCGGCGCATCCCGGCTCAGGGCCAGCACCGTGACTCCGTAGGGGATTTCGCTGAACGCGATTTCCATCAATTCGCCCGAATTGCTCCAGTCGAATTCCTGGATGTTGTCGAAGACGACGACCGCGCCTCGCGGCAGGCGTGCATAGAAGTCGCGGAAGAACAGACGCGCGATGCGCACCACGTTGCCCTCCAGTTCGGGCGCCAGCCAGGGCAGGGCAGGGCCGGCACCGCGCACCGCCTCGCTCAGGAAAAAGAAGAAGCTGGCGGGATCGGCATCACCCTGATCGATCTGGCACCACACGGAAGGCACTTGTGCGGCGGCCAGATAGCTGGCGGCGAGCGTGGTCTTGCCGGCACCCGGCGGCGCGGCGAGCCAGATCACCGCATGCGTCTTGCACAAGGCGTCCAGACGCGCAAACAGACGCGTGCGCGGCACCGCTTCATGCACGCGCGGCGGCGAGAGTTTGGCGTAGGTGGGCGAGCGGTCGGGCAGCATGGATTCTCGGTGCGGATTCTTTTACGGGGGGCGCCTGGCGCGGTATCCGGTGCGGCATCCATTCTCAAGCTGCCGAATTTCAGCCGGATATCGTCAATGGTCTTGTTGTGTTGTCCATTCGTGACATTGACCCGGGGACACGGCCTGCGCGGCATGATGTCCATGGCGAAATATTATATCTGTACATCATCTGTAATCCCGCCCGCCATAGGCTTCGTTCCCGGAATGCATTTCATCAGTTGATCAAATCAGCCCGCGCGCATGAAGGGAAGCAGGTCGCGCCGGTTCGTCTGTCGAGAGTTCTTTCACATGAAGAAGAAAAAGCAGGATCCATGGAAGGTCGTGATCCCGACCGAGACCGGATTGCGCGGGCTGAAGCGCCGCATTTTCCGCAACGCCTGCCACGAGAAGGGCGCGGGTCTGGTGCCGGGCTGGACCAGGTCCGTGTCCCATGTCGGCGCCTGCCGCGCGCGCGTGCGACACGCCGCAGTCCTCATGCGAAGCACCCTGCTGTTGCCGCTGTGCGCGCTCGCCGCTTGGGCATGCGCCGCCGACCAGGTGCCTGTCGTGCCTGCCGGCGCGGATAAGCGCTTCGAACTGGCGCTTGACCCCAGGACGAAGATACAAAATCTCAAACCGGTGCAAGTCGCGCAATTTCGCCAGCGCGTCGATGGCCTCGTCAGTTACCTGCGCACGCTCGGTGCAGTGACCGAGCCGCCGCCGCCCTTGTGCATGCGGCTGAGTTCGTGGATCGAGATGGGGCTGGGCCGCAATGGCATGGCGCAAGCGGTGCTCGATACGCATCTGCCGATCGGTTTCACCAACGGCAAATGCCATCGCATGACCGGCACCGGCGTCGGCTATGCGATCAACCATGACAGCGTCCTGTTCCTGAACGATTTTGCACACGCGAATTCGAGCGATGACGAGCACCGCTATTACGTCCTGCCGATCGAATCGCAGCAGGGCCGCATCACGCGCTTCAACGACCGCAGCATCATCCTCACACGCGGAGAAATCCTGCCGTGGCGGCAGGTGCCGCGCCAGCGTTATCTTCAGCAAGTCGTGCCGCGTATGGAAGCGGAGATGGCGAAGCTGGAGCAGGTCGATGAAGCCTTGCGTGAGCTGGCCATCAGGCAGGGGCGCAAGCTGCATGCGCCGTCCGCCGCCGAGCTGCGCTCCAGGCAGCAGCGGCGCGACCTGCTCGCTCGCATGAAACGCGAACTCGCCAGCGGCGAGGCGGCGCGCAGCATGGCGCCGGTATGCATCGACTTGACGGGGCAGTTGGCCGAAGGCGGCTGCAAGGCGGACCGGATGCTGGTCGAACCCAATCCCGATTACTGGAAAGGCCTGGCACCCGACCGCATCGCGCTGATCGTGATCAGCACCATCAAGCGCCAGGTCATGCAGGAATCGAACGAGAAATATGCCGCGCGCATGCGCATCTACAACAGCCTGGATCTTGAGCGCATCGTCACGATGCTCGACAACTGATGATCAGAATTCGTTTGATGAATCCCGGTGCCGTCCCGGCGAAGAAGGAAGTCCTGCGTCGTTTCCCGTACCGACATGGCACCGGATTTCCCCTGGCAGGGCGCGTTGCTGCCAGCAAGCGGCAACGTTTCCGCAGGCGGGCGGCGTACCGTCTGGATTTCGTGCTGGCTGTTCGCGGGACCGATGCAAAAAGCGCATGGCTTCGCGCATAACTTCGCTTAACCGTAAGGCTTGGAGTTGCTGTCCACCATCACTTCCGCCGTGCTGAGATAGCCTTCGACCGGATCGACGTCTTGTTTGCGCTCCACGCGATCCGGCGACTTGAGCAGATTCGGCGCGATCTGTTCGAGCAGATCGGCGGGGATGGATTCTGCGCCTGCTTCGACGATTCGCAGTTGCTCTTGCGGCAGATCAGCCTTGCCGTCCCGCATTTCCTGCGCCAGTGGCGTGAAGTGCGTCCGCGCAACATCCATCAGCGCCGCCCGCATGCGCGCCGACGACGCATTCCACTGCGCTTCTTCGGCCATGCCCGCGTGGTCAATGACAGGCAGTTCGGTATCGCCGGAGCCGGCCTTGACCAGTTTGAAGGGATCGAATCCGGCTTCCAGCGAATACGTGAGAAAGCGTTCGTGAAACTCGGTGTGCTGCGTGCCGTCGAGCGCGAGCGCGTGAAAGGAGGGGCCCGCGCCTTCGTTGTAGGCGTGCGCGCCTTCCTGCGCCAATGCTTGCAGATCGGCCCAATCGAAGCTCGCAGGATTGTTTTGCCAGCGTTCTTGCAAATCCGCAAATCTGCCGATCAGCCGGTTGATCGTATTGGGGTCGTGCCGCTTGTTCATCGTGGCTTCTCCAAATCAGATTGGGCGCGCGATCTGCAAAAACGTTCAACCGCAATGCACGGGATTTTCCTTACGGCAGCGATTTCGCATCCATTGCACATGCATGCGCGCGTGTCAGCAGCAAGTGCTGTTCGCGCACGTTGTGCGTCAGCGTGGCGGCACGTTCGAATTCGGTTCGTGCCTCGTCGTGGCGGCCGAGCTTGCACAGCAGGTCGCCGCGTACGCTCGGCAACAGGTGATAGGCCTTGAGCTGCGGCTCCGCCGTCAGTGCATCCACCAGTTCCAGTCCCGCCGCCAGTCCATAGGCCATCGCGATCGCGACCGCGCGATTGAGCGCGACGACGGGCGAGGGCGCCAGCTGTCCGAGCGCGTCGTACAGCGCCGCGATGCGACCCCAGTCCGTTTCCTGCGCAGTGCGCGCGCGGGCATGGCATGCGGCAATCGCAGCCTGCAATGCATACGGTCCGAGCGCACCGCCATGCTGCGCAGCGCGTTCGAGTGCGGCCAGTCCGCGGCGGATCAGCAACTGGTCCCAGCGTGACCGGTTCTGTTCCAGCAGCAGGACCGGCTCGCCGCCGGGGCCGATGCGCGCAGCCGCCCGCGATGCCTGGATTTCCATCAGCGCGACCAGTCCGTGCACTTCCGGTTCGTCCGGTACCAGCTCGGCCACGATGCGACCCAGGCGCAAGGCTTCCTCGCACAGCGCCGGACGCATCCAGTCGCCGCCGCTGGTGGCGGCATAGCCTTCGTTGAAAATGAGATAGAGCACGTCGAGCACCGACGACAGCCGCGTCGCAAGCGCATCCTTGCGCGGCACTTCGAACGGCACGCGGGCCTCGGACAGCGTGCGCTTGGCGCGCACGATGCGCTGCGCGATGGTCGCTTCCGGCACGAGGAAGGCGCGCGCGATTTCCCCGGTGGTCAGGCCGCCCAGCAGGCGCAGCGTGAGCGCCACGCGCGCGTCGGCAGACAGCACCGGATGGCATGCGGTGAAGACGAGGCGCAGCAGATCGTCGCCGATATCGTCGTCGAGCGCGGCATCGATTGCATTGACGGCGTGTTCCTGCCGCAGCGCCTCCTCGATTTCAAGTTCGTGGCCGAACTCTTCATGCTTTGCCTGGTGCAGCTTGCGTTGCCGCAGATGATCCAGCGCGCGGTTCTTCGCGGCGGTCATGAGCCAGGCGGCCGGCTTGTCCGGCACGCCTTTTTCGGGCCACTGCTCCAGCGCAGTGACGAGCGCATCCTGCGCAAGCTCTTCGGCCAGGCCGACGTCGCGCACCATGCGCGCAACTCGGGCGATGATGGCGGCGGATTCGATCCGCCACACCGCGTCGATCGCCCGATGTGTACCGGAGTCGGTCACGCGCCTTGATACTGGCCGTTCTGCGTCTGCATCTCGACGAAACCGGCCGCCGCCTTCTGCACGTCGGGCGGAAAGTCGGCGAATTCCTGCACCTGACGGATCTCGATCATTTCGTTATCCGAGGCCGGGCAGCGCGAAGCCCATTCGATCGCCTCCTCCTTCGAGCGTACCTGGATCATCCAGTAGCCGCCGAGCACTTCCTTCGCTTCGGCAAACGGCCCGTCGGTCACCGTCGGCTTGCCGCCGGAGAAGCTGACGCGCGCACCCATCGACGGCGGATGCAGGCCGTCCAGCGTGAGCAGCACGCCGGCCTTTTGCAGGGTTTCGTTGTACCGCATCATCACTTCAATCGCCTTGGCGTCCGGCAGAGTGCCCGGTGCCACGCTTTCGTATCCCTTGGGAATCATCAGCATCATGAATCGCATGTCGTCTCTCCTTTTTCGGGTTGGGAGCGGGGCGGCTGTCCCGCTACCTCACTTCAACAGTACGACGATCGAGACCGGCCGAAATCGACAGCCGAAACCATCATTTCGGTTCGACGATGATCATCCAGCCCAGGCCGAAACGGTCTTCCAGCATGCCGAAAGTTTCGGCAAAGAAGGTCTTCCCGAGCGGCATCGTCACCTTGCCGCCATCGGACAGCGCCTTGAACCATTGCTCCGCCCTGGCGGCATCGGGCGCAGTCAGCGACAGCGAAAATCCGCCGAATTCCGGTTGTCCACTGTTGCAGCCGTCGGATGCCATCAGGGTGGTGTCGCCGATGCGAAAATTCGCATGCATCACTTTCTCTTCGGAGCCGGGCGGCACCATGCCGGGTTGCGGCGGTTCGGGACTGTCCTTGAAGCGCATCAGCACCTCCACCTCGGCGCCGATCGTCTTGCGGTAGAACTCGAGGGCTTCCTCGCAACGGCCGTTATAGAACAGATAGGGTTGAACTTGCATGGCAATCTCCTTCTTGATGTTTGAGGGATGGTTTGAGGGATGTTGCAGACAGCGTGCGCGCAACCGCTTGCGACGTCAGCGCCAGGTTGCTGTTTCGGCGCGCAGCCGCTCTTCCTGCGCGCGCAATTCAGGCGTGAATTCCGCGCCGAAATCCTCGGCCTCGAATATCTGACGGATCTCGATCTCGCTTTCCGCACCGGTCGGATTGGGGCAGCGCTTGACCCATTCGATCGCCTCTTCCTTCGACTTCACCTGCCACAACCAGTAGCCGGCGATCAGCTCCTTCGTCTCGGCGAACGGCCCGTCGATCACCGTGCGCGTATCGCCGGAAAACCGGACGCGCGCGCCCTTCGAACTCGGATGCAGTCCCTCGCCGGCCAGCAGCACGCCCGCCTTCACCAGCTCTTCATTGAAGTTGCCCATCGCGGTCAGCAGTTTTTCGTCAGGCATCATGCCTGCCTCGGTGTTCTTGTCAGCCTTGATGATGATCATGAATCGCATCGCATATCTCCTGTCGGGTTGGGTTGGAGAGCATGGGAAATTCCACGGCTCTGATTGCACGACGAACAAGGCGGCGGAAAATCGACACGGGCCGCGCATATTTTTTACAGCTTACTTCTCCGCAAGAACCTTCAGATCGGCAAGACCAACTTCGAAGTCCTTGCCTACCATTTTGTCCATGTCGAAGAACAGATGCATGATCCTGGCCAGGTAAGGTGCGGGTCCTTGCATTGACCAGGTGACTTCGGTGGCGTCGCCTTGCGGTATCAGCGTGAAGTCCACCATGTTGTGGGCCTCGAATGGCTTAATGAAGTCCAGTTTGATTGTGACCTTGGCGGGCGCAGCGGATTCCGCGATTTCCATCCGGCCCTTGCCCACCTCGCCATTGCCTTCCCATGCATACGCCGCGCCCTTGCCGCTGGCAGCGCCGCTGTAGGTGCGCTGCATCGCCGGGTCTTTCTTGTCATACGGCGACCACACGCTGAAGCGGCGCAAGTCGTTGATGTGCGGGAAGATTTTTTCCGGCGTTGCCTGGATGCTTGTCGTACGCTGGACGCGGAAGGTGTCCGGCCGGGTTGCAGCCAGGGCGAGCACGATGACGACAATGCCGACAATGCCGACAAGCGAGATACCGATGATTTTCAACATGAATGCCTCCAGTGTGTTTGATGCGGAAATGTCGATGTCCGGGCTACGACGCTGCCGACACGGCTGCCTGCGCGGGCGCGTGCTGCCGTGAATCAGGCAGCAAGATTCCCAGCAAGGCCGCCGCAGCCGCGAAGACCGCGCCGACGGCGAAAGCAATTTGGTAGCCGCCGTTGAGTGCGACGGCAGGAGCCGTTCCAGCCGCAAGCAAGCCTTCGGTGCGGGCGGCAGCGAGGCTGGCGAGAACCGCCAGTCCGAGCGCGCCACCCATCATGAACGAGGTGTTGACGACACCGGACGCCAAGCCGGATTGGCCCGGTTCGATTTCGCTCATGGCAGCCAGCAGGACCGGATTGAAGGCAATGCCGGCGCCGATGCCGAGGAGCGTCATGCCGGGCAATACGTGCATGGTGAAGTTCCCATCCACCGGTGCGAGGGCAAACAGCGCGAGGCCGGTCGCCGCCACCAGCAGTCCTGCCGCGAGCGGCAGACGGATGCCGAAGCGCATCACGATTTTGGCGGAGAGGCCGAGCGAAAATGCGGCCATGATGAGATTGGCCGGCAGGAAGGAAAGACCGACCTGCATCGCGTCATAGCCAAGAACGAGTTGGAGATAGAGCGCCGAAATGAAGAACCACGCGAACGTCGCGGCCGCCCACAGCACGCCGACGATGTTCGCGACAGTGACGCTGCGCAGGCGAAAGAGTGCCAGCGGCACGAGCGGCGCACGCACCCGCGCTTCGATGCCGAGGAAGAGTGCGAGAAGCGCAACAGCTGCAGCAAGCAGCCCGATCGACTGCGCGGATCCCCAGCCCGCTTCGTTGCCGTTGACGATCGCGTAGACGGCGAGCATCAGCGACGCGGTAATCGTTGCCGCGCCGGCGACGTCGAGACGTTCCCCGGCTGCCTGTCCGCGGCCGTCCGGCAGCAGCACGAGACAGAGCGCGAACACCGCGACGCCGATCGGCAGATTGACGAGGAAAATCCAGTGCCAGTTGAACTCGCTGGTCAGGACGCCGCCGAGCAGCACGCCGATGCTTCCGCCGCCGGCGCACACGAAACCGTAGACGCCCATTGCCTTTGCCCGTTCGGCGGGCTCGGTGAAGAGATCCATGATGAGTGACAGCGCAACTGCCGAAACGACCGCGCCGCCCAGCCCTTGCGCGGCGCGTGCGCCGATCAGCAATGCCTGCGAATTCGCCATGCCGCAGGCCAGCGATGCCAGCGTGAAGAGCGTGAGCCCGATCAGGAAGAGGCGGCGGTGGCCGTACAGGTCGCCCAGCCGGCCGCCGAGCAGCAGGAAGCCGCCGAAGGTGAGCATGTATGCGTTCACCACCCAGACCAGCGAGGTTTCGGAAAAGCCGAGATCGCTCCTGATCGACGGCAGGGCGACATTCACGATCGTGGTGTCGAGCACGATCATCAGCACGCCGAAGCAGAGGACCGTCAGTGCCAGCCAGCGCTTTTGCCCATCGATGTGTTTTGTCAAACGATTCTCCTTGTTGTTTTGCGTTGTTATGGGGTTTCAGGATGTCTTTCCGGGCCGAATTGTTGCCGATATTTCAAGCCGCGTTTCGTCGCAGTATAGCATTTCGCTTGCATGATGCAAGCATGTTACAATAAGTTCATGAAACGCGCTGAAAATAAATCGCATTGCCCCGTCAACTTCGCGCTCGAAACATTCGGCGACCCGTGGTCGCTGCTGATCGTGCGCGACATTGTCTTCTGGGGAAAAAGGACCTACGGCGAATTTCGCGATTCGAGCGAGGGCATTGCCACCAACGTGCTTGCCGCGCGCCTCGCCCATCTGGAGCAGAAGGGCATACTCGTCAAGGGGCCGCACGAGAAGGATGGCCGCAAGGATGTCTACGCGCTGACGGAAAAGGGGCTGGGGCTGATCCCCATCCTGCTGGAAATGTCCGGCTGGAGCGCACAGCATGACCCCGAGACGACCGCGCCCATGCAGTTCGTCGATGCGGTCTATGCCGACAGGGACAAGATGTTCAGGCGGATTCAGGACGTGGTGCGGCGCGGCGGTTCGCTGTTCGGTGGTGATAATGCGCTGGTGAAGCGCTGAAGCGGGCGTGCTTCCATCTATCCGCTACGCCAGCGTCACCGGCTGCGGCGCGCGCGAAGCCTGTTCGACGCGAATGAAAAACACGCAGGCGGTCGCCGCTAGAAACAGCAGGCCGCACACGATATACACCACCTGCGTCCCCGCCACGAGCATCGCACCCACCAGAAACTGCGCCAGCATCTGCCAGTGCGTATCCGCAGGCAAGGCCGCCACGCGTTCGCGGATCGCGTTGTAGTTGAGGTAGACATCAAGCGAGAAATAGATACTGGCGACTTCCGCGATGTCGAGCACCGCGCCGACGATTTCCGCATCGCGGGCCGCCAGCAGGGTGACCAGTTTCGGTCCGAGGTCGTCGGCCGCGACGCGCAGCCGGGCGGCCGTGGCCTCCATCGATTCGCGCGCATCGTGGTGACGCAGGAACCATTGGTCTGATAGGTCGCGATGATCTCGCGCTTGAGCGGATGCTGCTCCATCGTCGCGCGGTAGCGCTCGCGCAGCTGCTCCGGGAAATACTGCGCCAGCGCGCGTGCGATGACCGGCTCTTCTGGAAGATCGGAGTTGAGCATCTCGTGGTTGGTCCACATTTTGCTGTACGCAAGCAGCACGGCATGCTCTGGCAAGAACAAGCCTTGCTTCGCGAGTTTGCGTTCCGCGATTTCATCATCGGCGGGCAGAAACTCGATGGCACGATTGAGCCGTCCCGCCTGTTCGAGAAAGCGCATCAGGCGCACCTCCGGCTCCAGCATGTCAGCGGCGACATGGCGGGCCAGCGCGAGCGCCTGCGTCTGGTAGTAGTTATCGGACAAGACCATGCGGCCGACGTCGTCCGTCATGTCGGCGAGCAAGACATTGCGCTGCTTCTCCGTCATTTCGCCGTCGCCGACCACGAGGTTGAGCAGGATCTTGATCTTGACTTCATGGTCAGAGCAATCGACGCCGGCCGAGTTGTCGATGGCGTCGGTGTTGATTCTGCCGCCACCGGTACTACTCTGGGCAAATTCGATGCGGCCGAGTTGCGTCACACCCAGGTTGCCGCCTTCGGCCACCACTTGTTCACGTTCGGCAATCCCTCCGGACGCGCATGCACCGTGATGTAAAGACGCGCCAGCACCGATTCCGACGGCAGGGGAGTGAACTCGACACTGCTGCCGTTGAACGACTTCAACAGCAGCTTCTGTATCTGCACGCGCAACTCCGTGGT
This sequence comes from Noviherbaspirillum cavernae, assembly GCF_003590875.1. Taxonomy (NCBI): domain Bacteria; kingdom Pseudomonadati; phylum Pseudomonadota; class Betaproteobacteria; order Burkholderiales; family Oxalobacteraceae; genus Noviherbaspirillum; species Noviherbaspirillum cavernae. The sequence continues at coordinate 107,845 of NZ_QYUN01000003.1, forward strand.
GTATTTTTCGCGCGGCACGAAAATGATGCAGGACACGTAGCGATCCAGCACATCGCGCCGCACGAACAGGCGCGTGCGCTGCCGTTCCTCCAGCCGCAGAATGCCCAGACCGGTATCGGCTTTTCCCTGAAGGAAATTGTCGCCATCCTTCGTGATCAGGTCAAAGTCGCGATAGCCGAGGAAGATGAAATGCCCTGCCGTCAGCCACTCCAGAAACGCCCGGGCTTCCGTGACCTCGGCCTGGCGGGCTGCATCGCCTTGATGATCGTCCGCCAGCTCCTTGATGCTGCGCCGGGCCGCGTCCAGCATCGCCGGCCAGTCCGTCACCGCTGCGCGGACATCGCTCAATGCCTTGGCGATGCCGGTGCGCAGTGCTTCGAGCTTCTCCGGCTCGCTGCAGCGGTCCACCTCGAAATGCATCCAGGACTCCAGCGTGGCGTGTGTGGATCCATCGGGAAGATTGTCCGACGCCGGCTGCACTTTCTCGATGCGGCCCTGCCCATCGCGCCACACACGGAATACGGGATGGATGGCCGAATGCAGCGTCAGGCCAAGCCGGTTGATTTCCATCGTCACCGAGTCGACGAGGAAGGGCATGTCGTCATTGACGATCTCGATCACCGTATGCGCGGACTTCCAGCCATGCTCTTCGAGTTCCGGGTTGTACACATGCACACGCGGCGCGCCGCTGACGAAGCCGCGCGCAAGCTGCCAGTGAGCAAGGGCGGCGCCATACAAATCCTCGACATTCGTGCCGAGTACGCCGTCCGCGCCGACCTGCGCGTAGTAATGCGCGAGGAAAGGCTGGACGATCGAAAAGTCATTCTGTTGCAAACGGCTGCGCGCAAATTCCTGCATGCTGGCGAGCAACTGTTGCTTCTTGTCTTCGGCTTGGCTGTTCATGCTGGTTTCCCTCATGGGTAAAGCAGTCGGCGGAAACGCCTGACGATGGATCGTCACGCCTGCCTGTCCATGATGCCAATGAAATTTGGCCAAACGTTGATCGGCATCGGGAAAAGCGATTTCGAGAATGAGTGTGACGAAACTTCCGTGCGTCAATCAGCGCCCGCAATGGCGCTGCTCAAAACCGGCATTTCTCCAGATCGGACGCCGTGTCGATGTCGCGAAGGATGCCGGGGTCGCTTACGGGAACCTCGTGCACAGGATGGGTTTGCATCAGTCGGCGTGCCCCGATGTCGCCGCGCAGCTGCAACAGCTCGTCGAGGTGCCTGCGGCTGAATGCAACGGGATTGCCGCGCATCCCCTGATGGACCGGCACTGCGATATCCGCGCCTTGCGCGAGCGCGGCGGCAAGCTGTCGGATCGTGTCGGGCGAGACGAAGGGCATGTCGCCAAGGGCAATGATCCAGCCCGGCGCATCGTGGGCGAGGCGCAATGCATGTACCAGCGACGCGGCCATGCCGGTATCGGCGGCGGCGCACTTGGTCACCGCGCAGCCCTGCGCGGAAAGGTGGGCGGAGAGGACGGGTGAATCGGCGGGCACCACGGCAAGCAGGGAGTCAGTTGCGGCTTGCAGATGGCGTGCGGCAGCGGCCACGATGGTGGTGCCGTCCGGGAGAGTCTGCAGCAGCTTGTTCTGTCTGCCTTCCGGATCGAAGCGCCATCCCCGTCCTGCGGCGAGCAGGATGCCGGCGTAGCGGGGTTTTGCTTCGGCGCAGGTCATCGAGGATGTGTGCCCGATCAGTCGCTCAGCCGAACCTGCAGCCTGATGACGCTGTTGTCACCGCTGCATGTTCGCGCATGGCATGCGTCTGCAGGACCGGCACGCCGTTCCGCATCGCCGTCATTTCCGCCAGTATTGCAATCGCGATTTCCGGCGGCGTGCGCGCGCCGAGATGCATGCCGACCGGGCCGTGCAGCCGGGCGATTTCGGCAGTGCTGATGTCGAACAGCGCGAGCCGCTGGCGACGCTTGTCGTTGTTCGCGCGCGAACCGATCGCGCCGACGTAGAACGCGGGCGATTTCAATGCTTCCAGCAAGGCCATGTCATCGAGTTTGGGATCGTGCGTCAGTGCCAGCACGGCGCAGTGCGAGTCGAGCTGCAGGCGCAGGATCAGGTCGTCGGGCATTTCGGTCGACAGCTGCACGCCGTCGATATCCCATTCGGCGAGATATTCCTCACGCGGGTCGCAGACGATGATCTCGTAGTCGAGCATCTTCGCCAAGGCGGCGACGTAGCGCGACAGTTGTGCCGCACCGATGATCACCAGCCGGTAGCGCGGGCCGTGCACCGTAATCAGCCGCGCGTCGTCGAAGGCGAGTGCGGCGGCATGAGCGCCGGGCGCGAGCGTGACCGCGCCCGATGCAAGATCGAGCTCCCTGGTCACGAGCCGCTGCTGCTGCACGGCATCGAGCAGCGGAGCCAGCTGCGACTGTGCAGAAACGCACTCAAGGACGATTTGCAGCGTTCCGCCGCACGGCAGGCCGAAGCGATGCGCTTCGTCGGCCGACACACCGTAAGTCAGGATGCGCGGACTGCGATCGCGGTATTCGCCCGCCCGGATTTTCCGGATCAGATCGTCTTCGATGCAACCGCCGGAGACGGATCCCTTGACGTGCCCGTCTTCGCGAATGACCATCATCGAGCCGACCGGACGCGGTGCCGAACCCCAGGTTCGCACCACCGTCGCCAGCAGCGTACGGGCGCCGCTATCGGACCATTTCAAGGCAGTCTTCAAAACCTCGAGATCGATGCTGTCCATGACGCTTTCCCGTTTCGTGAGTTGCTGGCCTTGACCTGTTCGAAGTTATTGAATTGCTGGAAGTCGCCACAAAGGTTCGCCATTCCGACGTGTGCCGGGATGACGAAACGAGTGTCAGGTATTTGCTGAACTCTCAGTGGACGACGACCGGTATCTCGGTGGCTGGCGGTGTATTGCGGCTGCGGCCGCAGCGCACGATGCCGTCGATCATCACCATGCCGACGCCGGGGATGTCGCCGAGCTGCACGCTGTCGAGAAGATTGCGTCCGGCGGAATGTTGCGCCTTGTCCATGAACACAAAATCCGCCGCGCGGCCGACCTCGATCAGTCCGCGGTTGAGATTGCGGATGCGCGCCGTGTTCCCCGTTGCGAAGCAGAACACCAGTTCCGCTGGAATCCGTCCGAGGCTCGACAGCAGGGCGACCATGCGCAGCATCCCGAGCGGCTGGACGCCCGAGCCGGCAGGGCCGTCCGTTCCGAGGATCACGCGATGCGGGCACTTGAGCTGGATGGCGGCTTGTGCGGCCGCAATGGCGACGCGTTCATTGCCGTTGTGGACGATCTCGATGGCACGGCTCGATTTTTCGCACAGCTCGCAGACATGGGCTTCGGGCAGCGACGTGTGGCCGCCGTTGATGTGGCCGATGACGTCGGCGTCGGCTTCGAGCACCACGTCCTTGTCGATCAGTCCGGAACCGGGAATGGAAGGACCGCCGGTGTGGATGGTGCTCTGGATGCCGTACTTGCGCGCCCATGCCACCATCTTCTGTGCCTCTTCGCCTGCCTTCACCGAGCCGAGGCCGACTTCGCCAAGCAGTGTGACGCCGGCTTCCGCGAGATCCTTGAAGTCTTCCTCGGTCATGCCTTTCTCGATGACGGGCGCGCCGGCGATCACCTTGACCCCGCCGGGGCGGAAATTGTCGAAGGCGCGCTGCGCGGTGATGGCAAGCGCCTTCAGGCCGACGATATCCTTGGGGCGGCCCGGCAGGTGCACTTCGCCGGCGGAAATCATGGTGGTCACGCCGCCGTGCATGGTGGAATCGATCCAGCCGAGCTGGTTTTGACGGGGAGTCCAGTCGCCGAACACCGGATGCACATGGCTGTCGATCAGGCCCGGCGCCACGCAGGTTTGACGCGCATCGATGACCGTGTCCGCCTGCGCCGTATCGCAATCCGACTCTGCGCCCACCGCGGTGATCACGCCGTCATGAATGACGATGGTATCGGCCTGGAGAATCGGCTGGTCGATGTCGCCCGAGAGGAGAAGACCGATGTTCTTGATGACGACTTTCCCGGATTTCGATGTGGTGCCTGCGTCTGCCATGAGTTGTCCCCTGTTCTGGATGAGATTTTCCCGACGATGTAACGTAAAAAGAAGGATGTATCGGCTGCGTATTCATCATAAAAACGCAACACATAAACGCAACACAAAAAAGGCAGGGGCTGTCAGGTCACCTTTCGCCTGCCGGCCTTCGGCTTGTCTGGCGGTTTCGTATTCTGTTTCGTACTCTCCGTCATCGATACCTGCCGTATCACCGCCGATGTAATGAATCCTTCCCAATGCGCCAGCGCGTCCGGTGCTCCCAGGTCTTCGCCCAGAAAGGCCGACAGCGTAAAGCGGTTGGATGTATAGAAATAGGCCAGCGCCGCGCTCATCAGGTAGATGTCGCGTGCCCGGACGTCAGGCCGGAAAACGCCCATCTCGGCGCCTCTCGCCAGCACGCGCCCCATCAGCGAGATCGCCGGCGAGGAATACTCGCGCGCGCGCAGAGACTTGGAAATGTGCTTGCCCCGATGCAGGTTTTCGCTGTTGAGCAGCGTGATGAACTCGGGGTTCTGCTGGTAGTAGTCCCACATGAACCGCACCAGCGTCTTCAGATCCTCGACCGGATCATCCATGTTCAGGATGACCTTCGACTCTGCGTCGTTGAAGCGCCGGTAGGTATCCTCGATGACGGCAATGAACAACTCTTCCTTGTTGCCGAAGTAGTAATAGATCATGCGGTCGTGCGACTTGGCGGCTTTGGAGATCTGTTCGATGCGGCCGCCGGCGAAACCGTGCTTTGCAAACACCTTCGTCGCCGCGCGCAGGATGTTTTCCTGCGTCGTTTGCGCGGCCAGCTCGCGCACGCGTGGCCGCCTTGCCGCTGTATTGGCAGTGGTGCGTCGTGGGGAAGTTGTCGCCATGTTCAGGCCGTTATTGAAAAGTTATCCAAAGCCATCAAGCCGCAGAGCACATGGCGGAGCGGATGCTATTGCTCTGCAAACGCGCGTTCGATGACGAAATCGCCTGGTGTCGACGTATTCCCTTCCTTGAAGCCGTCTTCCTCAAGCATCTTCTTCAGGTCGCGCAGCATGCCGGGGCTGCCGCAGATCATGATCCGGTCTGCTTTGGGGTCGAGCGGGGGGAGGCCGAGATCGGAGAAGATTTTGCCGCTGGTGATCAGGTCGGTCACGCGGCCCATGTTCTTGTACTGCTCGCGGGTGACGGTGGGGTAGTAGCGCAGCTTGCTGGTCACCATGTCGCCGAGGAATTCGTGGTTCGGCAGGTGTTCCACCAGCAGATCATGATATGCAAGTTCGTCAACCTGGCGCACGCCATGAACGAGGACGATCTGGTCGAATTTTTCGTAGGTCTCGGGATCGCGGATGATGCTCATGAACGGCGCGAGTCCGGTGCCCGTGGATAGCAGATACAAATGCTTTCCTGGCAACAGATAGTCGGTGACGAGCGTGCCGGTGGGCTTGCGGCCGACAATGATCGTGTCGCCGACCTGGATGTTCTGCAGTCTGGAAGTCAGCGGGCCGTCGGGCACCTTGATGCTCAGGAACTCGAGGTGATCCTCGTAGTTGGCGCTGACGATGCTGTATGCCCTCAACAGGGGCTTGTTCTCCACCCGCAAGCCGATCATGGTGAAATGACCATTGCTGAAGCGTAGCGCGGGATCGCGGGTAGTCGTGAAGGTAAACAGGCGGTCGGTCCAGTGGTGGACGCTCAGTACTCGTTCTTCGTGCAGGTTGCTCATATCGTTGCCACAATCAAATTATTCAAGAAAATGGAGCAATCAACGCTCCAGATATGTAATTTTATCCGTTCTCTCTCTCCAGATTTCCGCATCGGGCAGCGGGCCCTTGCGTTTCGAGATGGTCGGCCAGCTTCTGGCCAGGTCGGCATTGAGGTCGGCGAATGAATGCATCGCTGCCGGCAGGTCGTCTTCCGCGCAGATTGCCTGCACCGGACACTCCGCTATGCACACCGCGCAATCGATGCATTCCTCGGGATCGATCACCAGAAAATTCGGCCCTTCCTTGAAGCAGTCGACCGGGCATACGTCAACGCAGTCGGTGTATTTGCAGCGGATACAGGATTCAGTCACCACATGTGTCATTGCAGTCTCCCGGCATGCGAGGCGCTGCGGCATTGCCGGCATGCGGCAGGTGCGTCGCCCTTCGCTCAATTTTGCGCTTGCAGCATCAATATGTAGCATATACTAAACGAAAATGTAGTGTACACTACATTAAATAAAACGGGATGTGCGATCAAGGAACAACGGAGACGCAGGCATCATGACCGAGCACACGAAGACCGACGGCTTGCCAGGAATCGAGCCGCAAATACTTGAGCGAGCCAAGCCGCGCAGCGAGCGCATGGCAAGCGACAAGATCGAATGCAATGCCTGTCCCGTGCTGTGCCAGATCACTGCCGGCAGATCGGGCGCGTGCGACCGCTACGCCAATGTGGATGGAACGCTTGTGCGCGTGGATCCGGTCATTCTCCTGAAAAAGGTTCTTGGTTCCTCGGATGGCGCGGTCGTGCCTTTTACAGGACGTCCGGGCATGGAGGAAGACGACACGCAAGGGAAGTCCGGCGAAAGTCCCGTTGCGGAATCCGAGTGGAACGGCGACCTGCTGCACGCCGGCGAGGTGTTCGTCACCGGCGTCGGTTCATCGACCACCTATCCCGACTACAAACCCGCGCCCTTCATCGTGTCGTCCAGGGCCGAGGGCGTCGACATGGTGACCGTCGTCACTGAAGGAATCTTCAGCTACTGCAGCTTCAAGGTGAAGATCGACACCGACAGATATCTCGGCCCGGAGCAGGCCAATGTCCGTTACAAGGGCGAAGTCGTTGGACACGTGACGACCGCCGAGTACGGCTCCCAAATGCTCTCGCTCGGTGGTGTGCATCACCTCACCGGAGGAAGCAAGAAGGAAGGGCGCCTCACGGCCGAGATGATGCAGGTAATCGGCAACAAGCAGGCGGCGGAACTGACCATCGATGGCGGCTCCCAGGTCATGATCCATGCTGGTCGCGCGCCTATCGTCAACGGCATCGAAGAACAGCGCATGCGGGTCGGCTGCGGGTCGGCTACGATCGGCATCTTTGCCAAGCAGTTGTACGGCAAGGTGGATGAGGTGATCGTGGTGGACGACCACATCACCGGCGTGCTGACCGAGCATCAGGCCGGGCGCTGTCTCGACATTCCGCCGTCCGGCGTGAAAATCCGCGGACGCAAGTCGACGCCGGGCCGTTACTTCCAGGTCGCCAACCCAGGCATCGGGTGGGGCGGCACCGACATCTCCGATCCGATCAGCATCATCGAAGGATGGGATCCTGACGTGGCATGGCCGGGACTGCGTCTGCTGATGACCTCCACCACGGGCGAGCATTCTGCCTGGTTCGTGCTGGACGACAGCCTGTGCCCCATCGAGCAGGACATGCCGGCCGAGGTCGAAAAGGTCGTGCAGCGGATCGGCGAAAACTGCGAACCGTCATTGACGACCGTCCTGTTCCTCGGCGGCGCGGGTGGCAGCCTGCGCGCAGGCGTCACCGAGAACCCGGTCCTGTTGACCCGATCCATCAAGCAGGCATTGGTCAATGTGACATGTGGTGGAGCGCCCGCATATGTCTGGCCCGGCGGCGGCATTACCGTCATGACCGATGTGATGCGCATGCCTGACAACAGCTTCGGCACCGTGCCGACGCCGGCAATCGTCGCGCCGATAGAATTCACCATGAAGCTGGCCGACTATCAGGCGCTTGGCGGTCATATGGATTACGTGCGCTCGCTGTCGTCGGTGCTCGGCACGGGCGCATGGCACAACGAGGGCGCACCGACACGCAGAAGATGGCTGCAGCAGCCTTCAATCAATGCGTGGCCGGCCGATGTCGGCCCGATGCTCGGTTGAACGGAAGGAGAGATCATGGCGCCCCAGTGCACTTCGCTCCCGGATGGCCGTCAGCATTTCTCTCACGGGCCGATCGATCTCGTGATCCAGGCCGACGGTCACGCCGATGCGGTCCACGCAGCACATCGTCGGGCATGGCGCCGATTCGAGAGCGTGTTGCCGGAACTGGTGAGCGAACTTGATGAACTTCGTCGCCCCGTGCGCGAGACATGCCGCGTCAATGGCGCAATCGCCCGGCGCATGTGGGAGGCCTGTCATCCGTTCCGTGCTCGTTATATCACTCCCATGGCGGCGGTGGCAGGTTCGGTCGCCCAGGAACTCATCGGCTGCTACGAACAACCCGGCATCGATCGGGCCGCGATCAACAATGGCGGCGATATCGCGCTCCATCTGAGTGCGGGCGAGTCATGGCGGGTCGGTATCTGCACCGATATTGTCGCGGCGACCGGTGATGCCATGCGTGGCGAGCTGCGCGCCGACGGGGAAATTATGATCGACGCGCACATGGCGGTGCGCGGTATCGCAACGAGCGGATGGCGCGGCCGCAGTTTCTCGCTCGGCATTGCCGACAGCGTGACGGTGCTTGCCGCGACCGCCGCGCAGGCCGATGCCGCGGCAACCGTGATTGCGAATGCGGTCAACGTGGACGACATGCGCATCCGGCGTCTTCCCGCATGCGAACTCAAGGACGACACGGATCTCGGAAGCCTGCCAGTGACCGTCGATGTGCCGCGGCTCGAGGCGGCGCTTGTCGACGAAGCGTTGCGCGCCGGTCTTGTGCAGGCACGCGACTTGCAAGAAGCAGGACTGATTCGTGATGCGTTTCTGGTGTGTCAGGGAAGGGCTGCACATCTGGATGAATACATGGCGGGAACACTGCAGTTTTTCCGGCGCGCCTTGAACGGTCCGGCAAAGGCGGCGCACCGGTCTTCCGCTATAGTGTGTTGAAATATTTCGGATAAGCTTGCGCTCATGCCGAACAGCATCGAATCGAAAATCAGAGGGACATGCTTATGATCGAGATCCGCCGTGTCTTCAGTCATGTCGAAGACATTTTTCACGAATTCGGCCCGGTGCCTGCGGTACCGCTCCGGCGCGGCTATATTGCCGGCATCCTCACCAATCCCTATGCGGGACGCCATGAACCCGACATCCTTCCCATGATGGAGCGACTCAACGACGTGGGTATCAGCCTGGCGCGCCATCTGCTTGACGATCTTGATGTTCCTGTCGAAAGAATCGAAGGCTACGGCAAGGGTGCGCTGATCGGTGCACACGGCGAGCTGGAGCATGGTGCGCTCTGGCATGTGCCGGGCGGTTATGCGATGCGGGAGCTGCTGGGCTGGAAAGGCGATCCGGCCGCTTATGCGGCGGGCCAGGGCAGCGGAGTGAAGGGGCAGCCAGGCAACGCGCTGGCCATCGTGCCATCCACGAAGAAGGTGGCTGGTCCGGGCGCGACCCTCGATGTTCCCTTGACGCACATTAACGCGGCCTATGTGCGCAGCCATTTCGATGCGATCGAAGTGCGGGTTCCCGGTGCGCCGCGTCCCGATGAACTGGTTGTCATTCTCGCGATGAGCACCGGAGCGCGTGTTCACGCGCGCGTCGGTGGTCTGAAGGCGGCCGACATCGCAAAATGGGATGGCCTGCGCTGATATCCGATGCGCGTTTTCCAACTCACACATGGAAAGGTAACAACGCAATGCCTGCAAAGATTCGAAAACTGATCGTGCAAGTTGACGAGACCCGCTCCGAAATGGGAAAGTCCATCGATCCGCCCGTACGGAAAGCACTGGCGATGGCTGTCATCGACAATCCCTACGCCGGACGTTATGCAGAGTCGCTCGATGAACTGATCGCCATCGGCGAGGAACTGGGCGGGCTGCTGGGAACGCGCTGCGTGCAGGCGCTGGGCATCGCGCCGGAGAAGGCGGAAAGCTACGGCAAGGCTGCCATCGTCGGTGAGGCGGGAGAACTCGAACACGCTGCGGCCATCCTTCATCCCAAGCTCGGCGCACCGCTGCGTCAGGCGGTGAGCAAGGGCGCCGCACTCGTCCCGTCGAGCAAGAAGATGGGCGGCGTCGGATCCGCCATCGACGTGCCGCTCGGCCACAAGGATGCCGCATTCGTCCGCAGTCATTTCGACGCGATGGAAGCACGGGTGGCTGACGCGCCGCGGGCCAACGAAATCGTCGTTGCCGTTGTCGTCACCGACAGCGGCCGACCATTACCCCGCGTGGGAGGGCTGCAGCCCCACGAAATCAAAGGAGAAGACGGTTTGCGCTAGAGAGTGAGCTGCATTGCGCACGAACGCTGTATTGATTGATCCACTACAAGGAGAGGTACATGAAGAAGACAAGCAGTTGGCTCGCAACAGTTGCTGTTCTCTGGGCCGCCGCCAATGCACTCACGGCACATGCGCAAGGAGTGATCAAGATCGGGGAAGTCAACAGTTACAAGGCGCAACCAGCCTTCCTTGAGCCGTACCGCAAGGGCCTCGAACTGGCCGTGGATCAGGTCAATGCAAGCGGCGGCGTCAACGGCAAGAAGCTGGAACTGGTGATTCGCGACGACAACGGCAATCCGGGCGATGCGGTGCGCGCGGCGGAGGAGCTGATTTCGCGCGAGAAGGTGGATGTGCTGACCGGGACTTTCCTGTCGCACGTCGGCCTGGCGCTGACGGATTTCGCCAAGCAGCGCAAATTCTTCTTCCTGGCTGCGGAGCCGCTCACCGACAAGATCGTCTGGCAGAACGGCAACAAGTACACCTACCGTTTGCGCCCGTCGACCTATATGCAGGTCGCCATGCTGGTGCCGGAAGCCGCTGCGCTGAAGAAGAAACGCTGGGCGCTTGTGTACCCCAACTATGAGTACGGCCAATCCGCCGTGGCGACATTCAAGGAATTGCTGAAGGCCGCGCAGCCCGATGTGGAATTTGTGACCGAACAGGCTTCACCGTTGGGCAAGGTCGATTCCGGCAGCGTCGTCCAGGCGCTTGCCGATGCCAAACCCGATGCGATCTTCAACGTGCTCTTTGGACCTGACCTCTCGAAATTCGTCCGTGAGGGCAATACGCGCGGCCTGTTCCAGGGGCGCGAGGTGGTCAGCTTGCTGACTGGCGAGCCGGAATACCTGGACCCGCTCAAGGATGAAACGCCAAACGGCTGGATCGTCACCGGTTATCCGTGGTACAGCATCCAGACGCCGGAACATAAAGCGTTCCGCAGTGCATATGAAGCAAAGTTCAAGGACTATCCGCGCCTTGGTTCCGTCGTCGGCTATAGCGCAATCATGTCGCTCGCAGAGGGCATGAAAAAAGCAAAATCGACCGAGACTGAAAAGCTGGTCGCAGCGTTCAAGGGGCTGCAACTCATGACGCCGTTCGGGCAGATCACGTACCGCCCCGAGGACAATCAATCGACGATGGGTGGCTACGTGGGACGCACCAAGAACGAGGGCGGCAAGGGCGTGATGGTCAACTATCACTACCTCGACGGCGCAAAGTACCAGCCTTCCGCCGCTGAGGTGGCGAAGCGCCGAGCGGTTGATTAAGTCACGGATCTGTGGACGCATGGGCGGCAGCGGGAACGCCGTCGCCCATGCCGCAGGAGCGTCGAACATCTTTCAAAATGCACTGTCGTGACTGCTCATCGACACGACAGTGTTCCGCTTGGTTTGACGAGAGATCTCCACCGGATGCGCTTGCATTGAGGTTTGAGATTCCTCGCTTCATTCGGAATGACGATAAAGGCGATTTTGCCGTACGCACTTCACATTCCGCTGAAAGAAGGCACGGTTCATGAACTTTTCCAGTTTCGCGGTTCAGTTACTCAATGGTCTGGCGGGCGCCTCGTCGCTCTTCCTGGTGGCAGCCGGACTGTCGTTGATTTTTGGCGTGACGCGCATTGTCAATTTCGCGCATGGCTCGTTTTACATGGTCGGTATTTATGTCGCCTATACGCTGGTCGAGCGACTGGGCGGCGGCATGAGTTTCTGGCTGGCGTTGGTGCTGGCCGCGCTGGTGGTCGGTGTACTCGGCGCAGTGGTGGAGATCGTGCTGTTGCGCCGCATTTATCGCGCGCCCGAATTGTTCCAGTTGCTGGCGACCTTTGCCCTGGTGCTGGTCATCAAGGATGCCGCGTTGTGGTTGTGGGGGCCGGATGAATTGCTCGGGCCGCGTGCGCCGGGATTGTCCGGCTCGGTCACCATACTCGGGCGTCAGTTTCCTCAATATGACTTGTTCCTGATCGTTATCGGGCCTGTCGTACTCGGCTTGCTCTGGTTGCTGCTGACGCGCACGCGCTGGGGCACATTGGTTCGTGCCGCCACACAGGATCGCGAGATGGTGAGCGCGCTGGGCGTGAATCAGGCTTGGCTGTTCACCAGCGTTTTCGCATTGGGTGCCGTGCTTGCAGGATTGGGGGGCGCGTTGCAGCTTCCGCGCGAACCGGCGAATCTGGAAATGGACCTCATCACGATCGGCGCCGCATTTGTCGTGGTCGTGGTGGGCGGCATGGGGTCGATTCCCGGTGCGTATATCGCCGCCTTGCTGATCGCAGAGGTCAAGGCGATCTGCATCTGGCTGGGACTTGTCGATGTATTCGGCGTCAGCGTGTCGTTCTCCAAATTGACGCTGGTCGTGGAGTTCCTTGTGATGGCCGCGGTGCTCGTGGTTCGTCCTTGCGGACTGCTGGGGAGGCCGCAGGCGCCGAGTCGCAGTTACGGCGCGGCGGAAGAACCGTTGCGCCCCGCGCACAAGCTGTACAAGCTGGCAGGAGTGGTGCTCGTCGTGGCGCTGGTTGTCTTGCCGCTGTTGATGAAAGATTCGCCATACATGACCGTGCTGGCGATCGATCTGATGGTGGCGGCATTGTTCGCGGCCAGTCTGCACTTCATCATGGGACCGGCCGGGATGCATTCGTTCGGGCACGCCGCGTATTTCGGACTGGGCGCATATGGCGCAGCGATGCTGGTGCGCAGCTTCGGCTTGCCGATGGAAGCATCGCTGGTGGTTGCGCCATTGTTGGCGGCTGGTGGGGCGCTGCTGTTCGGCTGGTTCTGCGTGCGTCTGTCGGGGATTTATCTCGCGATGCTGACCCTGGCTTTTGCGCAGATTACTTGGGCGATCTGTTACCAATGGGATGCCGTTACCGGCGGCAGCAACGGTTTGACCGGCGTGTGGCCGGCACCGTGGTTGGCCGACAAGACTGCGTACTACTATCTCACTCTTGCGGTTGCGCTTGCCGGTATCCTGCTATTGCGCCGCATGCTGTTTTCACCCTTCGGCTACGCCATGCGCGCCAGCCGCGACTCCTTCCTGCGGGCCGATGCCATCGGGATCGACGTGAAGCGGATGCAATGGGTCGCATTCACTGTCGCCGGCTTGTTCGCGGGTATCGCGGGCGCGCTGTTCGCATTTTCCAAGGGCAGCATTTCGCCGGAAACGCTCCACGTCAGCAAATCGGTGGATGGCATCGTGATGGTCATGCTGGGCGGCATCCAGACCCTGATCGGCCCCATCGTCGGCGCGGTCACCTTCAACTGGCTGCACGACACGATTGCGCGCAGCACCGATTACTGGCGCGCGACGCTGGGTGCGATCATCCTGCTGCTGGTATTGCTCTTTCCCCAGGGGATTGCCGGTTTCGTGCGGCAATTGTTTGAACGCATCGGGCGCAACAGTAGCAATGACGGCAAGACCGAAACGAAGGAGGCACACTGATGAGCCTGTTGACAGTGACCAACCTCGGAAAGTCGTTCGGCGGCGTCAAGGCAGTCGACGGCATCAGCTTCGATCTCCACGCGGGCGAATTGCTGGCATTGATCGGCCCGAACGGCGCAGGCAAGTCCACCACCTTCAACATGGTGAACGGCCAGCTCACAGCCGACGTGGGATCGATCAAGTTCGATGGCAAAGAGCTGGTGGGACTCAAGCCTCGCGAAATCTGGCGACTGGGCGTCGGCCGCACTTTCCAGATTGCCGAAACGTTCTCTTCGCTGACCGTGGTCGAGAACGTGCAGATGGCGCTGCTGTCCGCTGACAGAAAATTATTTTCGATGTGGCGTCCCGCTTCTGCGCACAAGCGCGAAGAGGCATTGGCCTTGCTGGATCAGGTCGGCATGGCGGCGCAGGCGGACCGCCCATGCAGCGTGCTTGCCTATGGCGACGTCAAGCGCGTCGAACTCGCCATCGCGATGGCGAACAAGCCCAAGCTCTTGCTGATGGACGAACCGACTGCCGGCATGGCACCCAAGGAACGCAACGAGCTGATGGCATTGACCAAGAAACTGGTGACCGAACGCAACATGGCGGTGCTGTTCACCGAGCACAGCATGGATGTCGTCTTTGCCTACGCCGACCGCATGATCGTGCTGGCGCGTGGTCGCCTGATCGCAGGCGGCGCGCCGAAAGATATCCGCGATCATCCGAAAGTGCAGGAAGTCTATTTCGGCACCGGCAAGACGTTTGAAAAAGAAAAAACATCCAGGGAGATCGCGTGATGCGCGTCACGGCAGACAATGCAACGCAGGGAGGGGCAGCCGGCCCCGTCAAGGAAACACTGCTGGACGTCAAGGCGCTCAGTGCATGGTATGGCGCGGCGCAAATCCTGTTCAACGTCGATCTCGATGTCCGTCGCGGCGAAGTCGTTGCCCTGATGGGACGCAACGGCGCGGGAAAATCGACGACGCTCAAGGCCATCATGGGCCTGGTGCCGAAACGGCGCGGGGCATTGTCCTTCATGGGACACGATGTCTCGACCTCGCAGCCGCATGAAACGGCAGCGCGCGGGCTGGGCTTCGTGCCGGAGGATCGCCGCATCTTCACCGATCTGAGCGTGATGGAAAACCTCGATGTCGGACGTCAGAAAAAACGTCATTGGCCCGATGGTTCGCTGGCTCCGGTGTGGACGCCGGAGCGCCTGTTCAAACTGTTCCCTAACCTGGGAGAAATGCCGAATCGCCCCGGCGGCCGCATGAGCGGCGGCGAACAACAGATGCTCACGGTGGCACGCACGCTGATGGGAAACCCGTATCTGGTCTTGCTGGATGAACCATCGGAAGGGGTAGCGCCGGTGATCGTCGAGCAGATGGCACAGATGATTCTGGAGTTGAAGGCGGAGGGCGTGAGCATTCTTCTGTCGGAACAGAACATGCATTTCGCCGAGCTGGTTTCCGACCGGACCTACGTGCTGGAAAAAGGCCAGATCCGCTTCGAGGGATCGATGGAAGAACTTGCCGCCAACGAAGCCGTCAGGCAAGCCTATCTCAGCGTATGAGCCTGCACGCGGAATGAACACATCGCCTTTGCGGGTGACGGTGAACGGACAGCAGTGTTGCCTCGATGTGCCGGGCGACGCGCCGCTGCTGTTCGTGCTGCGCAACGATCTCGGACTCAACGGGCCGAAGTATGGCTGCGGCCTCGGGCAGTGCGGTGCCTGCACGGTTCTGATTGATGGCAAGAGTGCGCGTTCCTGCGTGATTCCGACAAGCGGTGCCGCCGGTAGGCATGTGACGACGCTGGAGGGACTGGGTAGCAAGACAGCGCTGCATTATGTGCAGCAAGCATTCATCGAGGAACAGGCCGCGCAATGCGGTTATTGCCTCAACGGCATGATCATGTCGACCGTTGCGCTGTTGCAAAAAAATCCCTGTCCGACCGACGAGCAGATCAGGAATGCGCTTGCACATAACCTGTGCCGTTGCGGCACGCATGTCGAAATACTGAAGGCGGTCCGGCGTGCCATGCAACTCGCCGCCGCGGAGAAGGAGCCGAAATGACCCGTCGCGCCGACACGCCGTACAGCCGGCGTGATTTTCATGAAGCGCAGGGCGTGCTGCTGATCACGCGCGAGCCGCCGCCTGCGCCACCGCCGGTGAAAGGTCAGCCAGCCGCAGTGCCGGGAAATCCCGCTGAAGGTGTCGAGATTCTGATTGCGGTCTGGGACGACGGCAGCGTCACCGCATTGAGCGGGCATGTCGATCTCGGAACCGGCATTCGCACCGCACTCGCGCAGATCGCGGCGGAAGAACTCGACGTCCGCATGGACCAGATCAACATGGTCCTTGGCGATACCACACGCGCGCCGAACCAGGGTGCCACTATTGCCAGCGCATCGATCCAGATTCATGCCAATCCCTTGCGTGCGGCCGCGGCGCAGGCGCGCGCATGGCTGCTATCTCAGGCAGCGGCGCATCTTGATGCCGCAATCGACGAACTGGAAGTCAACGGTGGAATCGTGTCGGTGCGCGGAAATTCGGAGCACGCGATCAGTTACGCCGATCTTGTTCGGGGACGCCACACCGCCTTGCTGCTCGACTTGAATACGGCGGTGAAGCGGCCCGAGGATTATCGTCTGGTCGGACAGAGCACGCCGCGCGTCGATATTCCGTCCAAGGCCGTGGGCGAGCTGACTTTCGTGCATGATGTGCGCGTGCCGGGGATGCTGCACGGTCGCGTGATCCGGCCGCCATACGCCGGTGCCGACCATGGCGACTTCATCGGTAATACGCTGGAGTCGGTCGATGAAAGTTCGATCGCACATATTCCGGGTATCGTCACGACGGTCGTGATCGGCGACTTCGTCGGCGTTGTCGCGCTGCGCGAGGAACATGCGGAGCAGGCGATGCGGGAGTTGGCCGTGAAGTGGAAGGAATGGCCCGCCTTGCCCGACCTCGCCAATCTCGAAGTGGCGCTGCGCGACAACCCTTCCACGCGCAGGGTGGTCGCCAATCAGGGCGACGTCGATGCTGCACTCGCCAATGCCGCGGTGCGCATGGACAGGACGTATGTCTGGCCTTACCAGCTGCATGCATCCATCGGGCCTTCCTGTGCGGTGGCCGATTGGCATGCCGAACGAATGACGGTATGGGCGGGAACGCAAAACCCGCACGTCCTGCGCGCGGATCTCGCCAAGCTCATGGACCTGCCCGATGTCGCCATCGACGTCATCCGCATGGAAGCGGCCGGATGCTATGGACGCAACTGTGCCGACGATGTTGCGGCGGACGCCGCGTTGCTATCGCGCGCGGTCGGCAGCCCGGTGCGCGTGCAACTGACCAGAGAGCAAGAGCACCAATGGGAGCCGAAGGGCGCGGCGCAATTGATGGAAATCCACGGCGGCTTGAATGCCGACGGCAGCGTTGCCGGCTACGATTTCCAGACTTCCTATCCGTCGAACGGTGCCGTCACGCTGGCGCTGCTGCTGACCGGAAAAGTCAGTCCGCAGCCGATTGCCTACGAAATGGGCGACCGCACTTCGGTGCCGCCCTACGATTACCAGAACCTCCGTGTGACGATCAACGACATGGCGCCGATCCTGCGCGCGTCGTGGCTGCGCGGCGTATCCGCATTGCCCAATTCGTTCGCGCACGAGTGTTACATCGACGAGCTGGCCGCCGAGGCGGGTGTCGATCCGGTCGAATATCGTTTGCGCTACCTGAAGGACGACAGGGCCGCCGAACTGCTGCGTGCCACGACCGAGCGCGCCGGCTGGATGCCGCATGTGAAGCCGCAGCAACAGGAAGCCGACGGTGATTTTCTCAAGGGGCAGGGTGTCGCCTATGCTCGCTATGTCCATAGCCGCTTTCCCGGCTTCGGCGCAGCCTGGGCAGCGTGGGTCGCGGATGTGGAAGTCAATCGCAACACCGGCGAGGTCCACGTGCGGCGCGTCGTGGTCGGTCACGATGCCGGTCTGATGATCAATCCGGATGGCGTGAAACACCAGATTCACGGCAATGTGGTGCAGACAACCAGCCGCGCGCTCAAGGAAGAGGTCAAGGTCGATGCGCGAACCAACACAGTCATCAGCAAGGAGTGGGGAAGTTATCCGATCCTGAATTTCCGCGAAGTGCCCGTCATCGACGTGATGATGATGCCGCGCAACGATCAGCCGCCGCAGGGGGCGGGCGAATCCTCATCGGTGCCGGGGACCGCCGCCATTGCCAATGCCATTTTCGATGCGACCGGTATCCGTTTCCGGCAGCCGCCCTTTACTGCCGAGCTGGTCAAGGCGGCCTTGAGTCCGCCGCCGGCCGAGCCCGCAAACCCGCCACGCACGCGCCGGCCATGGTGGGCGGTTCCGGGCGCCTTGCTGGCGGGAGCGATGGGAATCGGCGCGGCCATGCTGGGATGGAAGTCCGCCATTCCCGAGGTGACGCGCATCGATCCGTCGATCTACTCGGCGGAGGTCATCGAACGCGGTCGCCGTCTGGCCGCCGCAGGCGACTGCTCGGTGTGCCATACCGCGTCCAACGGCGTGCGCAATGCCGGAGGGCGGGCGCTGGACACGCCGTTCGGCAAGATTTACACCACCAATCTGACACCCGATCCGGAGACCGGCATCGGCAAATGGTCGTTCACCGCTTTCCAGCGCGCGATGCGCGAAGGGATTTCCCGCGACGGTCACCATTTGTATCCGGCCTTTCCCTACACTTCGTTCACCAAGACCACCGACGACGACCTGATGGCGATCTATGCCTATCTCATGTCGCAGGAGCCGGTGCGGGCCGAAGTGCCGAAGACCGCATTGGCATTTCCGTTCAGCGTGCGTCCGCTGATGGGATTGTGGAATGCGCTGTACCTGAAACCCGGCCCGGAAACCGCCGATCCGGCGCGTTCTGCGCAATGGAATCGCGGCGCGTATCTGGTGAATGGACTTGGGCATTGCACCGCATGCCACACGCCCCGCAATGAACTGGGTGCGGAAAAATTCGGGAAGTACTATCTGGGCGGCGCGATGGTTGAGGGTTGGGAAGCGCCGCCGCTGACCGCTATTACTCACGCGCCGGTACCGTGGAGCGAAGAAGAGTTGTTCCGCTATCTGCGCCATGGACATACCGAGCATCACGGCGTGGCGTCGGGGCCGATGCTGCCAGTAGTGCAAGAACTCGCAGCACTGCCGGAAACAGATGTGCGGGCAATGGCGCACTACCTCGCGTCTTTCAATACGCCGGTGTCGGAGCAGGAGGCGAAGAAGGCTTCGCAGGAACTGGTTACTGCCTCCAGGCTCGGTGCGGAACGCGTCGTCAACGCCGATAGCCGGCTTTTCACGACGGCATGCGGCAGTTGTCATCACGACGGCGATGGACCTGCCTTGGTGGGCGTCAATCGTCCGCTTGTATTGAACAGCAATCTGCACAGCAGCACACCCGACAATCTGGTGCAGATCATCCTGCGTGGTGTTCGTGAAACCGCAAGCCACGATGCCGGCTACATGCCCGCATTCATGCATAGTTTGAACGACCAGCAGATTGCGCAGATCGCCGCTTACATGCGGCAACGATATGCGCCCGACAAACCTGTCTGGAACGATATAGAGAGTACGGTTGCGCGATTGCGCAATGCCGAGCACGCGAAAAATTGATTAGCCAATCACCATCGAAGGAGTTGTCATGAGTTTGTCCAAGGCCAAAGCAAGTTTCCACTGGGATGATCCGCTGCTGCTGAACGAGCAGCTGACCGACGAGGAACGCATGGTGCGCGACGCCGCGCATGCCTATTGCCAGGACAAGCTGCAGCCGCGCGTGCTGGAAGCCTTCCGCCATGAGAAGACCGATCCCGCGATCTTCCGCGAAATGGGCGCGCTCGGCCTGCTCGGCCCGACCATTCCCGAGCAGTACGGCGGCCCCGGCCTGAACTACGTCAGCTACGGCCTGATCGCGCGCGAGGTCGAGCGCGTCGATTCCGGCTACCGCTCGATGATGAGCGTGCAATCCTCGCTGGTGATGGTGCCGATCCTTGAATTCGGCAGCGAGCAACAGAAACAGAAATACCTGCCGAAACTGGCGTCCGGCGAATGGATCGGCTGCTTCGGCCTGACCGAGCCGAACCACGGCTCCGATCCGGGTTCGATGGAAACCCGCGCCCGCAAGGTGCAGGGCGGCTTCAGCCTCACCGGCAGCAAGATGTGGATTTCGAACTCGCCGATTGCCGATGTGTTCGTCGTGTGGGCCAAGGATGATGAAGGCGAAATCCGCGGCTTTGTGCTGGAAAAGGGCATGAAGGGCCTGTCGGCGCCGGCGATCCACGGCAAGTTCGGCCTGCGCGCCTCGATCACCGGCGAGATCGTGATGGACAACGTGTTCTGCTCGAACGAAAACGCCTTCCCCGACGTGCGCGGCCTGAAGGGCCCGTTCACCTGCCTCAATTCCGCCCGCTACGGCATCGCCTGGGGCGCGCTGGGTGCCGCCGAAAGCTGCTGGCACACCGCGCGGCAGTACGTGCTCGACCGCAAGCAGTTCGGCAAGCCGCTGGCGGCCAACCAGCTGATCCAGAAGAAGCTGGCCGACATGCAGACCGAGATCACGCTCGGCCTGCAGGGTTGTCTGCGCCTCGGCCGCATGAAGGACGAAGGCACGGCGGCAACCTCGATCACCTCGATGATGAAGCGCAATTCCTGCGGCAAGGCGCTGGACGTGGCGCGGCTGGCGCGCGACATGCTGGGCGGCAACGGGATTTCGGATGAGTTCGGCGTGATCCGGCACATGGTGAATCTGGAAGTGGTGAACACCTACGAGGGCACGCACGACATTCATGCGCTGATTCTCGGCAGGGAGCAGACCGGCATCGCCGCCTTCTGACATGAACACTGCAACTCCATCGGCGCAGGAACAATCCTCGTCCCTGCAGGGCATCAAGGTGCTGGACCTGTCCCGCGTCCTTGCCGGCCCTTGGTCGGGACAACTGCTTGGTGATCTCGGTGCGGACGTGATCAAGGTCGAGCGCCCCGGAGCAGGTGACGACACGCGTAGTTGGGGGCCTCCCTGGCTGCGCGATGAAGCAGGAAACCCGACCGAGGATGCCGCCTACTTTTTCAGCGCCAATCGCAACAAGCGTTCGCTTGCCATCGATATCAGCACGGCGCAGGGACAGTCACTGATTCGCGAGCTGGCATGCAAGGCGGATGTGCTGCTTGAAAATTTCAAGGTCGGCGGACTCAAGCAATACGGCCTGGACGCCGAATCGCTGCTGAAACTCAATCCGCGATTGATCTATGCGTCGATCACAGGCTTCGGCCAGGACGGTCCCTATGCGACGCGCGCCGGCTACGACTTCCTGATTCAGGGCATGGGTGGCCTGATGAGCGTGACCGGGCGGCATGAACGGGAAGAGGGCGCCGGACCGCAAAAGGTCGGCGTTGCGCTCACCGATGTCATGACCGGACTGTATGCCACCGTCGGTGTGCTGGCGGCGCTGGCCGCCAGGGAAAAGACCGGCAGAGGGCAGCACATCGACGTTGCATTGCTCGATGTGCAAGTGGCCGCCTTGGCGAATCAGGCGGCCAATTACCTCATCGGAGGCATCGTCCCCGAGCGCATGGGTAATGCGCATCCGAATATCGTTCCCTATCAGGACTTTCCGACAGCCGACGGCGACATGATTCTCGCCATTGGAAACGATGCGCAGTTTGCCCGCTTCTGCGAGGTTGCCGGTCATCCCGAATGGGCAAGCGATGCGCGTTTTTCCACCAATCGCGCCCGCGTCGAAAACCGTGCGACGCTATTGCCCCTGATTCGGCAAGCGACCGTATTCCGCCCGACGCAGGAATGGATTGTCGCACTTGAACAGGCGGGTGTTCCGTGCGGGCCGATCAATCGCATCGATCAGGTATTCGACGACCCGCAAGTGAAAGCGCGGCAACTACGCGTGACGCTGCCGCATCCCGTCGCAGGCACGGTGCCGCTGGTCGCCAATCCGATCCGGCTGTCGGAGTCCCCAGTTCAATACCGGCGTGCTCCGCCATTGCGTGGCCAGCATACGGATGAAGTGCTCGCCGACTGGCTTGGCTTGTCCGATAACGAGCTGCGACGACTGAAGGATGATGCGGTCATCCGGTAGTCGGCGTAGCCTTGTCGTTTGAGGGATGTGTCAGGAAGGTTATTTAATGAGGCATAATTTGTCTTATGTAAAATCATGGCGCAGATGGACGTATATTGACAACGCACGCAATCCCTCGGCGATTGAAGTAAAAGCGTCGGCTTTCAGAGGAAAAAATCGGCCGGCGTGATGCCGGCCAAAAAACACCTCACCTTGATGACAAGAATTTGCGGATTGTGCGACGCCCGTACCGCTGGTTATATGTGTCTCCGACGCATAGCCAGAAGGACGCACGTCGACCGGTATCGGTTGCAGCAATTGGCAACTGCGATGATCGAGTAGGCGGCGATCAGGGTTTTGTGTGCCACCTGCGCGCCATGAAGTCGATCCTGGGCGCGCAAGCGGCACTTCCCTATGCAGCCACAACCGATTCGCTTATTCCCATCTCGATCAACGCATCGCGCATGGCATTGACTGCCTGCCGCATTTCCGCGGCACCGATCGCGCCGATGCAGCCGACGCGGAAGGTTTCGGCCTGCGTCAGCTTGCCCGGATACAGGATGAATCCCTTGTCCCGCACGCGGTTGTAGAAGTCCTTGAAGTTGTACTTCGGGCTGTCGGGTGCGTGGATGGTGACGATGATGGGTGCCTGGATTTTCGGATCAAGAAACGGTTTCAGTCCCAGTTCTTCCATGCCGGCCATCAGCGTTTCGTAGTTGTTCGTGTAGCGCGCCAGGCGGGCGCGCTGCCCTCCTTCGGCGACGAACTGGTTGAGCGCCTCGTGGAAGGCCATCACGATGTGCGTCGGCGGTGTGAAGCGCCACTGCGTGGTCTTTTCCATGTAGACCCATTGGTCGTAGAGGTCGAGCGACAGCGACAGCGAGTTGCCAGCGGATTGTTCCAGCACGCTCCTGCGCGCAAGAACGAATCCCATTCCCGGAGGGCCTTCGATGCACTTGCCGCTGGCGGCGATCACGGCGTCGAAGGGCACGCTGCGGGCGTCGATTTCCAGCGCGCCGAAGGAACTCATCGCGTCGATGATCAGGCTTTTGCCGTGACGCGCGATGACCGAGGCAATTTGCGGCAGCGGATTCAGGATGCCGGTGCTGGTTTCGCAATGGATCAGGCCGACATGGGTGATGCTCTTGTCGGCGGAAAGTAGGCGATCGACGTCGGCGGCGGTGGTCGGCACGTGCTCCGCGGTCTCGAAGACCGACACCTTGCGTCCCATCATTTCCACCAGACGCGCCATGCGCTTGCCGTAGGCGCCGTTGATCAGGATCAGCATGTGGCCGTTGCGCGGCACCAGCGTGTTGACGGCGGCTTCGACCGAGAAGGTGCCGCTGCCCTGCATCGGCACGCAGACATGCGTTTCGTGGCCGTGAATGATGTCGAGCAATTGCTTGCGCACCTTGGCGGTGACGGCGTTGAACGCGGCGTCCCAGGATCCCCAGTCGCGCAGCATGGCGTTCTTGGTTTGCAGGGACGTGGTCAGCGGGCCAGGTGTAAGAAGAACAGGATCTCGGCTAACTAGACTCATGGTTTTCATCCTCGTATTGGTAATGACACAGCACACAACGGTTGCGAACGTGACGCGCTCGCGGCGTTTTCAATCTAGCTTCTCCAGCCCTGCGTTCTCTTGAGCAGGACTCGCGTTGCCAGCGCATACAGCAGGCAGACTCCGGTCGAAGTGAACACGATCAGCGTGGCCATGGCCGCCGCCGGTCCGATCTCGCCCGCCTCTTCCAGGTTCAGGATCGCCACTGAAGCGAGCGTGCTGTCCGGCGAGTACAGGAACACCACTGCCGAAATCGTCGTCATGGCATTGACGAACAGGTAGCGGCCGATGTCCAGAATCGCCGGCAGGCACACCGGCACCGTGACGCGGAAGAAGGTCTTGTAGAACGGCACCTTCAGCGAGGCAGACACTGCTTCGAATTCGTTGTCGATCGCCTTCAGGGCCGTGACTGCAGTGAGATGGCTGGAGGTGTAGTAATGGATCACGGTCGATACGACCAGGATGGCCATCGTGTGGTACATGAAGTTCAAGGGGTTGCCCGGCTCATTGAAGAACAGGATGTAGCCCAGACCCAGCACCAGTCCCGGCACGCCCATCGGCAGTACCGCCAGCAGCCGGATGATGGGCCGCACGCTGTCCATGCCGCGCGTCTTCTCGGTGAGATACGCTGTGCCGAACACCAGCGTGATGCCGGCCACGACCACCCACAGCGCGAGCTTCACGCTGTTGAAGTACGACTCCAGGATGCCCCCTTCCACCAGGCCGAAATAGTAGTGGCGCAGGCTGAACGAGAGGTCGTAGGGCCACAGCTTGATCACCGAGGTGAACATGGCCATGCCCAGCACGCCGAGCATGAAGATCGAGATGAGCGAGCAGTAGGTGAACATCGCGGCGTCGAACAGCTTGTTCTTCTTCGGCACGTAGGGTACGGCGCGGGCGGAAAGCTGGGCGCGCAGCTTGCGGCGGATGATGATGTCGATCGCGAACGCGACCAGTGCCGGCAGCAGGAGCAGCAGGCTGACGACCGCGCCCTTGTTGAAGTTCTGCTGTCCGATCACCTGCTTGTAGACGTCGATCGACAGGACGTTGAAGTTGCCGCCGATGACTTTCGGCACGCCGAAGTCGTTCACCGTAAACGTGAACACGACGAGCGCGGCGCTGATCAGGCCGTATTTCGCGCCGGGCAAGGTGATCGTCCAGAACTTGCGGAGGCGGCTGGTGCCGAGCGATTCCGCTGCCTCATACAGGCGGCCGTCGGCCATCGTCAGCGCGGTGATGAGGATCATCAATGCGTGCGGGAACACGCCATAGCATTCGCTGATGATGATGCCGAGCGGTCCGTAGATCGAGGTGCTGCCGAGCAAATGCTTCAGGATGCCCTGCGTGCCGAACCACTGGATGAAGGAGATTGCGGCCAGCAGCGACGGCGCGAGGATGGGCACGAGCGAAATCGTGCGGAACATCGATTTGCCCGGCATCGTGCTGCGCGTGAGCGCGTAGGCGAAGGTGAACGCTGCGGGGATCACGATCACCGTCACCGCACTCGCCATCAGGAAGGTGTTGAGGATGGACTGCTGCAATGCCGGCGTCGACATGTAGTCGATGAACAGGCTCAAGCCGACGAAGTTGCCGTCCTTGTCCTGCACGCTCTTGACCAGGATCGCGACCACCGGCAGCAGCAGGAAGATGCAGAGGATCGCGCACACCAGCAGCAGCAATACATGCGCAATGCGGTCGTGCCAGTGGTTCTGCTGCCGTCCGGCGGCGGTCGGGCGCGAGGCGACCGGCGGAGGCGCGGCGATGGTCGCCGCCGTCGGCTTCATGCGGCCCCCGCTGTGCAACGGTGTTCAAACACGCGCGCGCGGTCGGGCACGATGTCGATGCCGGTGCGGCTGCCGACGGTCAGACCGGATTCCTCAAGCTGGTTCAAGGGGATCGAGGTCAGCACCGGCTGATTCTCCATGCCCTCCACCGTCATCGTCAGATAGCTGTGCGAGCCGAGGAATTCGATCTTCTGGATGACCGCCACTGCGCATGGCGCAGCGCCGTCGGTCTTGCGTGCAACAAAGTCTTCCGGCCGCAGGTAGAGCTTGACGGTCTGTCCGGCGGGCACGTGATGCAGGGTCGCGCCGCAGCCCAGTTCGACGTTGCCGAGCCGGAAGCGGCCGCCGCCCAGCGATTCGCCATGCAGCGCATTGACCTTGCCGACGAATGAGGCGACGAAGGACGATTTCGGCTTGAGGTAGATTTCCTCCGGCGTACCGATCTGTTCGATCACGCCATGGTTCATCACGACGATGCGGTCGGCCATGCTGAGGGCTTCTTCCTGATCGTGCGTGACCATGATGGTGGTGACGCCGAGCCGTTGCTGCAGCTGGCGTATCTCGCTGCGCAGGCGCACCCGTTCGAGCGCGTCGAGCGCGGACAGCGGCTCGTCGAGCAGCAGCAGGCCGGGCGAAGTTGCCAGCGCGCGCGCCAGCGCGATGCGCTGCTGCTGGCCGCCGGACAGCTGGCCGGGATATTTCTTGCCGCTGTCGGGCAGGCCCGCCAGTGTCAGCAATTCCTGTACGCGCTTGTTGATGTCCGCTTTCGACTGACCGCGATTGACGAGGCCGTAGGCGACGTTGTCGTGGATCGTCAGATTGGGGAACAGCGCATAGGACTGGAACACGATGCCGTAATCGCGCTTGATCGGCGGCAGCCAGGAAATGTCCTGGCCGGACTGGCTGATATTGCCCTCGTCCTGGATTTCGAGTCCCGCGATGATGCGCAACAGGGTCGTCTTGCCGCAACCGGACGGTCCGAGGAAACAGACGAACTCACCTTTGGCAATATCGAGTTCGATATCGTGCAGGGCATTGAAATTGCCGAACGACTTTTTGATGCCCTTCAGTGACAGGTAATTCGCTTGCATGCTCATTTGGTGGGGTCTCCTTCCAATCATGGCCGGGCTGGCTGTTGCAGTTTTTCCGGGCATGCGCAGCCTGTGTCGAGCAGGCTGCGCATGTTCAAGCTGTTTGATGCACTGATTAACTGCCCTTCGCCTCCGCCTTCGCGTTGTAACGCTTGCTCCATTCGGTCAGGATGCGGTCGCGGTTCTTCGCCGCCCATTCGAAGTCGTTGGGCTTGACCAGCATGCTTTCATAGTTGTCGGGGATACCTTCCATCTTCTGGGCGACGCCCGGGTATGCCACGATGGCCCACCAGGTGGAGCTGATCTGGTTCGCTTCCTTGCTCGCCATCCAGTCGACGAGCTTCTTGGCGGCGTCCAGCTTCTTGGTGTTCTTGATGATGCCGCTGGCCTCGATGTCCCAACCCAATCCCTCCTTCGGGAAGATCAGGTCGATCGGCGCTCCGCTGCGCTGCACCTGATGCGCGCGGAACTCGAAGGAAATGCCGATCGGGAATTCGCCTGCGCCGGCCTGCTTGCAGGGCTTGGAGCCGGAGTGCACGTATTGCGCAATGTTTTCATGCAAGGCATCCATGTACTTCCAGCCCTCGGCCTCGCCCCACATCTGCAGCCAGGCGGTGACGTCGAGATAGCCGGTGCCGCTGGAAGCCGGATGCGGCATGCTGATCTTGCCCTTGTAGATCGGCTTGGTCAGGTCTTTCCAGGTTTCCGGCTTGGGCAGGCCCAGCTTCTTCGCTTCGACGGTGTTGTAGCAGATCACGGCACCCCATACATCCATGCCGACCCATGCCGGCGGCTGCTTCTGGTCAGAGTAGCGCCGCGTCAGTTGCGAAAAACCGACCGGTTCGTACGGCAGCATCATGCCTTCCTGCGACAGCAAGGCAAGGCTGCTGGCGGCGAGGCCCAGCACCACGTCGGCTTGCGGATTCGCCTTCTCGGCGAGTAGCTTGGCGGTGATGACGCCGGTCGAGTCGCGCACCCAGCGGATCTCGATATTGGGATTGGCCTTTTCGAATGCGGTCTTGTAGGCCTTCATCGCGTCGGTTTCGATCGCGGTGTAAACAAGCAGCGGGGTCTTGGATTGCGCGCCGGCATCGGCGGCAAACAAACCGAGGACCGGTACGGCGGCGGCGCACAAGCGCAATAACCTGGTGAGGGAATGTTTCATCGCGAATCTTCTCCTTGTGATTAATGAGAAATCAAAAAAGATGCAGCTTCGTTGCTTTGTTACCTGTGCCTCATTGGCAATGGTCTATATCCCCAGCCCTTGCCTGTTGCAGTTTCTACCAAGCAGTACCAAAAAATAACAACATATCAAAAAAATCATAACGACAAATGAATTGTATATCGTAGATTGTAGACAATCTACATTTTTTCGCATAAAATTATTTTCACTGAAATGGAGCATGCATGAACCCTAGTGAAACCAAGCCAATTGCCTTCTTGCAGCAGCACTCGCTCCCGGATTTGGTGCAGATGGAAATCGAGCGACGCATCCTTTCGGGCGAGCTGACAGCCGGTTCGAAGCTGAATGAAGCCCTCTTCGCGGAACTGCTGGGCGTGTCGCGCGGACCGGTGCGCGAAGCCTTTCGTGCGCTCGAAGCTTCCGGCCTGGTAAAGCAAGAAAAGAACCAAGGTGTGTTCGTACGGCAAATCTCGGTGGAAGAAGCCGACGAGATTTACGAAGTCCGCGCCTCGCTGGACGAACTGGTGGGACGCAAGCTGGCGCAGCAGATCACGGAAGAACAGCTGGCCCAACTGCGCGACATGCTGGCGCGCATGGATCAGCATGTCGACAACAAGAACGTCGACGCCTACGCCAAACTGAATCTGGAATTCCACGACACCCTGGTGCAGATGGCCGGCAACCGCAAGCTGCTGGATACCTACCGCCGTCTGGTGAATGAACTGAACCTGTTTCGCCGCACGGCACTGGGCCAGAAAGGTTCCTTGCCGATTTCCACGCGCGAGCACCATGACATTGTCGACACCATTGCCAGCCGGGATGCCACGGCAGCCGGTGAAATGATGCGCGCTCATGTCATGGAGAGCGTGAGCCGAATGCATAAAGCCCGGGCAGGCAGCACGCCCAATTGATTTTCCCTCTAGCCACCATGAAAGGTTGACTGATGACTGCCACTACTATTAGCGTCAATGGCCGCACGTACCAATGGATGGAACGCCCCGTCGTGATCGTGTGCGTCGACGGCTGCGAGCAAGAATATATCAACCAGGCCATCCAGGCCGGCGCGACCCCTTACCTGGCAAAACTGGCGAAGAGCGGCACGGTGCTGGCCGGCGATTGCGTCGTGCCCAGCTTCACCAATCCGAACAACCTGTCGATCGTGACCGGCGTGCCGCCGGCGGTGCACGGCATCTGCGGCAACTTCTTCTACGACGCGCAAGCCGATGCGGAAGTGATGATGAACGATCCGAAGTACCTGCGCGCCGGCACGGTGCTGGCGGCGTTTGCGGATGCGGGCGCGAAGGTGGCGGTCGTCACCGCGAAGGACAAGCTGCGCAGCCTGCTCGGCCACAAGATGCACGGCATCTGCTTCTCGGCGGAAAAGGCGGACCAGGCCGATCTGAAGGAATACGGCATCGAGAACGTCGTGTCGCTGGTCGGCATGCCGGTGCCGTCGGTGTACAGCGCCGAACTGTCGGAGTTCGTGTTCGCCGCCGGCGTGAAGCTGCTGGAAAAGGTGCGGCCGGATCTGATGTACCTCTCCACCACCGACTATATCCAGCACAAGTTCGCACCCGGCACGCCGGGCGCGAATGCGTTCTACGCGATGATGGACCGCTATCTGGCGCAGCTCGATGCCCTGGGCGCGACCGTCGCGGTGACTGCCGACCACGGCATGAATGCCAAGACCGATTCCGCCGGCACGCCGAACGTGATCTACCTGCAGGACACGCTGAACGAGATGCTGGGCGCCGGCAAGACGCGCGTCATCCTGCCGATCACCGATCCCTATGTCGTGCATCACGGCGCGCTCGGTTCCTACGCCACCGTGTATACCGGCGAGGACGTTGATCCCGTTGCACTGGCCGCGCGTATCAGGGCCATTTCCGGTGTCGAGGTCGTGTTGAGCCGCAAGGAGGCTGCGGAACGCTTCGAACTGCCGCCCGACCGCATCGGCGATCTGGTGGTGGTGAGCGAACGCCTGACCGTCATCGGCACCTCGGCCTCGAAACACGACCTGTCCGGACTCGACCTGCCCTTGCGCTCGCACGGCGGCATCTCCGAACAGCGCGTGCCGCTGCTGCTCAACCGCAAGCTGAAAGGCGCGCATGGCGTGGCCCGGCTGCGCAACTTCGATGTGCTGCATCTTGCGCTGAACTGCGCGCAGTAAACCTACTTTCGCCATAGGAGACAACGAGATGTCGATGTTGACTGAATTGAGCGCGCTGCGTCGCGGCGAACCCCTGCACCAGAAAATGCGCATCGCCGGCAAGCTGGTCGGCGGCGATGGCGTCATCGAAGTGCGCAATCCGTACACCGGCGCGCTGGTGGGCAGCGTGCCCAGGGCGAATGTCGAGCAGATCAAGAGTGCCTTCCGTACCGCGAGGGAATTCAAATCCCCCCTCACCCGCTACGATCGCTACAAGATCATGCTGCGTACTTCGGAGCTGCTGCGGGCGAACGCGGAGGCGATTTCGGACCTGATCACCGCCGAAGCCGGCCTGTGCAAGAAGGACACGCTGTACGAAGTGGGCCGCGCCTGCGACGTCTTCCTGTTCGCCGGCAATCAGGCGCTGGTCGACGACGGCCAGGTGTTCTCCTGCGACCTGACGCCGCACGGCAAGCAACGCAAGGTGTATACGCTGCGCGAGCCGCTGCTGGGCGCGATCTCGGCGATCACGCCGTTCAACCATCCGCTCAACCAGGTCGCGCACAAGGTCGCGCCGTCGATTGCGACCAACAACCGCATGGTGCTCAAGCCCACCGAGAAGACGCCGCTGACCGCCTTGTTGCTGGCCGATATTCTGTATGAAGCAGGACTGCCGCCCGAAATGTTTTCCGTCGTCACCGGCGACCCGCGCGATATCGCCGACGAGATGCTGACCAATGCCGACGTCGATCTGGTTACCTTCACCGGCGGCGTACCCATCGGCAAATACATCGCGGCCAAGGCGGTGTACAAGCGCCAGGTGCTGGAACTGGGCGGCAACGATCCGATCATCGTCATGGAAGACGCGGATATCGAGGAAGCCGCCGCGCTGGCCGTGTCGGGTTCGTACAAGAATTCCGGCCAGCGTTGCACCGCGATCAAGCGCATGATCGTGCATCAGGCAGTGGCCGATCGCTTCGTCGAACTGCTGGTCGAAAAGACCAAGGCGATCAAATACGGCGATCCGATGGACGCAAGCAACGACATGGGCACGGTGATCGACGAGGGCGCCGCGCGCGCCTTCGAAGCGAAGGTCAACGATGCGGTCGCGCATGGCGCAAAGCTCTTGCATGGCAACGTGCGGCGCGGCGCGCTCTATTCGCCGACGGTGCTCGATCATGTGCCGGAAACCTGCACGCTGGTGGCGGAAGAAACCTTCGGACCCGTGTCGCCGGTGATCCGCTGCAAGGACATTGCCGATGCGATCCGCATTTCCAACTCCACGCCCTACGGCTTGTCGTCTTCCGTCTGCACCAACCGCCTCGACTACATCACGCGCTTCGTGCGCGAACTGCAGGTCGGCACCGTGAACGTGCGCGAAGTGCCGGGCTACCGCCTGGAGCTGACACCATTCGGCGGCATCAAGGATTCCGGCCTCGGCTACAAGGAAGGCGTGCTGGAAGCGATGAAGAGCTTCTGCAATACCAAGACCTATTCGCTGCCATGGGGATGACGCGATGCTGACGATCGAACAGATTTGCAATTTGTTTGATGAAAAAGGGCATCGCGCCTATACGGGCGAACCGGTCACGCAGCTCGAGCACGCGCTGCAATCGGCAACCATGGCGCAGCAATCCGGCGCCTCCTCCGCGCTGGTTTGCGCTGCATTGCTGCACGACCTCGGACACCTGATCAATGACCAGGGCGAGACGCCGACCGAGCGCGGCATCGACGACCTGCACCAGTATCAGGTGCTGCCCTTCCTGCGCGGACTGTTCCCCGACGCCGTGCTGGAACCGATCCGGCTGCATGTTGACGCGAAGCGCTACATCTGCGCGACCGACTTTGAATACGCGCTGCATCTGTCGCCGGATTCGAAGCGCAGCCTGCAGTTGCAGGGTGGTATCTTTACGCCAGAGCAGGCCACGCAATTCATCGGGAAGCCCTTTGCGGAGGACGCGATACGCCTGCGCAGATGGGACGATCTGGCGAAGGTGGCGGGCATGGAAACGCCTTCGCTTGCGAGCTTTGTGCCCGTAATGCGTGCGTGCGCCTGTTCATAGAGGACAGGGGACCATCAGTCCGTCGAGGAAAGTGTCCGCTATTTGAGCGGACACTTCCTCAATGCGAATCAGGAATTTCCGGGTTCGATGAAAGACGAGACGGGTCATTTTTCCTGCCTGGAAATTGCGGCATGGAAATTGCATCTTTTTCCTGATCGCGAATGTCCCGCAATTTGGCAGCGGGCCGCGGCATGCAACTTTGTGCAGACGTTTTTTTGGCGTATGACCTTCAAGGAGTCGGCATGAAGAACTTGAGAATTGGCACCCGTCTGGGTATTGGTTTCGCCATCGTGCTCGTGCTGCTGGCGCTCATGACTGCCATCGGCATATGGCGGCTGCATGCGGTTGCAGAGGCCACGCGTGACATGATGGAAAATCCCGTCGCGAAGGAGCGCATCATCAGCGACTGGTACAGAAACATTCATACCGGCGTGCGCCGCACGACGGCCATCGTGAAAAGTTCGGATGAGGAGTTGGGTGCCTTTTTCGCGGATGAGGCGGCGGCAAGCGGGAAGGCTTCCGGGGAACTGCAAAAGGCGCTCGAGGCGCGTCTGGAAACGCCGGAGGAAAAGACCCTGTTTGCAAAGATCGCAGAGAAAAGAAAAATCTATCTCTCGTCGAGCGACACCATCTTCAAGATGAAAGCGGACGGCGGATTCGACAGCGCCAACCAGATCTTCGAACGCACCTTTGTTCCCGCTTCGAAAGCCTATGTCGAGCTGATACAGGAACTGCTCGACATGCAGCGCGCCCGCATCGATGCGACCGCAAATGAAATTGACGGCATTTACAAGACAAGCCGCAACCTCCTCGTTGCGCTCGGCGTATTTGCACTCGCCTTTGGCACAATCTGCGCCGGGCTGCTGGCCGTCGGCATCACGCGACCGCTGAAGAGGGCTGTCGGCATTACGCGCACGGTTGCCTCGGGCGACCTGACCAGCGACATCGATTCGAGCGGCAAGGACGAGACGGGCCAGTTGCTGCTGGCCTTGAAAGAGATGAACAGCAGCCTCGTGCGCATCGTCAGCGAAGTACGCAGCGGCACCGAATCGATCGCGGCCGCCTCGAGCCAGATTGCGACGGGCAACCATGATCTGTCCGCGCGCACCGAGCAGCAAGCCGGTTCGCTCGAAGAAACCGCGTCATCGATGGAGGAACTGACGTCGACCGTGAAGCAGAACGCGGTCAACGCACTCGAAGCCAATCAGTTGGCGGCCACCGCATCCGGCGTGGCGATCAAGGGCGGCGACGTGGTGGCGCAAGTGATCGAGACGATGGACTCGATCAACGCCTCGTCCAGAAAGATCGTCGACATCATCAGCGTGATCGACGGCATCGCCTTCCAGACCAACATCCTCGCATTGAACGCTGCAGTCGAAGCCGCGCGCGCCGGGGAGCAAGGGCGCGGCTTCGCGGTGGTCGCTGCCGAAGTGCGCAGCCTGGCGCAACGCTCGGCCAGCGCCGCCAAGGAGATCAAGTCGCTGATCGACGATTCGGTGGAGAAGGTCGACGCCGGCAGCACGCTGGTCGCCCAGGCCGGCACGACAATGGACGAGATTGTCGCGAGCGTGAAAAAGGTGACCGACATCATGACCGAGATCACCGCCGCCAGCGAGGAGCAAAGCCAGGGTATCGAGCAGGTCAATCAGGCGATCACGCAAATGGACCAGGTCACGCAGCAGAATGCGGCGCTGGTCGAGCAGGCGGCTGCAGCCGCGCAGGCGATGCAGGATCAGGCTGGTTCGCTGTCACGGGCCGTCAGCGTGTTCAAGCTGGACCAGCGGCAAGTCAACGCGATTGGCATGTCACCTGAATGATGTCGAGTTGTGCGAACACCTGATGTGGAGAACAAATGATGCGCCCTTTCTGGCTTGAACAAGCCCTCTTCCGGGACGGCGAACTCGCCCCCGCGCTGGTGGGCGATCACACCGCCGACGTCGCCATCGTTGGCGGCGGCTTCACCGGCCTGTGGACCGCGATCCAGCTGAAGCAGCAGAATCCGGCGCTCGATATCGCCATCATCGAAAGCGATTTGTGCGGCGCCGGCGCCAGCGGGCGCAACGGCGGCTGTCTGCTCACCTGGTCCACCAAGTTCTTCACGCTGCGCCGGTTGTTCGGTGAAGCCGAGGCAACGCGCCTCGTGAATGCTTCCGAAGCGGCGGTACAGCACATCGCGGATTTCTGCCGCGCGCATCGCATCGATGCCGAGCTGCGGCTTGACGGCACCCTGTACACCTCGACCGCGCAGGCGCAGATCGGTGTCCTCGATCCGGTGCTGCGCGAGCTGGAAGCGCGCGGCATCAGTTCCTGGCAGCCGCTCGCGCCGGAGGAAGTGCAGCGCCGCTCCGGTTCGGCAAAAAACCTGTCCGGCGTGTTTTCGCCAAACGCCGCGACCGTCCATCCGGGCAAGCTCGTGCGCGGCCTGCGTCGTGTCGCGCTGGAGATGGGCATCCGCATCCATGAACGCACGCCGATGCTCGACTTCGCCAACGGCGCAAAAGTCACGGTGCGTACGCCGTCCGGCACCCTGCGCGCCGGCAAGCTCGTGCTGGCGATCAATGCGTGGATGGCCAGCAGGTTTCCGCAATTCGAACGCACCATCGCGGTGGTTTCGAGCGACATGGTGATCACCGAAAAATGTCCGGAACTGTTGCAGCAGATTGGCTTGAGCAATGGCGTGTCGGTGCTCGATTCGCGCACCTTCGTCTATTACTACCGCACCACGATGGATGGCCGCCTGATGTTGGGCAAGGGCGGCAATACCTTTGCGTGGCGGGGTCGCATCCTGCCGGTATTCGATCAGCGTTCGCCGTACGAACAGGCCTTGACGGCAAGCCTGCGGGAATTCTTTCCGGCGCTGGCGGGCGTTCCCATTACTGCGAGCTGGAATGGCCCGTCCGATCGCTCGGTCACCGGCTTCCCGTTTTTCGGCAGGCTTGATGACGCGTCGAACGTGTTTTACGGCTTCGGCTATTCGGGCAACGGCGTCGGCCCCAGCTACATGGGAGGACAGGTGCTGTCCTCGCTGGTGCTCGGGCTCGACAACGCATGGAGCCGCAGTCCGCTCACCAGGGGGCCGTGCGGCCACTTCCCGCCCGAGCCGATCCGCTACATCGGCTCGCTGGTGGTGCGCAATGCGATTCGCCGCAAGGAAAATGCCGAGGACCACAA
The DNA here is from genome assembly GCF_003590875.1 of Noviherbaspirillum cavernae. NCBI lineage: Bacteria > Pseudomonadati > Pseudomonadota > Betaproteobacteria > Burkholderiales > Oxalobacteraceae > Noviherbaspirillum > Noviherbaspirillum cavernae. The sequence continues at coordinate 142,573 of NZ_QYUN01000003.1, forward strand.
CCGCAATCCCTGGCTGCTGGACAAGATGCTGAGCAAGTTCGCGAACGCGGCCGGCAAGGCGGACAAGGCCTGACAAGCTGCGCGGAGTGGCAAGGTGAACGCCTGCCACTCATGGCTGGAGAACTGGCTGCCCTGTCGCAATATTTTCCGCAACCGTCAGGTCACTGAACAATGTGTTCAGGTAATCAACGTCTCGCTAGTATTGATAAATTCGAATCCCGCCGGATTGCTTTGTCGTCGCTTTGCCATTCGAATTTACTTATCAATCTGCTTTCCACTGATGTGCGAGGAATTGATTATGGAAACGGTACGGCTGTGATTCGCGTGGATTTCCGAATGCCATCCGAGAGTTGGTTGTCGGCGTAACGAAGCGAGGAGTTTATGTTGGCGTTGGCGGACTGATCCGGATCGTGCCGTGCGCGGAAACTGAATTGCGGGCGCTCACCGTTTTCCGAAAACCGGAAAGTCCTCGGTTCGGCCTGAAGCGATCTGGCACAATCCCGTATTCAAACAACAAGTTTTTAAACGATTCAAGATGAATGAAAATGCCAGCAGAATCCTGTCCCTTGAATCCTTGCGTGGGTTATTGGCCTTGTGGGTCACGGTGGGGCACACGATCAAGCACTCGGGCTACACGGACGCCGAACTGGGCGTCTTCGCGATCCTGGGCAATCCGGGACTTGCGGTGGATTGTTTCATTATCCTGAGCGGCTTCGTCATTTTCATGCTGCTCGACCGTCAACGAAGCTCCTATACCGAATTCATTGTCGGCCGCTTTTTCCGCCTTGCCCCGCTGTTCTTCTTGATCCTCGTGATATCCGCCCTCACGCTGGATTGGCAGGTTTCGGTGATTGCCAATACGCCATGGAAGAATCAATCGATTGCCAACGACATGCGGATTCACCTCGACGCCCTGCAATACCTGCCGCAACACCTTCTCGCGCATTTTGCGATGCTGCACGGCGCGATTGCGGACAGTATTCTGCCGAGCAGTCAGTATGCGATCGTCGGACCGGCGTGGAGCATTTCGGTTGAATGGCAGTTTTACCTGATTGCGCCTGCATTGTTCTTCCTCATCGCGGCGCGTCGATGGTATGCACTGGCGGCGGTCATTGTCGTGGTGTGCGTCTTGCGGGCCGTGAACTATGGCAGTGCAGGATTTGCGATCAATCAAGGCGCATACTTCTTGATCGGGATCGTTTCGTATTTTGTCTGGAAAAAGTCCAACCTCATCCGGCAACATGATTTCCGCTTCATTGAAGTCATGGGATTGCTTGCGATTGCAATCGTGTATTTCACGATGAGCAGAACCATTTCGCTGATGTTGTGGGTTGTCGTTTTCATCGCGATCATCGCTGAAAGGCATCCTGCGCCATCGCTGTTCCAAAGGATGTTTATCGGCGTCCTGCGACAACCCATGCTGCAATGGATGGGAAGGATTTCGTATTCGATCTACATGATCCACATGCTTGTGTTGTACGCGTGGTTTGCCTGCTTGCAGCATGCATTCCCCGAGATAGGAAAATTCAACTTTCTGATGTACGCCCTCCCGTTGATCGTCTTGACGACATTGATGCTTTCGGCGCTTGCATACAGATTCATCGAAGTCCCGGGCATGAGGCTGGGAAAATGGCTTGGCAAGCGATCCCGTCCGCGAGAGAACCGTGCGGCGCCATCGCTGGCGAAGGAATTTGTTGGTGCAGACACCTTGATGCGTCGTGGTGGAGATGCAGCTCATTGAGCGTCCGAGAGTCCGCGATCGATTGGTTATGGGTTCTCATCACGCACGCCGACGTAGTTCGTGGCGGAAATACCTCGAAACAGAAATTTGCCGTGGCTGCATGGCTCTGCTTTCGCGCCGCGTCAAAATGGGGAAACCATCGGATGACTTGAGTGTGGCGACGCAAGGGCACGCAAGGAATCTTCGAGCGTGCCGCAAGAGACGCGCCGAGGTCCCCGGTCGCTCGGGAGGAGATTCAATCAGGAAGCGTTGTTCCGGGCTTTTGCAAAAGGTATTTTTCCGTCGATTTTCGCTTCTTGTGTCCGAGGAACTGTCCGACCAGTTCGACGCTGCCACCTGACTCCAGTTCGCGCACGGCGAATGAATTGCGCAGTGTTCGGCCCCCCTTTCGGTGTACGTCGATGCCGGCTCTGGCAAGGGTTTCCTTGACATACCGATAGACGGTGGCCTTGTTCAGGAGGCCGCCTTGCAGGCTCGCGGGGAACAGCAGCTCGCCCGGGATGTTGCGCATCTTGCGCTCTGCGATCCATGCGGTCACCTCCCTCGCGGCGAAAGGACGCAGCTGCGTCTCGTGGTGTTTCGCGCTGCCGCCGACCGACCTCGGCGTGATGGTCACCGGAATCGAACCCGTGGTGTCCATGACGCCCACGCTGGCGGTGCGGATGCCGATGACTTCGGAAACCTTCAAGCCGGCGCCCAGCATCATCGCCAGCATCGCGCGGTCGCGGCGGCGCTTCCATGAAGGATTGTCCATGTCTTCCTCGACCAGCGGCGGCGCGGACGGCAAGGCGCGCATGAATTCCGCGTGCTGCGCGGGAGACAGGACGGCCTTGGGCTTGTCCCGGCCGGCGGCCGGGGTGCGATAGACGTCGAACGCGGCATGCCGGGCGGGATTGGGCTGCAACTGAAGATGGGCAAATACCCGTTCCAGCATCCGCAGATAGCGCACGCGGATCGAGCTGGTCAGTGCCCTCGGCGGCTTGCCCTCCTCGCTCTCGCGATATTCCAGAAAGGCGCGCAGGTGCGCGGCAGTGATGCTGAAGACATCGAGATTTTCCCGTGCCATCCAGCGCGCAAATCGGCTGAACATGTGGATATACACCTGGGCCGAGCTGTCTCGCAAGGGGCGGGAGGTTTCATCCTCCTTTTCCCTGGACGTTGTACGCCGCGACAGCTTCAGATAATCCTCGGTCTTCACGAAGGCGGAAAACGCCTCGACCGGAGCGGTCTTCCAGAAATAGTGCGTTTCGAACAGGTCTTGGGCCATGGCTTGGAATTGCAACTAACGGTCTTCAAAATATATCAAAACTGCAGGTGGGGGAGAAGAATCGAAGTTTACCTGCCTGCCGAGGTGGCTCTTTTCATCGATTGGGCTGATGACGAGCGCGCGCAGCGCGATGGATTGCTGTTGAGTTTTCTGGACCGTTAGTTGCATTTTTAGTTGTAAAGCCACCCCTCTCCACGCCTCCCCTTAATTCCTGAATCAGATCGCAGTGGCGTGTGGGACATAAATCGCATCGTTATTTGGCTTATCGAAGAGGCCCGCTCGGACATATCCTCATGAAGGACAGCGTTGTTTCCATCGCATGCTTGATGTTCGAGGCGGGTTGCATCAGCAGACGACCGATGTTTCGATTTGGGATTCAGTGCCCCATCAAGTGAATGCTGTTCCTTGCGTTTTGCTGGGGCTGATCGTGATTCTCCCAGTCCGAAATGGCTGTCGTTTGCTCGGACCTTGCGTCACGTCGAAGCGCTTCACGCAGTCCCTGCTGTTCGAATGGAGAAACTGTACTTGTGAAGTTCTTCATTCCGAAACGCGATCGTTTGAGTGCCAATAAAACCAGCACAGAGGGCTTGCATGTTCCGCTCAACCGACAACGACCATCGGCACAGGCAACGTGGGCAAACCGACCAAAACCTAAATGTCCAGAACCAGCCTGTCCATCTTCGCGCGTGAACAGCATGGCGTGAATTGGTCGTTCCTGTCGCGCTCGGCATCGCTGAAATACGTGTCCCGATGGTCTGGCGTGCCACCGAGAACCCGGGTAATGCAGGTGCCGCATATCCCCTGCTCGCAAGACACAGGGATTTCGATGCCCTGCTCTCCCAGCGCCTCCACAACAGTGCGGCCGGCAGGAATGACATAGCACTTGCCGGTGCTGGCGATTTGGACTTCGAATTCGCTGTCGCCCGTCGACTCGACCGCAACTGCACCGAAATGCTCCAAATGCACGTGCTCACCGGCCCAGTCCAGTCGCTTCGCTGTGCTGACGACATGCTCGATGAAACCGGCCGGTCCGCAGACGTAGAGATGCTTGCCGTCATTTGGCTTGGCAAGCACCTCCTCCAGGATCAGCTTCTGGTCCGGGGGGCCATCATCGAAGTGAAAATGCACCCTTGATGCAAAGGATGTCGCCTTGATCCGATCGAGAAAGGCGGTGCGTTCCCTTGCGCGAGTACAGTAATGCATCTCGAAATCCGCATTGATCCGGGCGAGGCGTTCAGCCATGCAAAGGATGGGAGTCACGCCGATGCCGCCTGCAAACAGCAATGTCTTGTCTGCCTGCGCCAGGGGAAAGTGATTCTTCGGTGGGCTGATCTTGAGGGTATCGCCCACATGTACCTTGTCGTGCATGGCAACGGACCCGCCACGGGAACGCGGATCGCGCAGTACACCGATCTGGTAGCGCTGGTTTTCCGTTGGATCATTGCAAAGCGAATATTGACGGGTCAATTTCGCGCCGATGTGCACGTCAATGTGCGCACCGGCACTGAATGGCGGCAGTGGTGCGCCATCGATGCGAGCCAGCTCATAGCAGAAGACGTCCTCCGCTTCCTTGACTTTCCTGACTACCTTGACTGCGATGCTGTCCATTGGATGTTGATACCTTCTTTGCCGGCAGATGCCTGGTCTGCCGGTTCTCGGATTGAACGTGGTAATCGAATACGGTCCGCATTGAGCACCAGGACCTGTTGCCCTAGGCAGCTGCCTGCGCCTGCCCATCTTCCTTGAGCATGCGCTCGACGGTGCGTCGCATGTGAATGCGTGCGCGGTCGGAGACGACGTCGACAAGCGCCTCCTCCCCCATTTCGGTGATGCGCTTCTGCTGTGCTTCGACGATTTCCTTGTCCTCCAGGAACGCCTTGCCGATCTCCTGATACAGAAGCTCGGTTACCTCCGGGTCGTCTTGCCGGTAGCCATTTGCAGTGGACCAGAAATAGAATGTGGTCGTCTCCGTCTCCGGCGTCAGGCCATGAAACAGCTTCAATGAAAAACCTGGCTGGTCACGGTTTGTCCGTGCTTCCTTGCCGACGTCGATGGCCCCGCTCCATTGAATGATCGATGTCGGTGCGACATACTCGAATTCCTGCCAGCGGTCGACGTTGCCCGCGAACGGCACGGCTTTGGAGTACGTGGGCGGTGGTGCGGAATTCGGCATCCAGCGCGTGAACTTCAGGCCGGTATCGGTCGGTGTCGTTTCCATTTCCGCCTGCACGTGGGTCATTGGGCTGCCGCCAATGGTTTTCCCATGGATGTACCCGATGTGGGTCAGGTCCATCAGGTTATCGACGAGGAGCATGTAGTTGCACTTGACCTGGTACAGGCCATGCTTGTGCGGCCACTTCTTGTAGTCGTTGTGGTATGGGTAATCGAGGATCTTCGAGACGTCCGCCTTCTCGGCTTCCCCCATCCAGATCCACAGGAATTCATCTTTCTCAACCAGCGGGTAACTGCGCACGCGTGCCTTCTGCGGAATTTTTTCCTGGCCGGGAATGGCAACGCACCGGCCTGAGCAATCGAATGTCAGCCCATGGTAGCCGCACTGCAACCCTGCATCCGTTACCTGCCCGAGCGACAAGGGTGCGGCGCGATGGCAACAGCGGTCGGCGAGGGCTCCAGCTTTTCCCTCCTTGTCTCGAAACAGCACCACGGGCTCGTTCAGAATCCGTCTTGCCAACGGCGTATCACTGACTTCGTTCGCCCAGGCGGCGATGTACCATGCATTGCGAATGAACATGATGTCTCCTCTTTGTTCAGATGTGAGGCTCAGGCTGTGCGGCCTTGCAGAAAACCCATCATTGCCGTGGCCAGTCCTGTTGCTTGCTCAACGTTGGAAAGGTGGCCGCCCGACAGCTCCGTATAGACGGCGGCCTGGATCGAATTGGCAATATGTCTGGCATCGGCCACAGGCGTTGCCGCATCCGCGCTGCTGGCAACGACCAGCGTCGGAATCCTGATCGTGCTGATCGATTCGCGCTGGTCCATGTCGCGAATTGCGGCGCAGGATCCGATGTAGCCCGCGACCGGCGAGCCGAGCGCCATGGCCAGCACCCGTTCCGCGCCTTGCGGATTTGCCGATACGAAGTGGGGAGAAAGCCAGCGTTCAAGCACCGCCGGACGGATCGCCTGCATGCCCCGTTCAAGTACCGCAGCCGCCCTTGCATCCCAGGATTCCGGCGGGCCGACCCGGGCCGCGGTATTGCAAAGCACAAGCCGCTCGATACGTTCCGGATGATGCGTCGCGATCCACATTCCGACCATGGCACCAAGAGACAGGCCGCACAGGTTCACCCTGACCAGGCCAAGCGCATCGAGCAAGCCGATCAGATCGCTTGCGAGCAACTCGATCGAGTATGGTCCGTCCGGCGCGCTCGATTGCCCCTGCCCTCGTGCGTCATAGCGCAATATCCGGAACGAGCTCTGCAAGACCGAAGTCACTTGATCCCAAATGGACAGATCGGTGGCAATGGAGTTGACGAATACGAGCACCGGAGCCGATTCCGGCCCGTCCAGCTGGTAGTGAAGGTGAATGTCATTGACGGAAATCTGCGTCACTTGTTACTCCTGAACTGACTTATCAAAAAAATGCGTGAAAAAATGAGCTGGTGTAGAGAGTCGTTACTTCGCGGCGTCTTTGCCGGGGTCCTTGACATTCTTGTAGCCACTGTCGAACTCGACGTTTGCCATTTTTCCGTTACGCATTTCCACTCTGCGAACGTAGACGGTCTGTACTGGATCCCGGGTCTCGGCATCGATCACCAGGGGGCCGCGCGGGCTATCGATCTGCAAACCCTTGAGAACTTTCATAGCCTGTTCGCCGTCGATTTGCCCGCCCAGCTTGTTGGCGACCGCATAAATGGCTGCCATGCCGTCGTAGGCGGACACGGCCATGAAGTCGGGGACCATCCCGGACTTGTCGATGTCGAGATAGGTCTTCACGAATTCCCTGTTCTTCGCACTGTCATGCGTCATGGAATAGAAGCCGGTCGAAACCGCGCCCATGGCGGCGTCGCCGATCAGGTTCAGCTCACGATCGTCGGCCCAGCCCTCGGTTGAAAGAATGCGGATGCCGCTTTGCTTCATCCCGCGTTCGCCATAGGCCTTCATGAACGAAACCGTAGGCTCGCCGGCAGCGAGGAACACGAAGACCGCTTCAGGCTTGGCATCCTTGACGCGCTGGAGATATGAAGAAAAATCCCTGGCGGAAAGCGGCACGCGCACTTCCCCTGCTATCTGCCCACCGCCTGCCTGGAAGCCCTTCTTGAAATAGGTTTCCGCATCGTGTCCCGGCCCGTAGTCGGAAACGACCGTGAAGACCTTCTTGATGCCATTCTTGCCAGCCCAGTCCCCCATCGGCATGGAGACTTGCGGTGTCGTGAAGGAAACACGGGCAATGTAAGGCGAGCGCGTCGAGATGGTAGATGCCGCAGCATTCATCACGATCATTGGCGTCTTTGCCGCCGTGGCGATTGGTGCGGCAGCCAGGGCATTCGGAGTGAATCCAAAACCGGCCAGGAAATGCACTTTATTGTTGACGATCAATTCCTGTGCCAGTCGCTTGGCGACTTCGGGAGCCGGGCCCGTGCTGTCACGCACGAACAACTCCACCTTCTTGCCGGCTACCTTGTCCCCATGGATCTTCATGAAGGATTGGATACCGTTCTCCATCTGCTTGCCATAGCTGGCGAACGGGCCCGACTTTTCCAGAATCAGACCGACCCGAATCGTGTCTTCCTGGGCAGTGGCATAGGGAGCGGAAAGGAATGCGAAGCCGGCCGAGGCCAGTAGCAAGGTGAATTGCCGACGAGTGCTCATTGATGTCTCCTGTAGATCCAAGCTGAATGGAAGGTGCTTGTTATATGAATCAAGCAGCAAAGTGTTCTTTGCTCTTGGTTCGATTCTGCGAGCCGGGGTATTATCTGTCAATCAGATGAACAAATAACTGGAATTTACGCCATGAATATTGCAGAAATCGACTTGAACTTGCTGCGCGTCTTCGATGCTCTGATGCGCACCAGGAACGTCACATTGGCCGGGGAAATTGTCGGCCTGAGCCAGCCTGCGGTGAGCTTTGGCTTGAACAAACTGCGCACGCTGACGGCGGATCCCTTGTTCGTCCGAACCTCCAGGGGAATGGAACCGACACCCAGAGCGTCAAGGATGGCCGATCCGGTTCGGCATGTATTGGAAGTGGTGCAGCGAGACATCTTCCTGCAAGACGAATTCGATGCACGCACAAGCCAGCGCACATTTACGCTGAGTCTGTCAGACGTCGGCGAGATGGTCTTCCTGCCCAAGTTGCTCAGGCGTCTGCGTACGGATGCACCGGGCATCACCCTCAAGTCGGTGTCCATGCCACCGGCGCGTCTGGAAGAGGCGATGGCAGCGGGTGATGTGGACCTGGCGCTGGGCTATTTCCCGGACATCACAAAGGCCAATTTCTACCAGCAGCATCTGTTTACACATACGTTTGCCTGTCTGGTCCGCCGTGATCACCCCACCATCAAGACGAAGCTCACCATGAAGCAGTTCCTGGATGTCTATCATGTCGTGATACGGGCTGAAGGGCGAAGTCAGGAGATCATCGAGCGCTATCTGGAAGAGCAGAAAATTGTCCGCAAGGTCGGACTGAGCATTCCTCATTTCATGAGCATTCCGCACTTGCTGCCCGAGTCCGACATGCTGGTCACCGTTCCCTACTCATGCGCCCAGTCGTTCGCGAGACTTGGCGAGTTACGAATGCTGGAGTTGCCGATGAAGGCGCCCACATTCGATCTCAAGCAGCATTGGCATGCCCGTTATCATCGAGACGCCGCCAACCAATGGCTACGCGGGATCATTTATGACTGCTTCTCCATGGGCATTTAGAGCGTCTAACAAAATGAAGCGAAGCGGTTCTGAGTAGGCGCGCCGCCGCAGACTGGCCGAATACGGCATGATGGCGAGCATCAGCCGCAAGGGCAATTGCTGGGAGTCAGAGCACTGCTCTGACGCGCCGATAGAAAGTTTCTTCAACAGCTTGAAGAACGAGCGCGTGTTTCATGAAGACTACGCCACGCGGGAAGAAGCCAGGCAGGATTTGTTTGACTATATCGAAGTGTTTTACAACCGGACACGTCGCCACTCCGCGTTGCGCTACAAGAGCCCGGCGCAGCATCATGCTGCCTGGATGGCGGAACAAAAGCTGGTGGCGTGATGAAGTCGTTGGTATCCGGAAAATACAACCAAGCTCACGCCAATGGCGGACCCGGAAGCGGCAATCGTCGTCAGAAGTCAGATAAGGAAGTCGGATCGTATTTACTTGTCTCCTTGCTGCCGCTTGCCTGCGAATGCTTTCTGTGCTGTCTGCCGCTTTTGCACTTTTCCTGCCCCCCTGACCGAGGCGCGTTCCAGTGATACGGATTTTGCGGCCGGCAACGCGACATGCTCGACCGATGCGTCGTCCGCCAGCACGAATTTCTCAAGCACCTTGAACACATCGCCGAACAGCTTCACGCCGTACGCTTCCTCGATATGGTGGTACTGGGCCTCGATCAGCGGCGCGATGTCGTCCACCAGCAATTCGCCCTTGCGCGAAAGGCGCACCAGCACGCGCCGCTGATCCTCCGCGCTGCGGCTGCGTACGATGAGATCCATGTCTTCCATGCGCGCCAGCACGCCGGCCATGTTGGAGCTGATGATCTGGCAGATGTCGCAGATCTCTCTGGGCTCAAGCTGCCTGTCCTCGTCCAGCGCGCGCAGTATCCGCCACTGCTGCTCGGTGAGGCCGAAGTGATTGAGGATGGGCCGGAAGTGCGACATCAGATGCTCGCGCGCCTTCAGAAAAAGCTGGGGCAGGTTGCGATAGGAAATCCGCTGATTCATGAATCAATCCACCTTCTTGTGAGATTGCAGCAATGTGAAATGGGTGATGCGACGCATCAATTATATCGCTTGACTTGCTATGATCATAGCGAATATATTACTATCATCATAGCAAATGTCGCTGCCCGTTCCCTGCACCCGTCTTGCTGTGATCACCGTGAATATGCAGCAGGTCCGAGGGCCTGACTAATCAAAACAACGCATCGAGGAGGAGTCATGAAATTTCATCGTTTCGCCGCAATTGGCTGTCTGGCTGTCGCGCTGCCTGTCGCAGCCCAGGAATTCACGATCAAGGTCGCCCACTTTCTGCCGCCGGCCGCACCGGCGCAGGTGCGCGTGCTGCAACCCTGGTGCGATGCCCTGAAGAAGGATTCGGGCAGTCGCATCGCGTGCCAGATTTATCCGGCCATGCAACTGGGCGGCACGCCCGCGCAACTGGTGGACCAGGTGAGGAACGGCGTGGCGGACGTGGTGTGGACCGCGCCCGGATATTCCACCGGGCGTTTCCCGCTGATCGAAGCCTTCGAATTGCCCTTCATGATTTCCGACGCAAGCTCGGGCAGCCGCGCCGCATGGAAGTTCTACCAGCAGCACGCGCAGCAGGAGTTTTCGGCCTTTAAGATGCTGGCGCTGCACGTCGATGGAGGCCAGGCGGTCCATACCGCTAAGAAGGAAGTGAAGTCCGTAGCGGACTGGAAGGGACAGAAGCTGCGCTCCTCGACACGGCTGGGCGCGAAGACCCTGATCGCACTCGGCGCCACGCCGGTTGCGATGCCGCCGGCACAAGTGACCGAAGCGATCTCCAAGGGCGTGGTCGATGGCGCGATGGGCGCATGGGAAGTGGTGCTGCCGACCAAGCTGGATGAAGTGGCCAAACTGCATTCGCAGCCGCCCACAGGCCAGCCCTATCCTTCCACCACCGTGCTGATGCTGCTGATGAACAAGCAGAAATTCGACGGCATGCCGGCAGACCTGAAAGCCATCATCGACAGGCACAGCGGCGCGGAGCTGGTCGAGCGTTTCGGACGTGTGTGGGATGAGGAAGCGACAAATTCGCGCAAGAAGGTGCTGGCCTCCGGCGGGCAGATCATCGACTTCACACCGGCCGAGATGGCTGCCATGCGCAGCGCAACGGCGAGCGTCGATGAAGACTGGATCAGGCAGGTCACCGAGAAAGGCCATGACGGCAAGCGCCTCGCTGCCGCCGCGCGCACGCTCGCGACTGGACAGTAAGACCATCGGATAAACCATTTTCGGAATCGAAACAATGATGAATCCAATGGAGTTGCCGCGCCAGTCGGTGGCACACGAGCCGGTGGCACACGAGCCGGTGGCACACGAGCCGGTGGCACACGAGCCGGTGGCGCACGAGCCGGTGGCGCACGAGCCGGTGGCGCACGAGCCGATGAAGCACGTCCTGATTGCCGCCGCCAAAACGGCGGCAATCGCGGGCGGTCTGCTGTTCATCGCATTGATTGTCATGTCGCTGATATCCATCATCGGGCGCAAGCTCGGCTTTGGCCCGGTCGAGGGCGATATCGAGTTGATGCAGGCGGGCACGGCCGTGGCGGCGATGGCTTTCCTGCCGTATTGCACGCTGCAGGGCGAGCATATCAAGGTGGATTTTTTCACCGAGAACATGCGCGAATCGCTCAAGCGCCCGATCGACGGCGTCGCCGAGTGTCTGCTGGCGCTGGTCGTCGCCCTGCTGACGTGGCGCACCGCGCTGTCTGCGGTTGCCCTGCATGAGGCGGGCGAAGTCACCACGCTGGTGTCGCTGCCGGTATGGATTCCGGTCGCCGCGCTGGTGCCGATCCTTGCACTCACGACGCTGTGTGCGATGTACCGCGCCGTCGCGTCGTTCCGTTCGTCGAAACCATTGTCAGGGAGAACAGCATGAGCGGAACCACCGTCGGCCTGCTCGGCTTTGCCATTCTGCTGCTGTTGCTGGCGGCACGCTTTCACATTGCCATCACGATGTTCGTCGTCGGCTCCGGCATTTATCTCGTGATGAGCAAGGGCGAGCTGAACGGCCTGATGTTCACTCTGAACAACCTGGTCTATGCACGGGTATCCAACTACGATCTCGCGGTCATCCCCCTGTTCATTCTGATGGGGCAATTCGCGACCCATGGCGGGCTGTCGAAGGCGCTGTTCCATGCCGCTGGCACGCTGATCGGCCATTGGCGCGGCGGCCTGGCGATGGCGTCAACGGCGGCTTGCGGCGCATTCGGCGCGATCTGCGGCTCATCGCTGGCTACGGCCGCGACCATGGGACAGGTTGCGCTGCCCGAACTGCGCAATCACGGCTACTCCGGCAAGCTCGCCACCGCCACGCTGGCGGCCAGCGGCACGCTGGGCATCCTGATCCCGCCCTCGGTGCCGCTCGTCATCTACGCGGTCCTGACGCAGGAATCGATCGGCAAGCTGTTCGTCGCGGCGGTCGTGCCCGGCGTGATCGCTGCCCTCGGCTACCTGCTCGTCATCGCGCTGATCGTGCGACGCGACCCCAGCGCCGGACCGGCCGGCAAGAAGGCGTCGTTCGCGGAGGTGGTCAAGGCGCAGGTCAGGATCATTCCGGTGCTGATCGTGTTCCTCGTCGTCATCGTGGGTATCTACGGCGGCTGGGCCAATCCGACCGAGGCAGCATCGATCGGCGCGGCCTCCTGCGGCATCATCGCCGTGCTGTCCGGCGGCATGCGCATGCGCAGCTTCCTCGCCAGCATCTACGGCACCGCAGTCGCCTCGGCCATGATCTTCATGGTGCTGATCGGCGCGGACCTGCTGAACTCCAGCCTCGCACTGTCGCAGATGCCGACCGAACTCGCGCACTGGGTGCAGGGCAGCGGCCTGCCGCCGCTGCTGGTGCTGTTCTCGATCCTCGTGATCTACATCATCCTTGGCTGCGTGATGGATTCACTCGCGATGATCCTGCTGACCATTCCGATTTTCTATCCGGTCGTGATGGGTCTGGACTTCTTCGGCATGTCGGTCGCCGACAAGTCGGTCTGGTTCGGCATCCTCGCGCTGATGGTGGTCGAGATCGGCTTGGTGCATCCGCCCGTCGGCATGAATCTGTACGTGATCAACAAACTCAGCAAGGATGTGCCGATGAAGGACACGGCATGGGGCGTGATGCCCTTCCTCGCTTCGGATTTTCTGCGCATCATCGCATTGGTATTCATCCCGGGCCTGAGCCTGTGGCTGGTCCATGCGTTCGGCTGACATGCGCTGAAATACTCAGTAGTCGGAAATTTGGACAACGGCTGCATTGCTTCAACTCCTTCCCCTTCAAGGGGATGAAGCAGGGGTTTCGCAAAGCATGCTTTGCGCCTGCTGAATCGCATTGCCTTGCAAGGCAATGCGTGGGACGGCCGGGATGGGGATGGGTTTTACGTTGCGGATTTAACCCATCCCCACCCTAACCCTCCCCTTGAAGGGAAGGGGATGCGATCGCAATGTTGCCACCTGAATTACTACGGACTTCTCTGTAAGTGACATATGCAAGGGAGAATTGACATGCAATCTGCAAGCACGCGCCAACCGCCCTGCCCCGCCATCAGCGGCACGGTCTATGGCGTCGTCCTCAACGACCGCGCCTCGCTCAACAGCATCGGCGCTGCGCTGGAGGATGCGCCATACAAGGGCGCGCCGAAAGCGCCGGTCATGTACATCAAGCCGCGCAACACGCTGACCGGCTCCGGCGCGGTGGTGCAGCTGCCGGCAGGCGCCGATGCAGTCGAGATCGGCGCCACCGTCGGCATCCTGATCGGCCGGCCGGCGGCGCGCCTGCACGCGGCCGATGCAATGTCGGTCATCGCCGGCTTCGCGCTGGTGGCCGACCTGAGCCTGCCGCATGCGAGTTACTACCGTCCCGCGATCCGGGAGAAGTGCTTCGACGCTTCCTGCCCCGTCGGGAATGTCGCCGCCGCCGATCTGGCCGGCGATCTGCGTGAACTGGTTTTGCAGACAACGATAGACGACCGGCTGGTCGCGCAGTGGCCGTTGGCCCATCTGGTGCGCGACGTGCCGCAACTGCTGGCCGACATCACCGAATTCATGTCCCTCGACACCGGCGACATGGTGCTGGTTGGCGTTCCCTATCTCGCGCCGCAGGCCGTTGCCGGCAGCCGCGTCCAGGTAGGCGCGAACCGGCCGGAACTGGGTACGCTGACATTCTCCATCGCAGCGGAAGGAGGCAAGGCATGAAGCGCGGACGCATCGCCTGGGAAGGCGCGATTCACGAAGTCACGCAGGCAGTAGATGGCTGCGTGCTGCTGGCGGATGGCCGCATGCTGGCCGAAACCGAACCGACATGGCTGCCGCCAGTCGCGCCGCGCACCGTGTTCGCGCTCGGCCTGAACTACGCCGATCACGCAAAGGAACTCGCGTTCAAGGCGCCGGAGACGCCGCTGGTCTTCCTCAAGGGGCCCAACACCTTCATCGGCCACCGCGCGCATACGCGGCGGCCCGCGGATGCCACCTACATGCATTACGAATGCGAACTCGCGGTCGTGATCGGCAAGGAAGGCCGCCGCATCGCGAAGGAAGATGCATACGAATACGTCGCCGGCTACACCGTCGCCAACGACTACGCGATTCGCGATTACCTGGAGAACTATTACCGGCCGAACCTGCGCGTGAAGAACCGCGACGGCTGCACGCCGATCGGCCCTTGGCTGGTCGAGCGCGACGACATCGCGGACCCGATGCGGCTGGCGCTGACCACGCGTGTGAACGGCAGCGTGACGCAGCGCGGCACCACCGCCGACATGATCTTCGACATTCCGACGCTGATTTCCTGGCTGTCCTCATGCATGACGCTGTCGCCCGGCGACATCATCCTGACCGGCACGCCGGAAGGACTGGCCGACGTCAAGGCGGGCGACGTGGTGGAAACCGAAATCGAAGGCATCGGCTGCCTGATGAACAGCATCGTCGATGACGAAACCTTCTTCGGCAATGCAAAACACACTGGATAGAGGAACAACATGCTGAAACACATGATCAACGGCAAGCGCGTCGAAAGCCGCGAGGTATTCGAGACGCGCAATCCGGCCACCAACGAAGTGCTGGCCGAAGTCGCAGCCGGCGGCGCGGAAGAAATTGCAGCGGCAGTGCAGGCGGCCAAGGACGCCTTCCCTGCATGGGCCGCGAAACCGGCGGCCGAGCGCGCGAAGCTGATGCGCAACCTGGGCGAACTCATCACGAAGAACGTGCCGGAAATCGCCGAGATGGAAACGAATGACACCGGCCAGGTAATCGGCCAGACAAAGAAGGCATTGGTGCCGCGCGCAGCCGACAACTTCCACTTCTTCGCGGAAGTCTGCACGCGCATGGATGGCGATTGCTACCCGTCCGATGACACGCATCTGAATTACACGATGTTCCAGCCGGTCGGCGTCTGTGCGCTGATCTCGCCGTGGAACGTGCCGTTCATGACCGCGACATGGAAGACCGCGCCCTGCCTCGCGCTTGGCAACACTGCCGTTCTCAAGATGAGCGAACTGTCACCGATGACCGCCGACCGCCTGGCGGAACTCGCGCTGGAGGCAGGAATCCC
Source organism: Noviherbaspirillum cavernae (assembly GCF_003590875.1). NCBI lineage: Bacteria > Pseudomonadati > Pseudomonadota > Betaproteobacteria > Burkholderiales > Oxalobacteraceae > Noviherbaspirillum > Noviherbaspirillum cavernae. The sequence continues at coordinate 158,023 of NZ_QYUN01000003.1, forward strand.
CGCCGGAGTGCTGAACGTGGTGCAGGGCTACGGCGCAACCGTCGGCGACGCGCTGGTGCGCCATCCCGATGTGCGCGCGATTTCGTTTACCGGAAGCACCGCAACCGGCACCCGCATCATCCAGAATGCCGGCCTGAAAAAATACTCGATGGAACTCGGCGGCAAATCTCCCTTCATCATCTTCGATGACGCCGACTACGAACGTGCGCTCGATGCGGCCGTGTTCATGATCTTCTCCAACAATGGCGAACGCTGCACGGCAGGCTCGCGCATCCTGATTCAAGAGTCGATCTACGACCGCTTCGTCGCCGACTTCGCCGCGCGTGCGTCGCGCCTCAAGGTCGGCGATCCGCTCGATCCCGATACCATCATCGGCCCCATGATCAGCCGCGACCATTGGGAAAAGGTCACCAGCTACATCGAACTCGGCAAACAGGAAGGCGCGCGCGTGGTGTTCGGCGGCTGCACGCCGGAGGTGCCGGAAAAATTCCGCAACGGTTTCTGGGTACAGCCCACGGTATTCGCCGATGTCGACAACCTCATGCGGATCGCACAGGAAGAAATTTTCGGACCGGTACCTTGCCTGATCCGCTTCAAGGACGAGGCGCAGGCGCTGCAGATCGCGAACGATGTCGCCTACGGCCTGTCGTCCTATGTGTGGACCGAAAGCACCGGCCGCGCCTTGCGCATGGCGCGCGGCATCGAATCTGGCATGGTGTTCGTCAACAGCCAGAACGTGCGCGACCTGCGCCAACCCTTCGGCGGCACCAAGGCATCGGGCACCGGCCGCGAGGGCGGACACTGGAGCTTCGAAGTCTTTGCCGAGGCGAAGAACGTCTGCATGTCGCTGGGCGGGCATCCGATTCCGCGCTGGGGCGTTTGAATATTCTGACAAGGAGACTGCAACATGGGCAAGCTCGCACTCGCTGCAAAAATCACTCACGTACCGTCGCTGTACCTGTCCGAGCAGGACGGTCCGCACAAGGGTTGCCGCCAGCCCGCCATCGACGGCCATATCGAGATCGGCCGCCGCTGCCGCGCACTCGGGGTCGATACCATCGTCGTGTTCGACACGCACTGGCTGGTCAATTCCGGCTACCACGTCAATTGCGCGCCGCACTTCGAAGGCATCTACACCAGCAACGAATTGCCGCATTTCATCAAGAACATGCCGTTCGCCTACGACGGCAATCCGGTGCTCGGGAAGCTGCTGGCGGAAGAAGCGACCGCCGGCGGCGTCCACACCCGCGCGCATGATGCGACCACGCTGCAGCTGGAATACGGCACGCTGGTGCCGATGCGCTACATGAACTCCGACCGCCACTTCCGCGTGGTGTCGGTATCGGCCCTGTGCACCGTGCACAGCCTAGAGGACAGCATTGCGCTGGGGCGCGCCGTGCGCCATGCCATCGAGGAAAAATACGACGGCACGGTGGCGGTCTTCGCCAGCGGTTCTCTCTCGCATCGCTTCGCGCAGAACGGCGTCGCCGAACAATTCATGCACAAGGTCTGGAATCCCTTCCTCGAAGCCACCGACCATCACGTGGTCGAAATGTGGAAGAACGGCGACTGGAAAACCTTCGTCGGCATGCTGCCGGAGTACGCCTACAAGTGCCATGGCGAAGGATTCATGCACGACACCGCGATGCTGCTCGGCGTGCTGGGCGCGGAAGAATATACCGGCAAGGCCGAAATCGTGACGCCCTACTTCGGCAGCTCCGGCACCGGGCAGATCAATGCAGTCTTTCCGCTTTGACCACGACGCAAGGAACCTGCGATGCCTCATCTGACACTCGAATATTCCGGCAATTTGAAAGCGACGGGCGAGCTATCGGCCTTGTGCGCCAAGCTTGCAAGCTGCCTGGTCGCGCAGCAAGCCGACGGCAAACCTGTCTATCCGATCGGCGGCGTGCGCGTGCGCGCAATCGCGGTCGATGAATATTGCATCGCCGATGGCGCAGCCGATGCGGCCTTCGTGCACGCCACGTTGAAGATCGGCAGCGGACGCAGCGAAGCGGTGCGGCAAATCACCGGAAACGCGCTGTTCGACACGATGAAGACGCACTTCGCCGCCCTGTACGACAGCATGGGCCTGGCGCTATCGCTCGAAATCGCCAAATTCAGCGAAGCGGGCACCTGGAAGCACAACAACCTGCATGCGCGTTATCGCCGCTCCTGATCCAGCAACCATCACCGAATTCACCGAGAAGACCAATGCTGCCAACCAATGTGATTCAAGATCTGGCCCATCAATTGCATCGTGCCGAAAAGGCGCGCACGCAGTTGCGCCACTTTTCCCAGGCGCATCCCGCCATGACCATCGAGGATGGCTACGCGATCCAGCGTGAATGGGTCAAGCTGAAGCTGGCAGAGGGACGCGTAATCAAGGGCCGCAAGATCGGCCTGACCTCGCGCGCGATGCAGATTTCCTCGCAGATCACCGAGCCGGATTACGCGCCCTTGCTGGACGATATGTTCTTCGAGTCTGGCACCGACATTCCGTTTTCGCGCTTCATCGCGCCGCGCATCGAAGTCGAACTGGCTTTCATCCTCGGCAAGCCGCTCAAGGGACCGGGCATCACCTTGTTCAACGTACTGGCCGCGACCGAATATGTCACGCCGGCAATCGAGATCATCGATGCCCGCATCGAACAGTTCGACCGCGAAACGAAAGCGCCGCGCAAGGTATTCGACACCATCTCCGATTTTGCGGCCAATGCAGGCGTCGTGCTCGGTGGCCGCCCGGTTCGGCCGCATGACATCGATCTGCGCTGGATCAGTGCGATGCTCTATAAAAATGGCGTGATCGAGGAAACCGGCGTGGCCGCGGCGGTGCTGAATCACCCTGCCACCGGCGTGGCATGGCTGGCGAACAAGATTGCGCCGCATGACGAGCAACTCAACGCCGGCGACGTGGTGCTGGCTGGCTCGTTCACGCGGCCAGTGCTGGCCGTGCCGGGCGACAATTTTCAGGCAGATTATGGCCCGCTCGGGCAAATCGCCTTCCGCATCGTTTAGAGCACCTAACAAAATGATTCTGAGGGTGTTGCGCCGCCTTGCCGTACAAACTGTACTGTCTGCGGCGGCGCGCCTACTCAGAACCGCTTCGCTTCATTTTGTTAGACGCTCTTAAGGAAAATCAGCATGGACATGCCACTCAATTCATTCAAGCGCGCGCTCGCCGCGCAACAGACGCAAATCGGCCTCTTTCTCGGCCTTGCCAATCCGCTATCGACGGAAATTCTCGCCGGCTGCGGTTTCGATTTCCTGTTGATCGACGGCGAGCACGGTCCCAACGACCTGCGCTCGATCCAGGCGCAGCTGCAGGCGATGGCACCGTATCCGGTACAGGCCGTGGTGCGCCCGCCCAGTCATGACGTCGCACTGATCAAGCAACTGCTCGGCATCGGCGTGCAGACCCTGCTGGTGCCGATGGTGCACAGCGCGGAGCAGGCGCGCACGCTGGTGCAGGCAACGCGCTATCCGCCGGTCGGCATTCGCGGCGTCGGCACGGCGCTCGAACGCGGCGCGCGCTGGAACGGCGTGGCCAACTATCTGCAGCAGGTCGATGCCGAAACCTGCCTGATCGTGCAGGTGGAGTCGCAGGCCGGACTGGACGCGCTCGACGACATCCTGCAAGTCGATGGCATCGATGGCGTGTTTCTCGGGCCGTCCGACCTTGCCGCATCGATGGGGCATCTCGGCAATCCGGGCCATGCCGACATCAAAAGCGCGATCGAGAAGGCATTGGCGCGGATCGCAGCATCCGGCAAGGCGCCCGGCGTGTTCGCGTCGGACGTCGCCACGGGACGTCTCTATCAGGCGAGCGGCGCGCGCTTTTTCTCGGTCGGCGTCGATACGCTGATCCTGCGCAATGCGGCGATCGGCCTTGTGTCTTCATTCAGGACGCAAACGATGGTCAAGACCGGCGCGGCATACTAAGGAAACAAACATGTTGCAATTGAAAGATGCATCCCTGCTGCGTCAGCACTGCTATATCGGCGGTAACTGGAGTGCTGCGGACTGCGGCGAAACACTGGATGTGACCGATCCGGCTACCGGCGAGACGATCGCTTCAGTGCCGTACTGCGGTGAGTCGGAGACGCAGCGCGCGATCGCGGCGGCGCAGGCGGCATTCCCGGCATGGGCGGCGCGTCCGGCGGTCGAGCGCAGTCGCATCCTGCGCCGCTGGTTCGAGCTGCTGATGGAAAACCAGGATGACCTGGCGCGGCTGATGACGGCTGAGCAGGGCAAGCCGCTGGCGGAGGCGAAGGGCGAGATCGCCTACGCGGCTTCCTATCTGGAATGGTTCGCCGAGGAAGGCAAGCGCGCCTACGGCGACGTGATCCCTTCGCCTTTCCCCGACAGCAGCATCGTCGTCACCAAGGAGCCGGTCGGCGTTTGCGCGGCAATCACGCCGTGGAATTTTCCGATGGCGATGCTCACCCGCAAGGCAGGGCCCGCACTCGCAGCCGGCTGCACGATGGTGGCCAAGCCGGCCGAGCAGACGCCATTGTCCGCGCTCGCATTGGCCGAACTCGGCGTGCGCGCCGGCATTCCGCCGGGCGTGTTCAACGTGGTTACCGGCGATGCACGTGCCATCGGCGGCGCCCTCACATCCAGTCCGCTGGTGCGCAAGCTCAGCTTCACCGGCTCGACCGCGACCGGACGGCTGCTGATGCGGCAATGCGCGGAAACGGTAAAGAAGGTATCGCTGGAACTGGGCGGCAACGCGCCGTTCATCGTTTTTGACGATGCCGATCTGGATGCGGCGGTGGCCGGAGCGCTTGCCTCCAAATTCCGCAACGCGGGCCAGACCTGCGTATGCAGCAATCGCTTCCTGGTGCAGGACGGTGTGTTCGAGGCGTTCGCCAACCGACTCGCCGAGGCAGTACGGGCGCTGAAGGTCGGCAAGGGTATCGACGATGGCGTGGTACAGGGACCTCTGATCGACGAGCGTGCACTCGCCAAGGTGGAGGCGCTGGTTGACGACGCAATCGGAAAGGGCGCACGGCCACTGGCAGGCGGCCGCCGGCATGCGCTGGGCCGCACCTGGTACGAGCCGACGGTGCTGGCTGACGCGACACCGGATATGCACCTGGCGCGGGAAGAGATCTTCGGGCCGGTCGCCCCATTGTTCCGCTTCAAGACCGAACAGGAAGCGATCGCGATGGCCAACGACAGCGAATACGGCCTCGCCGCCTACTTCTACAGCCGGGATCACGGGCGCGCCTGGCGCGTATCGCGCAAGCTGGAATACGGAATGGTGGGCGTCAACACCGGCATGATTTCCACCGAGGTAGCCCCGTTCGGCGGCATCAAGAATTCCGGTCTGGGCAGGGAGGGCTCGAAGTACGGTCTGGAGGATTATCTTCAGATCAAATACGTCGCGATGGCCGGCCAGTAGAGACGACGATACAGATCAGGCGGCCTGGGCAGGGCGATGTTGCCCCATGTCGTGGCCGGAGTTCGATCCACATAAAAAGAAAACGAGGGAGACGTCATGCGACTCAAGCACATGAAATTGAGCGTTCGTCTGGGCCTGGCGTTCGGCTCGATGCTGCTGGCCCTGGCTGGCATGACCGCTGTTGCTCTGAGCGTTGCACCCGATGCAGCGCGTGCTGCGGTGGCGTGCGCCGGCCTGGCTTGCCTCGTGGTGAGTCTTGTTTCGGCCCTGCTGGGCGTGCGCAGCGTCCTGCACCCTTTGCGGCAACTAAGAACCGATGCTGCCCGGCTGGCGGCCGGCGATCTGACGGCCGAACTCGGCTCCAGGCGTGTTGACGAGATCGGCGATGTGCAGAACGCATTGGTAGAGATCGGCAAACGGATGTTCAAGGTCATCGCCGGAGTCCGTTCCGGCACCGTGGCAGTGGCGACCACCTCGGGCCAGATCAATGCCGACAGCGCCGCCCTCGCCTCTCACGCCGAGACGCAGGCCAGCTCGCTGGAAGAAACCGCCTCGTCGATGGAAGAGCTCACCGCCACCGTCCGCCGGAATGCAGACCACGCAGAAACCGCTCGGCACATGGTCGATTCGGCCGCAGCCCATGCGCATCGCGGCGGCGAGGCTGTTGACCGGGTGATCGCCACGATCACTTCAATCAAGGATAGCTCGAAGAAAATCGCCGACATCATTGGCGTGATCGATGGCATCGCCTTCCAGACCAACATCCTTGCCTTGAATGCGGCGGTGGAAGCGGCACGGGCCGGCGAGCAGGGCCGCGGCTTCGCGGTGGTGGCAGCCGAAGTGCGCAGCCTGGCGCAGCGCTCCGCGCAGGCCGCCAGGGAAATCAAGGACTTGATCAAGGATTCCGTCGAGAAGGTCGATACCGGCGTCCGGCTGGTCGATGATGCCGGCAGCGCGATGGGCGACATCGCCACGTCCGTGCGGCATGTCGCCGCCATCGTGAAGGAAATCGCGGATGCGAGCCGGGAGCAGAGCAGCGGTATCGAGGAGGTCAACCACGCCGTCATCCAACTCGACGGCATGACGCAGAAGAACGCAGCCTTGGGCGAAGATGCGTCGAGGGCCGCGGCCAGCTTGCATGAGCAGGCCATAGCATTGACGCAGGCGGTGGCATCGTTCGACCTCGGCGCACGCGAATTCGGCAATGCCGATGATGCGGTCGCAATGATCAAGGAAGCAGCCGCCTTTGTACGGCAGCACGGCGCACAGGCACTGATCGATGAAGTCAATCGCTTCTCCAAGGGGCGGTTCATCGATCGCGATCTCTACTTGGTCGTCAACGATCTCAATGGCAACCGGCTTGCCCACGGCGCCAACGCGCGCCAGTACGGCGCCAGCAACATGGAACAGAAAGATGCCGGCGGCAAGTTCTTCGTCAAGGAGATGAATGCAGTCGGGCGAGGACCGGGCAGCGGTTGGGTCGAGTACAAATTCCCGCATCCGGTCACGAAGGAAATCATGCAAAAGGCCGCCTACGTGGAACGCGTCAATGACATTCTGCTCATTTGCGGCTGTTACAAGCGATAAGGCTACGCTGAACAAGTCCCACGATGGCGCGCGCCTGGGTTCGGGATGGGCTGCAAGGCGCAAGCCGCATATCGTTCCCGCTTCATTCAATTCGTTCAAAGGAGAGGAAGATGCGCAATGGAATCCTGATCAAGCTCCTGCTGCCGGTGGCGGCGCTTCTGTGCGGTGTGCAGCCAGGCTGGGCAGAAGACATTCTGATAGGCCATGTGTCCGGGTACACCGGCCCGGTTTCCAAGGACGCGAACGACCTTCATCTCGGCGCGAAGATATTCTTTGACAATGTGAACGAAAAAGGAGGCTACGAAGGCCGGAAATTCAGAATCGTGACAGCAGACGACAAATACAACCCTGCCGAGACCTTGCGACTGGTCGGTGCGATGATCGGCAAGGCTTCCGCGCTGTTGCCGACCACCGGTTCCGCAGGACTGCTCTCGGTCATCAAGAGCGGAATACTGGACAGGGCCTCTCTGCCTATCGTTGGCGCGGTGCCGAGCCCGATTTCGTCCCGCGTGCTGCAGAGGAATATCTTTCACTTCCGTGCCGGCGACCGGGATCAGATCACGGCGCTGACGAGGCAATTGGTGACCGTAGGTTACCGCGACATCTGCATCGTCATGTCCGAAAATCCGTTCGGGCTGCAGGCGGGCGATCTGGCGGAAAAGGCCCTTGCCGGACATGGGGCCAAGGCGGACTGCAAGCCGATCTTCAAAATCGCGCCCTCGACCGATTTCAGCGGGGTGATTGCGGCATTGAAGTCGCATCCCCAGCAGGCAATCATCGTCTTTGCCCCGCCGAAGGCAGTAGTGGAAACGGTGGTCGCCATCCGGCAGGCCGGAGTTCGCTCGCCCGTGTATACCTTGTCATATACCGATCATCAGATGCTGATCGATGCATTGGGTCAGAGGAATGCTGCCGGCATTGGCATCGTGCAGGTGATGCCAAATCTGAACAAAACTATCCTGCCGCTGATTCGCTCCTTCCAAGACGACTACGAGAAATTCGGCGGCACAACGCAGCCCCCCACCTACTTCAATCTCGAAGGCTATGTGAGCGCCAGGCTGATCTACGAAGCAATCAGGAAGTCGAAAGACGCTTCGGCAGAAGGTGTGCGCAGAGGGCTGGAGCAAATGCAGAACATCGACTTGGGAGGCTTTTTGCTGAGTTTCTCGCCTGACAACCATACCGGCTCGCGCTTCGTCGATTTGTCGGTCATTACGTCCAGTGGAAGGCTTATTTACTGAAAAGGGTCTGCTGGCCTGTTCGTGCCGATTGAATTTTGACCCAGGGCCGATTGAAATTTGACCCAGGGCCGGTTGCGGCACTTTGACTATGCCGCTGTGGATAAGTGTACCAAACGGAAGAATACCGCCGGTCTTTTTCAGGATAGTCGCGAACCTTGCGCCATGCCCGGCGCGCCGCTTTATTGATCCGGCATAGGTTTGTTCAACTCGCTATAAGTCAAGCGGCGTACTTCACTGGCGCATGTTGAAAGTACTTTTTCACGCGATTCGGTGAATTGCTAATTCTGCGCAGATGCCGGATGACGACTTTTTTCAAATCTCCCTTGTGGCGCACAGGCGCCTTCTTGGTGACGGCTTCTTTCAAATTGGCATTCAACAGTTCGTCCGGGTTCAATTCCAGGCTGTAGGACGGCAGATATCCGACGCCAACCGTGCATTGGTTATTTCCATCGGCTTGACGAATTCTTCCACCAGAATCTCGCCGGGGTGAATTTCATCCAGTTTCTTTGCCATCATTTACTCCTAGTGGTAATCCACGACTTCTACGTCATATACGCCATCGTCGGCCCATCGAAAGCAAACGCGCCACTGGTCGTTGATTCGGATGCTGTACAGTCCTTTGCGATCACCGTACAGTGGCTCCAATCGGAGCCCCGGAGGGACTTTCAGCGTATCCAGCATGGTCGCTGCATGAATCATCAGCAGCTTCCGACGCGCAACGCGCTCGATGTTCTTAGAAAGTATTTACGATCTTCTGAGCAGAATCGCCAAGAAGGCCAGGTGGATGAACTGCAAGCTGGTATTGAGCCAACGTTCGCAGTTTTTCCACAAGCGGCGGTTTTTCTCCAGCCAGGCAAAGCTGCGTTCGACCACCCACCGTTTGGGGATCACTGCGAACTTGTGCAACTCACTGCGCTTGGCGATTTGCACCGTGACCGCCTCTCCCAAGGTGTCCCGCACCCCTTGGGCAAAGGGTTCGTCCACATAGCCGCTGTCGGCCAGCACGCTTGCACCTTGTCCAGACGGTCCTTGCCACGCTGCATCGCCTGCAGCGCGCCCTTGCGGTCGGTCACGTCGGCCGTCGTCACGGCAATGGCGTGAGGCAGTCCCTGCGTGTCCACGCCGATATGGCGCTTGATGCCCGAAACCTTCTTGCCTGCGTCATAGCCTTTGTTACCGGCCGTGTCCGAGTTCTTCACGCTCTGCGCGTCCACGATCAACAGCGTCGGCTTGGCGTTGCGCCCCAGTCTCTCGCGGGCCGCGCCAACCTGATTTTTTTAATGCCCGCTCCAGCACGCTCACGCCGTGCTGGTCGGGCTGGCTCCACTTGGAGAAGTAGGCATAGACTATTTGCCACTTCGGAAATTCACTCGGCAGAAACCTCCACTGGCACCCCGTACGTAGCAGATACAGCACCGCGCAGAACACTTCATACAGATCCACCGTCGTTGGCTTCGTGCGCCGCCGCACGCTACGCAGCAGCGGCTCAATTTCTTCAAACTTCTCTCGGCTGATATCGCTCGCGTATCGTTTTCTCTTCATCCTCACATTATCGTGATTGAAGGGATCGTAAACAAGTTCTTAGAACTCTTTGCTCGGTTGCAGCGCATTGCATTGCCGATGCCGTTTTCGCCTGCGGTTGCCAATTGATCTATCGCTTCCCTCCTGCCTGCCAGACGGACAAGCGTGCGCTTTTACGTTAAAGTAGCTGCAGGCAGCATCCTGTATACAAGACTCTTAAGACATCGCGCCCGCCGCGCAATGTCCCATTTTCCAGCCATGTCAAATTCCATCCCCATCGTCAGTCCCGATCCCTCCTCCGCCTATGCCTCATTGAGCGTCGAGGAATTGCGCAACCGCTGCTCGGCATGCAGCATGCACGAACTGTGTCTGCCGATGGGACTGGACGAAGCGGACATGAACCGGCTGGATCAGATCATCGGCCGCCGCCGCAAGGTAGTACGCGACAGCACCCTGTACCGGGTCGGCGATCCGTTCACCAACCTGTACGCGATCCGCCTCGGCCACTTCAAGACGTATCAGATCAATCCCGACGGCGACCAGCAGATCACCGGTTTTCAGATGGCCGGCGAATTGCTCGGCATGGATGCGATCAGCACCGATCGCCATCATTGCAATGCGGTCGCGCTGGAAGACAGCGAGGTATGCGAGATTCCATTTGCGCGGCTGGAGAATCTGTTCAGCGACATGCCGACGCTGCTGCGCCACTTCCATCGCATGATGAGCCAGGAAATCACGCGCGAGCAGAGCGTCATGCTGTTGCTGGGCAATATGCGGGCGGAGCAGCGCTTTGCCGCGTTTCTCGTGAACCTCTCGTCGCGCTATGCGGCGCGCGGCTACTCGTCCACCAGTTTTCAGTTGCGCATGAGCCGCGAGGAAATCGGCAACTATCTCGGCCTGACGATCGAAAGCATCAGCCGCCTGCTGTCGAAGTTCAAGAAACGCGGTCTGCTGAAGGTCAGCAACCGCGAGCTCGAGATCGTCGATCTTCCGATCGTGAAGGCACTGGCGGCCGGCACCGAAACCTGCAGTTAAACACCTGTCAAAGCCGGCTGCGCTGGTTGTCCGGCACACTCATCAAATAGCAGGTCAGCATGCTCGCCAGCGCGCAGAACAGCCAGAAGCAGAAGAATCCGACGGTATAGACGGCAGCGAGCGGCGCCTCGACATGGTTGCCCGCCACCGACAGGTCGCGCGGATCGAACAGCGAGAAAAAGAAGCCTTCCGCGACGATCGCCACGAGAAAAGACGGCCACAAAACGACCATCACGAGTCGCACCATATATCTCCTCCTTTTTTTCTGCTTGTAATCCGCCGTGCCATCCGGCTGCGACGGATAGGTTCCGGTCTTCGCCGGGATGAAAATTCCGTGACGTCTACCCTGCCAGCGCCGTGTCCGTCCTGATATCCATTTCCTTCTGCTGCGGCCATGGCCATACCCCGTGCAGACGCCAGTCGCGGCGCTCGCCTTCGACCACCACTTGCCAGCGCGCGATGTCGAGCATCGGCAATGCCACGGAAAAACCGCCCTGTGCATCCGGCGTCGCGTGCAGCGCGATGTCCTTGTCGGGCTGCGTCGAATGAACCAGCTTGATCAGGATGTTCCCCTGCTGCGGCACGCGGCTTGAAACCTTGCCCTGCAGTCGACCGGCCTCGGCGTCGTAGCGCAGCTGTATCGCCATGCCAAGACCTTGCGCCAGGCGATCGCGCCGCAAGTCCTGATTGATCGCCTTGCCCTGCTTGTAATAGTCATCCACCACCAGTGCGTCCGGCTGCGAGAACGCCAGCCATGTCGTGTGAATGCCTGCGAGGATGACCAGCACGGGGCCGAGCATCAACAGCCACGGCCAGCGATGGGCGTACCAGGGTTTTTCAGTGCCGGCAGTGACACACGGCATGGAGTTTGTGGTTTGCATTGCGATCCCTTCGTGCGTCTAACAAAATGATTCTGAGGGTGTTGCGCCGCCTTGCCGTACAGTCGTACTGTCTGCGGCGGCACCCTTGCAGGGCGCGCACAGGCTTGCATGCCTGTGCCGTTACGCAGGCGGGCAGCAGGCTGCCCGAATTCCCTGCTCAACCCTACTCAGAACCGCTTCGCTTCATTTTGTTAGACGCCCTTATTCTGAAAAAAGCTCTCAGCGCGGCACGAAAAACACCGCATTTTCCTTCACTTGCAGCGCCGCATCATCCAGCGCCTCGAGCTTGAACATGATCCTGTTCGAACCCTTTTCACCCATGCCGTGTGCCACGCGCACCCGCACCGGCACGGCGCGCGCCTCGGTTCCCTTCAGTTCCACGATATCCGGCGTCGCCAGCGTGATCGAATCGATCCCGGATACCGAGATCCGGTATCGATGCACGCGCTCATCGGTGTTCATGATCTGCAGGCGATAGACGTTCTCGATGATGCCGTCCTCGACTTCGCGCCCCATCGAGCCGCGGTCGCGGATGACGTCGAGCTTGAGCGGCGTGCGGGTCACCAGCGAGCCGAGGAAGGCCGTCACGATCAATAGCAGGATGCCGGTGTACACCAGCACTCGCGGCCGCAGCGCGCGCTGCCAGATCTGCCTTGGCGACAGATGGTTCTTGATGGCGTTGTCCGTCGCGTAGCGAATCAGGCCGCGCGGCGTGCCGACCTTGTCCATCACCGAATCGCAGGCATCGATGCAGGCCGCGCAACCGATGCAGTCGTACTGCAGGCCGTTGCGGATATCGATTCCGGTCGGACAGACCTGCACGCACATCGTGCAATCGATGCAGTCGCCCTGTACTGTCTTCTGCGCCGGCTTGCTCCCCGACTTTTTCCATGCTCCGCGCGGTTCGCCGCGTTCCTGGTCGTAGGTGATGATCAGCGTGTCCTGGTCGAACATCGAACTCTGGAAGCGCGCATACGGACACATGTACTTGCACACCTGCTCGCGCATCCAGCCGGCATTGCCGTAGGTCGCGAAGGCGTAGAACAGCACCCAGAACCATTCCCACGGCCCCAGTGTCAATGTCCCTGCTGCACCCCACAGAATATGAATCGGCGTGAAGTAGCCGACGAAGGTGAAACCGGTCCACAGCGCGACCGCGCCCCATGCGGCGTGCTTGGCGGATTTGCGGGCGAGCTTTTCAAGCGACCATGGCTGCCTGTCCAGGCGCATGCGCGCGCTGCGGTTGCCCTCGATCTTGCGCTCCATCCACATGAAGATTTCGGTATAGACCGTTTGCGGACATGCGTAGCCGCACCACAGGCGCCCGCCCACCGCCGTGAACAGGAACAGCGCGTACGCGCAGATGATCAGGAGCGCGGCGAGATAGATGAAATCCTGCGGCCACAGCACCACGCCGAAGATGTAGAACTTGCGTGCGCCGAGGTCGAACAGGATCGCCTGCCGCCCGTTCCACGACAGCCACGGCAAGCCGTAGAACACCAGTTGCGTCAGCCAGACGCAGACCCAGCGCCAGTTCGCATACCAGCCCTTGATCTCGCGCGGATAGATTTCCTCGCGCGCGGCGTACATCTTGATGACGGAAAATTCCGGAGCAGCTTCGCTCATTGCAATCTCGTTACGTCTATTGATGATTTGAAAAACGGGTAAAGGTGCCGCAAAGCGGTCGTCATCCCGGCCTTCGCCGGAATGACGAGACAGCTATCCACCTGACTACTTCCGCGCCAGACTGGTCGTGTCATTGGACAGACTCCAGACATAGGCAGACAGCACATGCACCTTCGCTTCACCAAGGAAATTCTTGAATGGCGGCATGGTGTTGTCGCGGCCCTTGCGGATGGTTTCCATCACCGATTCGGAACTGCCGCCATACAGCCAGACCTTGTCTGCAAGGTTCGGCGCGCCGAGCGCCTGGTTGCCCGTGCCGTCCGCACCATGACAGGCGGCGCACGCGCCATACTTGCCCTTGCCGAACGCGGCCTTGATCGGATCGGACATCGCCGAGCCGGAGAAACTCAATATGTAATGCGCGACGTTCTCCACATCCTTGTCCGAGCCGAGCGCCGCCGCCATCGACGGCATCTGTCCGTGCCGCCCTTCCATGATCGTGGTCTTGATCACGCCCGGCTCGCCGCCGTACAGCCAGTCGCGGTCGGTCAAGTTCGGAAAGCCCTTGCTGCCGCGTGCATCCGAGCCGTGGCACTGGGCGCAATAGGTCAGGAACAATCGCTCGCCGATGGCGCGCGCCTGCGGATCGGCAGCGACGGTCTTGATGTCCTGCTGCTGATATTTGGCGAACAATGGACCGTAGTCGGCATCGGCCTTCTTCAGTTCCGCCTGATATTGGCCAGTTGACTCCCAGCCAAGCTTGCCGGCAAACGCACCAAGCCCCGGATACAGCACCAGATAAACGACGCTGAACACGATGCTGATGTAGAACATCCACATCCACCAGCGCGGCATCGGGTTGTTCAGCTCTTCCAGCCCTTCGTCCCAGTTGTGACCGGTAGTCTGCTGTTTGCCGTCCTTCGAGACCGGTATTTTCACCTTGGATTGCGCCCACAACAGGATGCCGCAGCCGGCAAGACCGAGCAGCGTCAGCAAGGCGATGTAGGCACTCCAGAAATCGTTTGTGAAATCAGCCATGACCCTGCTCCGTGTTCCGTGCATCCATGTCGTCGTCGGCGAACGGCAGGTTGGCCGCTTCCGCGAAGTCTGCCTTGCGCCGGCCGCTGTAGGCCCACCAGACGATGCCGAGGAAGGAGAGGAAGCTCGCCACCGTCACAAAGCTGCGCGCATCAAAAATCAGATTGTCGAAATTCATCATTACCTCTTTGCCTTGATCTGTGTGCCCATGCCCTGGAGATATGCGATCAAGGCATCTTGTTCGGTCTTGTCGGCCAGCGTCTGCGCCGCCTGCCCGATCTCTTCTTCCGTGTACGGATGCCCCAGCTTCTTCAGCGCCCGCATCTTCGACGCGCCCTCCAGCGGATTGAGCTTGGCCGTCGCCAGCCACGGATAGCCGGGCATGTTCGATTCCGGCACCACATCGCGCGGGTTGTTCAGATGCACCCGATGCCATTCGTCGCTGTAGCGACCGCCGACGCGCGCCAGATCCGGGCCGGTACGCTTGGAGCCCCACTGGAACGGACGGTCATAGACGAATTCGCCGGCGACGGAATAGTGACCGTAACGCTCGGTCTCGGCGCGGAACGGCCGGATCATCTGCGAATGGCAGTTGTAGCAACCCTCGCGCACATAGACGTCGCGGCCAGCCAGTTGCAGGGCCGAGTACGGCTTCAGACCGGCCACCGGTTCGGTCGTCGATTTCTGAAAGAACAGCGGCACGATCTCGACCAGTCCGCCGACACTGACCACCAGCACCACCATCACCAGCAGCAGCCAGGGATTCTTTTCAATCCATTCATGTGAAAACTTCATCGATTACTCCAGATTCAGGCATTCGCCGGGACGAGTTGCGGAATGCGCGCGGTCACGCTCTTGCCGTCGCGCATCGTCATGGTCATGTTGTACGCCATCAGCACCATGCCGACGAGGTACAGCAGGCCGCCGCTAAAGCGGATGACGTAGTAGGGATACGTTGCCTTGACCGATTCGACGAAGGTGTAGGTCAGGGTGCCGTCGGCATTGACCGCGCGCCACATCAGGCCCTGCATCACGCCGGCAATCCACATCGAGGCGATGTACAGCACGATGCCGATGGTCGCCACCCAGAAGTGCAGATCGATCAGACGCGTGCTCCACATCTCGCTCTTGCCGACGAGGCGCGGGATCAGGTAGTAGATCGAACCCATCGTGATGAAGCCGACCCAACCCAGCGCACCGGCATGCACGTGACCGACAGTCCAGTCGGTGTAGTGCGACAGCGCGTTCACCGTCTTGATCGACATCATCGAACCCTCGAAGGTCGCCATGCCGTAGAACGACAGCGAGACGACGAGAAACTTCAGGATCGGATCGGTGCGCAGCTTGTGCCATGCGCCGGACAGGGTCATCATGCCGTTGATCATGCCGCCCCACGACGGTGCCAGCAGCACCAGCGAGAACACCATGCCGATCGATTGTGTCCAGTCAGGCAGCGCGGTGTAGTGCAGATGGTGCGGGCCAGCCCACATGTAGGTGAAGATCAACGCCCAGAAGTGGACGATCGACAGACGGTAGGAGTACACCGGGCGCTCGGCCTGCTTGGAGATGAAGTAATACATCATGCCGAGGAAGCCGGCGGTCAGGAAGAAGCCCACGGCGTTGTGGCCGTACCACCACTGGATCATCGCGTCCTGCACGCCGGAATAGGCGGAGTACGACTTGCCTGCGGAGACCGGCAACGCGGCGCTGTTGATGATGTGCAGCAGGGCCACGGCGAGAATGAAGCCGCCGTAGAACCAGTTGGCGACGTAGATGTGAGACACCTTGCGCTTGATGAGCGTGCCGAAGAAGACGAAGGCATATGCCACCCACACCAGCGCGATCAGAATATCGATCGGCCATTCGAGTTCGGCGTATTCCTTGCCCTGCGTGTAACCCAGCGGCAGCGTGATCGCGGCAGCGACGATCACCAGTTGCCAACCCCAGAACGTGAAGGCTGCCAGCGCGTCGGAGAACAGCCGCACCTGGCAGGTACGCTGCACCACGTAATACGAAGTCGCGAACAATGCGCAACCGCCGAATGCGAAGATGACCGCATTGGTGTGCAGCGGACGCAGGCGTCCATAGCTCAACCATGCGATATCGAAATTGAGCGCCGGCCACGCCAGTTGCGCGGCGATGAATACGCCGACCAGCATGCCGACCACGCCCCACACTACGGTCGCGATCGTGAACTGCTTCACGACCTTGTAGTTGTAGTCCAGTGACTTGTTCACAAACGATCTCCAGGTGTCCATCAATGATGGAAGCGAGGTTACGAGTTCGGATGTGAAAAAACTTTGACCTGAGTCAAAAATGCCGGACTTGACGATGCGTCGCAGCGGATATCATCGAGCGCGCTTTTGCGAGTCGTATCGCGAAATGAAAAGACGAGATCCACCCTTGCGCGATGAGCGCACGAAAGAGTCGATGAGGGTATTGGTGCGGCGCGCTTGCATCAGGAACAGGCAACGCGCCACGCTGTCATTCCGAACGAACGTGAGGAATCTCCAACACCCGCATGGTCGCCGCGCCGAAGATGCCTCGGTTGCAAATCACGTCAATGCTAGCCCTCGGGCCGATCGTCATCCTGCAGAATACGCAAGGCCGGTCCCGTCATGTCATCGAACTGCCCGCTGTCCGACATGCGGAAAAACACCCAGATCGCGACGAACACGATCAGCACGCTTAAGGGCACCAGTATGTAGAGCGATTCCATGTGTCTGATCCTTTCACGTGTTCGCACGCGATGCGTCGATGGATGGCCTCGGGGGCGACGTTTCTCCTGCAGCGTGCGTGCGCGGCGCAGACGCAAGGCATTCACGACGACGATGGCAGAACTGAGCGACATGCCGATGCCGGACAGCCATGGATTGAGCAGGCCGATTGCCGCAGCGGGAATCGCGACGGCGTTGTAGAGCATCGCCCACGCCAGATTCTGCCGGATCACGGACATCGTCCGCGATGCGATATCCGCCGCCTCCCACACCGACACCAGCCGCCCCGACAGCAAGACCGCGTCCGCGTGGGTCTGCGCCAGCGCCGCGCCGCTGCCCATGGCAAACGACACATCGGCGGCGCGCATGACGGCGGCATCGTTGATGCCGTCGCCCGTCATGGCAACCACCGCGCCGCCGGCCTGCAGGCGCTGCACGTATTCGACTTTCTGCTGCGGCAGACACTCGCCGTGTGCAATGCCGATGCCAAGCTCGCGCGCGATGTGCTGCGTGATGTCGTCCTGATCGCCGCTCAACAGAACCACGGTCTTGCCGATGGATTGAAACTGCTGGACCACGCTTCTTGCATCGCTGCGCACCGCATCCACCAGGTCGAACCGCGCGAGCCATCCATCGGCGCAGCCCAGATACACCTGGGTCGTGCCGGCGACGGAACGCCCTCTCGCCGGCGAGCCCGCGAGCTCCCCGACAAAGCCGGCATTGCCGAGCCGATAGCGAATACCATCGACGATGCCTTCCAGCCCTTTCCCCGCCACGTAGCGCACTTCGCTTGCGTTCCGTCTTGCGGCCGGAGCTCCCTGTACCGCATTGATGATCGCCGCGGCGAATGGATGGTCGCTGTTCGTCTCCAGTGCCGCCGCAATCGACAGGTAATCGGCGGATTGCATGGTGCCGAAGCGTTCGATGCTGCGCAGGACCGGTTTGCCGGCAGTCAGCGTGCCTGTCTTGTCGAACACGACATGCGTGGCGCGATGCAGGGTTTCCAGGACGTGCGGCTGCACCACCAGCACGCCCTGCCCCGTCAGCCTGCCGGTTGCCGCCGCCAGTGCGGTCGGCGTCGCCAGCGACAACGCGCATGGACATGACACCACGAGCACGGCAATCGCGATCGGCCAGGCGCGCGCAGGATCGTGCCACTGCCACAGCACGAACACGCACGCGGCAAACAGCAGCAGTCCTGCGATGAACCATGCCGCGACCTTGTCCGCCCACAGCGACAAGCGGGGTTTCGCATGCCCTGCCTTGTCGATCAGTTTCAGCAGCATCGACAAGGTGCTTTCCCTCATCGGCTTGACGACGCGGGCGGCCACCGGCTGCGTCATGTTGACCGCCCCGCCCGGCAGAATCTCGCCCGACAGCTTGTGCACCGGCTGGCTTTCGCCGGTCAGCAGCGACACATCGATTGCCGTGCTCGGGTCGAGCAGCATGCAATCGGCGGCGATCGCCTCGCCCGGCTTGATCAGGATGACATCGCGCTCGCACAACTGTGCCGCCGGCACGCATTCGACCGCGCGGCTGGCCGGATAATCCGGCATGCGCGACGCCGATGCGGGCAGAGCATGTTGCAATTTTTCCAGCGCGGAAGCGGCCTTGCGCCGCGCGATGGATTCCAGATAGCGGCTGCACAGCAGCAGGAAGATGAACATCGTCACCGTATCGAAATACACCTCGCCTTCCCCGCGCCATGTCGCCACTGTGCTGGCCGCGAACGCGGCGGCGATACCAAGCGCGACCGGCACATCCATCCCCAGTGCGTGGTTCTTCATGTCGGCCCATGCGCCGCGGAAGAACGGCAGCGCCGAGTAGAACACCGCCGGCACCGTCAGCAGCAGGCTGGCCCAGCGCATCAACCCCGCCATGTCGGCGTCCAGCGTGCCGTCGTCGGCGATGTAGGCCGGCACCGCATACATCATCACCTGCATCATCGACAGCGCGGCGACAAACATCTGCCTGAACAGCGTTCTGCTTTCGCGGCGCAACTGCTCTTCGTGCCGTACCGCGTCGAACGGATAGACGGTGTAGCCGATCTCCCGCGCCGCCTTCAGGATGTCGCTCGGCTTGCACAGGTCGTTTCGCCAGCGCACATGGAGCCGCTCGGTCGCCACGTTCAGATTGGCGCTCTGCAGACCGGCGACGCGCTTCAAGCGCCTTTCGATCAGCCATACGCATGCGGCGCAGCGGATGCCTTCGACGGAAAAGGTGGCTTCGCGCATCTCGTCCTGCTCGCCGGATCGCTCCGCGAACTGTCCGATCACTTCCGGCTGGTCATAGTGCGCCAGCTCCGGCGGCACCAGCGCCTCCTTGTCGGCAGACGCGGAGAATCCGCTGCGGGTCCGGTAGTAGTCGCCCAGGCCGCTGTCGACAATCGTGCGCGCCACCGCTTCGCAGCCGGGGCAGCACATGCGGCGCTCCGTGTCGCCGATGCTGACTGACCATGTTGCGCCGGCCGGCACCGGCAGGCCGCAATGAAAGCATGTCGTGTCCTGTGTCGTGTCCTGTGTCGTGTCCTGTGTCGTGTCCTGTGTCGTGTCCTGTGTCGTGTCCTGTATCGTGTCCTGTATCGCGTTCATTGTTCTGTCCGATCCGATGCATGGGAACTCAAGGGGCTGACGCAGACCTCTTCGAGCCAGTCCGCCGTGAAGCCGCTGCCTGCCCTTGCCAACCCCGCGATGCCGAACGCCAGGATCACCAGGCCGCTCGCCACCCGCACCCGGCGTCGGCGCAGCCAGCCCTGCAGGCGCATGCCGAGCATGCCCATGCTCGCCACCATCGGCAGCGTTCCCAAACCGAACGCGGCCATCACCAACGCACCATCCAATGCCGATCCGCTCAGCATCGCCGTCAGCAGCACGCTGTACACCATGCCGCACGGCAGCCAGCCCCACAATGCGCCGAGGGCCAGCGCCTTGCGCGAATTGTCCATCGGCAGCAAACGCGCGGTGAGCGGCTGCACGCGACGCCAGACGAATCTGCCCGCGGCTTCCAGCCGCGTCAGCCCGTGCCATGCATCCATCAGATACAGGCCGAGTGCAATCAGCATCAGGTTGGCAAGCCAGTACGTGCCAAGCTGCAGCGAGGGCATCACGGACAGTCCGCGCACGCCTTGCGCAATACCGCCCGCCACTGCGCCCGCCATTGCGTAACTGCCGATCCTGCCGGCGTTGTAGGCAATGACATGCATGACATCGGCGTGCACGGCCGTCGGTGCGGCAATCCCGGACCCGCCGGCCAGCGCGACCGGAAAAACCTTGCGCGTGCCGGGCGCGATCGACAGCGCACTCACGATGCCGCCGCACATGCCGATGCAATGCACGCTGCCCAGCAGGCCGATCATGAATACGGGCACAAGGTTCACCGCGATTCCTCCAGTCGTCTCAAATCGTTTTCGAATAGCGCAGACGTTGCGGCTTCATCTCCTGCCTGCCGTTCAGATAGCGGTCGAAAACCATGCAGATATTGCGGATCAGAAGACGCCCCTTTGGCGTGATGGTCAGCCATTCATCGCCGATCTGCAGCAGACCGTCCGACTCGAACGAGCGCAACTTGTCCATTTCCTCCGCGAAGTACGCCGTGAACGCAATCGGATAAGCCAGCTCCAGAGACGCGATCGACAACTCGAAGTTGCACATCAATGTCTGGATGACAATGCGACGCAGCAGGTCATCCATGTCCAGCCGGATGCCGCGCGTGATCGGCAGCCGGCCCTGCTCGATGCACTCGTAATAGGCATCCAGCGTTTTTTCGTTCTGGCTGTAAGTGCCGCCGACCGAGCTGATGGCGGACACGCCGCAGGACACCATCTCGGCTTCGGCGTGGGTCGAGTACCCCTGGAAGTTGCGATGCAATCGTCCCTGCCTTTGCGCAATCGCCAGATCGTCGCCCGGTCTGGCGAAATGATCCATGCCGATATACGCATAACCGGCCCCGGTCAGCCGTTCGATGCAAAGCGACAGCATGTCGATTCTGGTTTCGGCACTCGGCAGTTCCGCCTCGTCGATGCGGCGCTGCGGCTTGAACAGATGCGGCAGATGCGCATAGTTGTAGATCGAGATGCGATCCGGGTCGGCGGCGATGACCTTCGCCAGGGTCTGTTCCATCGTGACGACGGACTGCTTCGGCAGGCCGTAGATCAGGTCGATGCTGACGGATCGGAAACCGGCATCGCGCGCGGCGCGAATCGCTTCGAGCGTCTTTTCTTCCGGCTGAATGCGGTTGACCGCCTTCTGCACATCCGCATCGAAATCCTGCACGCCGAGGCTGATGCGGTTGAATCCCTGCGCGCGCAGCGAATGAATGCGCGCCGCCGTGACGGTGCGCGGATCGATCTCGATCGAATACTCGCCATCCCCGTCCGCCGCAAAACTGAACCAGCGGCGCAGATGCGCCAGCAGGTCGCCCAGCTGCGCGTCGCTCAGGTAGGTCGGCGTGCCGCCGCCGAAATGCATCTGCTCCACCCGGTTCATGCCGGCGAACAGCCGCCCCTGCATGTCGATCTCGCGCTTGAGATAGGCGAGATAGGTGTCGGCCTTGCCGCGGTTCTTCGTGACGATCTTGTTGCAGGCGCAGTAATAGCAGACGGTATCGCAGAACGGGATGTGCACATACAGCGACAAGGGATTGCGTGCGCCCATTGCGCGCACGCCGGACACCGCCTGCAGATAATCGCCGGAACGGAAATCCTCGGTGAAACGATCCGCCGTCGGGTACGAGGTATAGCGCGGCCCCTGCTGCGAGAGCTTGTGGATCAGCGGCGCATCGAACTGGATGGGCGCAATCGCGGACTGTGCTGCGTGGAATGTCATGTTGCCAACTCCTGCCGTGTCCCCGGGGTGGGGAATGGTTCAACCGGGAGGCAGTGTACGTTTGCGATACGCGGCGCTACCTTGATCCATGTCAAAAATGGCCGGGTTGATCCTCGCGAACGGATGGGCGTGCACCGCGCCATCGTCTGGAAAACCGGCAGGCGGCATGTGTCGAATCGCGCTCTGCAGAATGCGAAATCGGCGGCATGGGTTTTGCGGCACACGCTTGTTCACTGCGACTTGCTGCCGCCGTTTCACGTCGCGCGGGCCGCGCATAGCATCATGTCAACAATGCACGCGACAAGCGCGATGCCGCGCCTACGCCGCAGACGGCTCCGGCAACGGCGGACGCACGCCCGAAAGCAGATACCGGATCAGCTCGACCACAGACCTGATCTCGCTGCCGAACGGCAGCGGCTCCGAGCCACGGAAGAACAGGCCGCGCTTGATATCGCCGTTCAGCGCGAAGGCAAGCTGCGTGTCAATGCAGAATTGCCCCGCCTTGCCGATGCCGTCGCGCAGGCCGCACTGCTGCAGGCAGTCGAAGCCGACGGTGCATGGCTTCTGCCCTGCCTTCTTCTGCAGCTTCGCCTCCTTGTCCAGATAGTTCGCCAGCCACGGCGTGCGCACCGCACGCGCCGGCAATCCGGCAACGCTCATGAAGGTCACGATGTCTTCCGGCTTCGCCTGCGCCAGCACCTTCTTGAAAGCGGGCTGCGCGTCTCCTTCCGCCGTCACCGCGAATGCCGTGCCGAGCTGGATGGCAGCCGCGCCCATCGCAAACAATTCACGCACGGTGTCGTGGCTGTTCACGCCGCCCGCCGCGATCAGCGGAATGCGCTCGCGCTCGATACCCAGTTGCCGGAACAATTCCAGCGTACCCTCGATCACCACGGAAAATGCAAAGTGCGGATCGTTCACGTCCTCCAGCCGCGATGCGCCGAGATGTCCGGCCGCGTGGCGCGGATTCTCGATCACGATGGCATCCGGCAGGCGATTCTTGCGCATCCACTTCTTCAGCACGAGGGAGATGCCGCGCACGTCGGACAGGATCGGGATCAATGCGACCTGCGGATGGTCCGCCGTCAGTTCGGGCAAGTCCAGCGGCAGGCCGGCACCGACGACCACCGCGTCCGCACCGCTCTCGCAGGACTGCCTGACATACGCGGCGTACTCCGCCACTGCGCGCATGATGTTGACCGCGATCATGCCCTTGCCTTCCGCGAGCACTCTGGCTGCCTTGATCTCGCGGTCGAGTGCTATCAGGTTGGCGCGGTCGATCAATTCCTTGTCGCGCGACTTTCCGGTTTGCGCCATCAGGTCGGCATGATGCCGCCGCAGATCGACGCTGGAGATGGTGCCGAGCGCGTCCTGCCTTGCCACGCTGCCGGCCAGCCGGTGCGCCGAAATGCCCACGCCCATGCCGCCTTGCACGATGGGCAGCAAGGCTTTGCCCCTGATGTTCAGTGACCGGCATTCGGTTTGCAGCATCTCGATTCCTCCCGTTTCATTGTCGGCAGCGAATGTAGCAAAGCGCAACTTCAATTTGTTTGATCTTGATCAAGCATTGCCGTCTTGAGGAGAACAGCCGTGCGCATTGTCGAAATGTCCAGCCGATGCCGCATGGCGTCAGCGAATGAACAGTTTCATCTATCAAGTCACATGGCGTGCCGTCGTTACAGGGAGAACCGGCGACAGCGTCAGGACGACAAGATTGCGCCGGCATGTTGGTGACACAGGCAAACACTGGATGCAAACAATGGAAAACGTTCAAGACAATCAAGGCCAGATCGAAGCACTGGCATTCAAGCTCGGCAGCGAGGAATACGGCATCAACATCCTGAAGGTGCAGGAAATCCGCGGCTACGACGCGGTGACGAAGATCGCCAACGCGCCGGAGTTCATCAAGGGCGTGGTCAATCTGCGCGGCGTGATCGTGCCGATCGTCGACATGCGCATCAAGTTCAATCTCGGCACGCCCACCTACGACCAGTTCACGGTCGTCATCATCCTCAACATCGGCGAGCGCGTGGTCGGCATGGTGGTCGACAGCGTGTCGGACGTGATCACGCTACCCGCCGAGCAGATCAAGCCGGCGCCGGAGATGGGCACCGCGCTCAACACCGACTACCTGATCGGTCTGGGCACCATCGACCAGCGCATGGTGATCCTGGTCGACATCGACCGCCTCATGTCGAGTACGGAAATGGGATTGATTGAACAGCTTGCCGCGTAAGCGTCCAACGGACACATAGCCTCCCCTTTTACAGTTTCCAACATCGAGAAGACATCATGAAATGGTTTTATGACCTGAAAATCGCGACCAAGCTGCTTGTGTCGTTCATTGTCGTGCTGTTGCTGACGGCATGCCTCGGCATCTTTTCCATCATCCAGCTGCAGCGGGTGAACCAGACCGCCACCGATCTGGCGGACAACTGGATGCCATCCATCAAGGCTGCAGGCGATATCAAATACGGCCTCTCGCGGCTGCGTTCGGCAACCCTGCAACACATCATGTCGGACGACATGGCCTCCAAGGACAGATACGAGAAGACGATAGGAGAAATGCTGGACAAGCTGCAGCAGGACCTGCAGAAGTATGAATCGCTCATGTCCGAACCGGAGGAGAAGAAGATCTACGGTGAGTTCATCAAGCTGCGGGAAGCGTACACGGTGCAGCGAAAGACCGCGATCGACCTGTCTCGTGCGATGAATACGGCGGAAGCCGCGGCACTGATGCGGGGCGATGGATTGAAGCTGTACAGCGAAATGGAAGCCAAGATACAACAGATCGTCCAATTCAACGAGGACAGCGGTGTCAAGGCCAGCGACCTCGGCGACGAACTCTATGCGACCTCGCGCATCTGGATCATCTCCCTGCTGGTGGGCTCGATCGCGCTCGGCTTCGTGCTGGCGCTGTGGCTGTCGCGCATGATCGCCAACTCGCTGCAGGAAGCCGTGACCGTGGCGCAGGCCGTGGCTGCCGGCGACCTCACCAGCCGCATCGAGGTCAAATCGAAGGACGAGACCGGCCAGCTGCTGGTGGCACTGAAGAACATGAACGAGAGCCTGGTGACCATCGTCAGCGAGGTGCGCAGCGGCACCGACACCATCGCCACCGCCTCCAACCAGATTGCCAGCGGCAACCTCGACCTGTCCTCGCGTACCGAGGAGCAGGCCAGTTCGCTGGAGGAAACCGCCTCCTCGATGGAGGAACTGACCAGTACCGTCAAGCAGAACGCCGACAATGCGCGCCAGGCCAACGGCCTCGCGCTGTCGGCCTCGGAAGTGGCGAGCAAGGGCGGCGCGGTGGTCGGCCAGGTGGTGGACACGATGGCCTCGATCAATGCGTCGTCGAAGAAGATCGTGGACATCATCGGCGTAATCGATGGCATCGCCTTCCAGACCAACATCCTCGCACTGAACGCGGCGGTCGAGGCGGCCCGCGCCGGCGAGCAGGGCCGCGGCTTCGCGGTGGTGGCATCGGAGGTGCGCAGTCTCGCGCAGCGCTCGGCTTCGGCGGCAAAGGAGATCAAGTCCCTGATCGACGACTCGGTCAACAAGGTCGACACCGGCGCGAAGCTGGTCGACGAGGCCGGCGCGACGATGCAGGAGATCGTCGACAGCGTCAAGCGCGTGACCGACATCATGGGTGAGATCAGTGCCGCCAGCCAGGAGCAGACCGCCGGCATCGAACAGATCAACCAGGCGATCAGCCAGATGGACGAGGTGACGCAGCAGAACGCTTCGCTGGTGGAGGAAGCCGCCGCCGCCTCCGAGGCCTTGCAGGAACAGGCCGGCAAGCTGGCGCAAACGGTCAGCGTGTTCAAGGTGGATGGACACCAGGCGCGGCTGTCTGCCAATGCCGGGCGAACGGTCGACCTTGCGAAAGTGAAAGCCAATGTCAATCGCTTGACTCCCAAGGTCACGGCAAAACGGAGCATCGGCGGCGTTGGCATCAACGCGCCCAAACCAGCGCGTATCGCCAATGCGCAAGCAGTCAGCGGCGATGAATGGGAACAGTTCTGAACCGTTGAAAAACAGGAACGGGCGGGAGCTTCGTCTCCCGCCCTTGTTTCATCTCCGTCCCTTGATCGCCGTTATTTCACGAGCAAGGGCGCTGACTCAACGTCGAATATTGATATTGATCAAGGTGAGGTTCATCGCTCAAACGCATCAGAGAGGGACATGCCTATAGTGAAAGCAGCATGACCATCTGACAAAGGCACCCAAGTTGTCACGTTTAGAGTCGGAAACCCGCTTGCCGGACTTGAAAGTCCGCTGGTCCAATCTGAAAGGCGTGCTGGATCAGCTTACGGCAGACCAACGATGGCTCAGCACCCGGTTGGAGCTGCATGATCCTCTCGTGAAGGAAGTACAAGCCTGCAA
This sequence comes from Noviherbaspirillum cavernae, assembly GCF_003590875.1. NCBI lineage: Bacteria > Pseudomonadati > Pseudomonadota > Betaproteobacteria > Burkholderiales > Oxalobacteraceae > Noviherbaspirillum > Noviherbaspirillum cavernae. The sequence continues at coordinate 184,288 of NZ_QYUN01000003.1, forward strand.
AGTGCCAGCCCCCAGTCCGTTGACTATCGGGACCCTGCTGGCGTCCGTTCTGGGCGAAATCGATAGCGTTGAAAACGCCATAAGAAGCATGGAACGGCGTGAAAGACCCGGTCAGGAGCATGCCGGACCGACCGGCAGCGCACGAACAGATTCAACGAAAGGCGCATGAGCCCTTTGTCGTGAAAGGCGAACGCAACGGCATGTTCTCGCCAGGAGATCGATGTCATGCGCACGTGTGACAAAAGCTGCCGTAATCCGATTGGCAAGAGCAACAAGGATGAAAACAACTGCTCTTGAATCAATCGTGACCTGTCCGCAATGCGGTTTTGCAAAGCAGGAAATCATGCCGACGAATGCCTGTCAGTTCTATTACGAATGCGAAAATTGCCACGCAGTTTTACGCCCAACGCCTGGTGACTGCTGTGTCTATTGTTCCTACGGGTCGGTGAAGTGTCCGTCAGTACAGGAACAACGCAGATGCCGTGATTAAGGCTGCGCTGAACAAGTCCCGCGATGGCGCGCGCCTGAGTTCGGGATGGGCTGCAAGGCGCAAACCGCAGACATGGCGGGGCCATGGCGAGGGTGAAGCAGGGAATTCGGACAGCATGCTGTCCGCCTGCGTAACGGCACAGGCTTGCAAGCCTGTGCGCGCCCTGCAGGGGTTGCAACGCCGCGGACCGCCCGAACTCAGGATGCACAATGCACCGAAGCGTGAGGACTTGTTCAGCGTAGCCTTAAGTCGGCCTCCGGAAGTTCTGCCGTAACAGCAACGCAGCGGTTACAAATCGTCCGTTCTACCCGCAGATAAGCATCTTTACGCGCGCGCCGAGATATCATTGACCGTTGCCGAACGTGCGCGCTTCTTGATCACATTCCCGGCATAGCCGACGGCAACGGCGCCAGCCACCGTTGCCGAACGTGCGGCCATTGCCCTCGCCCATTCACTGTGAGCTTTCATCTCGGCAATGAAATTGCTAATACAAAGCATGCACCAGCACAAAGTCAAACAGGCTCCGCTGACTTATGCTTCTTGAATGTGCGAGCGCACTCTTGTGCGGCCGCACATTCAAGGACTGATCCTTCCCACGACGACATGTGAAGTTCAAGAAATAACGGCGCTGACAATGGCTATGGCTACGAGTTATCTGGCGAACATTCGTGAAAGGCTGGCCTTCCTGTCCGGAAATTACCGCTTGGCAGCTGTGTGGCCGATCGTCGCACTGATTTCAGGCATCGTCGGATGGAACTTCCTGCTTTCGGGGTTGAACGCAGACCGGGAATCGCTTGAAACACACGCTCTGCGAGAAGCGGAAGCCATGGCCAGACGCTATGCCGACCAGGTTACCCGAACCGTGGAGGCAATTGACCAGATCACGCTTCACGTTCGATATGACTGGAAGCTTTCGAACGGCAAGCTCCAATTGGACGACGCCAAGGCAGAAGGATTATTCCCTCCCACCTCCATCTTTTTCGTCGCTGTCATTGATCGCAATGACATGCTCATCACGGGTACGCTACCACCACCGAAGAATAGATTCCTGGGAAATACAGAAGACTTTCTGGCGCAAAAAGCGGCGACCGAAGATTTCCTGTATGTCGGTGCGTCCTTTGTCGGCCCCGTTTCCGGAAGAAACACCATTCCGTTCACGCGGAGACTATTGGATCAGGATGGAAGCTTTGACGGCATCGTGGTGGTTTCCGTTTCTCCTGATTACTTTACGTCGAGCTATAACGAAGCAATTCTTGGAAAGAATGGTCTTTTGGGGATCGTCGGTGATGACCATAAAATGCGCGTCACGCGCATAGGTCACACCGTTCACTCCGCAAACGTGCACGCCTTTGTTTCGGTGCCGCGTTTTGCTCCACAAAAAAGCGGAAGCGCCGTCCTGAACGGCAATGAATGGTTCGCTGACAAACGCAGCCGGTACGTCGGGTGGCACGCCGTTGAGCGATATCCCCTTATTGCAATGGCCGGGCTGGACGCGCAGGACATGCTGACGCCTTACCGGGAAAATCGGGCCGCTGCAATCCGCACCGCGTTGGGAGCCACGCTGGCATTGGCAGTATTCACACTGATCGCGATGATACTTTCGCTACGCCTGGCCTGGAGGAAGCATCAGCTGGAGATGACCCGCACTACCTATCGCATGGCCACGGAAGGAGGGAACGAGGGATTTTACATATCTCGTCCCATTCGGGATGTGCATGGGGCAATTGTGGACTTCATGACAATTGACTGCAACCAGCGAGGTGCAGAGCTTTTCCTTCATCGACGTGAAGAGCTGATCGGCAAGACGATTTCGACCCTCTATGACCGGACCCCATCTGACCGAATAATCAAATTGCTTTGCCTGGCCATGGAGGCCGGCTCGCATGAAACCGAGTTGGAAGTGCCTGGCGAAAGCCCGTTTACGGGCCGATGGGCACACCTGAAAGCCATCCGCTCCGACGGCGACCTTGCGGTAACACTACGCGACATCAGTGACACAAAAGCGCATGTCGCGGAACTTGAACGGCGCAGCAATGAAGATGCATTGACCGGCCTGCCGAATCGACATTGGGTCCAGACCTCGCTCCCGACGGCAATCGAACATGCGGCGGCAAACAATGACATGCTGGCGGCGCTGTTCATCGACCTGGACGGATTCAAGGCGGTCAACGACACGCTGGGCCATGAGGCGGGAGATGAGGTCTTGCGCAATGCAGCCCGGCGTTTGAAAGTTGCTGTTCGCCCTCATGACTGCGTGGCCCGTCTGGGCGGCGACGAGTTCGTGGTTATCCTCGAACGCATTGCGCAGAAGGCGGACGCCGCGCATGTCGCGGAACGCATACTGCATGCCTTCCAGGATGGTTTCCATCTTTTGCAGGGCGTGCACGCGATTGGAACATCGATCGGAATCAGCATTTTCCCGACTGACGGAACAGACTCCGAAACATTGTTACGCAATGCCGACATTGCCATGTATTCGGTAAAAACCAGCGGAAAAAGGAACTACCGCTTTTATGATGAGAAGTTCCATGACGCCTTGCGTGCGCGTCTGGAGAGAGAAGCAGAGCTTCGGCATGCCATAGGGCATGACCAGTTGGTGATGCACTACCAGCCGCGTGTCGATATCTCGACTGGCACGACATCCAGCATGGAAGCACTGGTACGCTGGGCGCATCCATCAAGAGGGGTGCTAGAACCGCTCGAATTCATTCCGCTGGCAGAAGAGACCGGCCTTATCCTGGACCTGGGCGCGCTGGTGATCGACAAGGTGTGCGCCCAGCTGGCATGCTGGGCGCAACGGGGTCAGCAACTGGTACCTGTGTCCATCAATGTCTCTCCCCGTCAATTCAATGAGACGGACGTCGCCAAAATCCTTTCAACGTCTCTGGCACGCCACAACGTCGATCCGAGACTGATTGAAATCGAACTCACCGAATCGTCGATGATGGGAGACAGTCACGATGTTGCCAATGCGCTCACGGCAATCCAGAAAATGGGCATCAAACTGCTGGTCGATGACTTCGGAACTGGCTATTCATCGCTGTCACAGCTGCAACGGCTGGATTTTGATGTACTGAAAGTCGACCGCGCGTTTACATCCGGGCTGGAGAGAACCGGGGAAGGCAACGTGTTTTTCAAGGCCATCATCACCATGGCGCATGCACTCGGGATGCGGGTAGTGGCCGAGGGCGTTGAAACCCTCGAACAGATAAGAATACTCAAGTCGCTCAAGTGCGATGAGATTCAAGGGTTCTATATTTCAAGGCCATTGCCCCCGTCCGACACGCAACCCATTCTGCCCAGGTGGTTTTTCCCGTCGACAGCGTGACGCTTGCGAACCATCCGTCATTGAACTAGTGTCCCGAGTTGGAAATTCGCTGCATAAAAGATGACGAGAATCGCACCGATACCGCGTCAAAAATGCGCGCAAGGCCTCGGCCTTGCTGCGCTTTTTTCCTTGTCTCGTCGCGATTTCATCACTTTTATTCGCAACGAATTTCGAACTCGGGACACTAGGACCAGGCATCCGCATGTGGAAACATGAATTGCTCATGCAATTGCCTTCATGGCCGATGAATGAAGTGAACGGGCTCTTGCCCGCCCGTTTCACTCCGGCTTCCGGATAACCGCATACGCCGCATCAAACGCCTCGTCAAACGATGCATACGAATTGCCGTGCGCATTGAATCCGCCTTCCGATTCGGGCAGCGACTGCACGTATGTCCTGAAGCGGCGATAGCGTTCGGCATCCTGGCGCAGCGTGGATTCGGCCTGCTCGAACTCCATGATTCTCCGGTGCTGAAGTTCCGCCTTTGCCTGCAGCTGTTCGATCGCCTGCGCGGCTTTCTCCACCATGGCCAGCAGCTTTGCCAGACTGTCGTGGCGTTCGCTTTCCTGTTGTTTTGATTGTTCCATCGGACTCCCATTCCGATCCGTTCACGGGCCGCGCCGGTAAAAACCGGGCACGGGTCCGCGAGAACGGGCAACTACGGCGCGTTGCAATTCTTGTTTGAAAATGCGGATCAGCTCGCCAGCCGCTGCTCCAGCTGTGCCGCCAGCACGTTCAGCATACGCAACCTCGCGTGATCCGTGTAGTAACTGTCTGTCAGTGGAGATTCTGTCGATCTTTTGAGCGTTTCGATTTCGGCGAGCATCTTCCTCAACTTCAGCCGGTAATACCATTTCATTGTCATCCCCTTGGAACTAAAACACTTGCAACATTTGCTCTAGATCGTCAATTCGGTAATTAGTTCCACACAAGAAACAAATGATTTTGCGGCGCGCTGCGGCAGGCGTCACACCTGCCGCAGCGAGGCGGCGCTGCCGCTGAACGGCGGCCTGATGCACATCCTGGAACATTTCCATTTTTGAAATATCTAATGTTCAGGAAGGCAAGGGGGCGCATACGTAAAGGAGCAAGGATATGGACGCGAAAATGACAACCAGGCGATGGCAAGACTGGGGCAACTTGTTGCTTGGAGCATGGCTGTTTGTATCCCCTTGGGTAATGCTGTATCCGGCTGATGTACCGAGTGCGATGTGGAACGCCTACATTCTCGGCAGCGCGATCGTGGTGTTTGCGATCATCGCAATATACTTGCCGCGCGCATGGGAAGAAGGCTTGAACATGCTGTTTGGCCTCTGGCTCGTCATTTCTCCCTGGGTGCTGGGATTCTCCATGTACAGGGACATCACGGCAAATGCGGTAATCGTCGGCGTGTTTGTGGCGGCACTCGCTGCATGGGCGATGACGCATGACAAGGAGTTCGCCGCATGGCGGCAAAAGCTGCATGTCTGACTGGAGCGACGACACAGGCGGCATGAGGATGCGCCGCAGGAGCATCAAGGCGCATCAGGATGCAGCCGGGAGCCGCTGAAGCGGTCCGCCCGCCGCAACGAGCGGTGCGACTATCCCGCCGGTAGAGATACCGCTGCGGGATTTTTTTATGCTCCCGTTTATCGGCAAAAATCGGCAACAAAAAAGCCGTGCATCGCTGCACGGCTCTCTGGCCGCATGCCGACGGCATGACGACTATTGCACGGTAAGCTTTTTCGCCTCCGTCGCGCGCTTCTTCGGCAGGGACAGCATCAGGATGCCGTTCTCCAGCCGGGCCTGGGCGGCGCTCTCGTCCACTTCCGAGGGCAGCGTGAAGCTGCGTGCGAAATGCCGCGTTATGCGTTCCGCATAGACGATGCTCTCGCCCTCTTTTTGCGCCGACTCGCGTTTGGCTTCGCCTTCGATCGAGACGCGCTGATTCTCGACCGCGACCTTGATGTCTTCCTTCTTGACGCCGGGCATTTCCGCCTCGACCTCGAACGACTTGTCGTTTTCCGTGACTGTCAGCCGCGGGCTGGCGATGTCGTCCGCACCCTGCCGCGACAACGCGGAATACGGCGAACCTGGCGCAAGGAAATCCTCAAACATGTTTTCAACCATCCGTCCGAAGGAATCGTCCATCGACGCGGGACGGTACGTTGAAAGCGGTGAAGCATGACGTCTGATGATGTTCATGACCGCCTCCTTTCACTGTCTTTCATCACATCGGGCTCATCTCGCCCCATGCTTTCTTTATAGCCTTCCAGACAGCGATTTCAAGAGTGCGGCTGCGCGTGCAGGCTGCCGAAGCAGCTCGCCGTGCGGATCTACGTAGAGGCATTCGCATGACTTCAATATTTGAATGCAATCTTGATAACCCTGCGACGCGATCCTGTTCATTATTCAGCGTGCCGCTGCGGCGAGTTGCTGCACTCCTGCGGCCCGGCTTGCGTGCCGCATGCGCATGACGCAACGCAGCATGCGCACTTCTTGATTTTCGCGAATCGTTCAGCTATTGTACAAACGTTCAATAGCCGTGATCATCTGTTCAAAGCATGCAATGACCAACATGGATCGCCAGGAAACCGCCCTCGCCGCTGTGCGCGTGGCGCGCCTTTACTACTTTCAGGAGATGACGACCGCCGTCATTGCGGAAGAGATGGGAACGTCCAGGGCAACGGTGTCGCGCCTGCTGTCGTACGCAAAGGAAAAAGGCCTGGTCGAGATCCGCGTGCACGATCCGAGCGAGCAATCCGGCTCGCTGGGAGAAGCGATCAAGGAACACTATCAACTGCGCTCGATTCAGGTCGTTCCGGTGTCCGACACGGCCAGCGAACAGGAGAAACTGCAGCGCGTCGCCGCGCATGCCGCCGCCTACCTCAATACCCTGGTTGTGCCTTCGTCGGTGCTGGGTCTGGCATGGGGAAACACGGTTGCCGCCATTGCCGACAACCTGATGCCCAAGCATGTGCATGCCATCGACGTGGTGCAGTTGAACGGTTCCGCCACCGGCCTCGATATCGTCAACACATTCGGCGAATCGATCGTGTCGCGCTTTGCGCAGAACTACGGCGGCAGAGCGCACAGCTTTCCGGTTCCGGCGTTCTTTGACTATGCAGAAACCCGTGCGGCGCTGTGGCGGGAACGCAGCATCAAGTCCATCCGCAGCCTGCAGGACAACGCATCGATCCTGCTGTTCAGCATCGGCGCAATGGAAACCAGCAGCCACATCTATACCGGCGGCTACCTGGACAAGAAGGACCTGCAGGACATCCGCAAGGACGGCGTGGTCGGCGATATCGCAACGATGTTCTTCCGCGGCGACGGCAGCTGGCGCGACATCACGCTGAACGCACGCAGCAGCGGCCCCGATCTGAACCGCTTTCAACGCGCGGACCACTCGATCTGCGTGGTGTCAGGCAAGGGCAAGATCCCCGGTCTGCAGGCGGCGCTCCTGGGCGGTTTCATCAACGAGCTGGTCATCGACGAACCGACCGCGCGACTCCTCATTGGCGACATCGGCATGGCGCGGCCGGTCGCGGAAAAGAAACGACGCAAGAATACAAGATGACCAAGATGACAAACACGGCTACTTACGATCTGTTGATCATCGGCGGCGGCATCAATGGCGCCGGCATCGCCCGCGATGCGGCAGGCCGCGGCCTGTCCGTGGCGCTGTGCGAGCAGAACGACTTCGCGGGCGCGACCTCGTCCGCCAGCACCAAGCTGATTCACGGCGGCCTGCGCTATCTGGAGTATTACGAGTTCCGCCTGGTGTCCGAGGCGCTGGCCGAGCGCGAACACCTGCTCGATATCGCGCCGCACATTTCCTGGCCCCTGCGTTTCATCATGCCGCACGTCAAAGGCCTGCGTCCGCGCTGGATGATCCGGCTCGGCCTGTGGCTGTACGATCACATCGGCGGGCGCATCAGCCTACCGCATTCGCAGGCGGTGGACCTGAACCGGCTGCCCGCATCCAGCGGTCTGCGCCATGACATCGCCCGAGGTTTTGCCTACTCCGATGCATGGGTGGATGATGCGCGGCTGGTGATCCTCAATCTGCTCAGTGCCCAGGAACATGGCGCCGACATCCTTGCGCGCACCCGGCTCGCTGCCGCCGAGCGTGCGGACGGGGCGTGGCGGTGCGTACTGGAAAACACGCTCACTCATGCGCAGCAGACGGTCACCGCACGGGCGATTGTCAATGCGACCGGCCCCTGGGTCGCGACGATGGATCGCCTGCTGAATCCTGCGCCGAAGTCGGCATCGGGACATGCCGCGGTCAAGCTGGTGCGCGGCAGCCATATCGTCGTGCCGCGATTGTTCGCCGGCGAACATGCATACATCCTGCAGAACGACGACCGGCGCATCGTCTTCATGATCCCCTACGAGGAGCGCTACACGCTGATCGGCACCACCGATGTGCCGCAGGAAAACATGGACAAGGGCGCGCGCATCAGCGCGGACGAGGAGGCCTACCTGCTGCGCGCCGTCAATGCCTACCTGGAGAAGCCGATCGCCGGCGGCGATATCGTCTGGCGATATGCCGGCGTGCGGCCGCTGTTCGATGACGAATCCGACAATCCTTCGGCCGTCACGCGCGACTACACGCTCGTCCTTCAGGATGAACAGAATATTCCGTGCGTGTCCATCTATGGCGGAAAGATCACGACCTACCGCCGCCTGGCCGAATCCGTGCTCGACAAGCTCGCACCATGGACGAGCACCCGCCGCGGATCGTGGACGAAACAGGAGCCGCTGCCCGGCGGGAATTTCAAGCGCGCCGACCGCGCAAAGGAAGTCACACGCCTGCAAGAAAAGTTTGGCAAACTTGCGCCACGCTTCCTCGGACAGCTGTTTTCCCGTCACGGATTGAATGCATACAACATCTTGAGAGAAGCGCAAACCCATGAGGAGCTGGGGCGCGATTTCGGCGGCGGCCTGACACAGCGCGAGGTCGATTACCTGGTGCTGCACGAATGGGCGCACAGCGCCGACGACATTCTCTGGCGGCGCACCAAGTGCGGCCTGCACATGAGCGAGCAGCAAAGATCCGCATTCGCCGAATATTTCGCTGCGCGCGGCACGCGTGCTGCGGCCGACGGCGCAGCGGACCGGACTCAACATCCAATCACAAATTAAAGGACTGCGATGGCAGCAATTTCGCTACAAGGCATCACAAAGAACTGGGGAGAGGCGCAAGCCGTCAAGGGCATCGACTTCGAGGTCAAATCGGGCGACTTCACGGTGCTGCTCGGCCCGTCCGGCTGCGGCAAGTCGACCACGCTGCGCCTGATCGCCGGCCTTGACACGCCGTCCACGGGCAACATCCGCATCGGCGAGCGCGACGTCACGAACCTGCCGCCGGCGCAACGCAAGATCGCGATGGTCTTCCAGTCGTATGCCCTGTTTCCGCATCTGAATGTGCGCGACAACATCCTGTTCGGCGTGCGCGTGCGCAAGGAACCCAGCAAGCATTTCGAAACCCGGCTCAAGCGCGTTTCCGACATTCTCGGTCTGAGCCACCTGCTCGACCGGCGTCCCGGCCAGCTCTCCGGCGGCCAGCAGCAGCGCGTCGCGCTGGGCCGGGCCATCATCGCCGAGACGCCGGTGTGCCTGATGGACGAACCGCTTTCCAATCTCGATGCGCAGCTGCGCCAGGAAATGCGTCGCGAAATCCGCGCATTGCAGCAGCAGCTGGGCATGACGATGATCTACGTCACGCATGACCAGACCGAAGCGATGAGCATGGCCGACCAGGTCATCCTGCTGCGCGACGGCCGCATCGAGCAGAACGCACCGCCCGGCGAACTGTATGCGCAGCCGGCGTCGATCTTCGCCGCGCGCTTTATCGGCACGCCGCCGATGAACATCCTGCCATTGAGCGCCACCCCGGCCGGCATGGTGATCGACGGCAGCAACGGCCCGGCCGTCCTGCCGCACAACGCCGCCGAGGAATGGCAGCTCGGCGTGCGGCCCGAACATATCCGCCTCGTCGAGCGGGGCATCCCCGCCGTCGTCGAGAACATCGAATATTTTGGCGCCGACACCATCGTCGGCGCCAGAGTAGGCAACGCACCGCTGCTGATACGAGTGCCGGGTCAACTGGCACTGGATGCAGGCAACACGGTTCAACTCGGCTGGGATGAGTCGAACCAGTATTTCTTCGACAAGAAGACAGGCTTGCGGCGTCACCTGGCCTAGACCCGCAGGCCGGAAAATTGAAGCGAATCATCAACCGAGGAGACTAGCATGCGCAGAGTTCTACTGAAATCCATGGCCGCCCTGGCCGTCAGCACGGCATTTGGCGTCGCACCGGCACTGGCTGCCAATCCGGTCGAAGTGAGTCTGTATTACCCGGTCGCCGTCGGCGGACCGGTCACCAAGACCATCGACGGCATGGTTGCCGAATTCGAGAAGCAGAATCCGGACATCAAGATCAAGGCGGTGTATGCCGGCACCTATCAGGAAAGCATCGTCAAGGCGCTGACCGCTTACAAGAGCGGCACCCCGCCGACGATTGCGGTGCTGCTGTCGACCGATCTGTTCACGCTGATCGATGAGAACGCGATCGTGCCGATCGACGGCCTCGCATCGACGCCGGACGACAAGAAATGGATCGGCGGCTTCTACAAGAGCTTCATGGAAAACAGCCAGACCGGCGGCAAGACCTGGGGCATTCCGTTCCAGCGCTCCACCATCGTCATGTTCTGGAACAAGAACCTGTTCAAGGAAGCCGGATTGAATCCGGACAAGGCGCCCGCCAACTGGGCCGAAACCGTGAGCTACGCGAAGAAGCTGACCAAGGCCGACGCCAACGGCAACGTCACGCAATGGGGCGTCAAGATTCCGTCAACCGGCTTCACGTACTGGATCTTCCAGGGCATGACCACGCCGAACGACACGATCCTGATGAACTCGGCCGGAACGCAAACCTACTTCGACAAGCCCGGCGCGGTCGAGGCCCTGCAGTACTGGGTCGACCTGTCCGCAAAGCACAAGGTCATGCCGAGCGGCGTGATCGAATGGGGCACCACGCCGAAGGATTTTCTCGAACAGAAGGCCGCCATGGTCTGGACCACCACCGGCAACCTGACCAATCTGCGCGCCAATGCCACCTTCCCGTTCGGCGTCGCGATGCTGCCGGCCAACAAGCATCCGGGCAGCCCGACCGGCGGCGGCAACTTCTACGTCTTCAACAAGACCTCGCCAGAACAGCAGAAGGCGGCCATGAAGTTCATCCGCTGGGCCACCGAACCGCAGCGCGCCGCGCAATGGAGCATCGCCACCGGCTACGTCGCGACCCGTCCGGACGCATGGGAGACGCCCGAGATGAAGAAGTATCTGCAGGAAGTCCCGGCCGCAGGCGTGGCACGCGATCAGCTGCAGTACAGCGTCGCCGAGCTGTCGACCCACGACAACCAGCGCGTGACCAAGGCACTCAACGACAACCTGCAGGCTGCGCTGTCCGGCACCAAGACGCCGGAAGCCGCACTCAAGGATGCGCAGCGCGAAGCGACGCGCATCCTGCGCAGCTGGCAGCGTTGATCGCTCGCGGCGGCTTGCGTATCGATCCGGAATCCGGATAACGATCGTTTGTCCAGAGTCTCCCTCCCCTTCAAGGGGAAGGATGGGATGGGGATGGGTTTGAAGTGGTCTGCTTTAACCCATCCCCTCCCTACCTCTCTTCGTGAAAGGGAGGGAACGTGGCCGATGGTGGCCGATGGTGGCCGCGCATCGTCGCCTGCTGCTTCGCCGGATACTCATTGAACGGCAACGCATCGCATGACAACCGCAACACACGCCATGAATATCGCCGCATTGCGGCAAAGGCTTTTGATGAATCGCATTCACTCTCCACTCACACCGTGGCTGCTCCTGCTGCCCGCGATGGTGCTGCTGCTCGGCTTCACGCACTATCCGGCCGTCGCCACGATCTGGCACAGCTTCTTCTCGACGCCCAAGGGAGCCAATCCCGCGGTCTTCGTCGGCCTGGAAAACTATGCATTGATGATCGACGACCCGGTTTTCTGGCGCGTGCTCACCAACAATATCTGGTTTGCGCTCGGCACGATCCCGGTCTCGATCGCACTGGCGATCATGATGGCGCTCTGGGTCAACGACAGGCTGGCGGGACGCGGCCTGTTGCGCATGGCGTTCTTCACGCCGACCGTGCTGCCGATGATCGCGGTGGCCAACATCTGGCTGTTCTTCTACACACCGCAATACGGCCTGCTGGAACAGGTGACGCAGGCGCTCGGACTGCCCTCCCACAACTGGCTCGGCAATCCGAACACCGTGCTCGGTTCGATGATGGTGGTGGCGATCTGGAAGGAAGCCGGCTTCTTCATGATCTTCTACCTGGCGGCGCTGCAGCAGATCTCCCCGACGCTGGCCGAGGCGGCCGGACTGGAAGGCGCTTCGCGCTGGCAGTACTTCTGGCGCGTGCAGTTCCCGCTGCTGATGCCAACCACCTTGTTCGTGCTGATCAACGCCCTCATCAATTCCTTCCGGCTGGTCGATCACATCGTCGTGATGACCAAGGGCGGGCCGGACAATGCCAGCTCGCTGCTGCTCTATTACATCTATGAAGTCGGCTTCAGCTTCTGGGATTCGTCCTACGCCGCCGTGCTGACCGTGGTGCTGTTGCTGGTGCTCGCGCTCGTGGCGCTGGTCAAGTTCCGCATTCTCGACCGAAGGACTCATTACCAATGATCAATGCACAAGCCGCCAATCCGTTCGGCGAACAAAGCAAGCTGTTGGAAACCGTCGCCGCCTGGACGCTCGGGCTGCTGTGGGTGTTGCCGCTGCTGTACGCGATCTGGACCGCGTTCCATCCGGCGGAATTCGCCACGCGCTTTTCGCTGACAGCGCCCCTGAGCCTGCAGAATTTCGTCAACGCATGGCATGCCGCGCCCTTCCCCCGCTATTTCCTGAACACCTTCCTGCTCGTGACGATGATTCTCGCCGCGCAGATCGTGCTGTCAACAATGGCGGCCTACGCATTCGCCCGCTACCAGTTCCGCGGCAGCAACCTGATGTTCATGCTGGTGCTGATGCAATTGATGGTCATGCCCGACATTCTGATCGTCGAAAATTACAACACGATGAACTTGCTCTCGCTGCGCGACACGATTCTCGCAATCGGCTTGCCCTATTTCGCCTCGGCCTTCGGCATCTTCCTGCTGCGCCAGACTTTCAAGACGGTGCCGCGCGAACTGGATGAAGCCGCGACGGTGGAAGGCGCGAGCGCCTTGCAGACCTTGTGGAAGGTGTATGTCCCGCTGGCCAAGCCGATCTACCTGGCGTTCGGCCTGGTATCGGTCAGCACCCACTGGAACAATTTCCTGTGGCCGCTGATCGTCACCAATTCGGTCGAGTCGCGGCCCCTGACCGTCGGCCTGCAGGTCTTCTCATCGACCGACCAGGGCGTCGACTGGTCGATCATCACGGCGGCCACCCTGATGACATCGGCTCCGCTGCTGCTGGCCTTCCTGCTGTTCCAGCGCCAGTTCGTGCAATCGTTCATGCGCGCCGGCATTCGCTAGGAGGAACACGGATGAAACTGATCAGCTGGAATATCCAATGGTCGCGCGGCGTCGACGGCATCGTCGATCCGCAGCGCATCATCGACGACGCAAGCAAGCTCGGCGACTTCGACGTGCTGTGCCTGCAGGAGGTCGCCGCCAATTATCCGTCGCTGGCCGGCAGCAAGGGCGAAAACCAGTTCGCGATGTTCGCCGAACTGCTTCCCGGCTTCACGCCGGTGCCTGCTGCCGCGGTGGACGTTGCGGCCCCGGATGGCTCGCGCCGCTGCTTCGGCAACATGCTGCTGTCGCGCTACCCCGTGCTGCGCGTGCTGCGGCATCAATTGCCGTGGCCGCTCGATGCCGGCGTCATCAGCATGCCGCGTATCCTGATCGAGGCGACGCTGGACACGCCGCTCGGCGCAATCCGCGTCATGAATACCCATCTGGAGTACTACTCCGCGTCGCAACGGCAGCAGCAGGTCGAAGCGATCCGCACGCTCCACGCGCAAGCCTGCCTGCGCGCAACCGGCAGCCGCGTGCGCGACACGAGCGGATCGCCCTATCACGCATTTGCCGACTCCACCCGCACGATCGTGACCGGCGATTTCAATTTCCGCCCCGAGGACCCGCTTCACGCGCGCCTGCAGCAGGATTTCGACAACGGCATCCCGCGTCTGCGCGATACCTGGCAATACCTGCACGGCAATGAACCCCATCCGCACAACGTCGGCATCTACGACCGCGAGCAATGGCCGGAAGCCTTCACCTGCGACTTCATCTTCGCGAGCGAGGACCTGCTGCCGCGGGTGCGCAATTTCAAGGTCGATGGCGCAACGCGCTCATCCGATCATCAACCGCAACTGCTGGAGCTTGCATGAAACCCGTCAACCAGTTGCCGGCAGCACAGGTGACCACCGTCTTCACGGACATCGACGACACGCTGACCACCGAAGGCAAGCTTGGCGCACAGGCATACGCGGCGCTGCAGGCATTGCAGGACGCAGGACTGCGCGTCATCCCCGTCACCGGACGCCCGGCCGGATGGTGCGACCATATCGCGCGCATGTGGCCGGTGGACGGCATCATTGGAGAAAACGGTGCGCTGTACATGTGGCATGACCATGCATCGGGCAAGCTGCGCACGCGCCACTTGCTCGATGCGCCGGAGCGGGCCGGCAACGCGGCGCGCCTGGCGCAGGTCCGCGAACAGGTTCTGCGCGAGGTGCCGGGCTGCGCAGTCGCCTCCGACCAGTTCTGCCGCCAGTACGATCTCGCCATCGATTTCTGCGAAGACGTACCGGCGCTGGAGCGGGACGATGTTGATCGCATCGTCCGGATCATGGAACAGGCCGGGATGACTGCGAAGATCAGCTCGATCCATGTCAACGGCTGGTTTGGCGACTACGACAAACTGAGCATGGCGCGACTCATGATGCGCGAGCGCTACGGCATCGATCTGGGCGACGAGGAGCAGCGCGCACGCTGCGTGTTTGCCGGCGACTCGCCGAACGACGCGCCGATGTTCGCCTACTTCCCCCTGTCGGTCGGCGTGGCGAACGTACTGGCATTTTCCGATCGACTGCCGCATCCGCCGCATTACATCACGCACGATGCCTGCGGTGCCGGGTTCGCGGAACTGGCGCAGCATCTCCTGTCGGACCATGGTCACGCTTCTTAATCTGCTCTCGGCGCTGGCCCTGCTGGTGTGGGGCACGCATATCGTGCGCACCGACATCCTGCGCGTGTACGGCGCGCAACTGCGGCGCATCCTGAGCACGAGCATTACGCGGCGCGGCTATGCCTTTCTGGCCGGCGTTGGCGTCACCAGCCTGGTACAGAGCAGCAATGCCACCGCCGTCATCGTGTGCTCCTTCGTCGCGCAAGGCCTGGTCGGGCTGGCACCGGCGCTGGCGATCATGCTGGGTGCCGATGTCGGCACGGCGCTGATGACCGGCGTTCTCAGCTTCGACTTGTCGTGGATATCGCCCTTGCTGATCTTCTGCGGCGTGATGGTCTACCTCTCGCGCCGGCATACCAGCATCGGCCGTCTCGGGCGTGCCGCGATCGGCCTCGGATTGATCCTTCTCGCGCTGGAACTGATTGCCGCGGCGACGCGTCCGATGACGCAGGCCGCCGGCCTCAAGGTACTGTTTTCCTCGCTGACCGGCGACGTCATGCTGGACGCTGTGGTCGGCGCGGTATTCGCCATGCTGACCTACTCCAGCCTGGCTGCGGTGCTGCTGGCGGCGACGCTGGCCACATCCGGCGTCATTTCGCTGAAGGTGGCGCTGTGCATGGTGATCGGCGCGAACCTCGGCAGCGGCATCCTGGCATTGATCAGCGCAAGCCGGCAGAATGCCGCCGGCCGCCGCGTCGCGCTCGGCAGCATGCTGTTCCGCCTCGCCGGCGCGGCCGTCGCGCTGCCACTGATTCAGTATGCGGAAATCTGGATCGGCTACCTCAGCAGCGATGTGCGCGTCGGCGTCGTCGCTTTCCACGTGATCTACAACACGGTGCGCTGCAGCCTGCTGCTGGCGCTGGTCGGACCGATGTCCAGATTGTGCATGCAACTTCTGCCGGCATCGCCCAGGGACAGCGACGTGATTCAAGCCCGCTATCTGGACCCGGCCGCCGTTGGCACGCCGTCGCTGGCGCTTGCCAACGCCGCGCGTGAAGTCCTGCGCATCGGCGACATCATCGAGAACATGCTGGCCAGCCTGATGCTCGTCATCCGCGACAATGATCTGCTTCAGGCCAACAATGTGCGCAAGCTCGATGACGATGTCGACCGGCTCTATACGGAAGTCAAAATGTTTCTCGCCCGCGTATCGCGCGAAGAAATGAATGCCGAAGAAGTGCGGCGCTGGACCGAGATCATCACGCTGACGATCAACCTCGAGCAGGCAGGCGACATCATCGAGCGCATCGTCACCGACGTCGAAAGCAAGAAGATCGCGCCGCAACGAACGTTCTCCAGCGCCGGCATGACCGAAGTGAGCGAGTTGCATGCGCGCCTGCTGGCAAGCCTTCGCCTCGGCCTGTCGGTCTTCCTGAACGGCGACCTGAAAAATGCCCAGCGCCTGATATCCGAAAAAGAAGCATTCCGCGATCTGGAACGCACCTACGCCAAGACCCACCTGATCAGACTCGCCGGCGAAACGCAGCAAAGCATCGAAACCAGCTCACTGCACCTGGACCTGATCAGCGACATGAAGCGCCTGCATTCCCTGTTCTGCTCGACCGCCTACTCCGTACTGGACGCGGCGGGCATGCTGCACAAGAGCAGAATCAATACCGAGCAGGAAGCGGTCGTGCTGGTTGCGAATAGTGTCAGCGATGCGGCAGCAGGGGCTTTCCCGCCCTAAGTACCGACCGGCGTGCAAAGTTCGACAAGCGTTCCATCCGGACAACGCACATAGGAGACAACCTGACCCCATGGCTTGGCTGTCGGTGACGACAGTTCCGTTGCACCGGCGGAGAGCGCTTTCTCATGCGCTTTTTCGACTTCGGGTGTGACGAACGCCACCTCCATTCCGAGCGGTTGCGGCGATTCGTGCGCGGCCACATGACCGGACGGGAAGTTCATTTCTCCAAGCTGGTGCACTGCAAAGGCGAGCGTGGTTTCGCCGGTTTCCAGCTCGCCGTACGTTCCGGATTCATGAAGGAAGCGGCAGGAGAAGCCAAACGCGCGCTCGAAAAATGCGAGAGATGCCGCGACATCGGGGACGTAAATGATGGTGTAGCCGAATTTCATTTGCACGGAACTCCTTTGAATGAAGCGTAACGCCGGATTCAAGCCGAGCCGCAAAGCGGGCTCGGCTTGAATGGCTGGATGAATTTCCTCCGCCTTTCCACGTCAAGGCGGGCATGCTGTTCAACATCGGGCAGCTCGGCAGGGCCGGCAGTGCATGTCTGTCCCGCACCGATGCAATCAATGAGACGCGGTGTCAGTCTCGCACCCTGCCCTCGTTGTCGAGAAACCAGCGGTACGTGTCGCGCAAGCCGTCGTCCAGTCCGATCGAGGCCTGCCAGCCGAGCGATTTCAGACGCGACACATCCATCAATTTGCGCGCCGTGCCGTCGGGCTTGCTGCTGTCGAATGTCAGGCGTCCTGTGAATCCCGTGGTACGCGCGATGCTTTCTGCCAGTTCGCGGATCGTGCAGTCGATGCCTGTGCCGACGTTGATATGGGACAGCATTGGCCGCGTGCTGGCGGCATAGGTGGCATGATCGAGTTCCATCACGTGCACGCTGGCTGCGGCCATGTCATTGACGTGCAGGAATTCGCGCATGGGCGTGCCGCTGCCCCAGATCACGACCTCTGGCGCGCCCTGCTCGACGGCTTCGTGAAAGCGGCGCAGCAAGGCGGGGATGACATGGCTGTTCTCCGGATGGAAGTTGTCACCCTGCCCGTACAGGTTGGTCGGCATGACGCTGCGATAATCGCGCCCGTACTGCCGGTTGTAGCTTTCGCACAGCTTGATGCCGGCGATCTTGGCGATGGCATACGGCTCGTTGGTGGCTTCCAGCGTGCCGGTAAGCAGGGCCTCCTCGACCATCGGCTGCGCCGCGTATTTGGGATAGATGCAGGACGAGCCGAGAAACATCAGTTTCTGCACGCCGGAGACGTGCGCCGAATGCATCACATTGGCTTCGATCATCAGATTGGCGTGGATGAATTCCGCCGGATAGGTATTGTTGGCGTGAATGCCGCCCACCTTCGCAGCCGCGAGATACACCTGGTCGATCACCCGGCTCTCGAAGAACGCCTCGACTTCCGCCTGGCGCGTCAGATCGAGCTCGCCGCGACTGGCGGTTACGATGTTCCGGTACCCGAGATTCTTCAGGCGCCGGACGATGGCCGAACCCACCATGCCACGGTCGCCGGCCACGAAGATGCTTGCATCAAGTTCACGAATCACGGTGATTGTTCTCCACAGAGTCTGCTGGCACGCAGGAATGTCAAGGGAAGTTAATCCTATGCCAACTTTCGCACAAGCATGTGGACTTTCCTCAAATACAGGCGCATCGCGTTTCCCGCTCCGAACAAAAAACGGGAACCTGTGCGCTCCCGTTTTTCTCCTGAAACAGCTATCCGCGTATGCAGTATCACACCACGCGTATCGACTCGTCCTCGATGTAACCGCGCACGATGTCGTCGAAGCTGGCATCGCGCTGGAAGCCCAGCGCGTCGCCGCGCACGGTGGCGAAGTTGCCGGGCCAGGTATTGACGATGCGGATGATGGCCGGATCCGGCTGCCAGCGGATGCGCTTGACGACTTCCGCGCCGACGACGCGTTCCAGCGCGGCCACCATCTCGCTGACCGTGGTGGCAAGACCCGGCAGACTCAGCGCGCGACTGCTGCCGAACAGACTGCCGTCGATGTCGTGACCATGAATCAGGCTCTCGATCGCGTGGCGCGGCGACAGCAGCCACATCGGGGTTTCTGGAGCGACCGGGCAGATCGCTTCGGCACCGTTGAGCGGTTCGCGGATGATGCCACTGGCGAAGCTGGACGCGGCCTTGTTCGGCGCGCCGGGACGCACGCACACCGTCGGCATGCGCAGCGCACGGCCGTCGATGAAGCCCTTGCGGCTGTAATCGTTGACCAGCAGTTCGCCCATCACCTTTTGCGCACCGTAGGAACTCTGCGGCGTCAGCACTTGCGCATCCGGCACGACGGCCGGCAGGTCGCCGCCGAACACCGCGACCGAACTGGTGAAGACAACGCGCGGGCAATTGCCGTTCTTGCGCGCCCGTTCGAGAATCAGGCGCGTCGCATCGAAGTTGATGCGCATGCCGAGTTCGAAGTCCGCCTCGGCCTGGCCGCTGACGATGGCCGCCAGATGAAAGATGGATTGCGTCTGCGGCGTCAGCACGCTGTCGATCACCTTTTCATCGGCGATGTCGCCAGTCACGATCTGAATGCGCGGATCGTCGAAGCCCCTGGCCGGCACGACATCGAGCAATGTGATGCGCGTGATCGGTGTCTGTTCGCCCTGCGCGTTGGTCAATGTGCCGCGCTTGAGCAGTTCCCGCGCCAATCGCGCACCCAGCAATCCCGCGCCGCCTGTGATCAGTACCTGCATGATTCCCTTTCCAATTTTCAAGATGCGTCGTGCCTGTCGTATCCGCAGGCACGCCAATGAACCCGCTCCGACCGCCCTAGCGCGGCCAGTTGTGGTCCGCCGATTCAAGTTGTATGATAAGCATACATCATATATCTTTTGGCTTGTTGACCCCGCACACAAGGTCGGTGAAAAATGGCGAATGCCCCTCAATTCCGAGTCACGCCCCTGAACGCTTCGGCCACCATGCCGGAACGGGTGACGCAGGCATTGCTGGAACTGATCCGCAGCGGCGAATACCCGGCGAAGTCACGCTTGCCGTCGGAAGCGCAGATGGCCGAGCGCTTCGGTGTCAGCCGCACCGTGATCCGCGAAGCGGTATCACGCCTGAAGTCCGAAGGGCTGGTCGAGTCGCGCCAGGGCAGCGGCGTGTTCGTGCGCGAGGTCAGCCTGGATACGCCGTTCCGCATCGATCCGATGGTGGTCGAGTCGGTACAGGCGGTATTGCAGGTCGCCGAACTGCGGCGCAGCCTGGAAGCGGAGATTGCCGCACTGGCCGCCGAACGCTGCACGAAAAAGCAGATTGCGGAAATCCGCGCCGCGCTCAAGGCCATCGATGCCGATGTTGCCGCCGGCAAGGATGGCGTCGATGCGGACATGGAATTTCATCGCAGCATCGCGCGCGCAACCGGCAATCCGCATTTCGTCGCGCTGTGGGATTTCGTCGGCCAGTTCCTGAAAGGCGCGATGGCGATCACCCGTTCTCTCGAAGCGCAACAGGAAGCGACGCGCCGCCAGGTGATCGACGAGCACAAGGCGATTTACGAGGCGATCGCGAGCAAGGACCCGGAGGCCGCCCGCACAGCGGCGCGGCAGCACATGGAAATGGCATCGCAACGCATCCAGACCATGGAGCCGAAGACCAACGGCGGCAGCAAGCCGCGACGGCGCACAAGCAAGCCTCGGCAGACATGAACTGCGATGCAAGACAACAAACGAACAACGAGTAATACCGACATGACTCTCTTACTTGGCTGCATTGCCGACGACTTCACCGGCGCGACGGATCTGGCGGGCATGCTGGTGCGCGCCGGCATGCGCACCGTGCAGATGATCGGCGTGCCAACGACGCCGCTGCCGCGCGACGTCGATGCCGTGGTGATCGCGCTGAAGTCGCGCACCACGCCGCCGCGCGAGGCGGTCGAGGAATCGCTGGCCGCGTTGCAGTGGCTGCGCGATGCCGGCTGCCGGCAGTTCTATTTCAAGTACTGCTCGACCTTCGATTCCACCGATGTCGGCAACATCGGGCCCGTGACCGACGCGCTGATGACGGCGCTCGATACGCGCTTCACCATCGCCTGCCCCGCCTTCCCGGAAAACAAGCGCACGATATTCAAGGGCCATCTGTTCGTCGGCGATCAGTTGTTGAGCGACAGCGGCATGCGCCACCATCCACTGACGCCGATGACCGACTCCAACCTGGTCCGCGTGCTGCAACGACAGACGGCGCGCAAGGTCGGCCTGATCGGTCATGAGGCAATCGGCGGCGGCAAGGAAGCCATCGAGAAACGCATCCGCCAATTGCAGGATGAGGGTGTGGAAATCGCCATCGTCGATGCAATCTCGAACGATGACCTGATGCAGATCGGCGCCGCCTGTGCGGACCTGCCGCTGCTCACGGCAGGCTCCGGCATCGCGCTCGGATTGCCGCAGAATTTCCGCGCATGGGGCTTGCTCGACACGCAGTCGGCTGCCGACGCGCTGACGTATCCGGCCGGGCTGCGCGCCGTGATATCCGGCAGCTGCTCGGTGGCGACGCAGGCGCAGGTTGCGCACTTCATCAATGCGGGACGGCCTGCGTTTGCGGTCGATCCGCTGCGGCTGGCGGCTGGCGAGGACGTTGTCGCGGAAGCACTCGAATGGGCGACGCCCTTGCTGGCGGACGGCCCGCCATTGATCTATGCGACGGCCAGCCCGGCCCGCGTGAAGGCGGCGCAGGAAAGCATCGGCATCGAGCGTGCCGGCGCGCTGGTGGAGGAAGCCTTGTCCGCGATCACGCAAGGCCTGGTCGAACGCGGCGTGCGACAACTGGTCGTGGCAGGCGGCGAGACCTCCGGCGCGGTGGTGCAGGCGCTGAACGTGACGGGCCTGCACATCGGTCCGCAGATCGACCCCGGCGTGCCGTGGACGACCAGCATCGGCGAGCGGCCGCTGGCGCTGGCGCTCAAGTCGGGTAATTTCGGCACGACGGATTTCTTTACCAAGGCATGGAGCATGTTGCGATGAACGAATCGGCATTGCGTGAACACATCTGCAGCTGCGGCAAGTCGCTGTACGACCGCGGACTTGCCACCGGCAGCAGCGGCAACATCAGCGTGCGGCTGGACGACGGCTGGCTGCTGACGCCGACCAACGCCTGCCTCGGCCATCTCGATCCGGCCCGCCTGTCCAAGCTCGACTGGCAGGGCAATCTGATCTCCGGCGATCCGGCCTCGAAGGAAGCCTTCCTGCACCGCGCGATGTACGAGGAGCGCGGCAGCGCCGGCGCGATCGTGCATCTGCATTCGACCCACTCTGCCGCCGTGTCCTGCATGTCGGGGCTCGATGCCTGCGACTGCATTCCGCCGCTGACCGCCTACTTCGTGATGAAGATCGGCAAGCTGCCGCTGGTGCCGTATCACCGTCCAGGCGACCCGCAGCTCGGCGATGCGATTCGCGGCCTGGCTGGCAAGCACAGCGCGGTGCTGCTCGCCAACCACGGTCCCGTCGTCTCGGGCAAGACGCTGGAAGCAGCCATGTATGCGAGCGAAGAACTGGAGGAGACCGCCAAGCTGTTTCTGATGCTGCGCGGCCACAATCCGCGCGCGCTGAACGAAGAGCAGATCGCGGAACTCAGGCGCGTGTTCCAGCTCGATTAAATCCATTCAACGAGAAACCAAGCACCATGCCCAAGTTCGCCGCCAATCTCACCATGATGTTCAACGAAGTGCCGTTCCTGCAGCGCTTCCCTGCTGCCGCGCAGGCCGGCTTCACGGCGGTCGAATTCCTGTTCCCCTACGAGCACGGCGCCGATGAAATTGCCGCGCAACTCAAGGCCAACAAGCTGGAGAATGTGCTGTTCAACATGCCACCCGGCGACTGGACGGCGGGCGAGCGCGGCATCACCTCACTGCCGGGACGCGAAGCGGAATTCCGCGCAGGTGTGGCGAAGGCGATTGCGTATGCAAAGGCATTGGGCACGCCGCGCCTGCACGCGATGGCCGGCTTGCTTCCCGAAGGCGCGGACGCAGCGGTGCATCGCAAGGTATTTATCGACAATCTTCGCTACGCGTGCGCGGAAGCGGCACAGCACGGCATCACGATCCTGATCGAACCGATCAACACGCGCGACATCCCGCGCTACTTCCTGAACACCCAGGCCGATGCGCACGCGATCCGCGAGGAAGTCGGTGCGGACAATCTGAAGGTGCAGATGGATTTCTATCATGTGCAGATCGTCGAGGGCGACATCGCGATGAAGCTGCGGCGCTATCTGCCGCATGTCGGCCACATCCAGATCGCCGGCGTGCCGGAGCGCCATGAGCCGGATACCGGCGAGATCAACTACGCTTATCTGTTCCGACTGCTCGACGAGCTCGGCTACGACGGCTGGCTCGGATGCGAGTACCGTCCGGCGAAAGGCACGGTCGAAGGACTCGGATGGATGAAGGCGCTGTGCCCTTGATTTGCCATTCAGAGGAGATTAACCATTTCACAACATTCGCTTTTTCCGGTTTTTTGGAGATAATCCCGAGACCTCGCTTCACCCTGCACCACGATTCACCCCAACTCAAATCAATATCGAGGAGACACACATGAAGATTTACCGTTCCAGCGTCATCGCACTCGCCGTATCCGGTCTGATGTTCGGCTTCGCATCCCAATCCGCATCGGCGCAGACCGTCATGCGCATCAGCGTATCCACCGCGCAGAACTCGCATCAGGGCGTGGCGATCGATACGCTTGCCAAGGAAGTGGAAAAGCGCACCAACGGCCGCTACAAGATTCAGACCTTCTACGGCGGCGCGCTTGGCGCGGAACGCGAAGCGACCGAGGCGGTACAACTGGGCACGCAGGAGCTCACCTGGACTTCCACCGGCCCGATTCCGAATTTTGTACCGGACGTGAAGATTTTCGACGTGCCTTTCCTGTTCCGCGACTATGGCCATGCGCGCGCAGTGCTGGACGGCCCGATCGGCCAGGACATGCTGAAGAAGTTCGAGCCAAAAGGATTCAAGGCATTGGCCTGGGGCGAGAACGGATTCCGCCACATGACGAATAACAAGCGTGCAGTGAATGCTCCGGAAGACCTGCGGGGCTTGAAACTGCGCACCATGGAAAATCCGGTGCACATCCAGGCATACAAGGGCTTTGGCATCATCCCGACGCCGATGTCCTTCACCGAAGTGTTTTCCGCCATGCAGCAGGGCACGGTCGATGGCCAGGAAAATCCCTTGTCCGTCATCACCGCGAACAGGTTCGAGCAAGTGCAGAAGCATCTGACACTGACCGGCCACGTCTACTCGCCGGGCGTGTTCCTGATGAACAAGGCGGTATTCGAAAAGCTGTCGGCGGCGGATAAGCAGGCATTCCTCGACGCCGCGAAGGAAGCCGCAAAAGCGAACCGCGCACGCGTCGACGCCGACGAAAAGGTCGCTGTGAATGATCTGCGCAGCAAGGGCATGCAAGTTGTTGACAAGGTAGACAAGTCAAAATACCAGGCCGCACTGGCTCCCGTGTTTGCCGACTTTGAAAAGCAGTTTGGCAAAGCCAATCTCGACAAGATCAAAGACGTCAAGTAAATCACCGTTGACCGAATGCCCCGCTGATGCGGGGCATTCCCTTATTGAGAATCCCTATGAACAAGTTTGAAGAAGGATTCATTGCGCTCAACCGCTGGATCCTGATTGCCTTGCTGGCGGCCATGTCGGTCATCGTGTTTGCCAATGTCGTCATGCGCTACGTCACGGATGCATCGATCCCGTGGTCGGAAGAGGTATCGCGCCACATGATGATCTGGCTCACCTTCCTGGGAAGCGGACTGGTGCTGCGCAGCGGAGGCCATATTGCAATCGACAATCTGCAGGATGCCCTTGCGCCGCGATATGCGCGCGTCTTGCGCGGCATCGTGCTGCTGCTGATGGTGGCCTTCTTGTCGCTGCTTCTCTATTTCGGCTGCATCTACGTCAGCCGCACCATGGTTCAGACGACGGCTGCGACAGAGATCCCCTTCGGCTACATCTATCTGGCGATGCCGCTTGGATGCGCACTCATGCTGGTGCATCTGGCATTGATCGCGCGCCCCTGGCTGAAAAGCCGGGAATTCATCGCCGACGAAGACTTCGACGCCACGGCGAGCGCATCACTGTAGATCGGAACTGATTATGAGCATGAGTTTAATTCTGGTGATTTCCGTCTGCGTGCTGATGGCGATCGGCATGCCTGTCGCATTTGCGCTCGGCCTTTCCGCATGCATAGCGGTGCTGGCCGTCGGCCAGTTCTCGATGATCGTTGTGCTGAAGGAGACCTTCACCGGCATCGATAGTTTCCCGCTGATGGCAGTGCCCTTCTTTATCCTGGCAGCGGAACTGATGAGCGGCGGGTCGCTGACGCACGTTCTGCTGCGTTTTGCCGGACAGTTTGTCGGACACAAGCGGGGCGGCCTGGGCTACACGAACATCGTTTCGCTGACATTCTTTTCCGGAATTTCCGGCTCGGCGCTTGCCGATGCCGCAGGACCGGGTTCGATGATGATCAAGATGATGGACAAGGCAGGTTATGGCCGCGCATATGCCGGTGCACTGACCGCATCGACCGCGATTGTCGGGCCGATCATCCCGCCTTCGATCATCATGATCATCTATGGACTGCAGGATGAACGGGTCTCGATCGGGGCATTGTTTGTGGCCGGATTCGTCCCAGGCATATTGATCGCCATCGCGATGTCGGTCGTGAACTGGTATGTCTCCAACAAGCGGAATTATCGCGGCGACGGCTGCTTTCCGCCCATCAGGGAAGTCTTGCACAACACATGGACCGCCATTCCGGCCTTGCTGCTGCCAATCATCATCCTGGGCGGCATGCGGGCCGGTTGGTTCACCCCGACTGAAGCCTCCGTCGTCGCGGTCTTCTATGCGCTGATTTGCGGCAAATGGATGTATCGCACGCTGGAGTGGGAAGCGCTCCCGCACATTCTCGTGCGATCCGCGCTGCTGACATCTGCGGTACTGATCATCATCGGCTTCTCGGCAGCGTTCGCATGGATCCTGACGGTGGAACGGGTTCCTTATGCGATGGCCGAATGGATCACGCAGTTGCAGTTGTCGCCCTGGCTTCTGCTCATTGCCATCAATATCCTGTTATTGATTTTCGGAATCTTTATCGAACCGCTGCCCGGCGTAATGGTTCTCGTGCCGATTCTTGCGCCGGTTACCGCCGCCGCCGGGGTCGATCCGATTCACTTCGCGATGATCGTCATTTTCAATCTCACATTGGGCATGATTACGCCGCCAGTGGGAGGTCTGTTGTTTGTGACGTCCAATGTGGCGAAGATCCCGCTGCCCGAACTCACCCGCGAACTGAAACCGTTCCTTGTGGCGCACGCGATCGTGCTGATGCTGCTGACCTTCATCCCGTCGCTCTCGACCGGGCTGCCTCATTTGTTGGGATTCAAGTAGCCTGACTGACTTCTTGTCGGAAACACCGGCCTGTTCAGCGTCATCATTGAACAGGCCGGCATCATGCATAGCGGCTGCGAACAGCCGGCCGCGTCGCAAAGACCTCGTCATTCCGGCCGTCGCCGGAATGACGAGACGGCACAGGCTTTGCGCGCATTGCTGCGATAAAACGTGTCTTGTCTGTAAAAAGATCAAGTGCCCGCCCGCAATCGCCCTGTATGCTTTTGTCGACCACCTCCAATCTCGACAAAGGCTCGGCGATGAAATTCATCAACAGGATATTCGCGGCCGGCTATATCGCCATCATCGTGCTGTTCTTCTGTTGCGCCCTTGCCCTGATCGTGTTCGCCATTCTCGAGCTATGGCACGGGATCGGCGCGGGAGCCGATGTTCCGTTACGGGCCCGCTTCAACTCCGTCGTCGAATGCGTCGGCTTGCTCACCATCGCCGTCGCGGCGCTTGAGCTGGGGCAAATGATTCTTGAGGAAGAAGTGCTTCGAACGGCGCAGATGAGCGCGCCAACGCGGGTGCGACGGTTTCTGTCACGATTCATGGTCGTGATCATCGTGTCGCTCTCCATCGAATGCCTGGTCGCGGTGTTTCAATTCATTCACGACGATCCAATGCATCTGCCGCAGGCCTCGTCCATCGGAGTCGCTGCCGCAGTATTGCTTGCGGCATGGGGCGTGTTCGTGAAGCTGAACAAAAGCGTCGAGGAAATCGAGCCCGAGGCGATGAAGGAAGCCAAGAGCGAGGACAAGAAAGTGTCGACATGATCTCGACGCGCACTATGCGCCCGGTGACGCGCATTCCGTGTTCCGCGGAGCGTAAGATGGCCGTATGGTCACGGCGACATTCCGTTTCTATGAGGAACTGAACGACTTCCTCGCGCCCGAGCGGCGCAAGCACGAATTCGACTGCCGCTGCGCGCGCGCCGCGACCACCAAGCACATGATCGAGGCGCTCGGCGTACCGCATACTGAAGTCGAATTCATCCTGGTCAATGGCGAGTCGGCCGGCTTCGACCGCCTGCTGCAACAAGGCGACCGTGTCGCCGTCTATCCGATGTGCGAGACGCTGGATATCACGCCCCTGTTACGCGTGCGCGAATATCCGTTGCGCGTGACGCGATTCATTGCCGATGTGCATCTGGGAGGGCTGGCGCGGCTCTTGCGCATGGCCGGATTCGATACGCTTTATGAAACATATTTCCGCGACGAGGAAATTTCCGCCATCTCGGCACGCGACAATCGCATTGTCCTCACGCGCGACCGCGAATTGCTCATGCGACGGGAAATCACGCATGGCTGTTATGTGCGCGAATTGAAATCATCGCGGCAGCTGCGCGAAATTTTCGAGCGCCTCGATCTGGTCGGCAGCATGCGGCCCTTCACCTTGTGTCTGCATTGCAATACGCCCTTGCAATCCATAGGCAAGGAAAGGGCGAAGCATGTTGTTCCATCTGGCGTACTTTCCCGTTACGAGAAATTCAGCACCTGCGAGGTATGTCATGGAATCTTCTGGGAAGGGACACACTGGGAACGCATGCAAGCATTGCTCGCGGGGCTCGTGCCGCCGGCTTGAAGTGAAATCATTCCGCATGCAAGAGCGGCCGATATGTCATCGACCGTGAATGCGGCAATGATGGCCGCAGGGCAGCCAGGCTGGAGCGATGAGTGGTATGCGATTCAAAAAGCCATGCCAGTCGGCGCAGGACGTTCAAGCGTTTTGAACGCGGCACGCCGCTCAAGGGAGGCACTTGCCCGACAACGATGCCATCCGCAGTCAGGCAAGTGTTGGCATGCTACCCCTCCGTGGTCTTGACCGCCGTTGCATGAAGCGAGGATGCAGCCTGTTTCGTCTCTTTCGGCTTCCTGAGCTTCTTGAACAACGCGCCCAACTCCCCCACGATGCCCCTGCGGAAGGCCAGCACGCAGACGATGAAGATGGCGCCGGTGACGATGGTGACGGATTCGCCGATGGTGCGGAACCACTCGACATTGGTCGTCACCGCCAGCCAGTTGCCGAGGTCGCCCAGCTTGTTCTCCAGCGCGATGATCACGATCGCGCCGACGATCGGCCCGGTCAGGGTGCCGAGGCCGCCCACCAGCGTCATCAAGACCACCAGCCCCGACATGCTCCAGTGCACGTCGGTCAGCGTCTCGAAGCCCAGCACCACCGTCTTGGTGGCCCCCGCCAGCCCCGCCAGCGCCGCCGACAGCACGAACGCCAGCAGCTTGAAGCGGTCGACGTCGTACCCCAGGGAAACGGCGCGCGGCTCGTTCTCCTTGACCGCCTTCAGCACCTGGCCGAACGGCGAATGCACGGTGCGCACGATCAGCGCGAAGCCGGCCGCCGCGATCGCCAGCACCACGTAGTACAGCGTCAGGTCGTGCCCCAGATCGATGATCCCCAGCAATTTGCCGCGTGGCACGCCCTGCAGGCCGTCCTCGCCGCCGGTGGCCGGCAGCTGCAGGCACACGAAGTACAGCATCTGCGCCAAGGCCAGCGTGATCATGGTGAAGTAGATCCCCTGGCGGCGGATCGCCAGCGCCCCCATCACGAGGCCGATGGCGGCGGCCGCCGCCGTGCCGGCCAGCAGGCCCAGCTCGAACGGCACACCCCACACCTTCAGCGCATGGCCGGCGACGTAGCCGGCGCCGCCGAAGAAGGCGGCATGGCCGAACGACAGCAGGCCGGTGAAGCCGATCAGCAGGTTGAAGGCGCACGCGAACAGCGCAAAGCACAGCACCTTCATCAGGAACACCGGGTACAGGAAGAATGGCGCCGCCACGGCGGCCGCCACTGCGATTGCATATCCGACTCTCTTGTCCATCACCAACTCCCCTTGTTTCTCTCTTTGCTCATTTCTCTTTGCCGAACAGCCCGGCCGGCCGGATCATCAGCACGATCGCCATGATGATGAACACCACCGTGGCCGACAGTTCCGGGTAGAACACCCGCGTCAGGCCCTCGATCACGCCCAGCCCGAGCCCGGTCACGATCGAGCCGAGGATCGAGCCCATGCCGCCGATCACCACCACCGCGAACACCACGATGATCAGGTTGCTGCCCATCAAGGGCGAGACCTGGATCACCGGTGCCGCCAGCACCCCGGCGAAGGCCGCCAGCGCCACCCCGAAGCCGTAGGTCAGGGTCACCATCAGCGGCACGTTGATGCCGAACGCCTCCACCAGCCGCGGGTTCTCGGTGCCGGCGCGCAGGTAGGCGCCCAGTTTCGTCTTCTCGATCACGAACCAGGTGGCGAGGCACACCGCCAGCGAGGCGACCACCACCCAGGCGCGGTACTTCGGCAGGATCATGAAGCCGAGGTTGAAGGCGCCCGAGAGCGCCTCCGGCACCGAATACGGCTGGCCGGAGACGCCGTAGAAGGAGCGGAACAGGCCTTCCACCATGAGCGTGATGCCGAACGTCAGCAGCAGGCCGTACAGGTGGTCCAGCTTGTACAGCCAGCGCAGCATGGTCTTCTCGATCACGATGCCGAAGGCCGCCACCACCAGCGGCGCCAGCAGCAGCATCGGCCAGTAGCCGATGCCGAGGTAGTTCAGCCCCATCCAGGCGAGGAACGCGCCCATCATGTACAGCGCGCCATGCGCGAAATTGATCACGTTGAGCAGGCCGAAGATCACCGCCAGCCCCAGCGACAGCATGGCGTAGAACGAGCCGTTGACCAGTCCCAGCAAGAGCTGGCTCAACATCGCTTGCAGCGGAATTCCAAAGATTTCTGTCATATCGTCCTCACTACACGCCCAGCAATTCATTCAATACCGGCATCTTGTCATTCAGTTCGGATGCAGCGAAGGATTCCACGATCTGGCCGTGCTCCATCACGTAGAAGCGGTCGGCCAGCGGCGCGGCGAAGCGGAAGTTCTGCTCCACCATCACGATCGTGTAGCCCCGCGCCTTCAGGGTCGTGATCATGCGCGCCAGCGCCTGCACGATCACCGGCGCCAGTCCTTCCGAGATCTCGTCCAGCAGCAAGAGGCGCGCGCCGGTGCGCAGGATGCGCGCCACCGCCAGCATCTGCTGCTCGCCGCCCGACAGCCGCGTGCCCTGACTCATGCGGCGCTCGGCCAGATTCGGGAACATGGCGTAGATTTCCTCGACCGACATGCCGCGCTCGGTTTTCGACACCGATGGCGGCAGCAGCAGGTTTTCCTCCGCCGACAGCGAGGCGAAGATGCCGCGTTCCTCCGGGCAGTAGCCGATGCCGAGATGCGCGATCTGGTGTGTCGGCAGGTGGATCGATTCCACCCCGCCGACCTTGATCGAGCCGGTGCGCCGTCCGGTCAGGCCCATGATGGCGCGCAGCGTGGTGGTGCGACCCGCGCCGTTTCTGCCCAGCAGCGTGACGACCTCGCCCTGGTCCACGGAAAGATTGACGTCGTGCAGGATGTGCGATTCGCCGTACCACGCCTGCAGGTTGGTGATTTCGAGTGCCTTGCTCATCCGTGCGCTCCTTCCAGCGCGCCGCTGGTGGTGCCCATGTAGGCTTCCATCACCTGCGGATTGTTCGATACTTCCTCGTAGTTGCCTTCGGCCAGCAGCGCGCCGCGCTGCAGCACCGAGATGCGGTCGCAGATGCCCGACACCACGCTCATGTTGTGCTCCACCATGAGGATCGTGCGGCCTGCGGACACCTTCCGGATCAGTTCCGTCACGCGGTGCACGTCCTCGTGCCCCATGCCCTGGGTCGGCTCGTCCAGCAGCATCAGTTCCGGCTCCATCGCCAGCGTGGTGGCGATCTCGAGCGCGCGCTTGCGGCCGTAGGGCAGATCGACCGTCAGGGTGTCGGCGAAGCTCTCCAGATCGACCTCGGCCAGCAGCTGCATGGCGCGGCCGTTGAGCTGATCCAGCGTGCGTTCGCTCTTCCAGAAGTGGTAGGAGGTGCCGAGCGCGCGCTGCAGGCCGATGCGCACGTTCTCCAGCACGCTCAGGTGCGGGAACACGGCCGAGATCTGGAACGAGCGGATCACGCCGCGATGCGCGATCTGCTCCGGCTTCAGGGCCGTGATGTCGTCGCCGTTGTACAGGATCGCGCCGGCCGTGGGCGTCAGGAACTTCGTCAGCAGATTGAAGAACGTCGTCTTGCCGGCGCCGTTCGGCCCGATCAGGGCGTGAATCGAACCGCGCCTGACCTTGAGACTGACGTCATTCACGGCGGTGAACCCCTTGAATTCCTTCGTCAGGTTCCGCACTTCGAGTACGTTGGTTTGCATAGTGTAGAAATTGAAAACGACAGGATGGCGTCCGACACCTTGCCTGGAGACAAAGTGCAGACACGGAGACTGCGCGTTGACGCACCACGCAACCCATCAGGGCGACGCGGTGCATCCTTCGGTGTTGATTACAACAGCAGACGGAGGCTTAACGCTTGACCATGCTGCAGCGCGAAGCCGTCAGAGGCTGGAAGGCTTCCGCTGCGGGAACGGTCGCAACCAGCTTCAGGTAATCCCACGGGGACTTGGATTCCGCCGGGGTCTTCACTTCCATCATGTACATGTCGTGCATCATGCGGCCGTCTTCACGGATGTACGCATTCTTGGCGAACATGTCGTTGATCTTGACCTTCTTCATCTGCGCCATGACCTTGTCCGCATCATCGCTGCCGGTGGCGGCGATCGCCTTCAGGTATTGCGACACGGCCGAGTAGGTTCCGGCGTGCACCATGTTCGGCATGCGCTTCATGCGGTCGAAGAAGCGCTTGCCGAATGCGCGCGAATCCGCGTTCATGTCCCAGTACCACGCGTCGGTGAACTTCATCTTTTGCGTCTGCTGGAGGCCGAGGCTGTGCACGTCGCTGATCGTCATCAACAGGCCGACCAGGGTCTGCTTCGGCGTGATGCCGAATTCATTGGCCGCCTTGATCGAGTTGATCACGTCGCCACCGGCGTTCGCCAGACCCACCACTTGCGCTTTCGACGATTGTGCCTGCAGCAGGAAGGAGGAGAAGTCGGACGCATTCAGCGGGTGCTTGACACTGCCGAGCACAGTGCCGCCGTTGGCCTTCACCACTTCGGACGTATCTTTTTCGAGCGACGCACCAAAAGCATAGTCGGCGGTCAGGAAGTACCAGCTCTTGTATCCCTGCTTGACCATCGCCTTGCCGGCCACGTTGGCGAGCGAAAAAGTGTCGTACACATAGTGCACGATGTACGGCGAGCATTCTTCGTTGGTGTGGCGCAGGTTGGCGCCGCCGGTGATCAGGGCCACGCGCTTCTTGTCGGAAGCCATGCGCGACACGGCCAGCGCGACCGACGAGTTCGGCAGGTCGACGACGGCATCGACGCCGTCGCGGTCAAACCATTCGCGCGCCTTGGCGCTGCCGATGTCGGCCTTGTTCTGGTGATCGGCCATGATCAGCTCGATCTTCTTGCCATTCACCTTGCCGCCGAAATCCTCGACCGCCATCCGTGCCGCCTCGACCGAACCCTTGCCGGCGTAGTCCAGGTAGACGCCGGAGAGGTCCGTCATCACGCCGATCCTGATGACGTCGTCGGAAACTTGCGCACGGGCGGGGCCTGCCGCAGCGAAGGCCAGTGCGATGCTGCACATCAAAACGGATTTCTTCATGTGTTGACTCCCTGGTTGTTGTACTTCGAACTTCGAATGAATCCGGAACCCCGGACGGTTTTTGCTACGCCATGAACGGATAGGTATAGTCGGTCGGTGGCGCCGATGTCTCCTTCACCGTGCGCGGCGAAACCCAGCGCAGCAGGTTGAGCGCGGACCCGGCCTTGTCGTTGGTGCCGCTGCGACGCGCACCGCCGAAG
Organism: Noviherbaspirillum cavernae; assembly: GCF_003590875.1. Lineage (NCBI taxonomy): Bacteria > Pseudomonadati > Pseudomonadota > Betaproteobacteria > Burkholderiales > Oxalobacteraceae > Noviherbaspirillum > Noviherbaspirillum cavernae. Next base: position 217,203 of record NZ_QYUN01000003.1, read on the forward strand.
GGCTGCTGACCTACGACAGCGCCTGTCGGCTTGTCGTTGACGTAGAAATTACCGGCCGCGAAGCGCAATGCCTGTGCAGCCTGCTGCACTGCTGCGCGATCACGAGCAAAAACCGCGCCGGTCAATGCGTAGGGGCTGGTGCCGTCAACCAGCTTGAGCACCTCATCCCATTGGCTGTCCTGATAGACGTAGACCGACAGGACCGGGCCGAAGATTTCGTTCTTCATCAGCGCGTGTTGCGGATCGCTGACCTCGATCACGGTCGGCGCAACGAAATAGCCGACGCTGTCGTCCGTGCCGCCGCCCACCAGGATGGAGGCCGAGGCGTCCGCCTTTGCCTGGCCGATCGCGTTGCCGATCCGTTCGAACGCACGACGATCGATCACGGCACTCATGAAATTGCTGAAGTCGCAGACATCGCCCATCTTGATGGTCTGCACCATGCCGACCAGGCGTTCCTTCACCGCCGGCCAGAGCGATGCCGGGATGTAGGCACGCGAGGCCGCGCTGCACTTCTGGCCCTGGTATTCGAAGGCGCCGCGCACCAGCCCGACCACCAACGCATCGACATCGGCCGACGCGTGCGCCAGCACGAAATCCTTGCCGCCGGTTTCGCCGACCAGACGCGGATAGGCGCGGTAGTTGGAGATGTTGCGACCGACTTCGGACCACAGTGAATCGAACACGGCGGTCGATCCGGTGAAGTGAATCCCTGCCAGCGACGGATGCTTGAGGACGATATCGCTCATCTCCATCGGATCGGCCGGGACGAAATTGATCACGCCTTTCGGCAAACCGGCCTCTTCCAGCAGTTCCATGAACAGGTAGTTGCTGAGGGCAGCAGTGGTGGCGGGCTTCCACACCACCGTATTGCCCATCAATGCCGGCGCGATGGCGAGATTGCCGCCGATAGCCGTGAAATTGAACGGTGTCACGGCGTAGACGAAGCCTTCCAGCGGACGGTATTCCAGACGATTGCGCACACCGGCGGACGACAGCGGCTGCCCGGCCTCGATTTCATGCGCGAACTGCACATTGAAGCGCAGGAAGTCGATCAGTTCGCAGGCCGAATCGATTTCCGCCTGATAGGCGGTCTTGCTCTGACCGAGCATCGTGGCCGCATTCAGTTTTGCGCGCCACGGTCCGGCCAGCAGATCCGCGGCCTTCAGGAAGACGGCGGAGCGTTCCTACAAGGTCCAGCGGCTCCAGTCGCGCTGGGCCGCGCATGCGCCATCGATCGCCTTTTGAATGCCATCGGCTCCCGCAAGGCTGACCTTCGCCAGTACCCGCTGATGATCATGCGGCGCGCGCACTGTCGTGCCATCTTCGTCAAACAGGCGTTCGCCGTTCGCCACGACGCTGATGTCGATGCTACGGTTCTTCTGGACTTCGAGTTCAGCCTGAAGCGCTGCACGCTCGGGGGAGCCCGGAGCGTAGGAAAGAACCGGCTCGTTCGGGAACGTTGGATACTGGTTAGATGTCAACATAATACGATTTTTCTAAATTGGATCCAAAATATAAAAGAGTGGATGCAGTGTAGCAGGAGATTTATTCAGGCACAATAGAGCCCTCGTTGACTTTTGACATCAAGAATCCGCCCTCATGGCCCACCCCCGAAGCTCTTCTTCCGCCCCATCCAAAGGCTTGCCTCAAATGATTCGCGACCAGTTGCGCGACGAAATCCTGAAAGGCACCCTTCCCGCCGGCACCCAGTTGCGGCAGGATGCATTGGCAGAACGCTTCAGTACCAGCCGCATCCCGGTCAGGGAAGCCTTGCGGAAACTTGAAACGGAAGGTCTGGTGTCTTACGAGCGCAATCGGGGCGCGATCGTGATCGAGATGGATGTCACCCAGATCTGCGAATTGCTCGATATCCGCGTCGCACTGGAATGCCACGCAATCAGACTCAGCATTCCGAACATGGTGCAGATGGATTTCGACCAGATGCAGGAGATCCTCGACGCGTATTCCGCCTCGGAATCCATCACGGAATGGGCGGAATACAATCGCCGCTTCCACCTCGCCCTCAGCGCGCCCGCCAACAACCTCAAGCTGCGGCGACTGATCGAGGAGTTCTGCCTGAATACCGACCGCTACACGCATGAAATGATGTCGATTGCGACCGGCAAGGAAGGCCCGCAATCCGATCACTACGAGATTCTCGATGCCTGCAAGAAAGGGGATGCAGATGCGGCGGTCAAGCTGCTGGAACTGCACATTCTGGAAACCAAGAAGAACCTGCTGGCAACTGACAGGATGAAGCAAGCCCTGTAGGGCGGTTTGCAGGAACGGCAGCAGGCCCTAATCGTTCTGAAAAGACTGCATGAGCTGCTCGATGATTGCTTCGGATGGCAGCCGGATATCGACGCGAATGCCTCGCTCATCATCCTGCAAGGATTCCAGATCACGGAACTGGCTGTCGAGCAGCGTCATCGGCATGAAATGTCCGCGGCGAGCCAGCATGCGCGCCGCGATCAATTCGCGGTCGCCGGCAAGATGCACGAACGCCAGATTCGGGTCGCCGCCGCGCAGGATGTCGCGATAGCGCCGCTTCAATGCGGAGCAGGAAAGCACGAGTCCCCTGCCCTCGTCCGCCGCCTTTCCGATCCGCGCCTGCAACAGCAATAGCCAGCCGTGGCGATCCTCGTCGTTCAAGGGGATGCCGGCCGCCATTTTGGCAATGTTGGCCGGCGAGTGATCCGCATCGCCTTCCACAAACTCGACGCCCAGCCGCGCGGCAAGCCGACTCCCGATCTCGCTCTTGCCGGTGCCGCTGACGCCCATGACGATCCAGCGCCGCGGTGGAGTTGCCGTCCCGTTTGCCTTCGTCGCCATGGCGATTGACATCCTTTCTGCCGCGTGACGAGCTGCTTTGCGATTGTCCGGACAGCCTGTTGCCGCCCGGCTCCCGCCCTGCCGCGAAAATATTCGCGTCAGTCCCTCTTCGCCAACGGAAGTTTCTTCAACGGCAGCGGCGCATGGCCATGATTGAGAGGGCCGTGCCCATTGCCGGTTCTGACATCGGCCCCTTCCGCGATCGCCTGGTAGATGAAGCTGCGAGCGCGCTGCACGGCATCGGGGAGCGAATCGCCGAGCGCCAGATGACATGCGATGGCCGATGACAGCGTGCAGCCTGTACCGTGCGTATTGCGGCTGGCGATGCGCAGGCTGGACATGCGCAGCGCAGCCTGATCCGCTTGCAGCAGCACATCGGTCAAATGCTCGCCCGGAAGATGGCCGCCTTTCAGCAGCACCGCCTGCGCACCCAGTTTCATCAGGTCGGCGGCGGCTTCGTCCAGTTGCGATTCATCCTGCAAGGGACGTCCCAGCAGCAGCGCCGCCTCGTCGAGATTCGGCGTCACCACCGCCGCCAGCGGGAACAGTTCCTGCACCAGCACGGCGACCGTTTCCTGCGCAATCAGGCGGTCGCCGCTGGTTGCCACCATCACCGGGTCGAGCACCACCCGTTGCCATCCGTAGCGCCGGATCGCCTGCGCCACCACGCGCGCCACTTCGGGATCATGGAGCATGCCGATCTTGACGGCATCGACGCCGATATCGGTCGCGACCGCATCGATCTGCCTTGCCAGCATCTCCGCCGGTACGGCATGAATGCCGGTCACGCCGCGCGTATTCTGGGCGGTGATCGCGGTGATGGCTGTCATCCCGAAACAGCCGAGCGCGGCGAAGGTTTTCAGGTCGGCCTGGATGCCCGCACCGCCGCCGCTGTCGGAGCCGGCGATGCTCAACACACGCGGGTAGCGAAAAGGCATGTCGGGAAATTGCATGTCGTCCGGGGTGTTCTGCTGCGTCACTGCATTCTTCCTGTTGATTGAATTGGTTGCTGTTCAGTTCGCGTCCTGCTGCGCACGCAATTTGTATACCGATTGCGTGAAGCCCGACTTGAACGATGTTGTCTCGACGTGTTCCGCATACACGTCCTCATGCAGCGTGCCAAACAGCGGCAGTCCATCGCCGATGAGGACAGGTATGCGGGTGAGCGTCATGTCGGTGACGAGGCCGGCTTGCAGGAAGGATTGAATGACTTTGCCGCCATCGATATACAAGCGACGCACCTCCTGGGCCTTCAATGTTCGCGTCAACTCCCCCACCGTGCCGGAAAACAATTCCACTTTGCCCTTTGCCGATTCCGGCACTTCGCTCAAGCTGCGACTGAGCACCACAACCCGCCGGCCCTCGTAGGGCCATTCGGGAAAGCTCAGTGCCTTCTCGAAAGTATTTCTGCCCATCGCGAGGCAATCCACCGTCGCCATGAAATCCGCATAGCCGTAATCCTCCGAATCGCCCGGATTACCGGCGTTGATCAGCCAGTCGATGCTGCCGTCGGGGCGCGCGATGAATCCATCGAGACTGGTTGCGATGTACACGGATACTTGCATGGCGGTGTGATCAGTGAGAAAGAGATTTCTGCATGTCCGAGGCGAGAAGGCATTTGCACGAAAAATCATCAATAGATGATGATCGCCCACCGATTTTTCAAGGCCTTGAAAAGCATGGCGGCCATACCTACGTTGGACTCAGCGGATGCTCATCGGAGGTCCGCCACATCATATCGCTTAATTTGAAAGGATAGATAGCCATGCGTACTTATGACTTCACCCCTCTTTACCGTTCCGCCATCGGATTCGACCGTCTGGCGCAACTCTTCGACGAAGCGCAGCGCACCGATTCGCAGCCGAGTTACCCGCCTTACAACATCGAACTGGTGAGCGAGGACAAATACCGCATCGTGATGGCCGTGGCCGGCTTCGAGCGTTCGGAACTCGATATCGAGAGCGAACACGATACGCTCAAGGTCATCGGCCGCAAGCAGCGCGATGAAACCAAGCGTACCTTCCTGCATCGCGGCATCGCGGCGCGCGACTTCGAACAGCGCTTCCAACTGGCCGACCATGTCAAGGTGGTGAGCGCGAACCTCGACAACGGCTTGCTCAGTATCGAGCTCGTGCGCGAAATCCCCGAGGCGCTGAAGCCGCGCAAGATCGAGATCAACGGCAGCGGCAACGTGGAACTGTTCAATCGCCAGGCTGCATAAACCATCGCCACCATCCCCACCATCAGCTGCATGACGCCGGCGGAAAACAACCCGCTGGCGTTTTTCATTACCGGAATGCTCATCGCTCCGCCGCGTGCGGTTTCAGCGTCGAGTATTTGACCAGCGCGCCGATATCGGCATCGACGCCACGGTAGTACACGATTGCGTCATCCGGCACAACCGGATTGTCGCCGTGAATTTCCGTGGTCGAAGCACGGACTGCAGCGAGCGCGGGATCGTCGCAGAAGGCTTCGAGCGCCGCCACTTCCGCACCGCTTGCGCCGCCGATCCGCCACGATTGCTCCAGCACGCCGGAACGCCAGCGCCCTGCATCATCGATGCCCTGCGCAACGTCATAATTGCAGCGCGACGCAAACATGCCGGGAAACGATTGCATTGCCGCCGCATGGTACGCGCGAGCCTGCATGATCGCGAGCGTCACTTCGCCCGCAAGCCCGAGCGCAAGCAGCGCATCGAAGCCTCCGCGCACCACCAGCAGATCCGAACCGCCATATGCTTGCCTGCCGTCATTGCCGACGGTCAAACGCTGCACACCGCAATACGTTGCCAGCAAAGGACCGACCCGCACCTGCCCGACGCTGCGCGTCGTCACATTCGACAGGTTCTGTTCGAGCACCAATCCACAGCGCTGCAAGTCGTCGTCATCGATTGCATCGAGCTGCGCTTCCAGTTGATCGGCATCGACCGCAAGCGATTGTCCCGATCCGCCGACGCCGCGCGGCTTCTTGATGCGCACACTGCCCAGCGTCAGGAGACGCAGGCCGGCACTCCTGGCATCCTGCGGCGTGAATGCCGAAAAACCGTGCAACACCGCGTCGCCCGTGCAGCGGGAAAAATCACATGGCCAGCCGCAAGGCGCAGCGGCTTCGGCATGCACCAGAGGATGCGTGATGACCTTGGTCGCCGCAAACGGAAACGGCACGACGCCGCCGAACAGATCCTGTTCGTCACGTATGCCGAGTCCTTGCGCATGATCGATGGACGACAGCGTATCGCCCGGCACGAAATACAGCGGCCCGTCATACCGGCATGCCGCATCGAAGCATCCGCCGAATTCGCAACCCTTGAGTGCCGCCAGTCTCCTGGCCAGCGCATCGTGCGTGACATGCTCATGGCCGAGTGGATCGCCATGCAAGCGATCCGGCCACAACACGACCGTACCGCGCCCGATGTCCGACGGGCCGGCCATGCATGACTCCGCATATTGCTGCCGCAGCTGACGAATGGACTTCATGGGCGCCCCTTCCATGGGTTTTCGCGTTGCACAGAGCATTGTGCAACCGCCAATGCAACGAATCCAGAATTTATTACGGAGTGCCGCCTGTTGCACGAATTGCCACAGAGCATTCGCACCCGGCGTTGCCCGCACGACAACGTCCGGTCGGATTGATGCCGAACATGGGCGTCCGCAGAACGCGCCCACGGCAGGTAGAATGCCAATCCGCCTCCCTCATCCCCGCGAGGCGTGCACCAAATGTGCACCTTCACCGAGACCCACGATGGCCCGCCTGCAACTCGAATTCCCCGAAGACCAATACTGCTACTCGACCCAGCTCACCGTGCGTGTCACCGACATCAACTCCGCCAACCATCTGGGCAACGACTCGATGATTTCGATGATCTCCGAGGCGCGGGCGCGCTTTCTGTTCGAATATGGCATTGAAGAAACCCGCGAAGACGGCGTCGGCATCATCGTCACCGACCTCGCAACGACCTACAAGACCGAAGCGCATGCGCGCGACCGCTTGCAGTTTGAAGTCGGCGTGATGGACTTCAACAAGTACGGCGGCGACATCACGTTCCGCATCACCCGCCCGCACGATGGCGCATTGATCGCCATGGCCAAGTCCGGCTTCGTGTTCTTCAATTACAAAAGCACGAAAGTGGTGCCGATGCCGGAAGCCTTCCATCGCAAGTTCGCGAAGGTCAACTGGGTATAAATCACATCCGCAAAGACATGGTGTCGCGCGCCATGGACACGCGTTGTTCAGCGTGTTCGGCTGCCAGTCTGGGAGCAGGAAGCAAATCGTCATGCGCGGTCGAGGGAGTCTGCCTTCCGGCGATGACACAGAACAATGGCAAAAGGCAGGGGTATGGACCAAACTACAGCTCGTTTTTCTTGCCCGGCTGCGCGGTGCCGACCGGCTGGATTTCTCTCTCGTGATGGCCGACAGTTCGTCGGTACGTGCAGTACATGGGGGAAAAAACTGGACCGAACCCAACCGATCAAATCAGCCCCGCTCGGCGGCGCACGCCGAACTTGCGGAAGATCGTCATGACGTGCTGGTGCGTGATGGACTCGGCAAGGTCGATGCGTTCCGCAATCCGCTTATCAGATGCATCGGTCAGCAGCAACTGGAGCAGCTTGTACTCGGTCGGTGTCAGCGGCGAGGAGGCCATCAACAGGCCGTGACTGAGCAGAAAATGGCGATCACAGGCCAGTCGTGCGATGGTGTCGCGCATTCTCTCGCGCAAAACGATCGGACGCTGCTTCCTCTTCACGACCATGGAGCGCCGGCGAGCCGGACATCTGGATGATCATGCATCCGGATGTCCGGCGTTCGCCGCGCGTCAAGGCAATGACGGATGCCATGGCCGCGCTGCTGCAGGAGAACGCAGCTTGCCAGAATGAATTTCTCCGCCGCTTGCATCCTCCTACAACTGCTTGTGTCCCTTGGCCGAACGGGAATCTTTCGGCGGATTCGGAATATCCGATTGCTCGCATGACGACGTCATTTCCAGCGAGGCCATTGCAGGACCGTGAAGAACTTCGCCCTCAACGCTGAAACGCGATCCATGGCATGGACAATCCCACGATTGTTCGGCCGAATTCCAGGCCACGACGCAGCCCAGATGGGTGCAGGCGGCGGACAGCACGTGCAGTCCGCCTCCCTCGTCGCGATAAACCGCCAGTTTCCTTGTGCCCTCGCGAACGATTGCGCCCTGCCCTGCCGCGATTTCCCGCACCGATTCGACCTCGCCGCCTTGCAGCCAGTCGCGATATTGCGACAAGGTGTTCGCCTGCTCCTTGATGAAATCCGACATGCCGTGCAGGGCTTTGCGCGATGGAGCATAGAGGTCTTCCCACGCATTGCTGCGTCCCATGATCAGGTCGGTGATCAGCATGGCTCCGGCGGTGCAGTGCGTCATGCCGTTGCCGGAGTCACCGGTGATCACATAGACATTTCTGTCATCCATCGGATTGCGGCCGAGATACGCCACCCCGTCCGCCGGTTCCATGACTTCGCCGGACCATTTGAACTCGACCGCTCCGGCCAACGGGTATCGCTGCCGCACCCAGGCCTCGATCTCGTCGTAGCGATGCTCCGGATGCTCATCCTGTCCCACCTTGTGATCCGCGCCGCCGACCACAAGAATTTCGTGTTCCGCATTCCGGTTGGACGTTTCCAGGCGAACGTAGTAGTACGGATCTCCGGTATCCCATAGCAGGATGCGTGGCACCGCGCCCCTTGGCACGCGCAATCCCAGCACATACGTCCGATAAGCGGCCTGCTTCGTGTGCATCACCACACGATCATTGAAAGGCGTGTTGGTCGCCACCACTACGGCCTTGGCGCGGATCTCGCCATTCCGGGTTGCTACTACCTGAAGAGCATTGTCACCATCGACGCTCAATGCGCGAGTGTGGGTGTAAATATGACTGCCGTTGCGAACCAAGGCAGCCGCCAGTCCGCTCAGGTATTTGAGCGGGTGAAATTGCGCCTGGTTCGTGAATCGCAGGCACGGCCCGGTATCGAAGCTCAGGCCCGGCACCCGTTCACGTTTTTCCACGTCAACGCCCGCCCTGCGGGCAGCTGCCAGTTCCTTGTCGAGGTCGGGATAGCCCTCTTGCGTCATCGAGAATAGATAGCCATCCAGACGTTCGAACTCGCAATCCATCTTTTCATTCCGCACGATCGATTCGACCAGGCTGGTCGCTTCGCGATAGCTGTCCGCAACGAGCCTTGCCTTGTCGGTGCCGAACGCGCTTTCGATTTTGAAATACCGGTCGTCAGGCGGGAAGAAATGCGCGGTAGTCCGGCCGGTTTCGCCCGCGCCGACATCCATCGCGTCAATCAACACGACCGCCTTGCCTTCCCTCGACAAAAAGTACGCAGTGGTCAGCCCCGCGATGCCCGCGCCGATCACGCAGACTTCAGTGTCGATGTTTGCCTGCAGTGCGGGAAACTGCGGCATGCTTGCCGTCGCCATCCAGACGGAAGTTGATCCATGTTGGAGGTGATTCATGTCTTCTATCCTTGCAATGCAAACCAGAAACGCCCGGAGGGCGCATGCCGGTCCGAGGGTTTCTCATTACTCCCTTGTCACTTGACGATCAGGCTTCCCTTCATCGTCGGATGCAGCGTGCATACATACGGAAAGCTGCCTTTCTGACTTGCCTTGAATTTCCACGACTTGCCGTCGGCGATTTCTCCGGAGTCGAAGCCGCGGCCTTCCGAAGTAACGGTATGAGGGAAAGGATCCTTGTTGCGCCAGATGACCGTGTCGCCGCTATTGACCTCCAGCGTCTGCGGCGTATAGCGCAAGGCTTCGATGACCACGGTGCGCGTTCGCGGCGGATCTGCATGCGTGTCCCGGTCAACCGACAACAATGCAGTCACAACGCATGTCGCCACCGCGAGGTATCGAAGCCTGTTCCGTGCCGGCACGATAGCCACGATGCCGCCTCTACTTCATCGACGATTGAATCTTCTTCGCCATTTGCAGATGGTCGTCGAAAACGGGGCGCGTCTTTTCCAGAAGGCTCTTCAGTTCGGCGTTTTTCGCACTCGGTATCAGCGTCTTGTCCATGGCATCGAGCACGGCCTGATGATAGGTCACTTCATTGTCGATATAGGCCTTGTCGAACTCGGCATCCTTCATGCCTTTCAGTTTGCTCACGTTCGCAGCGCCGTCATCCTTGAGTTTCTTGCTGGTCTCACTTTCTTCCGGTTTCACCTTGAGTTTCGTCACCAGCGCCGTCGCCTGCTTGTTGGAGCCGGAGTGATCCGTGACCATGTGCTCGGCAAAGCCTTTCACTTCCTTGCTTTGCGCCCTGGACTTCGCCAGCGTACTGGCGTTGATGTCCGCCGTGTTGGCAGCGACAACGATGGCTGCAATCTGCGCATCGTTGGGCGCACCGGCCGATTGCGCCAGGGATGCTGCGCTCGTCAAGGAAAATACGGCTGCTGCGAGAGTGATGGAAAGCTGTTTCATGGTTGGTTCCTTTCATTGGAATCGTCCAGACGCTTCAGTACAGCGGCAACGATGCGGTCGCACCGCTCGCCGCCGAAAGTGAAAGCATCCTCAAGCGCGAAATCGATTTCACGCGACAGGGCTTCGCGCAACAGACTTCTGGCGCGGAAGAATCGCGTGCGCACCGTCGCTTCCGGGATGCCGAGGGCAACCGCGACTTCCTCGACGCTCATTTCCTCCAGCGCGCGCAGGACGAACACCGTGCGGAATGCGGCGGGCAATCCGTCTATCTTCTTTTCGAGCAAGCGTCTTGTTTCGTCGCGCATGGCGGCACGCTCCGGTTGTTCGCCAAATTCATCATGCGTATCCACCTCTGCCATCGACTCCACGTCGCCGTCGAGCCGGATCACCTCGGCACGGCGGCTGGCCTTGCGCGAGCGCGCGATGGCTTCGTTGACGACGATGCGGGTCAGCCATGTCTGCAGTTTTGCGTCGCTCCTGAAATTGCCGATGCTGCGATACGCATGCAGATACGCCTCCTGCACCACATCCTCCGCCTCGGCATCGTCCCGCACGATGCTGCGCGCCGTGCGATACAGCGGCCGGTTGCAGCGCCGCATCAGCAGTTCGAATGCCTGCTGATCGCCGGCCGCGACTTGCCGCGCAAGCTCGATGTCCGGCATGTCCCTGTCGATGGCCTTGATGGCCGTGCTGGCGGTTTTGTGCATGGTCTCGTCGTATTTTTACGATGTCATTGCATTAGATGAAAGCGGTTCTTGCGGCGTTCCCGGATCCGAAGACGCGGATGCGCCAGGCAGCACGGCTTCTCGGCGGATATGCAAAATGGCAATTCGCGCGCCCCCCGCCAACCTTGTGCAGCGAGTACGCCGGTCTTTGTTTCCTCCCCGGCGACCGGCAAGCTTGATGCAATCGCGATACTCGCCGTCCGATCGCACTACAATCATCCAGAAGATTTCAATTCAGGCACAACGAGAGGAGATCAAGATGCGTTCCGGAAAAATCCTGGTTGCTCAAGGCGGCGGTCCGACAGCGGTAATCAATCAGTCGCTGGCTGGTGTGGTGCTTGAAGCGCGCCGCTTCCCCGACATCGAGCGGGTCTACGGCGCGAGGCACGGCGTGCGCGGCATCGTGAACGAGGACTTCCTCGATCTGACGCAGGAAACCAGCCACAACATGGAGTTAGTGGCGAACACCCCCTCCTCCGCGCTGGGTTCCACGCGCGACAAGCCGGACGTCAAGTATTGCCAGGACATCTTCGAAGTGCTGCGTGCGCACGGAATCGGCAGCTTCTTCTACATCGGCGGCAATGACTCGGCCGATACGGTGCGCATCGTCAGCGCCGAGGCGCAGAAAGCGGGCTATCCGCTGCGCTGCATTCACGTGCCGAAGACGATCGACAACGATCTGGTCGGACATGACCATACGCCCGGTTTCCCTTCCGCGGCGCGCTTCGTGGCGCAGGCCTTTGCCGGCGCGAATCTGGACAACGCCTCCCTGCCCGGCGTGTACGTCGGCGTGGTGATGGGACGCCATGCCGGTTTCCTGACGGCGGCATCGGCCATGGGAAGGAAGTTTCCCGATGATGGGCCGCACCTGATTTATTTGCCGGAGCGCACCTTTGCGATCGACAGCTTTCTGGCTGACGTGAAGACGGCATATGAACGTTTCGGGCGCTGCGTGATTGCCGTGTCCGAAGGCATCCACGATGCATCGGGCGCACCGATCGCCAGCCTGCTGGCGAAGGAAGTGGAGCGCGATGCGCATGGCAACGTGCAACTGTCCGGCACCGGCGCGCTGGCCGATCTGCTGTGCGAGGAAATCAAGTCGAAGCTGAGGATCAAGCGCGTGCGCGGCGACACCTTCGGCTATCTGCAGCGTTCTTTCATCGGCTGCGTGTCCGACGTGGATCAGCGCGAAGCGCGCGAGGCCGGCGAGAAGGCAGTGCAGTTCGCGATGTGGGGCGAGCGCGACGGCTCGGTCGCGATCAAGCGCATCGGCGACTATGCGGTCGATTACGAATTGCTCGCGCTGGATGCGGTCGCCGGCAAGACGCGCGTGATGGAAGATGAATTCATCTCCGCCAGCGGCACCGACATCACCGATGCCTTCCGCCGCTATCTGCGTCCGCTACTGGGATCCGGCATGCCAGACGCATTCCGGCTGCGGGCGAGTCCGGTTGCGAAGGTGCGTGGCAAGTGACGGGCATTGCGCGCTGAACAACGACGCGTCCGGCATCATATTCCCGCAGATGCCGTTCCCTCCATTGCGCGCGAATATTTTCCGGCGCGCGCCAGTCCGTTCAACTGGCAGCGCGCGAAAAATGCCTTTTGCGCTTCGTCCGCATTGTCTTCCTGCCCCTTCCACGCCGCCAGCACCGGCGCCTGCAAGGCGCGCCCGTAAGAGAAGCTGACTTGCCACGGCTGCGGCCCCATCATGTTCATCGCGTTGAGATGATCGGTGGCATCCGCCGCGCTCTGTCCGCCGGACAGGAACACGATGCCGGGAACCGCCGCCGGTACATGGCGCTTGAGGCAGCGCAGCGTCGCTTCGGCGACTTCATGCACGCTGGCCTGCTGTGCGCATTTCATGCCGGGGATCACCATGTTCGGCTTGAGCAGCATGCCTTCCAGCACGATGCAATGCGCATCCAACTCGATGAATACCTGCTCCAGCACTTCTGACGTGACGGCTTCGCAGCGCTCGATGCCGTGCGCGCCGTCCATCAAGACTTCCGGCTCCACGATCGGCACGATGTCGACCTCCTGGCACAGCGCGGCGTAGCGCGCCAGCGCATGGGCGTTGGCGCGAATCGCAAGCGGCGTCGGAACCGCATGCGCATCAACCTCGATCACGGCGCGCCATTTCGCGAACTGCGCTCCGAGTTGCTTGTATTCCGCCAGCCGCTCGCGCAAGCCGTCCAGCCCTTCCGTGATTTTTTCCGCTGGATGCATCGCCAGGATCTTCGCGCCCTTGTCCACCTTGATGCCGGGAATGATGCCTCGACTCGACAGCAGCGTCGCGAAGGGAGTGCCGTCCTTCGCCGCTTGACGCAGCGTTTCGTCATAGAGAATGACGCCGCCCAGATATTGCTCGACGCCTGCGGTAGTAAACATCAGCTCGCGGTAGCGGCGGCGGCTTTCTTCCGTGCATTCCACCTGGATGGAATCGAAGCGCTTCTTGATCGTCGGCCCGCTTTCATCCGCAGCCAGGATGCCCTTCTGCTGCGCAACGATGGCGCGCGCCACCGATTTCAGTTCGTCGATATTCATTGCGGTCTCCTGTGAACTCCAATGACGCATCCCGACAAGCACTGAAACCATGCTGTCACTGATGATGTGACATCGCCATATGCAATTGATTCGAGCTTGATTTCCAACATGTGTCCATGCAGACACATGAACGTTGCGATACGGAATTGATCATCGTTGCCTGTAAGATTTCTTTTTCTTGCGCAAGCGCAATGCGAGGGGTTTGTTGCCTGATTACATTAACGACAACTTTCCTGAGATTAACCAAAAGGAGCACACTCATGACGCGAACCATGCAGAGAAAACTCATTCCGCTTTACCTCTCGCTATTGATGGCCGGTTGCGGTGGCGGCGGTGGAGACTCCAGCGGCAATGCAAATCCGAATACCAAAGGCACCACAACGCCGACCGACCAATCGAACTCGGCAAGCGACACAGCGATGATGATGAGCTGCAACGATGGATTCCAGTGCAGCGGCGGCAGCGTCATCCGGACCGACAACGGCGTGACATTGACGCGCTCCGGCGTGCAGGTCTACGGCAAGTCGACCAGCGACCTCGCCGCAGTGATCGCCGATCCGACCACCGCCACCGGTCTCGCTCTGGCGTCCGGCGGATTGGCCGAAGTGCGGCTCGCACGGGATGCGAGCGGCGTGATCTCGAAGGCGGAACTGATATTGCGTACGCTGGGCCTGTCGTGGGATGGCAAGGTCGAGCGGCCGGTGATCGTCGAAACCTTCGATCCCACTCAGGGACGCACCGTACTCGGCACAAACGATGCGATCACTTCGCTCGCGCTGCCGCCGAGCTCCGATCTCGACTTCTTCGACTTTGCGCGCAAGGACGTTGCCGCTACGCAGGCCAACTATGCGAACAACCGCTATTTCCCGCGTACCGGAAATCCGTCGCGCTGCGCACCGGCTGCCGCCTTCTGCCCCGACATCGAGACCGCCGGGCTGGCTTTTCATCAGGGCGATTGGCGCAGCGGCGGCAGCGATCCCGACGTGGCGAGAGCCGGTCGTCTGCATGGCGACGGCGATGTCCATGCCGGCAACGATGTGCCGGACGCGGGCGGCAATCCGACCGCTCTTCCCGGCGGCAACGGCTTCAGCGTTCCCTTCCCCGGCTCGAAGGGCTATCGCAGCTTCGACGGCTTGAGCTTCCAGTACGGCAACCTGGCTGCATGGACCACGCAGGACACCGTGCTGCTCAATGAATGGGCCCGCCTGGGCAAGGAGCACAACAAGAACCGCCGCGGCATCGTCGCGTTCGGCAAGGTCGCCGCACCCGCCAGCATTCCGGCCAGCGGCACCGCCGTGTACACCGGTATTGCCTATGGCTGGTACGCACGCAATGCGTCCGACGACGCGATACCGTTCCGCGGGAACGCCTCGGTCACGGTGAATTTCGCTGCACGCGAAGTCATCGTCACGGTCGACCAGACGGTGAGCAACGACGCTGCGGCGACGGCGTTACCGGTCACGCTGCGGGCAACGACAGCAATGGGCGCGGCCGGCGCAAGTACCGCGAACTACCTGACCGGCACGGTGGACAACGGCACGCTGAAGGGTGGATTGAGCGGCCGCTACTTCGGCCCCGAAAACACCGCTGCCGCGATTCCCGCAGAGATCGGCGGCGCGTTCTCGCTCTCGAACGACACCTCCGGCCAGACTGCAATTGGCGGTTTCATCGGGCGCAGACAGTAAGGCATCGCATATTGACGGGCGGCCGCTGCTGCAAGGCGCGGTCGCCTTGTTTTTTCGTGAAAAAGCAAGCAAGAGGGGTTTTACATTCCAGCCACGTCGCCAATGCTGGTTTTTCAGTTTGCAACGATGAATTCTGTTGCAAACCTCCTTTTATGGCACATGCATGCCGGGCTTTGAGAGCACTTTATTAGGGCCTCTCGTGATTACGCTGTTCTCTGTTGTTTAGGTCGTGATCAGTGATTTCGGCAGATCGCACTCGTTCATTTCGGGGCGATCAGCGGAATGCCGATACCTTGGCCGCCCATACGAACCAGCCGTCGGCTCTGCCCAATGGTCCGGTTTCGAATGATATCCGGCCGTTCAATGAAAATTGTCGTCAGACAGCAGTCGGCCAGGAACGGCCCCACGCGACCGGCCGCTTTCGGGGCGCTTCGCATGAGCGCTTCCGGCTCTCGTGACGCATGCCCGTATCGCAGGCGCTCCTGGGCGCGGCGCACGCAGGGCTCAGGTTCTCTCAAGTGGGGACTTGGCGCTGCGCTTGCGGCGCGCTTGCTCGGCCTCCGCAAGTGCCTGGCGTACGAGCGACCGAGCCGCCCAGGCGGCGGCGTCGAGTGCCTCGTCGATGCTCGCGCGGCTGATGTCGCGCACAGCGATCAAAGCCTCGGTGCCCATCACGATTGTCAGCGCCTGCTTCAGCCGCTTGCGCGCCGCCGGCGTTAACACGTCCTTCAGCGAGTCGACGATCGGCTCGATGTAGTTCATGCGCCGGCCCGGCCGCAACGGCGTCTCATGCGACTCACTTTCGAGCCACACCGTCATGAACGAACGCTCCATGACGTGCAGGCCGACTTCGTCGGCGATCAAGAGCCGGTTCAACTCGTTCGCCGCCCGGCCAATGCCCTCGACGGGGTCGTCGCCCGGTTGCCAGAAGCGCTCGAGCGGCTTCATGCCACGATCGGTCGCGGTCTCGCGAATCAGCGCCTCGATCGATGGGAAGTAGCGATACGCCGTGGCGCGCGACACCAGCGCGCGCTCGGCGACTTCCGCCAAGGTGGGGTTGTGGCCCTCGTCGCGCAATGCGAGGGCGGCATCGATAAGCGCCTGACGCGTGCGGCGCCTCTGGTTGGCGCGGCCTTCCGGATCAGTGTCGCTGAGCGGTGGGCTTGACTTTGTGGTTGGCATGGAAAATAATGAGATAAATGTCTCATAATGAGACGATGGTCTCATTATACACGCTTATTCAACCAACCAAGCAGGAGGGTGTCTCTTATGGATGCTGAGTTGCAACAGCGATTCGATCGCATGATTGACCGCCATTTCCGTTTCGAGGCCGAAGACGATATCGACGGTGTGTTGAGTACGATGGTCGACGACGTCGAGCATGATGTCGTGGGATATCCCACCGGGCCGGTGCGCGGCAAGACCGCAGCGCGGGGCTTCTACGACAGCCTGTTCGCCGATCTTGCCGGCGAGAAGGTGACCACGCTACGCCGCTACTACGGCCCGGACTTCGTCGTCGACGAAAGTCTGTGGGAGGGCACCGCGCCTGGCACGCCGTTCGGCATTCCGGGGCACGGGCGGCGCCTGGCTTTCCGGCTGCTGCACGTCTTCGACATGGCACCGGACGGCCAGATCAGGCGCGAGAACGTCTGGCTCGACTTCGCATCCATCCTTCAGCAACTGAACGCGCCGCACGGCGCATGAGGAGCACGTCATGACTCACAACCTCCGTTCGCGCGCATGGTTTCGGCTCGCCGCCGCCTACTTCGCAGTCGGCGTGATGCTCGGCGTGGCGATGGGCGCTTCAGGCGACCACTCGCTGTTCCCGGTACATGCCCACATCAACCTGCTGGGATGGGTGTCGATGGCGCTGTTCGGGCTCATCGGCACAGTGCATCCGTCGATCAACGAGGGGCGCATCGCTGCCTGGCAGTTCTGGATGTACAACGTTGGTGCCCCAGTGATGCTCGGCGCACTGGCACTGCGCATCAAGGGCTTCCAGTCGGCCGAACCATTGATCGGTATCGCATCGATCGTCGTCGGCTGCAGCGTGCTGCTGTTTGCGTGGCTGGTATTCACGCGCATCGGCGCACGGCCCGAGAGCTTGAGCAGCGCGACGCGCGAATTGCGCGCATCGTAGTACTCGGACAACCAGCGGCAGCTTTCAGGCGGCGTGTCGGCGTGGTGTGAGCGTCCGCCTCGGGTCGACTGCGTCATTTCTTGCCAGACGGGCGACAGTCCGGAAGCCAACCTATAGCCGCCGCTCCTAGTGATCGTCAATCCGGCGCTGTGCGGCCAGGAACAGACCCTCATAGTGTAGTGGTCTAATTTACACAGACACCTCGATAGGTGGATCATTCACCTATCGAGGGAGTTATATGAACAAGAAACGCAGGGAGCGCCGGGACTTCGACGCGAACTTCAAGCTGGAAGTGGTGCGGATGGTAAAAGACCAGGGTTTGAGCATTGTCCATGTTTGCCAGAGCATGGACCTGGTGGACTCAGTCGTACGACGCTGGATCAAGCAGCATGAAGCCGAGTTGGAAGGCCAGCCGGGTATCGGCAAGCCGCTGACGGCGGAGCAGCAACGCATCCGCCAGTTGGAAGCCGAGAACCGTCAATTACGCGCGGATAACGACCTATTAAAAAAAGCCTCGGCCTTCTTTGCGCGCGAACTGAAATGACTTATCGCCTGATTCATCAGTTGCAACAGAAGGCCGTTCCTGTCCAGCAGGCATGCCGGGTATTGGCGGTCAGCCGTGCCGGTTACTATCAACATCGGCGGCGTGGCGAGCGCAAGGCCGACGTCGTCGCCAGCGTTCAGCTCAAGGCGGCCTTTGTTGCCAGCGGCAAGTCTTACGGCAGCCGTCGCCTGTGTCGCGCGTTGCAAGCGCAAGGCGTGATCATTGGCCGCTACCGCGTGCGGCGCTTGATGCGGGAGGCCGCAGTACGCCCTGTGTGGAAGCGCAAGTTCATCCACACCACCGACAGCAGGCACGCGTTGCCGGTGGCGGACAATGTGCTGGATCGCCAATTCGACGTGGCCGCGCCGAATCGCGCCTGGGTGTCGGACATTACCTATGTGCGCACCCGGCAAGGCTGGCTGTATCTGGCCGCCGTGATGGATCTGTTCTCGCGCAAAGTGGTGGGCTGGGCGATGGCACCGACCATGCCGGCCGAACTGGTCGCGTCGGCGTTATGCATGGCACTGCAACAACGCCAGCCGCCGCGCGGATTGCTGCTGCATTCAGACCGGGGAAGCCAGTATGCAAGTCTGGGGTACCAGGCGCTGCTTGAGCAGCACGGCATCGTCTGCAGCATGAGCCGCAAGGGCAATTGTTGGGACAATGCCGTGATGGAGCGCTTCTTCCTGAACTTGAAAATGGAACGGGTATGGCAGCGCGATTATGCCAATCATGGCGAGGCCCAACGCGACATCGCCGATTACATCGTCAGCTTTTACAACTGCACCCGTTTGCATTCAACCTTGGGTTATCTGCCACCCGCCGCTTATGAACAGAAAATGGCCGCAATTTTACCTATCGGGGTGTCTGAAAATACTTGACCACTACATAGAGCCTGTCAGATACCCAAAGCAGACATCACAGCGTTCTTCATCGCAAGGCGTCGCGCAGTATTAAGTTGCGTTATTTTCATGTTCTTGCCAGAGGGAAGATGGCCTAAAACTCAGTCAACTTAATACTGCGCAACGTCTAAGGGACGGATGCGATTTAGGATTCAGGCTGCACCGGCCTGCGGCGTTTCATGGAGGGTGTTGGCGAAATTAAGTGCCGATTTACAACTCCCGCATCGAAGCGTCCCTGACTGGGCCGTTCCCTCGGGCGAGCCGCAGTCGCCGTAGGCAATCAGTTTAGGGTGCCGTCGTTTGCTTCCAGATACACCGTTCGAATACCGTCGATTGCTCGCCCTATCGCCTTAATTGAAAAAATTTATTACACAATCACTAACAACAGCCTACGCTTATTAACAGTGGCCCACGCTTAATTGATAGGCGCCTACGCTTGACTTTCTTCCGGCAGAAATTACCCCAAAGAAGTGCCACCTAACCGATGGAGGATCGATATGTCCGACAAACAAAACACCCAAAGTGTCAGCGAAAGCGAAAGTCCTGCAATCCCCTCCCCAACTCCTAAGGTCAGCCAGCCGAGGACGAACAGGGACTGGTGGCCGAATCAGATGGATCTGTCGGTGCTCCATCATCACTCGCACATGTCCAATCCGCTGGCGGAGGATTTCGACTACGCAGAACACTTCAAGTCGCTCGATGTCGAGGCGCTCAAGCAGGACCTCATCGAGGTCATGACGACGTCGCAGGACTGGTGGCCGGCCGACTACGGTCACTATGGACCGTTGCTCATTCGCATGACGTGGCACGCCGCCGGGACGTATCGCATCGCCGATGGCCGCGGCGGCGGCGGCGAGGGCCAGCAGCGGTTTGCCCCCCTCAACAGCTGGCCGGACAACGTGAATCTCGACAAGGCGCGGCGGCTGCTCTGGCCCATCAAGCAGAAGTACGGCCAGAAAATCTCGTGGGCCGATCTGCTGATCCTGGCCGGCAACGTGGCTTATGAATCGATGGGCTTCAAGACATTCGGCTTCGGTTTCGGCCGGCCCGACGTCTGGGAGCCCGAGGACATCTTCTGGGGTCCTGAGGACACTTGGCTCGGAGGAGACGCACGCTATAGCGGCGACCGGGAACTCGCCAAGCCGCTCGCCAACGTGCAGATGGGCCTCATCTACGTGAATCCCGAAGGGCCCGGCGGCAAACCCGATCCGGCGGCTGCTGCCCGGGACATCCGCGAGACCTTCGCACGCATGGCGATGAACGACGAGGAGACGGTTGCACTCATCGTGGGCGGCCACACGGTCGGCAAGACCCATGGTGCTGGGCCGGCGGTTGACAACGTCGGTCCGGAACCCGAGGGCGCCCCTATCGAGCAGCAGGGCCTGGGCTGGAAGAGCAAGTACGCTAGCGGCAAGGGCTCCCACGCGATCAGCAGCGGCCTCGAAGGCGTATGGACCAACAACCCGACGAAGTGGGACAACGGATTCCTCGAGAACCTGTTCAAGTACGAGTGGGAGCTCACGACGAGCCCCGCCGGTGCGAAGCAGTGGACGCCGAAGAATCCCGAGGCGAAAGACACCGTGCCGGATGCGCACGACCCGTCGAAGCGGCATACCCCGACGATGCTGACCACAGACCTGTCGCTGAGAATCGACCCGATCTACGCGCCGATTGCGAAGCGCTTCCACGAGAACCCGGACCAGCTCGCCGACGCGTTCGCCAAAGCCTGGTTCAAGCTGCTTCACCGAGACATGGGGCCCCGCTCACGCTATCTGGGACCCTGGGTTCCCGAGGCGCAACTTTGGCAAGACCCGGTACCACCCGTTGATCATGAGCTGATCGGCGATCAGGACATCGCCGCCCTCAAGCGCACGATCCTCGACGCGGGTCTGTCCGTCCCTGAGCTGGTTTCCACGGCTTGGGGAGCCGCGGCCAGCTTCCGTGGTACCGATAAACGCGGTGGCGCCAACGGAGCGCGGATTCGCCTTGCTCCGCAAAAGGATTGGGAGTCCAACGAGCCGCCGCGGCTGGCAAAGGTCCTGACGACCCTCGAGCAGATCCAGAAGGACTTCAACGGCGCGCAATCGGGCGGCAAGAAGGTTTCGCTTGCCGACCTGATCATCCTCGGCGGTTGCGCTGCTGTCGAGGATGCGGCTAGAAAGGCGGGATACAACCTTACCGTCCCGTTCGCGCCAGGTCGCACCGATGCCTCGCAGGAGCAGACGGATGAGAAGGTCTTTGATGTGCTTGAACCGATCGGCGACGGTTTCCGCAACTATTTCCGGGCGGAAGATCCGCTGTCGCCGGAGACCCGCCTCCTGGACCGGGCCAACCTCCTGAAGCTGACCGCGCCCCAGATGACGGTTCTCCTGGGCGGCATGCGCGTGCTCGATGCGAACCACGGGCAATCGAAGCACGGCGTGTTCACCGACCAGCCGGGCACGTTGAGCAACGACTTCTTCGTGAACCTGCTCGACCTCGGCACGGCGTGGAGACCTTCCGTCTCGGAGAAGAACGTGTACGAAGGCAGCGATCGCGCTACGGGCAATCCGAAGTGGACCGCGACCGCCGCTGATCTCGCTTTCGGCGCCCATTCTCAACTGCGCGCGCTGGCCGAGGTATATGCGAGCGACGACGGGAAGGAGAGGTTCGTGCGCGACTTCGTGGCGGCGTGGAACAAGGTCATGAACCTCGATCGCTTCGACCTCCTCGCGCGGGGCAACGGTCGACGCGCGGTTGTCGCCGCGTCCTAAACGAGTGTGACGACACCGCTGCAGCAAGCGCAGGCGCCCCTTCGGAGGGACGTCTGCGCCGCGTTGCTTGGGCGCGGCGCGCAACATCACATGAGGCATGCCCATGGATCAAGACACCGCGAATCTGATTGTTCTCCTCAACTCGGTTGCTGTCTCCGTGGAAGAGTTGGTTTTTGCGAGCCACGAAGTTCATAAGCTTCCGCCTGAGCAACGGAATTGGGAGGACAAACGACCTGCGTTGCGCGTCTCTTTAAAGAGCAGCATTACAAGGCGTTTGCAGTTCACTCCAGGCTGCAAGCCATGGCTGCCCTTATCACAAGCGGCAAACTCCCTCTGGTCCTTGTCGCTGAAATGAGCGATGGCGGTCGAATGGTTGCTGAACCGATTTTTGTTGCTGCCGCGAAAGAATCGATTCTCTTTATGGAGAAGGAGCCGTTCTTCAATGCCGAATCCTTCATTGAAGCGGTACTCCGACACAGTGGCGTGGATGGGCATGCGTAGCCGCGCGTTCGAGGCGAAAGCGGTTCAGCGTTACGCGCTTCACGGCGCCACTCATGCTACGGGTGCCTGCTCGGTTAGCGCATGCATGCGCCGCAGGTGTGAAGGTGCGCATCACTCGCCAGCGTATGGTCGGAAGAATTCGCCCGACACAGTGTTGCGGACATAGCAGCCGGAGTAACGACCGGCCACCTGTCACCTACCATTCAATGGTTAGCGAAGAACGAGCGGGATCTCTCGCCGCGAACGTTAGCTTTTGGGTCGCGTTGCGTCCCTTGGTCGTTTAGCGCTTTCGGCCACGAACAGCCTGGAGGACATTCGAATAGTAGTTTCAAATTGGAGACGAAAATGAGTGAACTACGGTATCCAAACGAAAGCAGAGAGTATCGCGATGCGCGCGAATCATTGCTCAAAGACGAACAAGAGCTTATCGACAAAGTAAGGTCTGTGGCAGAAAGACGCCGCAATCTCCCTCTCGGCGGGCAGTTGAAAGAGGACTACGTCTTCCAATGGGCCAACGATGGGAAAGTAGGGAAAAGTGTGAAATTCTCCGAGCTATTTGGGGACAAAAACACCCTGCTGCTTTACTCATTTATGTACGGTCCGAACTGGGACAATCCCTGTCCTTCCTGTACGTCGCTGGTCGATGGGTTTGATCGAACCTGGTATCAGGTCACTCACCACGCCGCGTTTGTCGCAATTGCCAAAGCCCCGGCCGAGAAAATCAATGCGTGGGCTAAACAACGTGGATGGTCGCAGATTGCGCTGGTTTCAGGATCGGAGTCTCCCTATCAAGCCGATTACAAATGCCAGGGCGACTCTGATGATATGCAATGGCCGGTGATGCATGTATTCAGGAAGCAGGATGGAAAGATTTTTCATTTCTGGGGAACTGAATTGTCGGCGAATCATGTCGACACGGTGTGGCCGTATTGGAATCTCATGGACTTTACGCCAGAGGGTCGGCCAGACATTCCCACGCCGCCACAAAATTTCAGGTCCGAATTCTTGGAAAAAAACTATCCTGAATAAGGGGTAGTTTGGCGCCCAATCACGCGGACTTGTGAATAGTGAGGCAATCTGCAAAGCTGTCATCAAGTCGTCTTCACAAAGACAGACTCCAATGTCGCCTCCGGGTCGATCTCGCCAATTCGCGAGCCGCTTTCGAACGTCGGCTCCACGGCATTGAGTAGCCGTTCACAGCAGCCAATCAGATTTCCGTAGCCGGCCATGAGCGGTCACTCACGACAGTTGCCGTGGCGGACGATCGCGCGGATGCGCCACCTTAAGGAACGCCAATTGCTTAAGAAATCGGGCAGTCTTTATGGTTTGAGCCATGTACTTCTTATCCTCCGTAGGAGAACGAAAATGGTCAGCAAGAACACGATTTGTCTCTGGTTCAACGGCACCGCAGCAGAAGCCGCGCAGTTCTACGCCGAGACGTTTCCAGACAGCGCGGTGGGAACGATCCATCGCGCACCCGGCGACTATCCCGCTGGCAAGCAGGGCGACGTCTTGATGGTCGAGCTCACCGTGATTGGCATCCCTTGTATCGGCCTGAACGGGGGCCCGGCGTTCAAGCACAACGAGGCTTTCTCCTTCCAGGTTGCGACCGACGACCAGGCCGAAACCGACCGCTTGTGGAATGCGATTGTCAGAAACGGCGGTCAGGAAAGCGCATGCGGCTGGTGCAAGGACAAGTGGGGCCTGTCGTGGCAGATCACGCCACGCGCCCTCATTGCCGCGATCGCCGATCCTGATCGCGCGGCGGCCAAGCGCGTTTTCGAGGCGATGATGCAGATGGGGAAGATCGACATTGCTGCGATCGAGGCGGCTCGGCGCGGTTGACGCTCATTGGTCGTCCTTTTCTGCTGGTCGTAAACGGCTGCTTTGGGTCTAGGCTGTGTGAAAACGAGGCTTTTTAGTAAACGAACTTACGTCTAAAGCATCAAACGGATACTGCCTACTACGTTGGGAGATCCGGATGAAGCGCTATATTGAGGGAGCCGACCGTACCCAGAGCATTCTTTTTCCCGCGGCATTGGACGACTATGTAGCTGATGACAACGCAGTCCGGGTCATCGACGCATTCGTCGACACGCTCAACCTCGAAGGACTCGGGTTTGGGTGAACAGTACCGGCTGATACCGGAAGGCCGTCCTGCCATCCGTCAGTCCTGCTGAAGATCTACATCTACGGCTATCTCAATCGTATTCAATCCAGTCGACGCCTGGAGCGTGAGACGCAGCGAAACGTCGAACTGATGTGGCTCAGCGGCCGGCTTACACCCGACTTCAAGACGATTGCCGACTTCCGCAAGGACAATGGCGAGGCAATCCGCGCCGTGTGCCGGCAATTCGTCTATCTCTGCCACAAGCTGAACATGTTCGAGGGCGGCGAGGTGGCCATCGACGGCAGCAAGTTCAAGGCGGTGAACAACCGTGACAAGAACTATACGCAGCGCAAGCTCAAGACCCGGATCGAACAGGTCGAGGACAGTATTGCCCGGTACATGGAAGAACTCGACCGGGCGGATCGGCAACCGGAGTTCTCGACCTGCGGGCGCGTCAAGCACATCAAGGACAAGATACGGTCATCACCGCCGGACGCATGCCGCGCATTTCTTCGAGGTGGCGGATCAGCCGGTGCAAGATCACGATGATGGTAAGCGCGGCGGAAGCGGATCGCCGCTTCGCATTGCTGGCACAGGAAAACGTGCATCTGTTTTACGTCAGGATGCCGGCCGAGTTCGGCATGCCGGGCACTGCCGAATCCTGAATCGCCAGGCGAGAACTCGCCAGTGAAACGATCTGCCGCCTGGCGGCCCGGATGTGTTGAGGTCATAATGTCCGCCATTGTTCCTGTCAGAGGCACCATGTCCAGCGCAACACATCCTTCTCCGGATTCCGCAAAGGTGTTCGAATCTCTCGCGGCTGCACGACAGCAGCACACCCAGTCTGAAATCGCGGCCCATCTAGGCGTCCATGTGAGCACGATACGCCGCTGGGAAGCGCGGCTGTCGCAACCGCCAGTCCGGATCGTGCATGCGCTGCAGCAACTGCTCCCTGCGCCGCCGGCCGCGACCGAGGATGCCGCGTTCACCTTCATCGACCTGTTCGCCGGCATCGGCGGCATCCGGAAGGGATTCGAGGATGCTGGCGGACGCTGCATTTTCACCAGCGAATGGGACGCCTACTCACGCAAGACCTACACGGCGAATTTTCCGGCGACGCATGCCATCGCCGGCGACATCACGCAAATCGGCGAGGATGACATTCCCGATCACGATGTGTTGCTCGGCGGCTTTCCCTGCCAGCCCTTCTCGATCGCCGGCGTGTCGAAGAAGAACTCGTTGGGGCGGGCGCACGGATTTTCCTGCGACACGCAGGGAACCCTGTTCTTCGACGTGGCGCGCATCATCGCGCAAAAGAAACCGAAGGCCTTCCTGCTGGAGAACGTCAAGAACCTGCAATCGCACGACAAGGGACGTACCTTCGATGTCATTCACCGGACGCTGACGCACGAGCTCGGCTATGACGTCCACTACCGCGTCATCGATGGCGCCCATTTCGTCCCGCAGCATCGCGAGCGCATCATCATCGCCGGCTTCCGCGAGCCGGTCGCATTCGACTGGAACACGCTGAACCTTCCGCAAAAGGGCAGCAGGAAGCTCAAGGATATTCTGCATCGCACCGATGGCTCCGAACCGCTGCTGCCATGGGACCAGGACCGATTCTTCGACCACAGGAAGCGCAAGGTCAACGACAAGTACACCCTGACGGATGGCCTGTGGACCTATCTGCAGGCATACGCGGAAAAGCATCGTGCCAGGGGCAACGGATTCGGCTTCGGACTCGCGGGAAAAGAGTCGGTGACGCGCACGCTGTCGGCGCGCTATTACAAGGATGGTTCGGAAATCCTCGTCGATCAGGGCAAGCGCAGGAATCCGCGCCGGCTGACGCCGCGGGAATGCGCGCGGCTGATGGGCTTCCCCGACACCTACGTGATCCCGGTCTCGGACACGCGCGCCTACAAGCAGTTCGGCAACTCGGTGGTGGTCGATGTCATGCGCGAAATGGCGCGCGTGATGCGCCCCTTCATTTCCCCGGAAGGCACGCTTGCACCGCAACGTCCGATATTGGCCGCCTGATGGTTGACGTCGTCGACAAGTCGACGCGCAGCAGAATGATGGCAGGCATCCGGGGGAAGGATACGTCGCCCGAGTTTGCGGTTCGTCGATTCCTCCATGCGCGCGGACTGCGATACCGCCTTCATGTCAAACAACTGCCGGGCAAGCCCGATCTCGTATTCGCCCGATACAACGTCGCCTTGTTCGTGCACGGCTGCTTCTGGCATCGGCATGCCGGATGCCGATATGCGACCACGCCGGCCAGCAACACCGATTTCTGGCAAAAGAAGTTCGACGACAACCAGCGCCGCGACAGGAAAGTCGTGAAGGAACTGCAAAAGGCGGGATGGCGCGTGCTTGTCATATGGGAGTGTGAAATCAACGAGAGCAGACTTGCTTCGTTGTATCGCCGGATTACAAAGGCGGAATGATCCGGGAACGACGCCACGCGCGTCGTTCGCACATCACGACCCGGCCGCCGGACATGGCACCGGGCCCGCCACCGATGCCGAACCTCCCCATTGCCCTCAAGCCATCTTTCCCCGCACCGGATCGCTTTTCCCGATGCCGATCAAGGTTTGATGCAATTTCATTGGCATCATGAGCATTCAGACGTGACGATCCATCATCAGCCGTTCCAGCCGACTGCTTCACCCATTTGGGAGGCCAGCATGACCAGTCAAGCCGAAGACAGGAAACAACAGTTGCTTGCCGGCATGTGCGATTTTGCACGGGACCGCTTGCAGCAGGATGGCTTTGCAACCATTCAGCCCTTTCTCGCGCATTACTACGCGCAAGTCGGGGCGGATGGCGTGCTTGGCACGAACGTCGAGGATTTGTATGGCGCCGCCCTTGCTCACTGGCAGCTTGCGCGCGGCTTCGTCAGCGGCGCTCCGCGTGTGCATGTGTATAACCCGGAACTCGAAGAGCATGGCTGGAAGTCCGCGCATACGGTGATCGAGATCGTCAATGACGACATGCCCTTTCTGGTCGATTCAGTGACGATGGAAATCAACCGGCTTGGCCTGACGCTGCATTCCGCCATCCATCCCGTGTTTCGCGTGTGGCGCGATGCGCAGGGCCGCATCGAGAAACTGCAGCCGGCGTCGGACAATCTTCCCGAGGGCTCCACACACGCCACGCTGGAGTCCTGGATGCATTTCGAGGTGGACCGCTGCAGCGAACCGGAGAAGCTCGAAGCACTGCGCACCGGCATCGCCAAGGCATTGAGCGATGTTCGCGCAGCGGTGACGGACTGGCCGGCGATGCTGGACGCGGCCCGGCGCAGCATCAAGGAGCTGGCGGACGATCATCAAGGCGATGCAGCCCGCCAGGCCGAGGTCACGGAAGCCCGGGCGTTTCTGGAGTGGCTGACGGCAGGGCATTTCATCTTCCTCGGCTACCGCGACTTTGATCTGATCACGAAGGATGGCGACAATTTCCTTCAGGGAAAAGCCGATACCGGTCTGGGCATCCTGCGCAGTAGCGCACGCGCCCAGGAAGGCGATGCCGCCAGACTGTCGGCAGGGGCGCGGCGCATCATCGAAGCGACGTCGCCGCTGTTCCTGACCAAGGCCGACTCCCGCGCCACCGTTCACCGTCCGGGCCATCTCGATTACGTCGGCGTCAAGCGCTACGGTGCGGACGGCAGGGTGATCGGCGAACACCGCTTTCTCGGCCTCTATACCTCGCCGGCCTACAGTGGCTCGACCAGCGACATCCCCATGGTCTGCAAGAAGGTGGCGAACGTGATCGGCCGTACCAGCTTTGTGCATGGCGGGCATCTGGCGAAGGCCTTCGCCGCGATCCTCGATCAGTTCCCGCGCGACGAGTTGTTTCAGATCGAGGAAGACGACCTGTTCGACACGGCGATGGGCATTCTGCGGCTGGAGGAACGGCAGCGCACGCGCCTGTTCGTGCGGCGCGATGTGCTGGATCGCTATGTGTCCTGCATCATTTTCGTGCCGCGCGAAAAATACACCACGGAGTTGCGCGTGCAGATACAGAAGCTGCTGTTGAAGTCGTTCAACGGCAGCAGTGTCGAGTTCACTCCCCTGCTGTCGGAATCGGTGCTGGCGCGTCTTTACATCACGGTGCATGCGCGTCCGGAGGGATTGCCGAACGTGAACATCGGCGAGCTGGAAGAACAGATCGTGCAGGCCACGCGCGGCTGGGACGACGAGCTGCGCGAATCGCTGCTGGAGCGCTTCGGCGAGGAAAAAGGCAGCCTGCTGCTGCGCCGCTATGCGGGTGCGTTTCCGGCGGCGTTCCGTGCCGATTATTCGGCGCGCGCCACGGTGCGTGATATCGAATTGATGGAAAGCTTAAATGGTAGCGAGGGCAACGGCGACCCGACGATGAGCCTGTATCGACCGATCGAGGCACCTGCCCCTTCGGTGCGCCTGAAGATCTATCACGCCGCCACGCCGATCGCCCTGTCAAAGAGCCTGCCCATGCTGGAACACATGGGCGTGAAGGTGCACAACGAACGTCCCTACCGCATCGATCGCAACGAGGCGCAGCCGGTGTGGATGCACGACTTCGACATGGAGACGGCGGACGGCAGCGAGATCGACATCGGTCTCGTCAAAAAGGTTTTCGAGACCGCCGTCGCCCGCGTATGGTCGGGCGAGGCGGAGAACGACGATCTGAATCGCCTCGTCCTGCTGGCACGAATGGACTGGCGCGAAGTAGTCATCCTGCGCGCCTATGCCAGATACCTGCGCCAGGTCGGATCGACCTTCAGCAATGCCTATGTCGAACAGGCGCTCAACGGTAATCCGACGATTGCGCGCAGGCTGGTGGAGCTGTTCCTGGCGCGCTTCGCGCTCGCGTCGTCCGGCGATCGCGCCGAGCGGATGTCTGCATTGCAGCAGGAAATCGAGGAGGACTTGCAGCAGGTGCCGTCGCTCGACGAAGACCGCATTCTGCGGCAGTTCCTTGGCATGATCGATGCCACGCTGCGCACCAACTACTTTCAGCATGCTTCCGGCGATGCGCCGAAACCCTATCTCTCTTTCAAGTTCGATCCGGCCATGGTGCCGGGACTGCCCGAGCCGAAACCGATGTTCGAGATATGGGTGTACTCGCCGCGCGTCGAGGGCGTTCATCTGCGCGGCGGCAAGGTGGCACGCGGCGGCTTGCGCTGGTCGGATCGACGCGAGGATTTCCGCACCGAAGTGCTGGGTCTGGTGAAGGCGCAAATGGTGAAGAACGCGGTGATCGTGCCGGTCGGCTCCAAGGGCTGTTTCATCGTCAAGAATCCGCCTCCCGCGTCCGATCGCGACGCCTGGATGAGGGAAGGTATTGCCTGCTATCAGACCTTCCTGCGCGGCCTGCTCGACCTCACCGACAATCTGGCTGGCGGCGCGGTGGTGCCGCCAGCGGACGTGATACGCCACGACGGCGACGACCCCTACCTCGTCGTGGCCGCCGACAAGGGGACCGCGACCTTTTCCGATTACGCCAATGCGATCTCGGCGGAATACGGCTTCTGGCTCGGCGATGCGTTTGCGTCGGGCGGCTCGGTCGGCTACGACCACAAGAAGATGGGCATCACCGCGCGCGGCGCGTGGGAATCGGTCAAGCGCCACTTCAGCAAGCTCGGCGTCAATACGCAGCAGGAGGATTTCACGGTGGCCGGCATCGGCGACATGTCGGGTGACGTGTTCGGCAACGGCATGCTGCTGTCGCGGCACATCAAGTTGCTGGCCGCCTTCGACCATCGCCACATCTTCCTCGACCCAGATCCCGATCCGGCCGTCAGTTTTGCCGAGCGCGAACGCCTGTTCCGTCTGCCGCGTTCGAGCTGGGCGGACTATGAGAGCGAGCTGATCTCGCCGGGCGGCGGTGTCTATCCCCGTTCGCTGAAGGCGATTCCGATTTCACCGGAAGTCGGCGCTGCGCTCGGCATCAGCGCCGCCGAACTGTCGCCTGCGGAATTGATCCGCGCGATCCTGCTCGCGCCGGTCGATCTGCTCTACAACGGCGGCATCGGCACCTACATCAAGGCCACGCGCGAGACGCATGCACAGGTCGGCGACAAGGCGAACGACGCGATCCGCGTCAACGGCGCCGAACTGCGCTGCAAGGTGGTGGCCGAAGGCGGCAACCTTGGCGTCACGCAACTGGGCCGCATCGAATTTGCCCAGAGTAGTACCGGTGGCGGCAGCATCAACACCGATGCCATCGACAATTCGGCCGGCGTCGATTGCTCCGACCATGAAGTCAACATCAAGATCCTGCTCAACCTCGTGGTCGCCGACGGCGAAATGACGGAGAAGCAGCGCAATGTCCTGCTCGCCGACATGACGGACGACGTCGGCCGCATGGTCTTGTCCGACAACTACTACCAGACGCAGGCGCTCGCGCTGGCCCGCCATGTCGCCGCTGACATGCTGGAACCGGAGGCGCGCCTGATGCGCTTTCTCGAACAGGCGGGACGGCTCAATCGTGCCATCGAGTTTCTTCCAGCCGATGATGAAATCGCGGAACGCAAGCTCGCGAAGCAAGGCTTGTTCTCGCCAGAGCATGCCGTGCTGCTTGCGTACAGCAAAATGTGGACCTCCCACGAGATGCTCAACTCCGATCTGCCCGAAGAGCCGGTCATCGCACGCGCGCTGGCGCAGTATTTCCCGGAGCAGCTGCGCGAGCGCTACCGCACGACGATGGAGCAGCATCCGCTCAAACGCGAGATCATCGCGACCTATCAGACCAATGTGCTGGTCAACCGGGTCGGCCCGACCTTCGTGCATCGGCTGTCGGAGGAAAGCGGACGCAGCGCGGCGGACATCATGCGCGCCGGCGTCATCGCGCGCGAAGCGTTCGGCCTGGACGACATCTGGGCCGGCATCGATGCGCTGGACAACCGGATATCCGCCGATCTGCAAACGGACATGTTCATCGCCATCGGCCGTTTGATGGAATACGCGACGCTATGGTTCCTGCGTCACCACGATGCGCGCGAATCGATGGAGGCCACGGCCGCCCGGCTGCGCGTCGCGGCCGACGACCTCGGACCGAAACTGGTCACCCTGCTGGCGGCCCGCGATGCGGAAATCCTCGCCGCCAAACGCGACGCATTGATGGATGCAGGCGTGCCGCAGGAACTGGCGCGGCGTATCGCCAGCGCGGAAATCGTCGGCGCGGTGCTCGACATCGCGGAAGTCGCCAGCGCCACCAGGCGCAATCTGGAACTGGTCGCCAGCATCTATTTCTCGCTTGATGTCTACCTCAACTACAACGCAATCCGCGAACGCGTGGCGGCCTTGCCTGCGGACACGCACTGGCAGATGCTGGCGCGTACCGCCTTGCATAACGACTTGACCTCGCTGCAGCGGACGCTGACCACGGACCTGCTCAATCTGTCGCCCGCGCTCGATGCGCCGGCGCAGCTGATTGCGGCATGGCAGGCGTATAACCAGGCAACGCTGCAGCGCTATCACGGGGTCCTGGCCGATCTGCAATCGGCCAGCATGGTTGACCTGGCGATGCTGTCGGTGCTGGTGAAGGAAATGCGGGCGATCCAGACGATCCGTTACGCCGGACAGGCGAACGAGAAAGCCGTCGCCGCCAATGATTCGGGGGGGTGATTGCAGACCTGTGCCGGCAGGTCTGCACAGGATGACCAGTCTATACGCAGCGCCCGTAGACATCGTCAAACCGCACGATGTCGTCCTCGCCGAGATATTCGCCGCTCTGCACCTCGATCATCACGAGGTCCAGCACGCCCGGGTTTTCGAGCCGGTGCCTGTGCCCGGCGCGGATGAAGGTCGATTCATTGGTGCGCACGAACAGTTCGTCCTGATCATTGACGACTCTTGCCATGCCGCTGACGACGATCCAGTGCTCGCTGCGATGATGGTGCATCTGCAGTGACAGCGAAGCGCCGGGCTTGACCACGATGCGCTTGATCTTGAAGTTCGGCCCTTCTTCCAGCACGGTGTACGTGCCCCACGGACGATGCACGGTCAGGTGCAGCCGGTGGCTGTCGTGGCCCTGCTCCTTCAGTTTTGCGTACAGATGCTTCACATCCTGCGCGCGCGCCTTGTCGGCCACCAGCAGCGCGTCGGGGGTGTCGACGATGACGAGGTTCTCGATGCCCACCGCGCCGACGATGCGCTTGCCGGCCTTGATGTAGCAATTCGTCACGTCGTGCAGCAAGGCCTCGCCTTCGACGCGATTGCCGCTGCCATCCGGCTCGGCGAGATTACCCAGCGCGGTCCACGAGCCGATGTCGTTCCAGCCGATGTTGCACGGCACGACCGCGACCCGGTCTGATTTTTCCATGACGGCATAGTCGATCGAATCGTCGGGCACCTGTGCGAACAGTTCCGGATCGAGATCGAGCTGGCGCACGCCCTTGCCTTCCGCCATGCGCGACTGCGCGATGCATGTGCGGGTGGCGTCGAGTATCGCGGGGCAATGTTCCTGCATCGCCTGCAGCATCGCGCCCGCACTGAAGCAGAACATGCCGGAATTCCACAGAAAGCGGCCGGAGGCGAGGTATTGCTGCGCCTTGTCGAGCGAGGGCTTTTCCACGAAACGCAGCACCTTGCTGCCCTCGGCTTCGATGTAGCCATAGCCGGTTTCCGGCGTTTCGGGCGTGATGCCGAAGGTCACCAGATTGCCCTGTTGCGCCAGCGCCGCGGCGTCGCCAACCGCCTTGCCGAAGGCGGCCTGATCGGCGATCAGATGGTCCGCCGCCAGCACCAGCAGCAGCGCGTCGGGACCATGTGCCGCGGCGACCTGCAGCGTGGCGGCCGCGATGGCGGCAGCCGTGTTGCGGCCGCAGGGTTCGAGAATGAAGGAGAGCGCGCGCCGGTCCTGGTTGACTTCGCGGAATTCATCGTCGGCCTTGAAGAACAGTTCACGGTTGGTGACGACGAGGATGTCTTCCACATCGGGCAGCGCCGCGCCGCGCAGGAAGGCCTTCTGCAACATGCTTTGGCCATCGGCGAGCCGGATGAAAGGCTTGGGATGATGGTCGCGTGACACCGGCCAGAGGCGTGATCCTACGCCGCCGCACAGAATGATGGGAACCAGACGCATGGATACCTTTCAGCTTTGCGTTCTTCGGGATGAATTTCCGTTGCTGCAGATGGCATGCCGGAAAAAATGTTGTCACGAAGTATATCAACTGGCGCAACGGTCCTGGCCGGAGCATGCCAGCGCAAGCATCGTTTGCATGCTATGCAGCATCTTTCCACAGGCAAAATTCCCGCCTGAACAACAGGGAGAATAACGATGCTGAACGGCCTGTGGCTGGGCTTTTTTGTGATCGCCGCGCTGAGTGCGCTGGGTCGCTGGCTGCTTGGCGGTGACGCGAATGTATTCGCCGCCATGGTCGAAAGCCTGTTCGCGATGGCGAAGCTGTCGGTGGACGTGATGATCCTGCTGTTCGGCACGCTGACCCTGTGGCTGGGCTTTTTGCGCATCGCGGAAAAGGCCGGCCTGGTCGACGTGCTGGCGCGCCTGCTCTCCCCGCTTTTCCGGCGCCTGATGCCGGACGTGCCCGCCGGTCATCCGGCACTCGGCTTGATCACCCTGAATTTCACCGCGAATGCGCTGGGGCTGGACAATGCCGCCACGCCGATCGGGCTGAAGGCGATGCGCGCCTTGCAGGAACTGAATCCACTGCCGCATACGGCAAGCAATGCGCAGATCCTGTTTCTCGTCCTCAATGCCTCGTCGCTGACACTGCTGCCGGTCTCGATCTTCATGTACCGCGCACAGCAGGGCGCGAGCGATCCGACGCTGGTGTTTCTGCCCATCCTGATCGCAACCACCGCATCGACCCCGGCCGGCTTTCTGTCGGTCGCGGCAGTGCAAAGGCTCAAGCTGCGGGATCCGGTGGTGCTCGCATGGCTCGCGGGCGGCGCGCTGCTGCTGGGCGCGCTGATGGCGACGCTGGCCGGCATGTCGGCGGCAGCGCTGGCGGCGCTGTCTTCGCTTCTCGGCAACCTGGTGTTGTTCGGATTGATACTGCTGTTTCTGCTGTTCGGCGCACTGCGGCGTGTGCCGGTTTACGAAAGCTTTGTCGAAGGCGCGAAGGAGGGATTCGAGGTTGCAAGGAACCTGCTGCCGTATCTGGTCGTCATGCTGTGCGCAGTGGGTGTCTTGCGCGCATCCGGCGCGCTTGATGTCGCTCTGAACAGCTTGCGCGCGCTGGTCGAGATCGCGGGATTGGACAGTCGTTTCGTGGACGCCATGCCGACCGCGCTGGTCAAGCCGTTCTCTGGCAGCTCGGCGCGCGCCATGCTGATCGAGACGATGAAAACGACCGGCGTCGACAGCTTCCCCTCGCTGCTGGCGGCGACGGTGCAGGGAAGTACGGAAACGACCTTCTATGTGCTGGCGGTTTACTTCGGCGCGGTCGACATACAGCGTGCGCGGCATGCCGTCGGATGCGCGTTGCTGGCCGATGCGGCCGGCGTGCTGGCATCGATTGCGGTGTGCTACTGGTTTTTTGCGTAGGTCTTGCGGCAAGGGCGGGCCGGACGACCGGCATGGTGCCTCGCGCGTGCTGCTTCAGTTTGCCGCCGCCCACGGCGTGGAGGCGGGCTGCGTCGTTTCCGGATTGCGGGCGCAATTGCACTCGTACCAATCGTGCTGGTTCCAGATGTCGGGATTGAAGTTGCCGAACGTATCACTCGGCTTGGGCGCGCGCGCTGCCACGGCTGCCGCAGCGCTTGCCTGCGGACCGGCCGCAGCCAGCTCTGTTTCGTCAAGCGGCCCGCCGCCGCCGCACGCCGTCAAGAAAATGGCAGCACAGGAAGCGGACAAAAGTGACATCAAGATATTGCTGCTTATAAGTGTTTTCTCCAAAGACATTCCTTCTCTTCAACGCACTTGCCATCGCTCAATTGATGATGCAGCGCAAGCCCATGGTATGAGATTGATGCCCGGAAAAGGTTCCGGCAGGAATGGGAGAATTGTTCCTTTGAAGAACTTATGGCAACGCTCTGACGTTTTCCATTGAACGGATGGCAAAGACGTGGTGCGCTCGTGTGCATATTGATGCTCTCGCGACATGCCAATTGCAGTAGCCAAAACGCCGCCTGTGAAGCCTGGGCCTATATCAAACGGGCCATGCCGCGCCGGCGATATTTTCTGTATGGTTTTTCTTGGCAAACCAGTTCATTGCCTGCCAGGCATTGCACAAATGACGCTTGCATCCGCTTGCCGGAACAGGCCTGAATCGACAGGAGAATCAGAATGGCAATCTCACGAGCAATCGTGAAAACAGTTCAGGCGGCGGCTATGCACGCGCACTACGCCATCTCTGGGTGCGCCGCTCGATCATCGCGCCAGCGGCGTTGATGAGCAGCGACACCGCCAGCGAGCTGAAGAAGATGAGACTTGCCATCGCGGCCGCTGCGGCCGTATCGCCAGCGTCATCCATGTTCATGACGGCAACCGATGCAAGCACGGTGTCCGGGGTGTAAAGGAAGATCACGCAACTGACCGTGGTCATGCTGGAAACGAACAGGTAGCGCGCCACGTTCAGCAGTGAAGGCACGACCATCGGCAGCGTCACTTTCATGCAGGTATGCCACCACGGACGTTGCAGGCTGCGCGCCACGGCCTCGATCTCGCCGTCGATCTGGCGCAGGGACGCCACGAGCGTGAGATATGCCGTGGTATGGAAATGGCTGACCGTCGAAGCGACCAGCAGCGTCATGCCGGCATACAGCACGTTCAGCGGGTTGCCGGGTGCATTGAAGAACAGCACGTAGCCCAGACCCAGCACCATGCCGGGCACTGCCATCGGCAACAGCGCCAGGCTGCGGATCAGGGTCGAGGCCATGCGGGGGATCGGCAGTTTCGCCACCAGATATGCGGTCAGGAAAACGAGCCCCGTTCCCGCCACGGACGTCAACGCAGACAACATCATGCTGTTGCGGAACGCCAGCCAGCCGCCACCGTCAAGCTGATCGAAATCGAAGTGGTTGAGAGTCAGGCTCAGGTTGTAGGGCCAAAGCTTCATGAATGCCGCGGCAATCGCGACACCGGCCAGCGCAATCAGGAACACCGAGACGAACGCGCAGAACATCCAGAGTGCCGCATCGCGCACGGTGTTCGACTTCGGCGCGTAAGCGACCGACTTGCCGGTCATCGTCGCGCCCTGACGCCTGCTGATGCGGCGCTCCACCAGGAAGCTGATCACAGCCGGCAGCAGGAGCAGCAGACCGATGACTGCGCCCTTGTTGAAATTCTGCTGGCCGATCACCTGCTTGTATGCTTCCAGCGCTAGCACATTGGTTTGTCCGCCGATCACCTTGGGCACGCCGAAGTCGGTCACCACCATCGCAAACACCAGCGTCGCGGCGGACACCATGCCGTATCGCGCATTGAGCAGCGTGACCGTCAGAAAGCGGCGCATCCGGCTGGCGCCGAGCGCTTCCGCCGCCTCGTAGAGCCGCGCATCGGCGACCGACAAGGCAGCGGTCAGGATCAGCAATGCATGCGGAAACGTGTAGAACACCTCGCCCATCACAATGCCGGGGAAACCATAGATCGAGAGCGGCCCCAGCCAGCCTTTCAATATGCCCTGGTTGCCGAACAGGTAGACCAGCGAGATCGCCGGCATCAGGGAAGGCGCCAGCAGCGGCGACAAACCGATCAAGCGGAAAACGGAGCGCCCTGCCATGCGCGAGCGCGTCATCGCAAACGCAAAGGCGAGCGCCATCGGCACCACGATCGCAGTGGTGACGAGCGCGAGCAGAACGCTGTTGCCGGCCGCCGCCAGCAATCGCGGTTCGGCAATCACCTGCAGTATCTGCGAGAAGCCGGCGAAGCTGCCGTCGCGCGCGTGCAGGGCCTTGACGAAGATGCTCACCAGGGGGCCGGCGATGAACAGCGTGAGGACGATGACAAGCAGCCATGCCAGCATGCCGGCGATCTGTTCGTCGGCACTGCGCACCAAAGCCGGCGCCGGTTTGCGGATGCCGATGGAGATGGACATGTTCATGCTGCGGCATCCAGGAAAAAGCACATCTGGTGTGCCGGAAAGCTGATCGGCACGCGCTTGCCGACCACCAGGCTGTCGTAACCCGCTTCATTCGGGCTCGCATCGGCGAAAACGCGGATGGCCCGATTGACGCAGAGCGACAGCACGCCGCGCCGCACGCCGCCATGGAAATCGACGCGCTCGACCACGGCCAGCGTCATGTTTTCTCCCGAGCGCCAGTTCTTCTCGACACAGACCGACTCGGGCCGGCAGAATGCGGTCGTCGCACGTCCGGCGGGCAGCTGCACGTCGAAGGACAGATCGCCGAGGATCGCGACGCCGTTGCCATAGACCTGCACCGGCAGCCAATTGGCGCGACCGATGAAGTCGGCCACGAAGCGGGTCGCCGGCGTGCGATAAATTTGTTCCGGTGTGCCGATCTGCTCGATGCGGCCGTTCGCCATCACCGCAATCGTGTCGGCCATCGCCAGCGCCTCGTCCTGGTCGTGGGTGACCATGATGGTCGTGATGCCCAGCGTGCGCTGCAGCGAGCGCAACTCCTGCCGCAGGTGCTCGCGCACCTTGGCGTCGAGCGCGGAAAGCGGTTCATCGAGCAGCAACAGGCCGGGCGAGGTCGCGAGCGCACGCGCCAGCGCCACGCGCTGCTGCTGTCCGCCGGAGAGTTGCGCGGGATAGCGTCCTTCCTTGCCCGTCAGTCCCACGAGGTCCAGCAATTCGCCGACGCGCCGCATGCGCTCCTCGCGCGGGCTGCGCAGCGCATAGGCAACGTTGTCGGCCACCGTCATGTTCGGAAACAGCGCGTAGGATTGAAACACGATGCCGTAATCGCGCCTGGCCGGAGGCAATGCCTCGATGCGCCGGCCCGCCATCGCGATCGTGCCGGCATCCTGCTGCTCCAGTCCGGCGAGGATGCGCAAGAGCGTCGTCTTGCCGCATCCCGAAGGACCGAGCAGGCAGAGAAATTCCCCCTTGCGCACCTGCAGCGAAACGTCGGAAAGGACATGCGATGCGCCGAACGCCTTGCTCACGTTCGCGATGCGCAACCATGCATCGCTGCCGTCATGCGCGCCGGTTTCCTGATTGTTCAGCGGAAGGTCGAAGGACTTCATCGCGCCTCCTTCTTCACGAGCGCCTCGATGCGCGGCAGGAAATGTTCGGCATCCGGCGTGCTCAAGCCGATGACCTTGGCGGCATCGTCGTGCATGCCGATGGGCGCAGTCACCTCGCCGCCGTAGAGCCGGGAGCCGGCGGTGGCGAACAGATGCCGGATATCTTCGATCGAAAGAGACATGGAAAATCCAGATGGGCGCGCCGGAGCAACGCCTTGAAAACAGGGAATGATGCTGCGGCCCGGCCGGACAGCCGGGCCTCGGTCGGCGGTCTTACTGCTTCGGCTCCGACTTGCCGTCGTAACGCTTGCTCCACTCGGCGAGGATGCGGTCGCGCTGCTGCGCCGACCACTTGAGGTCCTGCTTGATCAGCAACTGCTCGTAGTTGGACGGAATGCCCGGTACCTGCGCCGCCACGCCGGGATAGGCGACGATTGCGAAGTTCTTCGCGTACAGCGCATTGGCCGACTTCGACGCGGACCAGTCCGCGAGCTTGCGGGCCGCATCGAGATTTTTCGTGCCTTTCATGATTGCCGTGGCTTCGACGTCCCAGCCGAGACCTTCCTTCGGGAACACCAGATCGATCGGCGCGCCGCCTTCCTTCAGCTTCGCGGCGCGGTATTCAAAGGCGATGCCGATCGGGAATTCGCCGGCGGCAGCCTGCTTGCATGGCTTGGAGCCGGAGTGCGTGTACTGTCCGATGTTCTCGTGGAGCTTGTCCATGTAGGCCCAGCCTTCCTTCTCGCCGAACAGCGACAGCCATGCAGTGATGTCGAAATAGCCG
The DNA here is from genome assembly GCF_003590875.1 of Noviherbaspirillum cavernae. NCBI lineage: Bacteria > Pseudomonadati > Pseudomonadota > Betaproteobacteria > Burkholderiales > Oxalobacteraceae > Noviherbaspirillum > Noviherbaspirillum cavernae. The sequence goes on from NZ_QYUN01000003.1 coordinate 256,282, forward strand.
GTGCCGCTGGAAGCCGGATTGGGCATCACGATCTTGCCTTTGTACTGCGGCTTGAGCAGGTCTTTCCACGATTCCGGTTTGGGCAGGCCCTGCTTCGCGGCTTCGACGGTGTTGAAGCAGATGGTTGCGCCCCACACGTCCATGCCGGCCCATGCCGGCGGATTGGCCGAATCGACATAACGCTTGTTCAGCTTGTCGGCATCCTTCGGCGCATACGGCTGCAGCATGCCTTCCTTCTCGAGCACCAGCAAGGAAGTTGCGGCAACGCCCATCACGACATCGGCCTGCGGCGCGGCCTTTTCGGCGAGCAGCTTGGCGGTGATGATGCCGGTGGAATCGCGCACCCACTTGATCTTGATGTCGGGATATTCGGATTCGAACCTGGCCTGATACGCCTTGAGCTGATCGGCCTCGAGCGCGGTGTAGACGACCAGCGTCGTTTCGGCATGCGCCGCACCGGCCGTCAAAGCGAAGAGCGCGGCAATGGGTGTCAGGGATTTCAGGAATTTCGGAATGGGCATGTACAACTCCTTGGGATTGAGCGAACCGGCATGGCAATGCACCGGCACGCAGAATCTTAGGGAGGGATTGTTACGAGGTCGTGACGTCTTGCAGGCTGCTAGACGACCTGCTGAGCCGCAGAGATGGGCGGGCAGCCGATATGGGACAATCGTCTGCCGCCTCCATGCCGCCCGTGCCATGCCGACAAGTTCACTCCCCCTCCTCATCCATCAACGCTTGAAGGCAAGGCTGCCGTCATCTCCGCCATGCACGCTGCTCTACGCGAACGGCGAGCGCATCGGCAGACTGAACGAATCCATGCAGCGCGCGCTCGCGCGCTGGCCGCACTACTTTGAGGTTTCACCGGGCCGGGTCGATGTTTCCCCCACCCTGAATTCGGCCGAGTCGCGCACGAAGGCATTTGCCGAAGTCGTGCAGGCCTTGCACGACTCGGGCCTCATTACCGGCTGGCGCAACGAGCAGATGCCGGTCAGGAGCGACAGCGGGCGAACCTTGCTGTTCGTCGAGCGGGCCGCGCTGCGCCCATTGGGCGCGGAACTGCGTTCGGTCCATCTGCTCGGCATGCTTGCCGTACATGCTGCGCAGGATGAAGCGATGTGGCTCGCGCGCCGCAGCCCAAACAAGACTATCGATCCGAATCTGCTGGATACGCTGGTCGGCGGCGGCATCGGCGGCGACATGACGGCGGACGAAACGCTGGTCAAGGAAGCCTGGGAGGAAGCCGGCCTCAGGCAAGAGCAATTGCACGGGGCGATCGACACCGGACAGATCAGGGTGCAAAGAGCCGTTGCCGAAGGCTGGCATGACGAACTGATCCACACCCGCGCGCTGAGTCTGCCGCCGGAATTCGAACCGCGGAATCAGGATGGCGAAGTGTCGGAATTCGTTCTGCTTCCGCTGAATGCGTTGCTGCATCGGCTTGCGGAAACCGACGACCTCACCCTCGACGCCAGCTGCATCATTTGCGCATATCTGATGCAGCGCGGCCTGATCGGCGCACAGGACAAGGGCTGCGCGAAATTGCGCGCGCTCATTCACGCCACAGCATGAGGCGCGTGCGCATGTCATCTGTTGCCGGCATGATAATCATCCCGGCGCGCATTGCATGGAAAACATCTTGCAAAGGGTAATGGACGGCAATAGGCAGCAACAGGTGGCAATAGGCAATACAATCTTGGGCATGTCATTGTCGGAGTTCGTGTCGATGCACAAGCCATTCCACTTCACTTCCCTGTTTCCGTTGATTGTCGTTGTCGCTTTGTCAGCCTGTTCCATCCCCCGGCAAGACAGGCAAGACAGTTATCACGAAGAGGATTTTTCCTCGTCGAATGTGTATGCCCGCAGCTTTCCCGGATCGGCGCAGGCGACCTGCGAAGCGGGGCGGCGGGCGCTCCTCAGCCAGGGTTATGTCATTCATGAAGCGAGCCCGTCGCTGGTCAGGGGCCGCAAGAACTTTCAGCCGGAAAGCGGCATCCACATGCAGACCGAGTTCCATGTGGTATGCGCGCCTAACAGCAAGGGAAGCAACAGCACGACCGTGTTCGCGAATGCGGTGAACGACCGTTATTCACTGCGCAAGAGCAGCAATTCCGCCAGCCTCGGCGTCGGTGCGCTGGGCTCGGTGTCCCTGCCGTTCGGCTCTTCCGACGACTCGCTGGTCAAGGTGGCGAGCGAAACCGTCTCGAACAAGAAATTCTACGGAAGCTTCTTCGAGCTGCTGGAGAGCTATCTCGACGCCGCCGGCGACAGTCCGGCGCAAGTTGACAGGCAGAGCAGCAAGGACGACAAGAACACCCTGTCCGTCAAGCCGGTCGATGAATGATGCATGGCGCAATGCCCTGACGTTCGATGCTGGCAGCACGGCAGGTCGATGCGACAAGGCCCGGAACACTTCGCCGGATGCACTCTTTGACCCGGCGACGAAAGAACAAGCACCAGACCACGCATGCCGTTGTCTGCCGTGCCGATGACAAGTAATGAAAAATCCCCTGTTCGCCTACCCCTCCTTCCTGTTCTTCCTTGTCCTGCGCGTCCTCACCACGATGGCGAACCAGATGATGATGGTGGTCGTCGCCTGGCAAATGTACGATCTGACCAACAGCGCCTACGATCTCGGCATGGTGGGGCTGGCGCAGTTTCTGCCATCGCTCGCGCTGGTGCTGGTTACGGGGCAGGTCGCCGACCGCTTCGACCGCCGTTACGTGCTGGCGTGGTGCCTTGCGGGCCAGTTTCTGATTGCCGTGGCGCTCGTGGCCGGCACGCTGGAAGGCTGGCTGAACCGCGAGACGATCCTGCTGGCGTCGGTTGCTCTCGGCGCGACCAAGGCATTCCAGATGCCGACCCAGCAGGCGCTCACGCCGCAACTGGTACCGCTCGCGATCCTGCCGCGCGCGCTTGCAGCGGCATCCTCGGGCAATCAGGCCGCCATCATCGTCGGCCCGGCGGTGGGCGGTTTCATCTATGTGGCGGGTGCGCAGGTGGTGTATATCGCGTGCGGCCTGCTGTTTCTGGCGGCGACCGCCTGCGTGTTTTTCATTCGCGTCGCACAGCTTCCCCGGGCGCCGCAGCCCGTGACGCTGCAGAGCCTGTTCGCGGGCATCTCCTTCATCTGGAATCGCAAGGAGGTGCTGGGCGCGATTTCGCTCGATCTGTTTGCGGTACTGCTGGGCGGCGCGACCGCGCTGCTGCCTATCTATGCGAAGGACATCCTGCATGTCGGCCCCTGGGGTCTGGGGATGCTGCGCTCGGCGCCGGCGGTCGGCGCGCTGATCATGTCCTTGTATCTCGCGCAGCATCCGATCCAGCGCCACGTCGGCAGGGTGATGTTCGGCTCGGTGGCGCTGTACGGCGTCGCCACATTGGTGTTCGCGCTGTCGACCTCGTTCGTGCTGTCGCTGGCGGCGCTGGCATTCAGCGGAATGTTCGACATGGTCAGCGTGGTCATCCGGCAGTCGCTGGTGCAGCTGGACACGCCTGACGAGATGCGCGGCAGGGTGAGCGCGGCCAATTCGATCTTCATCGGCGCGTCGAATCAGCTGGGCGAATTCGAATCCGGCATGACCGCAGGCTGGTTCGGCGCGGTGCCGTCGGTGCTGATCGGCGGCGTCGGCACCCTGCTGGTCGTCGCTGCGTGGATCAGGCTGTTTCCGGGGCTGGCGCGGCGCCACACGCTGGTGACGCCGGCGTAGCGTGATGAACGGCAAGGCATGGCGCACACCGATATCCGTATGGCGGCTGCGCGCCGTGCCCCGCACCTGGACCATCCCCGTCCCCATCCGTGACGGAACATGCCAGCGTCACACACCTCCGCTACAGCCGCTAACCGCTCTTCCCCTCGGACACCAGCTTGAACGCGCTGATCAGCTGTGCCAGCTTGAGCGCCTGTGCGCTCATGCCTTCCGCTGCGATTGCCGCTTCTTCGACCAGCGCCGCGTTTTGTTGAGTGACCAGGTCCATTCTGGCAACCGCCTCGTTGACCTGCTCGATTCCGGCGCTCTGCTCGCGGCTGGCAGCCGCGATTTCCGCCATGATCTCTGCGGCGCGGCGCACCGAGCTTGCGATGTCTTCCATGGTGCGGCCCGCGTCATCCACCGCCCTGGTGCCTGAACTGACCTTGTCGGCCGAATCCTTGATCAAGCCATTGATTTCCCGCGCTGCGTTCGCGGATCGTTGCGCCAGACCGCGCACTTCCGCCGCGACCGCGGCGAATCCGCGCCCATGCTCTCCCGCGCGCGCGGCTTCCACTGCCGCGTTCAATGCCAGGAGATTGGTCTGGAATGCAATGCCGTCGATCACATTGATGATCTCGGCCATCTTGTGCGAGCTTTCTCTGATCGATCGCATCATCTCGACTGCCTGGCGCATGGTGCAGGCGCCCTGCGCCACCGTCTCGGATGACGCCACCACCAGGGCGTTGGCCTGCTGCGCATTCTCCGCATTCTGCTTCACCGTGCCGGTGAGTTCCTCCATCGAGGATGCGGTTTCTTCGAGCGCGCTGGCTTGCGATTCCGTGCGCGCGGACAGGTCGGAATTTCCTGTCGCGATGTCGCTGGCACCGGAGTTGACGATCTCGCTCGCCTCCTTGATTTGCCCCACCAGCAATTTCATGTTGATCTGCAAAATGCGCAGTGATTGCAGCACGGCGGAAATTTCGTCATTGCCGGGCGACGTGATGCTGCCCGACAGGTCGCCGGCACTCATGCGATCGGCTTCGCGCCTGGCGCGCTCCACCGGAAGTACCACGCTGTAATACTCTGCGACGCCAAAACCGGCGACCACAATCAGGCCGAGCACGGCACCGGCAACGGCGAGCAGATGCAGAGTCCTGTCGTTTGCCAGCAGGCCGAGCAGGATGATGCCGAACATGGCGACAAGGAATGCGAACGAACAAAGGATTTTTGCCTTGATCGTCAGCGCTTGCAGCGGGTTGAAGCCGCCGAACAGGGAACGCCTGACGGCCGCGCCTTCGCGAATGACGAATCTGCCGGCCCCGGTCTGCATGTCGCGGTACACGCGGTCTGCCGCTTCCACCTGTTGCCGCGATGGCTTGACTCTGACGGAGGTGTATCCGACGATTCGGCCGTGATCGAGCATCGGTGCGGCGTTTGCTTCCACCCAGTAGTGATTCCCGTTCTTGCATCGATTCTTCACCAGCCCGGTCCACGCCTTGCCGCTTTTGATGGTGCGCCAGAAATCCTCAAAGGCTTCGCGCGGCATGTCCGGATGGCGCACGATGTTTTGCGGCGACCCGATGAGTTCATCCACAGAGAAGCCGCTGATGCGCACGAAATCGTCGTTGACGTAGGTAATCGTCCCCTCCAGATCCGTCTTGGAGACGATGATGTCGGAATCCTTCAGGATGGTTTCGACATCGGTGACAGGCATGTTGGACCGCATACGAAATTTCTCTTTCTCTTGAGATCTGGCACAGCATCGGGAAGTTGCCGTAATGGCATGACCGGGCGCCACGGTAGCAAAGAATCCTTCAGAATTTTTGACCTAAATCAATTTCGTCCGGGAAACCGCCTGGCAAGGGGATGTTTGATGGGCGATGTTGAATGGCAGGCTGGGGCTGGCTTCGCATGCCACGTTCGATGGGGCCGATCAGGTCGCCGTTGAGGAAGACCTATAGGGACGTTCCTGCCTGATCGATTCCGATTCTGCGCTTGCGTAAGGTAGGAAACCGTGTTTCTTCATAAGCTTGAACTCGTTACCATCGCCATTGAACCCATTGCATTCCGGAGATCCTTTCCCATGCGCGCCATCGAAATAAGCCAGCCCGGCCCCGCTGATGTATTGCAAATCTGCGAACACCCCGTACCCATTCCCAAGGCTGGTGAAGTCCTGATCAAGGTTCATGCGGCGGGCGTGAATCGGCCTGACGTATTGCAACGCATCGGCAAGTACCCGGCTCCCCCGGGAGCATCGGACATTCCCGGCCTGGAAGTTGCCGGAGAAATCGCGGACGGCGATTTGAGCGGGAGCGGCTTCAAGAAAGGGGACATGATCTGCGCCCTGCTGCAGGGCGGCGGCTATGCGGAATATTGCGTGGCGCCGCTTGCGCAATGCCTGCCGTTGCCGAATGGATTGAGCGCGCTTGAAGCAGCATCCCTGCCTGAGACATTTTTCACTGTCTGGAGCAATGTGTTCGACCGTGCAGGGTTGACGGGTGAGGAAACACTGCTGGTGCAAGGCGGCACATCCGGCATAGGCGTGACAGCGATCCAGATGGCGACCGCGCTGGGACACCGTGTATTCGCCACCGCCGGTTCCGATGAAAAATGCCGGGCATGCGAAGCGTTCGGCGCAGAACGCGGCATCAATTACCGGACGGAGGATTTCGTCGAGATCGTCAAGACCGCGACCTCCGGCAAAGGCGTGGACGTGATTCTCGACATGGTCGGCGGCGACTATGTGGCGCGCGAGATCAGCTGCCTCGCCGACGATGGACGGCTGGTGTTCATCGCCCTCCTCGGCGGCTCGAAGGCGACAATCAATCTCGGGCAGATCCTGCTGCGCCGCCTGACGATCACCGGTTCAACCTTGCGCCCGCGTCCGGTCGCGTTCAAGGCGGCGATCGCGGCGCAACTGCGCGAGCGTATCTGGCCCCTGCTCGAATCGCGGAAGATCAAGCCGGCGATCTACCGCACCTTCCCGTTGGAGCAAGCCGCCCAGGCGCACGCGCTGATGGAGACAAGCACACATGTGGGCAAGATCGTGCTTGCGATTTAAGCAGGTCGGACAACATCCCACGCGCGATCGTTCCAGTGAAGCCGGACTGGATCAGCTCGGGCCTGAGCTGACAAAATCGGGCCTGATCCCATTCTTCACCACTTTTCGGTGCGGTCATGGAAATCCTGTTGAAAGTGTTGGGCGCGGGCGGCGCGGCGTATGCCGCGTTGTTGGCCGGCGTGTTCCTGCTGCAGGGGTCTCTCCTCTACTTCCCCGACATGGGACGGCAGATGCTGCGGACGCCCGGAGACGTCGGGCTCGACTACGAGACGGTGTGGCTGACGACGGAAGACGACGTCAGGATCGAGGCCTGGTATATCCCCGCGCCAGCGGCGCGCGGAGTGGCGCTGCTCGCCCATGGCAACGCCGGCAACATCTCTCACCGGGTGGACTACGCCCTCCTGTTCCATCGCCTCGGCTACTCGCTGTTGCTGCTTGAGTATCGCGGCTACGGTCGCAGCGAAGGAAAGCCGAGCGAGGCCGGCACCTACGCCGATGCTCGCGCCGCGTGGCGCCACCTCGTGACGGAACGCGGCTTTCCTCCCGAACGAATCGTGCTGGTGGGCGAGTCCCTGGGCGGCGCCGTCGTCGCCCGGCTTGCCGCGGATGAGCGGCCGGGTGCGCTGGTACTTGCTTCGAGCTTTGTCTCCGTGCCAGAACTGGCCGCAGATCTCTATCCCTGGTTGCCGGCGCGGTGGCTCACGCGCTACCGGTACGACACGCTGGCCGCCCTCGAGCGTGTCTCGTGTCCGGTGCTCATCGCCCACAGTCCCCAGGACGAAATCGTGCCGTTTCATCATGGGGAGCGGCTGTTTGCCGCCGTCAAGGGGCCGAAAGCATTTCTGGAACTAGCCGGCGGTCATAACGACGCTTTTCTGTTCAGCCGCGAAGCATGGCGTGTGGAGCTCGGGCGCTTCCTGGAGCAGCACCTCCCGCAAGGCAGCGTGAATCCAGTTCCACGGTAAGAAGCCCGGATGCAGTAGTTATGCAGGAAATTCCGGCTGCATGAAAACGAAAATGCCTCCCACAGCCTGCCAGACCATCAGTCCGTCCGGGCCCAGTAGTTGGGCCCGGCATAGATCGCTTTCAATACGTCGATGAAGAAACGGATTTTTGCCGGCAGATGCCGCTGCTGCGGATACACCGCCATGATGTCGTAGTGAGGAAGCGCGTATTCGTCGAGAACCGTGACCAGTTCGCCGGATGCAAGCTGCGGCTGGATTTCCCAGGTGGAGCGCCATGCGAGGCCGAGGCTCTGGCAGGCCCAGCGATGAAGCAGTTCGCCATCGTTGCAGTCGAGACTGCCGTTGACCTTGATCGTGACGGGTTTGCCGTTTTTCTGGAAATACCAGCCGCGCTGCTGACCGCCTTGCAAATTGAAGGCGAGGCAGTTGTGCCGGGCAAGGTCGTCGAGGGTTTTCGGTATGCCGTAGCGGCTGAAATAATCCGGCGTGCCACATACCACGCGACGGTTGGCAGCCAGCTTGACCGCCACGAAGCTGGGCTCGATCACGCCGCCGATGCGAATGCCGAGGTCATATCCTTCCCGCATCAGATCGATGACATGGTCGGTCAGATTGAAGGAAATCTTTACGTCCGGATTGGCCGCAACGAACCCCGGCGCGTGCGGCGCGACATGCTTGCGTCCGAAGGCTGCAGGTGCGGAAACGACCAGATGGCCGGTAGCCTTGTGGCGTCCTTCGGAAATGATCTTTTCGGCGGCATTCAACTCGGCCAGCAATTTGCGGCAATGGTCCAGGAATACCGTGCCTTCCTCGGTCAATGTCAGATGGCGCGTCGTGCGGCGCATGAGTTTGGCTCCCAGCCTTTTCTCGAGCGCATCGATGCGGCGTCCCAGCATCACCGGCGTGACCTTCTGCTCCAGTGCGGCGCGTGCCAGGCTTCCCTTCTCCACGACTTCGACGAAGGCCTCGATCTGTTTGAGTCTGTCCATTGCCGGAACCTATCCAGGAATAAACCGTCAGCGCGATTGGCGTGAACGAAAAGTGCGCTTCACTTTCCGTGTGCCGTGCATCCATCTCGATTCATGTGGAGACGGCCTTTCGATTATTCCATACCCTCTGTATCGAATAAAACGACATTCCGTGTTCTTATCAAAAATCCGCTTCGCCGATAGCATTTGACACACCTGCCGAGCCTCTGGAAATCACAGGTCATTGACGAGTGCGTTCGACAAGCAAGTTTCAATACGCGCCACGCATCTTGCCGCGCACCGCCGTGTGTCGCTCCGCATTCTCCAGCAGCGCGATCGACCCCATCGGTTCGGATATTGCACATATGGAGATTCAACATGGCAAAAATGACTGCGGCAGAAGCAGCTGTCTGCGTACTGGAAAAGGAAGGCATCCGCGCGGCATTCGGCGTGCCTGGCGCCGCCATCAATCCGCTCTACGCTGCGCTCAGGAAACGGGACAGTATCAGGCATGTATTGGCGCGCCATGTGGAAGGCGCATCGCATATGGCGGAAGGCTACACGCGGGCCATGGCTGGCAATATCGGCGTGTGCATCGGCACCTCGGGTCCTGCCGGCACCGACATGATCACCGGCCTGTACTCCGCGCAGGCGGATTCATCCCCGATCCTGTGCATTACCGGCCAGGCGCCTCGCGCTCGTTTATACAAGGAAGATTTCCAGGCGGTGGACATCGAATCGATCGCCAGGCCGGTTTCCAAGTGGGCCGTGACCGTGCGCGAACCTGCTCTGGTGCCACGCGTATTCCAGCAGGCATTCCATGTGATGCGCTCCGGCCGTCCCGGCCCGGTCCTGATCGACTTGCCGTTCGATGTACAGGTCGGGCAGATCGAGTTCGATCCGGAAACCTATGCGCCCTTGCCGGTCTATCGCCCGAAGGCCTCCCGCGCGCAGGCGGAAAAGGCATTGTCCATGCTGAACCAGGCGTATCGTCCCTTGATCACCGCGGGCGGCGGCATTATCAACGCGGATGCCGCCGACTTGCTGGTGGCGTTTGCGGAGCTGGTGAACGTGCCGGTGATTCCGACGCTGATGGGCTGGGGGACGATTGCCGACGACCATCCGTTGATGGCCGGCATGGCCGGTTTGCAGACCAGCCATCGTTACGGCAATGCGACGCTGCTGGCATCCGATTTCGTGCTGGGAATCGGCAACCGATGGGCCAATCGGCATACCGGCTCCATCGATGTCTTCACCAAGGGGCGCACGTTTGTGCATGTGGATATCGAGCCGACGCAGATCGGACGCGTTTTCGAACCGGACTACGGCATTGTTTCCGATGCCGCAGCGGCGCTGCAATTGTTTATCGAAGTCGCGCGGGAATGGAAAGCCGCCGGCAAGCTGAAGGAGCGTTCCGCATGGGTGGCGGAATGCCGGCACCGCAAGCGCACCATGCTGCGCCGCAGTGATCATCAGAACGTGCCGATCAAACCGCTGCGCGTCTACGAAGAGATGAACAAGTTCTTCGGCAAGGATACGCGGTACGTCACCGCCATCGGGCTGTCGCAGATTGCCGCCGCCCAGTTCCTGCACGTCTACAAACCGCGCCACTGGATCAACTGCGGCCAGGCGGGTCCGTTGGGATGGACCATTCCGGCGGCATTGGGTGTGCGGGCGGCCGATCCGGAGGGCGACATCGTGGCGATATCCGGCGACTACGATTTCCAGTTCCTGATCGAGGAACTGGCGGTAGGCGCGCAGTTCAAGCTGCCCTACATCCATGTTCTGGTGAACAACTCCTACCTGGGCTTGATCCGTCAGGCGCAGCGCGGATTCGATATGGATTATTGCGTGCAGCTGTCTTTCGAGAATATCAATGCACCCGAGCTCCACGGTTACGGCGTCGATCATGTCGCGGTCGTCGAAGGCCTCGGCTGCAAGGCGCTGCGCGTTCACAAACCGGAAGGCATCATCCCCGCTTTCAAGCAGGCGCGCGTACTGATGCGGGAATACAAGGTCCCGGTGGTGGTGGAAATCATTCTGGAGCGCGTCACGAATATTGCGATGGGCACCGAGATCAACGCCATCAACGAATTTGAAGACGTGCTCGACATCATCGACAAGTGAGCGAAACCTTGAGCAGTCAGCTGTTCGAAAAAGGAGAAATCATGCCGAAATTTGCCGCCAATCTCACCATGCTCTTCAACGAGCTGGATTTCATGGAACGATTCGAAGCCACTGCCCAGGCAGGTTTCCGTGGCGTGGAATTCCTCTTCCCGTACGCATTTCATCCGGCGCAAATCGCCGATCGCTTAGCGCAGCATCGGCTGGAGCTGGTGCTGCACAATCTGCCGGCCGGCAAATGGGAAGCCGGAGAACGCGGCATCGCCTGCCATCCGGAGCGCGTCGGGGAATTTCAGGATGGCGTCGGCACAGCGATCGAATATGCGCAAGTGCTGGGCGTGAAGCAGCTGAATTGCCTGGCCGGGATTGCACCGCAAGGACTGAATGAGGAAATCGCGCATGCGACGCTGGTAAACAATCTCAGGTTTGCTGCCGACAAGCTGCAACAGCACAACATCCGTTTGTTGATCGAACCAATCAACACTTTCGATATCCCCGGTTTTTATCTGTCGCACACCCGGCAGGCGCTGGAGTTGATCAGGGAAACCGGCTCCGGCAATCTGTACCTGCAATACGACATCTATCACATGCAGCGCATGGAGGGCGAACTCGCCAATACCATCAAGACCAATCTGCCGTCCATCAAGCATATCCAGCTGGCGGACAACCCCGGCCGCTTCGAGCCCGGCACCGGCGAGATCAATTACCGCTACCTGTTGGCGCTACTGGACCGGCTCGGCTACAAGGGCTGGATCGGTTGCGAGTACAAGCCGAGGGCCGGCACGCTGGAAGGACTGGGTTGGCGCGCCATGGACGACGTGTAAGAGGTATTGAATCGGCTCAATCAAACAAACCGCGCGGGCAAGGATGCCAGCTTGCATCGATCAATTTTCACAGTGGAGAACAACATGGCGAAAGTCGGATTTATCGGTCTTGGCATCATGGGTGCGCCGATGGCGGCGAATCTGCAAAAAGGCGGACACAAGCTGTACCTGCATGACATCAGGAATCCCCCCGCCGAACTCAACGAACGCGGCGCCACGATATGCACCTCCGCCGAAGCGGTCGCCAATCGATCGGAGATCGTCATCGTCATGGTCCCTGACACACCGCAGGTGGAAGAAGTGTTATTCGGAGAAAAAGGTGTTGCCAAGGGTTTGGCCGCCGGCAAGATCGTGGTCGACATGAGTTCCATTTCGCCGATCGCGACGAAGAACTTTGCCAAAAAGATCAATGCGCTTGGCTGCCCATATCTGGATGCGCCCGTCTCCGGCGGCGAGGTCGGCGCAAAGGCCGCGTCGCTGACCATCATGGTTGGAGGCCCGGAGGAAGCTTTCAACACCGTCAAGCCATTGTTCGAATTGATGGGGAAGAACATCACGCTGGTCGGCGGCAATGGCGACGGCCAGACCACCAAGGTGGCCAACCAGATCATCGTGGCGCTGAACATTCAGGCAGTGGCGGAAGCGCTGCTGTTCGCATCGAAGGCGGGAGCCGATCCCGCCAGGGTGCGGGAGGCCTTGATGGGTGGCTTTGCCGCGTCGCGCATACTGGAAGTCCACGGCGAACGCATGGTCAAGCGCACCTTCAATCCCGGCTTTCGCATCGAATTGCATCAGAAGGATCTGAACCTCGCATTGCAGGGCGCAAAGAGCCTCGGCGTGTCGCTGCCAAACACGGCCGCCGCGCAGGAATTGATGAATGCGTGCGCCGCCAACGGCATAAGCGGTCTCGACCATTCGGCGCTGTGCCGCGCGATTGAAATGATGTCGAATCACCAAATCGCCGAGGCTTGATACGCGGCACAGCGCACTGCGCCATCATCAAGACACCATTTCCCTCTGCAACGAGGAAGAAAGCACGGAACCTGGAGCGGACGCCAGCCAGCTCTCGCCGTCCGCCAGAATGCGCAGCTGCGACGCGACGCCGGCGCGCGTTGCCGCGTCGGCCAGTTCCGTGCGCGTTACCGGGCAGTGGCTGAGCGCCTCCAGATGGTTCGCGACAACCAGGCCGCGGGACAGGTGCGTGAATTCAATCACCTCATCCACACCCATGATGATGTCCTGCCCGATATCCATGCGTGCGCCCCCCGCCGGCACGATGCTGATATCGGGCTGATGCCGCGATACGAAGTCGCGTATGCGCGGTGTCAGCACCGTGTCGCCGCTCAGATACAGGCTGGGCTCACCGGGCACTTCGATCAGATAGCCCACGCCGTGCTCCATCAACATGCCGATCATCCCGCGTCCATGCGTGCAGCGCACGGTCCGGATGTGTCCGCCCAAAAAAGAGCTCGGCTGTTCGTGATGCGGAGGCAGTGGCCGCACATTCAACCCGCGCTCGGACAAATAGCCTGCATCGTGCGGCGTGCAGATGACCGGAATCCGCTTTTCGCGCAGCCATTTCATTCCGGCCCGGTCGAGATGATCGAAATGGCCCTTCTGGCAGTGCGTGATCAGGCAATGCGTCACCGATTCCAGCGCCGCTTCCGCTTCCGCCGGCAATTCGACAATCGGATTGCGCTGCGTTCTGCCGCCCAGAATCCGTAGCGGCGGCAGCGCATCCTTGCGCGCCAGCATGGGATCGACCAGGATGCGATCGGCCCCGATGTCGATAAGGATGGTGGCATTGCGAAGCTGCGTGATTTTCATGATGTGTCCTCCCGAAAGAAGGTTCATTGTCAGGCTGCGCCACGCTGGCTACAATGGCAGAAAACGACATAAAACATTCATTTTCCGCCATGCCCGCAACCCTTCGCATCGGATTGCTGTTATTCCCGCGCTGCATGCCAGCCGGCCTGTTCGCGTTTGCCGACCTGGTCCGCGCCGCCAATCGCCGCGCCGGCCGCATGCTGTTTGACACGCGCTTCGTTGCGCTCGATGCCGGGACGGTCGAATGCGCGCACGGCATCTCGCTAACCGCCGCATCATCGACCGGCGACGGCGACCTCGATGCCATCCTGATTCCCGGTTTCTGGGGTGAGTCGCCGCAGCAGGTCGCCGATGCATTGGCCGACAATGGCGATCTGATTGCCGCGCTGTCTGCGTTGCCGAAGAAAATACAGCTATGGAGTTATTGCACCGGCGTCTGTTTGCTTGCCGCGACCGGAAAGCTGAACGGCCAGCCGGCGACCGTGACCTGGTGGCTGGCCGACGCGATGATTCGGCAGCACGCAAAGGTGCAATGGCAAAGCGAACGGAACTGCATCGTCAATCAGCGGACCGCCACGGCGTCGGGCGTCAATGGTTATCTGCCGATCGCGCAGGCGCTGATCGAGCGATACCTCAGTGCGGAAGCGTTTCGCGACTTGACCAGGCTGATGGTGTTGCCGCGGCCGGAACAGGCGCATCTCGCGTTCCAGTCGCTCAGCCTGATCGAGCAATCCGGCCGCTTTTTGCGCAAGCTGCATATGCTTGTCGAGCAGCTTCCCGCCGAGGCCATCACGGTACAAAGACTGGCACAAACGCTTGGCATGTCGGAGCGCACGCTGGCGCGCAAGGTGCGTGCGGAATCGGGCCTCGCGGTCGCTGCCTATGCGCGCCGGATCAAGCTCAATCAGGCCAGCGAACGTCTGATCCTGACTTCGGTTCCGGCCAGCACCATCAGTGCGGAGCTGGGTTTCAGCAGCGATTCGAACATGCGGCGCATGTTCAAGGAGTTGACTGCGCTGACGCCGGCCGAGTACCGACAGCGTTACGGACGCAACTGATACGGACCCGCGCGGTTTCAGGGCATCGGCGGCGAAGCAGGCACCTCGCAATAGTCAGACCTTAGTCAGACCTTGGTCAGGCCTCGGCTCCATCGATACCGCGCGCCCTCAATCGACAGGACGTTCCACGGGAAGTTCTTCCCGCCGGCTGGCGCTGAGCTTTTTCCATCCTTTGGAAATCAGGGGCCAGAACAGCAGTATCAATGCCAGGGTAGTGATGCTGCCCACCAGCGGATTGGACCACATGATGGAAAGATCGCCCTGCGATACCAGCATGGATTGCCGGAACGCGTCCTCGGCCTTGTCCCCCAGCACCAGCGCGAGAACCAGCGGGGCCAGCGGATAGTCCAGTTTCTTGAACAGATAACCCACAGCGCCGAACATCAGCATGAACCAGATATCCAGCATCGCGTTGTGCACCGTGTAGGCGCCGATGGCGCAGATCACAATGATGACGGGCGCGATGATGGCGAATGGAATCCGCAGGATCGACGCGAACAGCGGCACCGTGGTGAGCACGACGACCAAGCCGACGATGTTGCCCAGATACATGCTGGCGATCAGGCCCCACACGAAATCCTTCTGCTCCACGAACAGCAGCGGGCCGGGTTGCAATCCCCAGATCAACAGACCCCCGAGGAGAACGGCCGCGGTCGGCGAGCCGGGAATACCCAGCGCCAGCATCGGCAGCAACGCACTGGTACCGGCGGCATGCGCTGCGGTCTCCGGCGCGACGACACCCTCGATTTCGCCGGTGCCGAACTTGGCACCGTTCCTGGACGTTTTCTTGGCAATGCCGTAACCCATGAAGGATGCCGGCGTGGCGCCGCCGGGAGTGATCCCCATCCATATGCCGATCAAGGAGCTTCTGAGGGACGTCATCCAGTATTGCGGCAGTTTTTTCCAGGTATCGAGAACCACGCGGAGATTGATCCTGGCGTTCTTGCCGGAGAATCGCAGCCCCTCCTCCATCGACAGCAAAATCTCCCCGATGCCGAACAAGCCGATGACTGCGATCAGAAAATCGAAACCGCGCATCAATTCCGCCGAACCGAACGTCAGACGCAACTGGCCGGTCACCGTATCCATGCCCACCGCCGCGAGAGCGAAGCCTAGCGCCATGGAGGTGAGAATCTTGAACGGCGATCCCTTTCCCATCCCGACGAAACTGCAGAAGGTCAGAAAATACACCGCGAAGAATTCCGGCGAACCGAACTTCAACGCGAACTTCGCAACCAATGGCGCCAGGAAGGTGATCATCAGCACCGCCATGAAGGCGCCGACGAACGATGAGGTGAATGCGGCGGTAAGGGCCTCGCCGGCCCGCCCCTGCTGCGCCATCGGGTAACCGTCGAAGGTAGTCGCCACCGACCATGGCTCGCCCGGAATATTGAACAGGACCGAGGTGATCGCGCCGCCGAACAATGCGCCCCAATAGATACAGGACAGCATGATGATGGCCGAGGTAGGCGACATCGTGAAGGTCAGGGGCAGCAGGATGGCCACACCGTTGGCACCGCCCAGCCCCGGCAGCACGCCGATCAGTACGCCGAGCACGATCCCGACGAACATCAGCAATATATTCATCGGACTCAACACGACCGCGAATCCTTGAAACAGCGCGCTGATTTCTTCCATTTTGCGTCAACTCCTTGAAATCCGGTTTGCCGGCGGGCGATCTGCGAGTGGGGAAAATCCCCGTGCGAGTGACAGATTCAGTAGCCGAGGAAACTCAATGGTTCAAACTTTCCCTTGAACAGAGGAACCTTGAACCACACCTCGAACATGAAGAAAAACAGCGTGTTCACCGCAAGCGCGACAATCACGCTCTTGAACCACGAATACTTCCCGAGTATCACCATGAACAGGGCGATGTACAGCGCCGACGCCACGTAGATGCCCAATAGCTGAATCGCGAGAATGTAGATGCCTGCCGGGATCAGGACCGACATGACCCGCTTCAACTGCTCGCTGTCTACAAATACCCGGGTGTTTTTATCCTTGCCCAGCAATGCCTGGTAAATGATCGCCGCGCTGGAGATGCAGAGGATGAGTCCGATATAGAACGGAAAATATCCCGCGCCCGGGCCATCGCTGGTCCAGCCGGAACCCAGCTTCCGGCTGCCGTACACAACGACGGCACCGATCACGAAGATCATGAAAGCAACGACCGCCTCGACGACATTGGTGGCGATGCCGGTGCGGCTGCCGGCGTCGGCTTCCTGGATGTCTTCCATCGCGAACCCTTTTCAGATTTTTCAACGGGAACAAGGTAAGGAGGCAGGGTGAGCACCGCGTGCTCACCCTACAATTCCGGCTCGGGATAGTCCCGTTATTGGGTAAGGAATCCGGCTTCCTTCATCAGGGCGCGATGCGAGGCTTCTGCGTCCTCCAGCCACTTGACGAAATCCGGACCGGTCTTGAAGGTTTGATTGAAGGCACCCTTTTCCATGTATTCCTTCCATTCCGGAGTCTGGGTGATTTTCTGGAGAAGATTCACATAGAACGCGCTCTGCTCCGCACTCACTCCCGAAGGCATGAAAATGCCGCGCAGCATCACGTAGTCGGTTGGCACGCCGGCTTCCTTGCAGGTCGGAATATCATTCCAGGATTGGGTGTCGGTGACCTTCGCGTTGTAAGGCATCCGCTGGTCGTCGAACACGCATAGCGGCTTGAGTTTGCCTGCGCGCCATTGCGCCACCGCTTCAATGGGATTGTTCACGCTCGAATCGATGTGTCCGCCCACCAATTGCACGGCGACGTCACCGCCTCCCTTGAAGGGGACATAGATGAACTTGGTGCCGGTCGCCTTCTCCAGCCCCACCGTGATGATCTGGTCTTCCTGCTTGGAGCCGGTACCGCCCATCTTGAACTTGTTGGGACCGGCGGCCTTCACCGCAGCGATGTAGCTCTTGGCGTCAGCGTACTGCTTGTCGGTGTTCGTCCACAGCACGAACTGGTCCAGCGCCAGCATTGCCACCGGGGTCATGTCCTTCCAGTTGAAAGGCACGCCGGTCGCCATCGGCGTAGTGAACAGATTGGACAGGGTGATGATGATCTTGTGCGGGTTGCCCTTGGCGCCCTTGACATCCAGGAAGCCTTCCGCCCCCGCGCCACCCGATTTATTGACGATGATCAGCGGCTCTTTCATCAGGTTGTGCTTGATGACAATGCCTTGCAGCAGACGCGCCATCTGGTCCGCGCCGCCGCCGGTGCCCGCCGGCACCACGAACTCCACCGGCTTGGTCGGTTCCCAGGCGTACGCGGGCGCTGCCGCGAATCCCATTACCGCCGCTACCGCCGCTACCGCCAACGCACCGGCGGACATTTTCGCCAAGCGACACTTGGCATTCGAAGTCACGACTTTTTTCATGTTGTCTCCTGTTTATATTCGTCTCGCCCGAGAAAGAATCTCCTCCGGCGAGCTTTCAGACATCCGCATTGCGCGGGCCACGACGCCATCAAAAACCGGTCAAACACCTCACATCAAAAAGCAAACACGCTCTCCATCATCCGCATCCCTCAATTCTTCCCCGCATCGTGACTGGCAATGGTCATCCGGCCTGCGGACTGCATCTGCCTTTTGCCAGCAGGGTTCCCGCCAACACGACCGCGACAGCGCCGGTCAATCCCGGAATACTCACTTGCATCCCCAGCAAGGAAACCGACAATGCATGAGGCGGAACATGGGCTTCCATCCATGGCAGGAACGCGACATCGGTGACGATCATTCCGCCGGCCAGATAACCGAGCAGCGCGGCACCCAGCGTGACGATGATCGGAAAGCGCTCCATCAGCTTCAGTACCAGGGCGCTGCCCCAGACGATGATGGGAATGCTGACCAGGATGCCGAATACCACCAGTGCCATCCGATGATCGCCGCCCGCCTGCTCCGCCGCACTGGCGATAGCGATGACGTTGTCGATGCTCATCACCAAGTCGGCAACGACAATGGTTTTGATTGCGCTGAAAAGACGGTCGCTCGCTGCGATTTCCCCATGGCCTTCATCGTTATCGACCAGCAGCTTGACGCCGATCCAGAGAAGCAGCAGTCCTCCCACAAACTTGATGAAAGCTACCTGCAACAGCGTGACGGCGAATGCGATGAGAACGACGCGAATGGCGATTGCGCCGAACGTGCCCCAGAGGATTCCTTTCCGGCGCAGATGCGGCGGCAGATTGCGGCAGGCAAGCGCGATCACAATGGCATTGTCGCCACCCAACAATAGATCAATGAGAATGATCTGACCGATGGCAACCCAATTCAATTGAAGCAGAAAGTCCATGCCGGCTCCAGAACCTGCCTAAGCGCCGGAAAAGCCGCTAGCCAGTATTACCGATTGGATGACGTCGTTGGTGACGGAACGCGCAAGCACCGCACTTTTTCCCGCCGCGCCAGATTGCCGGCTCCATGGAGGCCCTTGTCCGGAATCACGCGATGCATTCGATTGTGCTCGCAGTCGCGGCCGATTTCCTTGACTGCGGCTAAGATTCGAAATTTTTTCCGGCCCGTCCTGGCAAACAAACCCGCCGGCAGGGCGGACCCGTGCGGCCTGCCGTGCGCTGGCGGATCCCGGAATGCGTTCGTTACCGCACATTCAAGCTATCTTCCGCAGCCTGACGTGGCCGCGCTCTTCTTCCATTGTCCTGGACAGCAGTTTCACCAGTGCGTATACGGTATCGATATGCGGCGTCGGCGTGTTCGTGAGATGGCCCAGCTCCACCACGGAACCCACCAGCGCATCGATCTCCGCCGCGCGTCCCGCTTCGATGTCCTGCAACATGGATGTCTTGTGCCTGCCGACCTTTTCGGCACCGGCGATGCGTTTTTCCAGGCTCACGCGGAATTCGATGCCGAGCTTGTTGGCGATGGTCTGTGCTTCGCGCATCATGGCGGCGGCGAGTTCCCGCGAAAGCGGATATCGGCAAATATCGACCAGCGTCGAATGCGACAAGGCGCTGATCGGATTGAATGTCAGGTTGCCCCACAGCTTGAGCCAGATCTCGGCGCGGATATTGTCCAGAACGGGGGCCTTGAAGCCGGCGTTGATGAAGCATTCCGACACCCGCGTGACGCGATCGCTGACAGAGCCATCGAGCTCGCCCACCGGGAAGCGGTCGCCTTCGACGTGCTTCACCACTCCCGGCGCGATCAGTTCGGAGGCCGGATAGACCACGCAGCCGATGACGCGCTGCACGGGAATCCTTTCACTGATAAGCCCATCCGGATCGACGCTATGGACGCGGGTGCCTTCAAGTTCGCCGCCATGCTTGTGGAAATACCAGTAGGGAATGCCGTTCTGCATCGTCACCACGGTAGTGTCTTCCCCGAACAGCTTGGGTACGTCATTCGCAACCGCTTCCAGCTGATGTGCTTTCAAGGCAAGAATCACGATGTCCTGCGGACCTGCTTCTTCATAGCGATCAGTCGCATTTACATTGCTCGTCACCTGCTCGCCGCCTTCGGCGGTAATCAGCTTGATGCCGTTCCCGCGAATCGCGTCCAGGTTCGCGCCGCGTACGATGAAGGTGACATCTTCGCCCGCGAGGGCGAGCTTCGCGCCGACGTAACCGCCGATCGCACCGGCGCCGATGATCGCAATTTTCATTTCCGTCCTTTCGGTAGGGCTATTCGAATCGGTTGCCGAGCTTGCCGATGCCGGCAATTTCGACTTCGACGATGCTGCCTGGCTTCATGGAGCCGACACCGACGGAGGTGCCGCATAAAATGATGTCGCCGGGATCGAGAGTCATGTCGTTGGAAATCAGGCTGACGAGCTGCGCGACTGAAAAATGCATGTCGCTGATCGGATAATCCTGACGCAATTCACCGTTGAGCCTCGTCGTCACAATCAAGCTCAAGGGATCAAGGCCGGTCGCCACCGCCGGACCGAACGGACAGAAGGTGTCGAAGCCCTTGGCGCGAACCCATTGCGCAAAGGACGGGTCGCGGTGCAGGATATCGACGACAGTCACATCATTGCCGCAGGTATAGCCAAACACGTGGTTCATCGCCTCTGCTTCCGACACGCCTTTGCACGGCTTGCCGATGACGATGCCCAGTTCGCCTTCGAAAGCGACTTTGCCTTCGCATGACGGCTTGCGAATCGTTTCGCCGGGATTGAGATACGAATTCGGGGCCTTGATCAAATACAAGGGCTCGGCCGGCTTCGCCAGATTCAGTTTCCGGCCGAGCGCGCCAAAGTTGTTCCACATCGCGATGATTTTGCTCGGCTGGGTGGGCGTGAGAAGCTTGACCGCATGCAGCCGCAGTGTTTTATCAGATGGCAGCGGATTGGAGAACATGTCGCCGGTGTACACCCGGATCCGGTCATTCTCGAGCGTGCCGAATTGAATGACTCCTGCGTGCATGAATCTGATCCAATGCTGTGTCACGTGATGACCTTTCCCGTATCAGTCTGGCGTTATTAAGACGCGACATTTGGATTGTGCGAGAGGCGCTCAGCGCTATCCTTGACTTCGGTTAAGAATCAAAATATTCGGCTGTTCATGTCACGATCATGCGGACGCGATTCAATGTTGGGGTTCGCTGCGCTCACCGTCAACCTACGATGCATGTCTTCTATTCGGATTACTGCTGCGTCAGAAAATCCCCTCATTACCTTGCTTTTCTTCGGTGCTGCAATACGGTAGTGTCTTCGTGGATGCTCGCCGGGGGCGGCCCGGCAGCCGCTCACTTTCTTTGCTTCGCCAAAGAAAGTAAGCAAAGAAAGGCGACCGCACAGTCGCTGCCCTTCGGGTACCCGCAAAACCAGACGGTGAGGCGGGAAGCGCGCATGTCTGAGCGCAGCGAGTTTGCACGCTTCCCGCCTTCCCCTGCCGTTTTTCGGGAACCCCGAAGGGGCAGCGACTGTGCGGTCGCCTTCTTTTGCTTACTTTTCTTGGCGAGACAAGAAAAGTGAGCGGCTGCCGGGCCGCCCCCGGCGAGCCTCCACGGAGAGACTACCGCCTTGCAGCACCGGAGAAAAACAACATGATTTTTCTAACGCAGTAGCACTATTTCTCTATGAATCCCGCGAGAACCTGTCCTCCGCCGTAACTCCCCTGAAGCGGCACTTCGCCGCCCAAAGTCATGCGTACCGCGCAGTACTTGAACTCAGGGATTTTTCCGTACGGGTCCAGCGCGGCATTGGTCAGCATATTGATCGCCGCCTCGTAATAGCAGAACGGCACAAAGACCGCACCGCGCGGAGAACTGTCGTCGGCGCGTGCAAAGAGCGACACGGTACCGCGCCGCGATTCGATCGTCACGATGTCGCCAGGCTTGCCGCCCATTTCCTCCAGATCGAGCGGATGCACCAACGCGACCGGATCTGGTTCGATTGCATCCAGCACCATTGTGCGACGCGTCATGCTGCCGGTATGCCAATGCTCAAGCTGGCGTCCTGTAATCAATACCATCGGATACTGTGCATCCGGGCGCTCATCCGCCGGGATGATATCGGCCGGTACAAAGCGCGCGCGGCCGGTGGCGGTCGGGAAGTCGTCGGTAAAGACCACCGATTGTCCTGCATCGCCTTCCGTGCGGCAGGGGTAGGTCACCGCATGCTCGCGCTCCAGCCGGTCCCAGGTGATACCACCTATGCTGGGCATCGACTGCCGCATCTCGTCGAACACGTCCGAGACGTGCGCGTAATTCCAATCCAGCCCGAGTTGCATTGCCATCTGCTGAATGATCCACAGATCCTGTTTTGCCTCGCCCGGCGGATCGAGCGCTTGCCGCCCGAGTTGCACCAGTCGGTCCGTATTGGTGAATGTCCCGGTCTTCTCCGCGAACGCCGATGCCGGCAGGACGACGTCGGCCAAGTACGCCGTCTCGGTCAGGAAGATGTCCTGCACCACCAGATGATCCAGCGCCGCCAGCGCCTCGCGCGCATGATTGGCATCCGGGTCCGACATCGCCGGATTCTCTCCCATGATGTACATGCCGCGAATTTTGCCTTCCTTGTTGCCGTCCTTGATGGCGTGCATGATTTCCACCACGGTCAGTCCCGGTTGCGGATCGAGCGGCATGCCCCACAGCTTCTCGAATTTTTCCTTCGCCGCCGCATTGTCCACGCGCTGGTAATCCGGATACATCATCGGGATCAGGCCGGCGTCGGATGCGCCTTGCACATTGTTCTGGCCGCGCAGCGGATGCAGGCCGGTGCCGGCGCGGCCGATCTGTCCGGTCATCAGCGTCAGCGAGATCAGGCAGCGCGCATTGTCGGTGCCGTGAATATGCTGCGATATGCCCATGCCCCACAGGATCATGGATGCCTTGGACGTGGCATAGAGGCGAGCGACGTAGCGGATCGTGTCGGCATCGATGCCGCAGATCGGCGCCATGAGCTCCGGACTGTAGCTTTGTACATTTTTTTCCAGTTCGTCGTAGCCGACGGTACGGCTGGCGATGAAATCCGGATCGACCAATCCTTCATTGACGATGACGTGCATCATCGCGTTCAGCAAGGCGACGTCGGTGTCCGGCTTGAACTGAAGAAAGCGATGCGCAATGCGCGCCATTTCCGAACGACGCGGGTCCATCAGAATCAGTTTGGTGCCGTTCTTCACGGCGTTCTTGATCCATGTCGCGGCAACCGGATGATTGACGGTGGGATTGGCACCGATGATGACTACGACTTCCGCCTTGGTCACGTCCATCACCGGATTGGACACCGCGCCGGAACCGATCCCCTCCAGCAGCGCGGCTACCGATGACGCATGACACAACCTTGTGCAGTGGTCGACGTTATTGCTGCCAAAGCCGGTGCGCACCAGTTTCTGGAACAGGTAGGCTTCTTCGTTGCTGCCTTTGGCCGAGCCGAAGCCGGCCAGTGATTTCTTCCCGTACGTGTCCCGGATTTCCTTCAGCTTGCCGCCCGCGAGCGCCAGCGCTTCTTCCCAGCTCGCCGGACGAAACACATCCATCACCCGCTCCGGGTCCATCGTGAAGTCGCCGCGCTTGGGCGCATCGGCGCGCCGGATCAGCGGCACGGTCAGGCGATGCGGGTGATGCGCGTAATCGAATCCGTAGCGCCCTTTTACGCATAGCCGTTGATGGTTGGCCGGGCCGTCGCGGCCTTCCACGTAAAGAATCTTGTTGTCCTTGACGTTGTAAGTGAGCTGGCAACCGACGCCGCAATACGGGCAAACCGAATCGACCTTCTTGTCGGGCACATTCAATGCCGCATCGCGCGCCGGCATCAGCGCGCCGGTCGGGCAGGCCTGCACGCATTCGCCGCAGGCCACGCAGGTGGACGCGCCCATCGGGTCATCCATGTCGAATACGATCTTGACCTGGTCACCGCGAAACGCGAGGCCGATCACGTCATTCATCTGTTCGTCGCGGCAGGCGCGCAGGCAACGTGTGCATTGAATGCAGGCGTCGAGGTTGACGGTAATTGCCGCGTGCGACGCATCCTGGACGACCTGGGTTCGCGGCGCGAAGCGCGGCTTGCCAATCTTTAACTGGTCCGCCCAGTAATCGACTTCATTGTCGCGGGTATAAGCGGATTCCGGCATGTCCGACTGCAGCAGTTCCAGCACCATCTGCTGCGCCTTGACGGCGCGTTCGCTGCTGCTGGAAACGACCATGCCGGCGGTCGGCGTGCGGCAGCAGGAAGGCGCGAGCACACGTTCGCCGTTGATCTCGACCATGCAGGCGCGGCAGTTGCCTGCCGTGTCGAGTCCCTCCTTGTAGCAGAGATGCGGTATCTCCACGCCTTCGCGCTTTGCAATCTCGATGATAGTTTCCGTCGGCTTGCCGCTGACTTCGCGGCCATTCAATGTGAAGCTGACAAGCGGCGCATCGAGTTCCACGATTTCATTTCTGCTGATTGCATTCATGACGATGTTCTCTGCGTATTTGCATGCGACGTAGGGTGGGCACCTGTGCCCACGGGTTGTCAGGTTCAGCGTGAGCACAGGTGCCCACCCTACCTTCGTTATCCGTCAGCCTCATCTGGATGCTCCAATAGTTCATGCGGAAAATACTTGATCACGCAATCGACCGGATTGGGCGCTGCCTGTCCCAGGCCGCAGATCGATGCATCGCGCATCACGGCTGACAGGTCCGCAAGCAAGGCGAGATCCCACTTCGGCTGTTCAATCAAGGCGGATGCTTTCGCTGTACCGACACGGCAGGGGGTACATTGACCGCAGGATTCTTCCTTGAAGAACCGCATCAGGTTGCGCGCCGCACCAACCGCCGTATCCTTGTCCGACAGCACGATCACCGCTGCGGAACCGATGAAGCAGCCGTACGCTTGCAGCGTATCGAAGTCGAGCGGAATATCGTTCATCGATGCCGGCAGAATGCCGCCGGATGCGCCACCCGGCAGATAGGCGTAGAAGCGATGTCCGTCCTGCATGCCGCCGCAGTATTCGTCGATCAGTTCCTGGATGGTGATGCCTGCGGGCGCGAGATGCACACCGGGCTTGTTGACACGCCCCGAGACCGAGAAGGAACGCAGTCCCTTGCGGCCATGCCTGCCATGCGAGGCAAACCACTCGCCGCCCTTCTCCAGAATGTCGCGCACCCAGTACAGGGTTTCGAAATTGTGTTCCAGCGTCGGCCGTCCGAACAGACCGACCTGCGCCACATACGGTGGACGCAAGCGAGGCATGCCGCGCTTGCCTTCGAGCGATTCGATCATCGCCGATTCTTCGCCGCAGATGTAGGCGCCCGCGCCGCGCCTCAGAATGATTTCCGGCACGTCGTACATCGGCAGAGAGGCTGTCAACTTTTCGAGCTCGGCTGCCAACATGGAGCGGCTGCCGTGATACTCGTCGCGCAGATAGATATAGATCTTCTCCACCCCGACCGCCCAAGCTGCGATCAGCATGCCTTCGATAAAGCGATGTGGGTCGTGCTCGAGATAGGCGCGGTCCTTGAAGGTGCCCGGCTCACCTTCGTCGACATTGATAGCCATCAGGCGCGGCCCGGGCTCCGTCCGCACGATGCGCCACTTGCGTCCGGCCGGAAAACCAGCACCTCCCAAACCGCGCAGGCCCGAACTCTCCATTGTCCGGATGACCGACTCGACATCGCGTTCGCCAGATACGCATTCCTTCAACAAGGCGTAACCGCCCTCCGATTGATACTGCACGCAGTCGATGAAGCCGTCCAGATCATGCTCTACAGCACCGGAGGCGACTGTTGCGGCAACTGCATCGCAACTTGCATGCGGCACCGGATTCTGTCCGACGACCGCGACCGGCGCATGGTCGCAACGGCCGACGCACGGCGCGGCGATCACGCGCACGTCCTGTCCCAGTATCGCCGGCAGCTTCGACAGTAGATCGCGCGCACCGGCCATTTCACATGACAAGCCGTCGCACACCCGCACGGTCAGCGCGGGTGGCGCAACCTCGCCTTCCCTGACGATATCGAAATGATGGTAGAAGCTTGCCACCTCGAACACTTCGGTTTGCGCCATGCGCATTTCCTGCGCCAGCGCCGCCAGGTGTGCAGCGGAAAGGCAGCCGAAGTGGTCCTGTATCTTGTGCAGATGCTCGATCAGCAAATCGCGCCGGCGCGGCGCACAGCCCAGCAGCGCCTGAACTTCCGCCAATGCAGCAGGATCGACGCGGCGGCCCTTCGGGCCCTGGCGTTTGCGTTCTTTCGACGCTCCTTGCACTGCAATCGGAATGAATCGTTGGTTCATTCTTGCTCCTGGTCGATCTGACTACTTTATTGAACGCAGGAATCTGTAGCGTGGGCACGCAGTGCCCACGCGGGCGCGGACCGAGATTCAGCGTGGGCACTGCGTGCCCACCCTACCGCCTACAGTTACTTCATCATGCCATCATTCAAGCAACCCAGCACCCCGCGCCCACTGATACTTCGCACCCAGCACGGCCACCGGTATTTCCGTCGAGTATGCATACGCCGGGATGCCGTGTTCGTACAGGTATTGCGCCGCTTCCTCCACCTGCACATCGCCGGCCAGCGAAGCAACGATCGGCTTCTCGATGCCCTTGGCGCGCATTTCGTCACGCGCTTCGACAATGATTCTGGCGAAGGTCATTGGCGGCGTGATGATGGTGTGCCAGTAGCCCAGGATCAGCGCATGAATACGCTCATCCTCCAGGCCGAGCAAGACCGTATTCTTGTACGTCGAGGGCGGCTCGCCGCCGGTGATGTCGACCGGGTTGCCGGCAGCGCCGAATGGCGGAATGAACTTGCGGAAAGCCTTGTCGAGATCCTCCGGCATCGGCATCAGTTTCAGGTTGTTGTCGACGCAGGCATCGGACAACAGCACGCCGGAACCGCCCGCGCCGGTGATGATGACGACGTTCTCTCCCTTCGGCGTCGGCAGGACCGGCACACCGCGCGCGAAGTCGAGCAGGTCACGCAGGCTGCGGGCGCGGATCACGCCGGCCTGCTTGAACACGTCTTCATAGATCTTGTCGTTGCCGGCCAGCGCGCCGGTATGCGAGCTGGCTGCCTTCGCACCGGCGGAGGTGCGACCCGCCTTCAGAACGATGACCGGCTTCTTCCTGGAGACGCGGCGCGCCACTTCCGCGAAGGCCCGGCCGTCTTTCAGGTCTTCGCAATGCTGCGCGATCACCTTGGTGTTCGGGTCCTGCTCGAAGAACAGCAACAAGTCGTCTTCGTCGATATCGGACTTGTTGCCCAGTCCGACGATCGCGGACACGCCCATCTTGGCTGAGCGACTGAAGCCGATGATCGCCATGCCGATACCACCGGACTGCGAGGACAAGGCGGCGGAGCCCTTGACGTCATAGGCGGTGCAGAAGGTGGCGCAGAGATTGGCCGGTGTGTAGTAGAAGCCGTAGATGTTCGGCCCCATCATGCGGATGTTGTACTTGCGTCCGATCGACACCAGCTCTTCCTGCAATGCATGCTGGCCGGTTTCCGCGAAGCCGGACGGGATCAGCACCGCACCGGGAATCTTTTTCTCGCCGCACTCGGTCAGCGCGGCAGCGACGAACTTGGCGGGGATCGCAAACACGGCGGTGTCGATCTCACCCGGAACGTCCTTCACGCTCTTGTACGCCTTGTAGCCGAGAATTTCCTCGGCCTTCGGATGGATCGGGTAGATGTTGCCCTTGTAGCCACCGTTGATCAGGTTCTTCATGACCGAGTTGCCGATCTTGCCGTCTTCCGACGATGCGCCGATCACTGCGACCGACTGCGGCTGCATGATGCGGTTCATGCTGGCGAGAACCTCTTCTTCGCTCGGACGATAGCGCGGCTCCTTCGCTTCGAAATCGACCACGATGCGCACGTCCGCCGCCACCGCGCTGTTTTTGGTTGCGAATACCGGATTCAGATCCATCTCGGCAATTTCCGGAAAATCGCTGACCAGTTCGCTGACGCGCACGATCATGTTCGCCAGCGCGTCTCGATCGACCGGCTCGCTGCCACGCACGCCCCTGAGCATCTCCGCCGCCTGAATGCCGTCCAGCATCGAGAGCGCATCCGCCTTGGTAGCGGGAGCCAGACGGAAGGTAATGTCCTTCAGCACTTCCACCAGCACGCCGCCCAGCCCGAAGGCAACCAGCTTGCCGAAGCTGCCGTCGGTGACGGCGCCGATGATCACCTCTTGTTCGCCTTTAAGCATTTGCTGGACCTGCACGCCGACGATATGCGCTTCCGGCTTGTAGTTCCTGGCATTGGCTAGGATCTTCTCGTAAGCCTCGACGGCTTCCTCTTCACTCTTGACGCCGACGACCACGCCGCCGGCTTCCGTCTTGTGCAGGATGTCCGGCGAAACGATTTTCATCACGACCGGGAATCCCATCGATGCCGCGAGCGTGGATGCCTCCTCCGCGCTGCCGACCACGCCTTCCTGCGGCACGGCGATGCCATACGCATCGCACACCAGTTTGCCCTCGGGGGCGGTGAGCGAATCTCGTCCGGCGGCTTTCACCGTATCGAGAATTTCTCTGACTTTCGTTTTAGCGTTTTCCATGTCGTTTTCCATATCGTATCCGCCTGAAAAAGTAAGCAATCAAAAATACGTTCGTCAGATCACGCGTTCGGTACGCAGCACCGCGATCTGTTCCGCGCTGTAGCCCAGTTGCGCCAGCACCTCTTCGGTGTGCTCGCCCAGCAGCGGCGAGCGCGTCACTTCAGTGGCGCTGTCGGACAGCTTGATCGGATTGCCGACCGAGAGATACTTGCCGCGCTTGGGATGATCGACTTCGACCACGGTGCCGGTCGCGCGCAGCGATGGCTCCTCGGCAATTTCCTTCATCGACAGGATCGGACCGCAGGGAATGTCGTACTTGTTCAGAATGTCCATCGCCTCCAACTTGGTCTTGGTCTTGGTCCATTCCTCGATCGTCGCAAAGATTGCCTTGAGGTGCGGCAGGCGCGCCGGCGGCGTGGCGTAGTCGGGATCGGTGATCCACTCTTCCTTGCCGATCACCTTGCATATCGCGCCCCACACCGGCGCCTGCGTGATGAAGTAGATATACGCGTTGGGGTCGGTTTCCCAGCCCTTGCACTTCAGAATCCAGCCCGGCTGGCCGCCGCCCGACGCATTGCCGGCGCGCGGTACGGCGTCACCGAATGTCCCGTTCGGATACTGCGGGTATTCCTTCATGACACCAGTGCGCTCCAGCCGCTGCTGGTCGCGCAACTTGACGCGGCACAAATTGAGCACGGTGTCCTGCATCGCCGCCAGCACCTTCTGTCCGCGCCCCGTCGCGTTGCGCTGATAGAGCGCGGTCACGATGCCCAGCGCCAGATGCACGCCGGTGCCGCTGTCGCCGATCTGCGCGCCGGTGACGACCGGCGGACCGTCGTCGAAGCCGGTGGTGGACGCCGCGCCGCCCGCGCATTGCGCGACGTTTTCGTAGACCTTGCAGTCTTCGTACGGACCGGGACCGAAGCCCTTGACCGAGGCGACGATCATGCGTGGGTTGATTTCCTGAATACGCTCCCAGCTGAACCCCATGCGATCGAGCGCGCCAGGCGCAAAATTCTCGACCAGCACGTCGCACTCCTTGATCAGCGTTTCCAGCACTTCCTTGCCCATGCTGTGCTTGGTATCGAGCGTGATCGAGCGCTTGTTGTGGTTGAGCATGGTGAAATACAGACTGTCCACGTCGGGAATGTCGCGCAACTGTCCGCGCGTGGCGTCGCCCTCGCCGGCGCGCTCCACCTTGATCACGTCGGCGCCGAACCATGCCAGAAGCTGCGTGCAGGTCGGCCCCGATTGCACGTGGGTGAAATCCAGTATGCGAACGCCATCTAATGCTTTACTCATGCGATGTCTCCTTATGCGTCGTTTGATATCACTTGTACATGGTCTGCGCCATCGTGCCGGGCGCGTATACGCGCGGATCAACCCAGATGTTGATGACGGCGCTGCGGCGGGTTTTCGCCACCGATTCGCGTGCGCGCTGCAAGGCCGGTGCGATCTGGGCCGGGTCGCGCACTTCTTCGCCATACCCGCCGAGCATTTCGGCAAACGTGCCGAATGGAACATCGCCCAACAGATTGCCGACATTGCCGCGCTCCTCGCCGTACTTGGCAAGCTGGCCGTAGCGGATCTGGTTCATCGCCGAGTTGTTGCCCACCACCGCGATGTACGGCACGCCGAAACGGTTGGCCGTTTCCATGTCGAATGCAGTCATGCTGAAAGCGCCGTCGCCGTAGTAGCACAGCACTTCCTTGTCTGGATGTGCGAGTCCTGCCGCGATCGCAAAGCCGGTGCCCACGCCGAGGCTGCCCAGCGCACCGGGATCCATCCACTGTCCCGGACGGCGCGGACGCACCGCCTGCGCCGAGATGGTGACGACGTCGCCGCCGTCGCCGATGTAGATCGTGTCATCGCGCAGGAATTCGTTGATTTCATACGCGACGCGAAACGGATTGATCGGCGTGCTGTCCGACTTGAATTTCGACATGAGCTTCGCGGTCGCCGCTTCCTCCATGCCTTGCAAGTACTGCATCCATTCCTTGCGCTTGGCGTGCGCGCCATGGTCGATGCGTCCGGTTGTCGCCTGCAACACTGCAGCCAGCACCGTGCCGGGATCGCCGACGATACCGAGCGAGACGTCGCGATTCTTGCCCACCGTGCGGTAATCCTGGTCGATCTGCACCAGCGTCGCGTTCAATCCGAGGCGCTTGCCGTAACCCATGCGGAAATCGAAGGGCGTGCCGACGATCACGATCACATCTGCCTTGTCAAAACCTTCGCGCCGTGTGCGATCGAAGTGATGCGGATCGCCAGGCGGCAGCAGGCCGCGCGACGCGCCGTTGAAGTAGGCCGGGATGTCGAGCGCGCGCACCAGCGCAATCGCTTCTTCATGGCCGCGCGATGCCCACACCTGGCTGCCGTACAGGACCACCGGACGCTCTGCATTGACCAGGATGTCGGCGAGCTTTTCGATGTCGTGGGCGTCGCCCAGCGTCTTGACCGAGGCGCGGTATTTGCCCGGTTGCGGAATCACGGCGCGGCTCAAATCGATTTCGCGATCCAGTATGTCCCGCGGGATTTCCAGATAGGCCGGCCCCGGCGCGCCGGCGAAGCATTCGCGTATCGCCATCGCCACCATGTCGGCCACGCGTTCTGTCGAATGCACACCGGCAGAAAATTTCGTGATGGGCCGCATCATGTCAACGTGCGGCAGATCCTGCAGCGAGCCCATCATGTGCTGCGTCATGCCGCCCTGGCCGCCGATGTGCAGCACCGGACTCTCGGAACGAAAGGCCGTCGCCACGCCCGTCACGGCATTGGTGCAGCCGGGACCCGCCGTCGTCACCACCACGCCGAGCTTGCCGGTCTGGCGTGCGTAACCGTCCGCCGCATGCGCGGCCACCTGTTCATGACGCACGTCGATGATGCGAATGCCTTCATCCACGCAGCCGTCATAGATGTCGATGATGTGGCCGCCGCACAGCGTGAAGATCGTATCGACTCCTTCGTTCTTCAGTGCCCGCGCCACCAGATGTCCGCCTGAAATGACGTCGGCATCCCGGCTCTTTCGCTTGAGCGTGTCCTCTGCCGTCGTGGTGGTCGTTGCCGCGGGCGTTTCCGGCTTGGTATCGGTCAATACTGAAGACATGGTTTCTCCTATCGGTTCGGTGGCAGGGTGGATTCATGTGCGGAAGTGGAGCCGGCTCCATGCAGATTTGAGCTAACTCAATCTTCATTGAACTCACATTCATCTTACCGAGCGATGTCTGTTTTTCTCATTGACCGGGGTCAATTTTCACAAGATCATGTCCGACACGATCGATTACCAGAACAGACCGCCATGCCGTCAGTATCAGATCATCAGGAACGAAACATCATTCGCGTGCAGCTCAGGCAGAACGTGGTTCTCAAGGATCTGACTGACAGCGAGATGGCCGAGCTGGAATCGCATCTCACCGTGGTCGATTGCCGCAAGGGCGACTTCCTCCTGCATCAGGGCATACGCGAGATGGAGCAGTACTTCATCCTCGACGGCATACTCAAGCGCGTGGTGACAAACAATCTCGCGAAGGAAATGATCCTGCGCTTTTCCGACGAGCGGAACATCGAAACGAGCTATGCCGCATGGCGCCTCAA
Source organism: Noviherbaspirillum cavernae (assembly GCF_003590875.1). Classification (NCBI taxonomy): domain Bacteria; kingdom Pseudomonadati; phylum Pseudomonadota; class Betaproteobacteria; order Burkholderiales; family Oxalobacteraceae; genus Noviherbaspirillum; species Noviherbaspirillum cavernae. Next base: position 288,338 of record NZ_QYUN01000003.1, read on the forward strand.
GACGCCGACGCCCTACAGCATCGTCTCCGTCACCAGGGCGCGCGTGGCAAAACTCCCGCTGCAGCAATGGGCCGCATTCATGGAGAGCCGAGACGTCCTCAAGCAGGCATTCGAGTACGAGGTCATGCGCCTGATGAGCGAGATCATGGCCCACACCATCACCCTGCATCTGCTCGATGCCCCCGGCCGCGTGCATCGTTTCCTGCGCAAGTATCCGGACCTGTTCGATCGCATACCGAAAAAAGACATGGCAACCTATCTGAACCTTTCCGCTGAAACCTTGAGCCGGCTGAAGCATCAGGGGAAAATTTGAGCGCTGAACGGCTGACGCGTAAAGTGAAAAAATCCTTGTAGGGTGGGCACGCAGTGCCCACGCTGAAATGCCGTTCGAGCACCCGCGTGGGCACTGCGTGCCCACCCTACGTTCCGCTCTAACTGATCATCCAGAAAGAATCGTCGTAGAGCGCCGTCTTGAGCACCGCGCCGAGCTCGGCGGGATCACGTGCGACGACGATGCCGCACTCTTCCATGACAGCCAGCTTTTTCTCCGCGAATCCCTTGCCGCCAGAATGCGCCTCATCCGCGATAAAGCCGACAACAGGCTTCTTCATGTTGTCCTTGACCCAGCGCGCGCAGACTTCCTCGGCATCGCCGTCAAGCTCGCCGGCCATGATGACCGCATCCGTTTCGGGATCGTCGTTGAACATGCGCATGACATCGATGTACTTCAAGCCGCAGACGGGATCGCCGCCTATTCCGACGCAGGTTGATTGCGCAAATCCGTCCTCCATCAACTGACTCACCACATCGTCGGTGAGCATCCCCACGCGAGACACCACGCCGATATGGCCCTTCTTGCGCACATGCGCGGACATGAGACCGATCTTGATTTCACCCGGCGTGATAATGCCGGGGCAGTTGGGGCCGAGTAGAACGGTTTTCTTTCCCTGCATCCTGTCGACGGTTCTGATCATGTCCTGCGTCGGGATATCCCTGGTAACGCAGATCACCAGCTCCATGCCGGCATCGACCGCTTCGTCGATGGCCGCAGCGGCTGATTCCGGGGGCACGTAGATCACGGAAACCGTTGCGCCGGTTCGTTCTCTTGCTTCCTTGACGCTGCCGTAAATCGGAATGCCTTCGAAGTCCAGGCCGGCCTTTTGCGGATGCACGCCGGCGACGAAGCAGTTCTTTCCGTTGCCATACTCCCTGCACATACGCGTATGGGACTGACCCGCCTTTCCGGTAATTCCTTGCGTGATCACTCGGGTGTTCTTGTTGACCAGGATCGACATTTCCATCTTTCGCAGAACGACTCTCGATGATGCGCGTCACGCGTCGCGCGGGATGTGGTGTTTGGCCGACATGAATTGTTTTTGACTTGTCATCAGCCGCAACTGATTATCGACACCGGCCACTCCGGGAACCTCGGTCACCACCTGTTCCGTTCGGGCACGCTCCTGCGCATCGAGCACGATGCCAAGCAAGGCGACCTCGCCGTTGCGGGCTTCGACGGTGATGTGCGTGTCGCGCGTTGCGGCATTGTCCTTGATGGCAGCATGAATGCGCGCTTCCAGCGTCATGTTGGCCAGCACTGCGCGCGACTCTTCCGTTTCCTGAAACTCGGGCCGGCGCGACAGCAGGATGATTTGTTCCACGCAACTGTCCACCGATACGCGGTCCGTGTTGAGCACCATGTCGTACAGGACCGGGTCGCCCCAGCTGACGCCAAACTGCTGATGCATGCGCGACGCATGCGCTTCATCGCTGCGCCGGATTTCGGATGCCGCGAAGTCCCTATCCTCGGTCTCCAGGCTGCTCATCAGCCATTCGACCCGCTTCTCAAAGGAACTGGTGATCCGGACGCAGGGGACGTGCGGCACCGGACGTAACAGACATGTCGCTCCCCAGCCGCGCAACACGACGTTCCCTCTGTTTGCCAGTTCGAACACTTCCTCCGCCGTGTACAGGGCCATGATTTTCCGGTCGGTCTTGAGGCGTTCGAGGAATCCCGCCTTGCCTTCGCGCAAGCGACGAACCGCACTCTTGGGCAAGGCCATCTTTGCCGATACATGGTCCACCACTTCGTTGCGCATCACTTCGATATCGAGCGCCGATGCAAGCTTCAAGGCCACGTCCTTGGCGAGAGATCCCATTTCCTGGGTCATTGCGATCACTGGCATGCAGTCCCCTTCTTCTTTCCATGCTCACCAAAAGCTGCTAGATACGCCAGGGAGATCAATGAGCAGAATATCGATATACCGTCGAACAAAAAGGATGCTCTACTTTGATCAAAACTCTCTTGACTACCGTCAAGTTTTCAAATCAAGCCGCTGCCCTGCTTGCGGCAATGCACCATGTTCAGATCCCGATCTGGACGCGCTGAATTTCCGCCCAGTTCATGTTGGGTGCAGGCCTGTGGCCGCACGTGCGCATGGTGTCGTAACAACGCGCCTTGGCCATCTGAATCGCCTCAATCAGAAAATCGGCGTCATAGGCCTTCAGCAAATGCGGCTGCTGAACTTCCAGATAGGATCGGATACGGTCGCTCGCTCCCGCCGAATCAGGCAACAGATTCCGGTAGGTATCGGTGTCCCAATGCCAGCCCAGGCCCAGCTCGTAAAAGGCGGCGTTATAGGCATCGCAATGAAACCAGTCCGTATCCTCGATTGATCTGTCGATTGCAACATCAAGCATGGCAGCGCTCCTTTGGGCAGGTGCTTCTGATCGTCGGCGTCATCCCGCGTCGGGACTTGGATTGATCTTAATCTCCGCATACCATTAGATATAGTTAAAATTTTTGATCGTTTCCATCAGCTATCGTTAATACATTCCGACAATGAAAAATGCCACGCTGCGCCAGTTGAAGGTATTTGAAACCGTCGCCAGGCACTTGAGCTTTTCGCGTGCCGCGGACGAAATGCATCTCACCCAGCCGGCGATATCGACGCAGATCAGCACGCTCGAAGGACACGTCGGCTTGCCCTTGTTCGAACAACTCGGCAAGAAGATTTATCTGACGCCGGCGGGGAAGGAACTGCTCCATTACGCCCGCTCCATCATCCAGCAGTTCCAGGATGCGGAGGCGGCGATGACCCAGTTCAAGGGCATCTCGGGCGGCAAGCTGAACGTGGCCGTCATCAGCGCCGGCGACTATTTTTTTCCGCGGCTGCTGGTTGAATTCGCCCGCCGCAATGCCGGCGTTACGCTCAACCTGAGCGTCCATAATCGTGAGGAATTGCTGGGGCAGCTCGCGGACAACCTGACCGATCTGGCGGTCATGGTGCGTCCGCCGCCGGACATGGATACCGTGAACGAATCCTTCGCGCCGCACCCCTACGTCATCGTCGCCGCGCCGGATCATCCGCTGGCGAAGAAAAGGCGTATCCCGCTGAGCGTCATCGTGCGCGAACCGTTTGTCGTTCGCGAAAAGGGATCGGATACCTGGAATTCGATGACCGAAGGCCTCGGCAAACATCTCGCCGACCTCAACATCGCGATGGAAATCAAGAGCACCGAAACCATCAAGCAGGCCGTGATCGCGGGCATGGGCATCAGCTTCCTGTCGGCGCATACCATCAATCTCGAACTGCAGGCGGGCAGTCTGGTCGTCCTCGACGTTCAGGGCTTGCCCCTGATGCTGAACTGGTACCTGGTGCATCGCAAGAACAAGCGCCTGCCGCCGGTGGCGCTTGCCTTCAAGGATTTTCTCAAGAGCGATGGCGCGGCACTGATTGCGCAAATGATCCGGTTTGATCCCGGACGTGCAACGCGCTCGGAGAAAGCCGCCAAACCCTTGCGCCCTCGGTTGAGGGATTCATCGACATGAACAGCATGTCCTTGCAAGGACATGCGTGGACCGGCTGAAATGGGAGTGGGTTCAGGCGGCGATTGCTCCATCCCTGCTTGCAGTGCACGGTTCAGGCTTGCAAGCCTGAACCGTGCCGTCACGCCTATTTCATCAACTGCTCAGCCAATGCCATGAATCCCCGATCCGTCAGCGGGATGTTGGCCATGTTGCCGGCCAGCGGATGCGAGGAGAACTTCGCGATCACCAGTTCCGCCTTCGGGTCGATGTAGATCCGCTGGCCGTGGATGCCGCGTGCGTCGAATGTGCCGTGCGCGTTATGCGAGACCCACCACATGTTGCGGTAGGAGTATCCCTTGCCGTAGCCCGGCACGTTCGGATAGCCGGCCTTGGCAAAATCGGCGGGATCGGCCCCCTTGCGGATGTCGTCCACGACAGCCTTGGGTACGATCTGCTGGCCGTTGAACTTGCCGTCCAGCCGGATCATCTCGCCGAAGCGCGCCATGTCGCGCAGGGGCAGGCTGGCGCCACCGCCGCCCGACTCGGTGCCGACCGAATCGACCTGGAAATAGCCGTCGTTTTCCGCGCCGATCTTCTGCCAGATTCTTTCGGACATCAGGGTCGCCACGGATTTGCCGGAGGCACGCTTGACGATCCATGCCAGCACTTCCGCATTGGAGGTCTTGTAGGCGAAGCCTGCGCCATGCTCGCCTTCCTTCTTCAGGTTGACGAGGAATTCATAGAATGTCTTCGGCCCGTTGTAGCCAGGCGGTACGGGCGCCATGCCACCGGCGCGCCCGTAATCCCAGACCTCCGCCTTGGGATCGGCGTAGTTTTCCGAATAGCGCACGCCGATGGTCATGTCCATCACCTGCCGCACGGTCGCATCGCCGTAGGCGCTGTCCTTCAGTTCCGGCACATATTTGGAAACGAGAGCCGACGGGTCGAGCGCGCCTTCCGCCACCAGCATCGCCGCCAATGTCCCGACGAAGGACTTGGTGATGGAGAACGCGGAATGCGGCAAATAGGGTTGCGCCGCGCCGGTGTACTTTTCATAGACTACCTTTCCCCGATGCAGCACGATGATGCTGTCCGTGTAAGTCCGGTTCAGCATCTCCGCCCAGGTCGTCGGCTGTCCCTTGTCATCCAGGAAAGATAGCGTATCGAGGGCCATCGGCGCGGCAGGCAACGGCGAAGCCGGCCCGGTCCCGCGCCAGACATTCGCCGTCGGCACAAGTTCGCGTATATGGGAAAACGACCAGCGTGTTTTGGGAAACTGGTAGTAGGTGCCGTCGGCAAAGCGGATCGTCCTGTTGGCCGGAGGGGGAAAGCCTTGCATCAGTTGCAGACTCGTCGGGTCGGTTGTTGCCGGGTCAGGCAAGGCGGGCTGCGCCTGCGCATGGACGGTGCCAGCGGCGGTGACGGCCAATAGTGCGAACATCATTTTCTTCATCTTGTCTCCTTTGTCATGTCATGAATGCACTTCGGAATGGTCTTCGGTTGCTGCCTTTCAATCACCTGTCGGTGAAATATGAAACGTGCGCACCTGCTTCAGGTTGCGCAGGTATGCGGCCAATGTCGCCGTGTTCCTGGCGTTGGTGGTCTGGAGAATCATGCGATATTCAAAAGAGGCGCCGTCGTCGGTGATGCGATAACTCATGTTCGCAATCGTGAATCCGTGCTCGCTCAGGATCTGCCTCACCTCCTGTTCCGTCATGGCATCGTTCCGGTCGAAACGAATATCGTGATGCGCATAGAAGTGGGAGGGCATCCATGATTCAATGCGCCGAAACACCGACAACGTACCCAGTGTCAGGATGGTCGCAAGTATGGCGGGCATGTAGAAACCGATGCCGACCAGAATGCCGATCGCCGCCGTTATCCAGATCGACGCGGCGGTGGTCAGACCGCGTACCGTGAAACCTTCCTTGAAGATGACGCCCGCGCCGAGGAAGCCGATGCCGGTCATGATGCCTTGCGCCATCCGGGTCGGGTCGGTACGGATGGTGTCGAGCGGCGCGCCGGGCAGCCATTTCCATTGATACAGCGTCACCAGCATCAGGAGGCTTGACGCCAGGCAGACCAGGGTGTGGGTGCGAAACCCTGCAGGGCGGCCGTGATAGCTGCGCTCCAGACCGATGATGCCGCCGGCCGCCACTGCGCCCAGCAGATTGAGGGTGATGGTCAGATATTCCATGTCCATGAGCGACTCCCGCAAAACCGATATGTCGATAATCGGACAATATTACCGCGAGGCATGCGTGCAGGTCCGCGAATGTCAGCGAATGTCAGGGAATGTCAGAAAATATCTGCATCATCGTCCTGCAGCATTGACCCATCTGCAGACTCCTGCACCATTCGCGAACGCCAGCTGCCGCACGCGGTCTGTTCGTTGCGAATTGAAACAAACCGATCGCAATGCCACTGATAAAATTCTTGCCACCGAGACTCCTCTGCCCACCCTGATTCCGATGAATACCCCGCAACCGAAGCGCCTGACGGCCGTGCCATCCAAGTCCGCGGTCCTGCGCGGCTTCATCTGGATCGGCGTCATCCTGCTGTTCCTCCTTGTGTTCGCCTGGCTGGCGCTGCCGGCCATCGTCAAGCACCAGGCGGAACAGCGCGTCACCGAAAAATTCCACCGTCAGCTCACCATCGGCAAGATCGAGTTCAATCCCCTCAAGTTGGTGATGACGGTGCGCGACCTCAAGCTGATGGAGCCGCAAGGCAATGCCGTGTTCGCCAGTTTCGATGCCTTGACGCTCGATCTGTCGTCAGAGTCGCTGATACGCTTCGCGCCGGTGGTGAAGGAAGTCCGCCTGGTCAAGCCCTACGTGCATCTGGTGCGTATCGAAGCCAATCGCTACAGCATCGACGACATCATCGAGCAGATCACCAGCCAGCCGCCCTCCGAGAAACCGGCGCGCTATTCACTCAACAACATCCAGCTGGAAGACGGCAGCATAGAGTTCGAGGACAAGCCGGCCAAAACGACGCATCGCGTGACCGAGCTCCGGCTTGGTGTGCCGTTCATCTCATCGCTGCCGATCCATGTGCACGTATTCGTGGAGCCGCTGCTGAGTGCGAAGGTCAACGACACGCCGCTGCTGGTCAAGGGCAAGGCACGCCCCTTCGCGGACCACAAGGAGGCCATCGTCGAATTGAAACTGGACGATCTGGATATCACGCACTATCTCGGCTACCTGCCCTACCAGCCGAACTTCCGGGTTCCAAGCGCACGGCTGCACGCGAACCTGACTGCCAGTTTCCAGCAGCCAAAGGATCAATCCCCGACCGTCGTCGTGAGCGGCGACGCGGCCATGAAGTCGGTGCAGATCACCGAGCGCGGCGGCAAGCCGGTGATCACCGTGCCCGAACTTGAGGTGAAGCTCGACGACATGGATGTCTTCGGCGGGCGTTTCGATATCGCCCGCGTCGCCATCAAGGGACTGACGGCCGACATGAGCCGCGACCGCACGGGTCAGCTCAATCTGTTGCGCCTGCTGCCGCCGGAGCGCCCGGTCGCCAGCGCGGTCAAGGGGGCCGCCACGGCCGCCGCCGCGCAGGTCGCATTGCAGGAACTGGATATCCGCGACGCGTCCCTGCGCTATGCCGAAGACACGGCGGATCGTTCGCTGCGCGCCGGAGTGGAAAAATTCAATCTGGCCGCGCGCAAGCTCACGCTCGATGCCGGCAAGAAGAAAATCACTGTGGGCGAAGTGACGTCCGACAGTGCGAACTTCCAGCTGCGCAACAACAAGCTGCAAACACAGGCTGCCGCTGCGGCACCCTCCCCCGCATCGAACACTGCATCGAACCCGAAATCCGCTGCAAAAGGCGCAGCCGGCAACAAGGCGGCCAGCCCGTACGCCGTCAATGTGGCGCGCATCGATGTCAAGAACTGGTCGGCCCGGCTCGAAGACCACGACCACGAGGAACCGGCGCTGGCGGTCATCGCGCCGCTCAGTCTGTCCGTGCAGGATTTCTCCACCGCGCCCGCGGCGCGCAGCCGCGTGGACCTGAAGGCAACGCTCAACAAGAGCGGCCAGCTGGCGCTGAATGGCGACGTCGGCCTCGCACCGCTGCATACCGATCTGGCGGTGGAGATGAAGAACGTGGACCTGCTGCCGCTGCAGCCCTATGTCACGGAGAAGGTCAATCTGCGGCTGACGCAGGGCAATGCCTCCGGCAAGGGCAGGCTGCAGCTGGACGCCGCTGCGGACGGCGCGCTGAAAGGCGGATTCAAGGGCGACGCCAGTCTCGCCAACGTCGCCAGCGTGGACAAGGCCAGCAAGAATGATTTCCTGCGCTGGAAATCGCTCGCCTTCAGCGCAATGGACATCAAGCTCGAACCGCTTTCCCTGACGGTGGATCGCATTGCGCTGTCCGACTTCTTCGCCCGCATCATCATCGACGCCACCGGCCGCATCAACGTGCAGGACATCGCGCGCAGCTCGGCCGGCGGAAAAAGGAGCCTGACCGAAGTCGCCGACAGACCCGCTGCCGCGCCCTCCCCGGCAGACCCGGCAGCGCCTGCGCGGCCGGCGATCGTCGCCAAGGCAACCACGGCAGCCCAGACGGCCGTGCAGCAGGCCGCGCAAAAGCTGCCGCCGATCCGCATCAACAAGATCGCGCTGCAGGGCGGGCGCGTGCGCTTCACCGACAACTTCATCAGACCGAATTACACCGCCAACATGCGCGACCTCGGCGGCACCGTGACGGGACTGTCCTCGGATACCGCCACCACGGCAAACGTGGATTTGCGCGGGGAGGTGAATCGCGCGCCGCTGGCGATCGCGGGCCGCATCAATCCGCTCAAGCGGGACCTGTTCCTTGACGTGAAGGCGACCGTGCGCGGCATGGAGCTTGCCACGCTGTCGACCTATGCGGACAAGTACGTGGGCTACGGCATCGAGAAAGGCAAGCTGTCCTTCGAGGTCGCCTACATGATCGACAATCGCGAGCTGAAGGCCAACAACCGGCTGATCCTGGAGCAGCTCACATTCGGTAAAGAAAGCACCAATCCGCAGGCAACCAGGCTGCCGGTGCGGCTCGCGGTCGCCCTCCTGACCGACCGCAACGGTGTCATCGACGTCAACATGCCGATCGACGGCTCGATCGACGATCCGCAATTCTCCATCGGCGGCATCATCCTCAAGGTGATCGGCAACATCATCGTCAAGGCGGTCACTGCGCCGTTCACCCTGCTGGGTTCGATGTTCGGCGGTAGCGGCGGCGAGGAAATGGCCACGCTGGAGTTCGAGCCGGGCCGCGCCACCATACCGGCGGCCGGCGAAGACAAGCTCAAGTCGATCGCCAAGGCGCTGAACGAACGCCCCGCGCTCAAGCTCGACATCACGGGCCACGCCGACGCTGCCGTCGATATCGATGGCTTGAAGCAGACATCGATCGAGCGCAAGGTGCGTTCACTCAAGATCAAGGACATGCAGGCGCGCGGCGAGACCGTGCAGCCCGGCAGCGTGGTCGTCAAGCCGGAGGAATACGCGGCATTGCTGACGCGGGTCTACAAGGACGAATCATTCACCAAGCCGCGCAACGTGATCGGCATGCAAAAGAGCGTGCCGGTCGAGGAAATGGAAAAGCTGATGATCGCCAATACCGCCATCAACGAGAACGACCTGATCGCGCTCGGCGACCGCCGCGCGCAGGCGGTCAAGGACTGGCTGCTGAAAGCCGGACATGTCGCACCCGAGCGCGTGTTCGTCAGCGCGACCAAATCCGCTGCCGTCGAGGCAAGGGAGCACGACAAGAGCAAGGACAAGGGCGCGTCGCCGCTGCACGGGGTGAATTTCGCGCTGAAGTGAATGCGGGCGGCAGTCAATCTGCCCCGCCCGGCCGATGGCGCTGGAACATCGTGGCGACCGCCATCACCGACAGGGCCGAAGGCGGCCCCGCTTGCAATTTCGATAAGGCCGTTTTTCTCGTGGACGCCGTGCGCTGCGCCGCCTTGATGTTCCGGCAAATGCGGAACGATTTCGACCATGTCATTAATCCTCATGCATGCATGAGTCTTCCGGCAACAGTCTCAAGGCGGCCGCATTGCCGCATTGACTAAGAGCGTCTAACAAAATGATTCTGAGGGTGTTGCGCCGCCTTGCCGTACTACTCGTACTGTCTGCGGCGGCGCCCTTGCAGGGCGCGCACTGGCCTGCATGCCAGTGCCGTTTCGCAGGCGGGCAGCAGGCTGCCCGAATTCCCTGCTACACCCTACTCAGAACCGCTTCGCTTCATTTTGTTAGGCGCTTTAATTATCGAATTGTCATTTCTTCCGTTTTTCGGAATGATCCCAGCCGGATTATTCGCTTTTTCCCTGCATGGATCGGTGCTACGCTGTCCCGTCCGATGCCAGTATCGCCGGGGGAGGAAAAATCATCCGCGCGTCCCCTTGAATTATTGCCGCCTCGTCGCCAAAACAAGATGTAACCGTCATTCAGGAACCCTAGTGAAACCAAAGCACATTCAAGTCGCAGTCTGGGCCGCGATCTTCTTCGTTGCCTTTATCACCATCAGCCAGTTCTTCGGCGCCCGTGCGGCATCCAATGCCGCGCCGATTGCGTATTCGGACTTTCTGACCGAGGTCAAGGCGAAGAACATCAAGGAAGTGACGATCTCGGAAGAGAAGATCCTCGCCGTCACCAACAACGGCGCGGTGCTGAAGACCACCGCGACCATGCTCGATCGCGGCCTGATCAGCGACCTGATTGCCAATGGCGTCAAGTTCGACGTCAAGAACCCCGAACCGCCATCCTTCCTGTCTCAGGTGCTGGTGTCATGGTTCCCCATGCTGCTGCTGATCGGCGTGTGGGTCTTCTTCATGCGCCGTTCGCAAGGCAAGGGCAAGGGCGGTCTGCTCTCGATCGGCAAGTCCAAGGCGCGCATGCTGGATGAAAAGACCAACACGGTCACCTTCGCCGACGTCGCTGGTTGCGACGAGGCCAAGGAGGAAGTCGGCGAGATCGTCGAGTTCCTGCGCGATCCGACCAAGTTCCAGAAACTCGGCGGCCATATTCCGCGCGGCGTGCTGATGGTGGGCCCGCCGGGAACGGGTAAAACCCTGCTAGCGCGCGCGATCGCGGGCGAAGCAAAAGTGCCGTTCTTCACGATTTCCGGTTCGGACTTCGTCGAGATGTTTGTCGGCGTGGGCGCGTCCCGCGTGCGCGACATGTTCGAGACGGCGAAGAAGCATTCGCCCTGCATCATCTTCATCGATGAAATCGATGCGGTCGGCCGTCAGCGCGGCTCCGGCATGGGCGGCGGCAACGACGAGCGCGAACAGACGCTGAACCAGATGCTGGTCGAGATGGACGGCTTCGAGCCGAATTCCGGCGTGATCGTGATCGCCGCGACCAACCGTGCCGATGTACTCGACAAGGCGCTGCTGCGTCCGGGTCGCTTCGACCGCCAGGTGATGGTCGGTCTGCCGGACATTCGCGGCCGTGAACAGATCCTGAACGTGCACATGCGCAAGGTCCCCGCCTCCAGGGATGTGCAGTCGAACGTCCTCGCACGCGGCACGCCGGGCTTCTCCGGCGCGGAACTGGCGAACCTGGTCAACGAGGCGGCGCTGTTCGCCGCGCGCCGCAACAAGCGTTACGTCGACATGCAGGATTTCGAGGATGCCAAGGACAAGATCATCATGGGGCCGGAGCGCAAGTCCGCCGTGATGCGCGAAGAGGAACGTCGCAATACCGCGTACCACGAATCGGGCCATGCAGTCGTGGCGAAGTTGCTGCCGAAGGCCGACCCGGTGCACAAGGTCACCATCATGCCGCGCGGCTATGCACTCGGCTTGACCTGGCAGCTGCCAGAACATGATCGCGTAAACATGTACAAGGACAAGATGCTGGAAGATATCGCCATCCTGTTCGGCGGACGCATCGCGGAAGAGATCTTCATGGGTCAGATGTCGACCGGCGCATCGAATGACTTCGAGCGTGCGACCAAGCTGGCGCGCGCGATGGTGACGCGCTACGGCATGTCCGAGACGCTCGGCACCATGGTGTACGTCGACGACGAGCAGAACAGCTTCGGAGCGAAATCGGTTTCCGAGGAAACGCAGCAGAAGGTCGATGACGAGATCCGCAGCATCCTCGACGCCCAGTACGCTCTCGCGCGTCGCCTGCTCGAGGAAAACCGCGACAAGGTGGAAGCAATGACGAAGGCCCTGCTCGATTGGGAAACCGTCGATGCGGACCAGGTCAACGACATCATGGCCGGCGTCGAGCCGCGCCAGCCGAAGTACGGCGCACCGGAGAAAAAGTCGCCGCCATCAGGCCCGATGTCGCCGAACGTAACCGCTCCCGCCTGAACGCGCAGAACGATTTGCAAGCCGCCGGATGTGTTGGTCTCCGTGACCCATCCGGCGCACCGCCTGAAACCCCTGTTCCCATTCCCCCTGCCACACCCTCGCCCGGAATGACGCTGCAATTTGATCGCAGCTGATCGCTTGCGCCATCCGGTGCATCCGCGCGGAACCATGCATGAGCGCGCCGCCACTCATGAGACAAGTTCACTTCTCCGCGCCGCGAGCATGAAAACCGTCGATACCGCCGCTCTTGCCTCGCTGTTGCCTGTTTCTCCGACACCGAGCTGCTCAACCGCTATCGCGGCCATTTGAGCGATCACGCGGTCCATTCCAGGACAAGGGCCTCCATGCTGAACCTTGCCAGCCAGTTTCTCGGCTGGTGGCGCAAATGGCATGTCGGCGACGAATATGCCATCTCGCCTCGTGCAGCCTGCCCGGACCATCAGTTGCGATGCATGTACAGGGATGAACTGGATTCGTTCCTGCGGTTCATGTCGGGTGCGCGGTAGTTTTTCGCCCCGATCCAGGAGGGAATCGGACACCCTTCACGCAATCACTGCCGGCGCCTGACCACCGCCATCGTCAGCCGCGACACGCACACCAGATGCCCGGCGTCATCCGCGATGCGTATTTCCCATACCTGGGTCGAGTGCCCGATATGAAACGGACGCGCGGTGCCGGTCACCCATCCGCCGCTTGCAGGCCGCATGTGATTCGCGTTGATATCGAGACCGACGCAATACGACTTGCTTCCATCGACGCACAGATTTGCGGCGGTGCTGCCCACCGTCTCGGCCAGCAGCACCGACGCGCCGCCATGCAGGATGCCGAACGGCTGCACCGTGCGCGCATCGACTGGCATACGCGCCGACAGCCAGTCGTCGCCGATTCCGGTGAACTCGATACCGAGCCTGTCGGCTGCGGTGTTCGCATTCAATTTCTGCAGGTCTTCCAGTGTTGATTCGTGATTCCAGATCGGCATGGGAGTTGTTCCAGTCAGTCGATGATGTAAAACATGGTCGGACGTCAGCGCGCGAAGATCAATCGCACGCCCAGCGCCACGAAAATCGTGCCGGCGGCACGGTCCAGCCACAGGCCGGCACGCGGCCGGCGATGCAGCCAGTGCCCCACCGCGCCAGAAAAATAGCCGAGCAAGCCGAACAGCAGCGCCGCCTGCAGCGTGAAGATCACACCCAGCTGCACCGTCTGCCAGCTCGCGCCGCCGCGCTCGGCAATGACGAATTGCGGCAGGAAGGAGAGGAAGAACAGCACCACCTTCGGATTGATGGCGTTGGCGAACAGGCCCTTGGCGAACAGCTTGCGCAGCGATTCGTCGGGGGCCGTGACGCTTGCCGCCCGTGCGCCGCCGCGGCTGCGCAAGGCCTGCATGCCGAGCCAGACGAGATACAGTCCGCCGCACATCTTCAGCACGGAAAATGCCGTCGGCGAGGCCGCGATCAGTGCGCTGACGCCGAGCGCCGCGAGCGCGGTGTGGCTCAGGCAACCCAGCGCGCAGCCGAGGCCGAATGCGATCCCCTGCGCGCGTCCGCGCGACATGCCGACGCCCAGCACCATCAGGTTGTCCGGGCCGGGCGATGCCGTGATCAGCATTGCCGCAGCGAGAAAGCCGAAAAATTGTTCAGGAGTGAGCATCACGAAGCGCCTCTCTGCAGGAATCAGAACCGGAGGCGTAGCGACAGTGCAGCCTGCGGCTCGTAACAAGAACACGACACAAGGAACACGACATCGCCATCAATCGAGCTTCACTTCCAGCCCGCGCTGCACGCCCGGACGCGCCAGCAGCGCGCGATACCAGCGCTCGACGTGGGGATAATCCTGTAAATTCACCTCGTGCCGCTCGTGCCGCCACGCCCAGCCGAGGATGGCGAAATCGGCCACCGACAGTTCACCCGCGACGAACTCGACCTGCGCCAGCCGGCGGTCGAGCACGCCATACAGGCGGCGCGTTTCATCCGAATAACGCTTGAGCCCGTAGCGGCGGTCGCCCTCGCTTTCCAGGCTGCGGAAGTGATGCACCTGCCCCGGCATCGGGCCGAAGCCGCCCATCTGCCACATCAGCCATTCCAGCACCGGCACGCGGCTGCGCAAATCGGCCGGCAGGAAGCGGCCGCTCTTTTCAGCGAGATAGAGCAGGATCGCGCCCGATTCGAACACGCTGATCGGCTTGCCGTCCGGTCCCTCCGCATCGACGATCGCCGGAATCCGGTTGTTCGGGCTGATGCGCAGGAAGTCGGGCTCGTGCTGCTGTCCCTGCGTGATGTTCACGGGCACAACGGTGTAGGAAAGCTCCATCTCTTCCAGCGCGACGCTGATCTTGCGTCCGTTCGGTGTATTCCATGCGTAAAGCGTGATTGCCACGTGACATGACTCCTTTTCCATCCGGATTGCGGCTTGTATGCGGACAAGGATTATTGCCGTTTTTGGCCATCCTTGCTGCGCTTGGCCATTGCCGCCGCGAATCTGTTCGGCAGGAAGAAACTTAATGAATCGCAGCTTGTCTTTATAGAATGATTCGATGATGCACCTGCATCGAATCTACGCTGCTTCGACTGAATGATTGAACTGACGCAAGGGGGAAGATGATGATGATGAGAAAGACTGCTACGGCTGTGCTGGGAGTTGCCGCCCTGGCCGCTGTGTTGACTGCCTGTCAGAAAAAGGATGAGATGAGCGGCAAGGGCCCGGCGGAAAAAGCGGGCGAGAAAATCGACCAGGCCGCAGCCAAGGCGAGTGAGGAATTGAGCAAGGTAGGCGAGAAGACGGGACAGGCACTGCAGGATGCCGGTCAGAAACTGGAAAGCAAGGCGCAGGAAATGCAGAAGCAGCCGGAACCTCAAAAATAGAATGGCGCAAAGCAGCACATTGCCTGTGCGCTGCTTTGCTGGAAGAAAAAATCCCGTATTCCGGACTCATTGCTCGGCGATCAAAATCCGTGTGCCGGAGCGGCTGCTCCGGCAACGCATCATCCGGCAACCCATCGCTCAGCGCAAAAAGCGGTACCGGGATAATTCAGAACTGCTCCCACTCCTCATCAGAACTGGCGACATGCACCAGTCGTCTGGGTTGCGTGCCGTTATCGGCGGCGATCCGGGCCGGTGAGCGCTTTTCGGGCAGCGCTGCAGGATGCATCCTGGCTGCAGGCCTGGCTACGGGCATGGCTGCGGACTTGACCGGCATCACTTGCATGCTGTTCAACTTGAAAACACTGACCGCCTGCGCCAGGCTGGCGGCCTGATCCTGCATTGCTGCCGATGCGGCAGACGCCTGTTCCACCAGCGCCGCATTCTGTTGGGTGACTTCGTCCATCTGGCTGATCGCCTGATTGATCTGCTCGATGCCGGCGGTCTGCTCCTGGCTGGCCGCCGTGATCTCGCCGATGATGTTGGTCACGCGCCTGACGCTTGCAACGATCTCGTCCATCGTCGCGCCGGCCTCGTCAACCAGCTTGCTGCCGGCATCGACCTTGTCAACCGAATCGTCGATCAGCGACTTGATCTCCTTGGCCGCGGCGGCCGAGCGCTGCGCGAGGCTGCGCACTTCGGATGCCACCACTGCAAAGCCGCGGCCCTGCTCGCCGGCGCGCGCCGCTTCGACCGCCGCGTTCAGCGCGAGGATGTTGGTCTGGAAGGCGATGCCGTCGATGACGCCGATGATATCGACGATCTTCTTCGACGAGTCGTTGATCGAGCCCATTGTCTGGACGACTTCGGATACCACCGTGCCGCCCCTGATGGCGATCTCGGAAGCCGACACCGCCAGCTGGTTCGCCTGCCGCGCATTGTCGGCATTCTGCTTGACCGTGCCGGTCAGTTCTTCCATCGACGAGGCGGTTTCCTCCAGCGAGCTGGCCTGCTGCTCGGTGCGCGATGACAGGTCGAGGTTGCCGCTGGCAATCTCGTTCGACGCGGTGGCGATGGTGTCGGTGCCGTTGCGCACCTCGCTGACGATGCGCACCAGGCTGTCGTTCATGTCCTTCAAGGCCTGCATCAATTGACCGCTTTCATCCTTGCTCTTGACCGTGATCTGTTGCCGCAGATCGCCTTGTGCGACAACCTGGGCGACCTGCATCGCATCGTTCATGGGCCGGGTGATGGAGCGCGTGATCAGCCAGGCAATCACGCCACCCAATGCCAGCGCAGCCGCGGTCAGGGAAAGCATCAGTGTCAGTACTTGCGAATAAGTGTCGTCGGCAGCGGCCGCGTCCTTCTTGTTGCGTTCCTCCTGGCGATCCATGTAGTCACTCAGCAGGTCCTGCCACTGCTGGGTGGCAGGAGCGGCTTCGCTCCCGAGGATCTGCATGGCTTCGACATTGTTGTTGTCCCTTGCGAAATCGATGACCTTTTGATTCGCCGCCAATGCCTTATGCCGCGCCGCCTTGATCTTTTGCTGGAACGCCCTGCCGGCTTCGGTCGCAGGCATTTTTTCGAGCGTGTCAAAGGCAGCGTCGTAGCGGCGACGCGCGGTTTCGATAGCGCCGAGCTGGGCCTTGACCGTGTTTTCGTCGGTCAAAATGATGATGTTGCGCGTGACGCGCGACACGACATGCGCCGCGTCGGACAACTCGTGCGCAATCGTTATCTTGCGCACATTGTCCTCGAGCACCTTTTCCAGATTCTCGTGCATCTCGCGTATGCCGTTGGCCCCGATCAGGCTCAATGCAAGCATGATGGTCAGTACTGAGGAGAACCCAAGTCCCAAACGCAAGCCGATTTTCATGTCCGTGATTTTCATTTTCTTTCTGCGATCAATTGTTTTGAATGATGATGAAGCGCTGCCTGTTGGCGGGCGCGGATTCAGGCGCTCAGTGTGTCGATCAATCCGATCTCGCTGCCGGTCATGAGCTTGTCGATGTCGACCAGGATCAGCATGCGCTCGTCCACCGTGCCGATGCCGGTCAGGTACTCGGTTTGCACCACGCTGCCCATCTCCGGGGCCGGCTTGATCTGTTCGGCGGCCAGGGTCATGACGTCCGAGACGCTGTCGACCACCATGCCGATGACACGGCCGGCGACGTTGAGAACGATGACGACGGTGAACTGGTCGTAGGTCGGCGTGCCGAGCTGGAACTTGATCCGCATGTCGACAATCGGCACGATGATTCCGCGCAGGTTGACCACGCCCTTGATGAAATCCGGCGCATTGGCAATGCGCGTAACCGCGTCGTAGCCGCGCAGTTCCTGCACTTTGTGAATGTCGATCCCGTATTCCTCTTCGCCGAGCCGGAATGCGAGAAATTCAAGTGTATGGGCCATGGCAACTGCGCTTTGGCGAGACTGGCTTTCTTCGATCATGAATTCCCTTGTAAACGTGTGTCATTCGAATCGCATTCATTCTCCCGGGCCGGGAGGGTCCGGGAGATCGGCACCGGTGGCACTTCACGCCCATGACGACCATGGGTTTTCCCGATGCCGCGAATACGTGCGCTGTTGCAAAATTTCCCTATAGCCAACAGCCAGCTGTTGCGGCTGTTGGCATCGTGTGTCCTGCTACAGGTACGGACGTTTGAATAGTTGACGCGGCAACGCCATCGCGCTCAACAAAACCCATCGCCTGCCAGGTGGAATCGCGCTATCGCGGACCAAGCGCGAGCAAGGACAGGACGCGATCACGGCTGATGCCCAGGAGGGCGGCAACGGTGGAAGAGAAAATCTGGTAGCCCGGCTGATCAGCCGCCGATGCAAAACCTTGCGCCAGGGTGGCGGCTCCGGCGGCATCGTCCATCGGGCGCGCCCGATCGACACGGCTGGCCGCTTCGGCCAGCGCGCGGCTGACCACTTCCCGCGACTGCTTGATGCGGTCGAGCGCCTGTATCACTTGTTGCAGAGTCTGACGCAGGGCCTGCACATCCTGCGCCTGCCAGGCGTCAGGCTCCACCGCAGCGGGAACGGCCTCGGTCCTGACCCGGTTCAGCTGCCCGGTCGGGAATCGAATGCCGTCGCCCTTGATGGCGAAGGTGTCGCGTGTGGCAGGCCACGAGGTTTCCGGCACGCTGAAGACCAGTGCGCCGGCATCGCCTTTGCTGACGCCGATATTCGCGGGCGACAGCGCGTGCTCGAAACGCTGGATGATCGCTTCTTCGGACAACTCCGGATCGACGCTCACCGAGCGCAGAGGCTGCCCCGCGCCGCCGATGGAAAGCGTGAGTGTTTCCTTGTCGCCGGATTGCAGCGTCCGCATGTTCAAGCCGCGGATGCTGAAGCGCTGGGACGCCGGCGCGGGACTGCTGTAGTCGAGTTGCGCATCGAGGCTTCCGCCGGACGAGGCATGGCGCTGACGCCATGCGTTGGCAAATTGCCGCAGCTTCCCGCTCACCTGCGCATCGCTCACCTGCCGTCCCGCAATCTTCGCGCTGATGTCGGACTTGAGGCTCTCCAGATGACTCGCGCTGCGCTCAAGGAAATCCATGGCTTGCTGGGCGTCCGCCAGTTCGCGATTCAGTTGCTGATCCCAGCTGGTCAAGCCACTGCGCAAGGACGATGACGCACGCGACACCGCCTCCGTCCCCTTCTTGCTCTCCGCAGCGACGGGCGCAAGCGGATTGACGGCAGCGCCATTGCGCACCTTTCCTGGTGCGAGGTCGGTGGCGGCATGGAGCGAACCGATTTGCATGAGGTCGATTTACAGTACGTTGAAGAGCGACAGGCCGCTCACCTTGGCATACGCCTTCTGCGTGGCTTGCAGCGCCATGGTGTAGCCGTTGAGTTCCACCGCGGCAGAAGCATAGTCGAGCTGGGCAATATCGGTGAGCGCCATCTTGTTCGACAGGCTGACATTGGCATGGTTGGTGTCGAGCGTGGACAGGATGTTCTGCGTGCCGCCGAGATCGGCAATCTTTGTGCTGATCGCCCCCATGGCGACGTCGATACCGTCCAGGCCGTCGGCCATGATCTGATGCGCCACCGGGTCGTTCGGGCTGACACCGGCAGTCCGCAGTGTCGCGATCGTGCTGTCCATCAGGTTCAGCAAGGCTTCCATGCCGCTCAAATCGACGTTGGCGGGTTGCGTGATGCCGTTGCCGACCGCGACCTGCTGCTGCGCGGTGTTGCCGGTGAAGCTGTAGCGCGCGCCAAGCGCAGCGGTACCGTCGTAGGTCAGGGCCGGCTGGCTGATCAGCGTTCCCGAAAAGACGTAGCGCCCTTCCTGGTCCTTGCTGTTGGCCGAGTAGAACAGGCTGTCGCGCAATGACTGCAGCGAGCCGGCCATCGCATTCAGGTCGTCCGAGCTGTTGCCGCCGTCGAGCGCCCAGACGAGCAGGTCGCGCGCCTGATGCATGTCATTGATCATGCCGCTCATGTAGGTTTCGTTTTTCTGCAGACGGATCTTGAGAGCGCCGATGTTGTCCCGGTACTGGGTGACGGCAGCCTCTTCCCGCCGCAGGCGCGATATCCGCACGGCGGAAATCGGGTCGTCCGACGGCAATTGCACGCGCGCGCCGGAAGCCATCTGCTGCGTCAGATGCGCCAGTTTGGCGTCGTTCATCTGCAGCGATCTGGTCATCGTCGATTCGTATTGGGAGCTGGCGATACGCATGTCGTTCTCCTTAGGCCATCATCGCGAGCGTGCTGTCGAACAGCTCGTTCGCAACGGCGATGACTTTCATGTTGGCCTGATACATCTTCTGGAACTCCATCAGGTTGATCGCTTCCTCGTCGGCATTGACGCCGCTGGTCGCGGCCCAGTTTTCTTTGGCCTGACTGCGGACGGTTTCGGCGGTTGCCAGCAGCGACTGGTTCTGCTTGCTGTCCATGCCCAGTTTGCCGAGCAGTTGCGTGTTCGCGTCGCCCAGCAGGACGGTGCCGATGGATGACACGGCAATCGACTGGTCCTTGAGGCCGATCAGCTTCTGCAGGTTACCGCTGTCGCCGGCGGTGCCGTCGGCGGAGAAGGCAAGATCCTTCGCCTGCACGCTGCCGCTCACCTTGAGCATGCCGGTTGCGCTGGAGGCGTCGAAGACGAACAAGGGCACGCCGGCGCTGCCATCGGCGGCAAAGCCCGCCGCCAGCTGCGCATTGACCGTGGCCGATACTTCCTTGGCGATATCGGCGATGGATTGTTGCAGCGGCACCAGCGTGTTGCGCTGGAAGTCGTCGAGCCCGCCCAGTTGTCCGCCCAGATTGCCGCCCGCCACCGTGAATGTTTCGTTGGCGAAGGCCACGTTCAGCGTCTTCGAACCATCGGGATTGCTCTGCAATGACAGCGTCGAAACAGTCCTGCCGATCACCAAAGGCTGGCCGCTGCGCAGCGACACATTGCGCGAGCCGTCGGCCTGATCGACCACCTCCACACCCACCAGGCCGGACAGCGTATCGATCCGCTGGTCGCGCGCGTCGATCAGGGCGGACGCGTTGCCGCCGGTGGCTTGCATGGACGCGATCTTCTCGTTCAACGCAGCAATGTCTTTCGTCAGCAGATTAATCTGCGGGACGACGGCATCCATCTGCTGCCGAATCGCGGTGCGCTGATTGCGCATCACGTCATTGAGCGTGTTGAAACGCTGCGCCATCGTATTCGCGGCGGTGATGATCTGCTGCCGCAACGGCGTGGAACTCGGTTCCAGGCTGGCGGCGTTGAGCGCGCTGAAGAACGTGTCGAGTCCGCTGCTGATGCTCGATTCATCGTCGCCCATCACCTGCTCCAGCTGCGTCAGATAGGGCTGCGTGACGGAACGCTGACCGAGGTCGGATGCCGCGCGCCACATCTGATGGATCTTGTAGCTGTCGGAAAAGCGCATCAAGGAGCTCACTTCGACGCCACTGCCTGCCGAATGCAGGTTGCCTCTCGGCCCCAGCGCGGCGAGCAGTGCGCCCTGCCGGGTGTAACCCACGGTTTTGACGTTGGCGATATTCTGGCTGGTCGCGTCCAATGCCAGCTGGGCAGCCAGGCTTCCTGAAAGTGCGTTGTTAATGATGCTCATTGTGCAAGGTTCTTTCCCGCTCGAGGCTGTGGACGCCGCCCGTTGGGCGAGAACGTGATCACATGGCCGTTATTGGTAATAGGCGACCGGTTGGGGCAAAAAATTAAATGCCGATGCAATATTGGCTATTTCTTCGCATGAAGGACCTGACCCGCAACCGCCGCTGCCGGCGTTGACGGTGCTGCCGGTGCTGCAGGTGCTGCAGGCAATAACTGGCGCAGGATGGCGTCAGCGATGCCGAAGGCGCGCTGCCCCGCCATTTTGTCCGCCAGCATGGTGTCGGCCATGTCGAGCATGTCGGTGTTGACCGAATTCTTGAACACGCTGTCTTCCCCCGCTATCTCGCGGGTACTTGCGCGCATCTGGCGCAGCATCTGGCCGATGAAGAAGCCTTCGAACTTTTCGGCTGCGGCAGCGGCCTTGTTCCGGTATGCGATATCGGCGGCCGGTGCTACGGGTACACCATGCGCTTCGGCGCTGGCGGCATCTGTCTGGAGTCTGGTCTGTAATTCGATTGCATTCATGGCAAGTCCTCAGATAACGACCAGCTCGCCGTCGATGGCACCGGCCTGATCCAGCGCTTGCAGGATGGCCATGATGTCGTCGGGCGTGGCGCCGATGCTGTTGATGACGTCGATGATGGCTTGCAGGCTGGCGCCGGCAGGCCACTTGAACATGTGGCCGGAGCCCTGATCCACCGCCACGCTGGATTGCGGCGTCACCGTTGTCCCTCCCTGGCTGAAAGGCGCAGGCTGGCTGACCGCCGAACTTTCGGAAATGACGACCTTGAGCGAGCCATGCGACACCGCCGCAGGTCGCACTTTCACGCCCTCGGCGATCACCACGGTGCCGGTGCGCGAATTGAAGATCACTTTCGGCACCTCCGTGCCGACAGTGATGGACAGCGCTTCGAGCTTGGCGACGAAGGCCACGCGTTGGGTCGGATTGGCGGGCGCGATCACGTCGACGCTGGTGGCGTCGCGCGTGCTGGCGATATCGCCGCCGAAGCGGCGATTGATGACATCGACAATATTGGTCGCTGTCTGGAAGTGCGGCCGCCGCAGGCTCAGGCGCACCGTCGGGCGGGTGTCGAAGTCGGTTTCGATTTCGCGCTCGATGATCGCGCCGTTGGGTATGCGGCCCGAGGTCGGCGTGTTGACGGTGATGCTGGACCCGCTCTTGCCCTGCGCGTTCAACCCGCCCACCACGAGACTGCCCTGCGCCAGCGCATAAATTTCGCCGTCGGCCGCGCGCAGTTGCGTCAGCAGCAGCGTGCCGCCGCGCAGATTCTTGGCGTCGCCGAGCGACGACACCGTGACATCGACGCTCTGTCCCTTGCGGTAGCCGGGCGGGAATACGGCGCTCACCATCACTGTCGCCACATTCTTGCTCTTGGTATCGACGCCTTCGGGCACCTTGACGCCGAACTGCTTGAGCATGTTGGACACGGACTGGCCGGAGAATTTGGCTTGCGTGCTGTCGCCGCTGCCGTTGAGCCCGACCACCAGGCCGTAACCGATCAGGGGATTTTCCCGCACGCCTTCCACGTTGACCAGATTGCGCAGCGTCTGTGCGGCGCTCGCGGGTTGCACCGCGCCCGACATCAGGGAAATCAGAATAAAGGCGATCGAAAGAATCTTCATGTGGTTCTTCTCAGAAAGGCATCCATGGGCTGGCGAAGAATCGCGTCAGCCAGCCGGGGGCGTTTGCATCGGCGAGCACGCCCTGGCCGGAATAGGCGATGCGCGCATTGGCAATGCGCTGCGACGACACCCGGTTGTCGGTATCGATATCGGCGGCACGCACATAGCCGCGCAGCCGGATGAATTCTTCCCCCTGGTTCAGGTACAGGCTCTTCTCGCCGCTCACCCGCAGCAAACCGTTCGGCAACACTTCCTGCACGATCACGGTGATCGCGCCTTGCAGCATGTTTTGCTGGGTGCTGGATGCGTTGCCGGCAAAATCGCGCTGTGCGCCCGCACCGATGTCCGTCTTGATCGTCTTGCCGGCGATGACCGTCGGCGTGACGGCGACGCTGCTTTCCTTTTCAAAACTGGTGCCGGCCCGCTTGCTCGCCTGCGTGACTTCCTGCAACACCACCGTCACCACGTCACCGGTGCGAAACGCGCGGCTGTCGGAGGTCAGCGACCACGCCGCTTCCGACACGAACACGCCGCCGGACTGGCCCTTGCGCTGCGCCGACTGCACCGCCGGCGGCGGATCGTCGCTCGGCCCCGGCTGGGCCTGCGGCGGGGCAATGGCGGCGCAGCCCGGCAACAGCAGCGCCGCCGCGATCATGACAAGGCTGCGCATCAACGTGCCGCTTGCGAAAGGTATTGCAGCATGTTGTCCGCCGCGCTCAGTACCTTGGTGTTCATCTCGTAGGTGCGCTGCGCGGCGATCATGTCCACCATCTCCTCGACCACCTGCACGTTGGAGCCTTCCAGCGCGCCCTGCTTGAGCTTGCCGAGCGCGCCTTCGCCGGGATTGCCGTCGGTCGGTGCGCCGCTGGCGGCGGTTTCCTGGAACAGGTTTTCGCCCAGCGCCAGCAGCCCGGCCGGATTGATGAAGCTGGTCAGCGTGAGCTGGCCCAGTTCCGACGGTGCCGTGCTTCCCGAGATGGTGGCCGACACCACGCCGTTTTCGCCGATGGTGATCGCGGTGGCGTTATTCGGAACGGTGATTTCCGGGACCAGGGGCAGGCCTTGCGCATTGACCAGGCGTCCGTTTGCATCGACCTGCAGCTGGCCGGCGCGCGTGTAGGCGGGATCGCCATTGGGCCGCGTCACCTGCAGAAAGCCGTTGCCGACGATGGCCACGTCCAGCGACTGGCTGGTGGTCTGCAGGCTGCCGTTGGTGAACACCTTCTGCGTGCCGACCATGCGCGTGCCGTTGCCCAGTTGCGCGCCGGTCGGCGACAGGGTGTTGTCGTCGCGCTGCGCGCCCGGTTGCTGATCGACCTGATAGAACAAGTCCTCGAACATCACGCGGTCGCGCTTGAAGCCCACGGTGTTGACGTTGGCAAGGTTGTTGGCGATGGCCTGCAGTTTTGCATCTTGCGCCTGCACGCCGGTCTTGCTGATCCACATGGCTGGGTTCATGATTTCTTCCTGAGTATTCGTGGTTGAGAGGTTCGGTCGATCAGCCGCCGATCAAGCGATTGCCGGCATCCGCCATTGAGTCGGCGGCCTTGTAGAGCTTCATCTGGATTTCAAACGCGCGGTTGATGCTCATGGTGGCGACCATTTCCTCCACCGCCGACACGTTGCTGCCTTCGAGATGGCCGCCGCGCACCGTCACCGTCTCGTCCGCCGGCAACGGTTCGCCGGTGCGAGTGACGATCAGTCCCGCCTCGTTCTTGGTCAGCTCGGCGGCTTGCGGCTTGACCAGCTTGAGCTTGTCCACCGCCTGCATTTCCTGCTCGCCTGCCGGCTGGATCGAGATCGTTCCATCCTGTCCGATGGTGACATTGGTAAAGGGCGGCAGCACGATCGGGCCGCCGTCGCCCAGCACCGGGCGGCCGTTGACCGTCAGCATGCCCTCGGCATCCAGCGTCAGCGCGCCGGCGCGCGTGTATGCCTCGCCGTCCTGCCATTGCACCGCGAAAAAGCCCTGCCCTGCGATCGCCACATCGAGTTCGCGGCCGGTTGCCTTGATGGTGCCCTCGCGGGTCGTCACGGCATTGGCCTGCAACTGCCCCTTGTGGCGCGCATCGTAGCCGTAGCCGGGGACCGACTGGCTGGCAGTCAGTTCCAGCGTGGCGCGAAAGCCGCTGGTCTCCAGATTGGCGAGGTTGTTGGCATGTACCTGCTGCGCATGCAAGGCACGTTCGGCGCCGCTCATGGCGGTGTAGATCAGTGCATCCATGATCGCTCCGTTACATTGCCTGCATCAGCGCTTGCATCATTGCGCTCTCGGCAGAGATGACCTTGGAGTTTGCCTGGTAGTTGCGCTGTGAGGTCATCAGCTCCACCAGTTCCGAGGTGATATCGACATTGGATTGTTCCAGTGCGCCGGTAGTCAGCTTGCCTGCCATGCCGATGCCCGCCATGGAGTACAGCGGCGTACCGGATGCATTGGAAGCGGCCCAGCTCGTGTCGCTGACCGGCACCAGCGACTGCTCGTCCGGGAAGGTCGCCAGCACCAGCATGCCGACGCTTTGCTTTTGGCCGTTGCTGTATTGCGCCATCACTGCGCCGTCTTCCGCGATCTGTACGCCGGTCAGCGTGCCCGACGCATAACCATCGGATGCATTGGCGGTCGTGGTGGCATCACCTGCAAACTGCGTGGTGCCGGTGTAATCGAGATTGACCGTCAGCGCCGCTGCGCCGGTCGGTGTACCAAGCGCAAGTGCGACCGGGGCAGCGGGATTGACCAACTGGCCGGCGGTGTCGAAATCCATCGTGGTGGTCGCGGCGAGATCGGTGCCATCCATGGTGTAGTGCACCGTCACCTGATTGGTGGCGGTCTTGACGAAATACTGCGTGACGCTGTGCTGGTTGCCGAGCGAGTCGTAAACCGACGAGGTCTTGGAGCTGTTGTAGGAGAGCGCATCGGTCTTGTCGAAGACGGCAACCGCCGGTGCTGTCCAGCCGGCGGACATGTTTCCGACATATTGCAACTTGGTGCTCGCCTGCGCCGCAATCTGACCGGTTGGCACCGTCAGGTCGCCCATCGGACCCAAGGCGGTGCTGCCGGGAGTCACGCCATAGCCTTGCGTGCGACGCCCGAAACCGTCTACCACATAGCCATCCTTGTTGACCGAGAAGATACCGACACGGCTGTACAACATGGCGCCCGAACTGTCGCGGCTGACAAAAAAGCCGCGTCCCTGAATCGCGGCATCCATCAAACCGCCGGTGGTCGACACATTACCGCTCATGCCGATGCTTTGCGTCAGCGAACTGACTTCGGTACCGGTCGGTTGCGTGCCCGCATACATCGATGAGAAATTGGCGCGGCTGGACTTGTAGCCGTAGGTGCTGGAGTTGGCAATGTTGCTGCTGATGGCGTCAAGCTGCTTGTTGATGCCCTGGATGCCGGAAAGTGCGATATCGAAACTCATGCTGAATTCCTTTCAGTTGAATGCGGTATGGGATGCGTTGTTAGTTGGATGCCGCGGCCGACTGGCCGTTGAAGCTGAGGATGGCGGACGGTGTCACCATGCCGGCGTTGTCGACGTTGAGCAATGCGCCTTCGGCAGTCAGCTTGACGCTGTTGAGCTTGCCCGCCAGTGCAATCATCGGTGTCTCGCCGCTGGCCGTATCGACGTGCATCGAATACCTGCCCTCCGGCAGACCCAGCGCCTTCGGGTCGATGGAAAACGGCACCTCGCCCGCCGCATTCGAACCGAGTGCGATGCTGTGCTTGACGCCGTTCGCGCCGGTCAGCACCAGGGTCGCGCTGGTCGTGGCATTCTGCAGCGTGACCGTGCCTTGCACCGCGGTCTTGCCCAGCGTGACGCTGTCGCTTTCCACCATCACGTTCGAGCCGACCTGCGCGCCCAGCGCGAGCATCTGCATGCTCTGCAGCACCGTGGCATTGTTGGAGGTGAGACTCGCCAGATTCTGCAGCGCTTCGGTCTGACTGAGCTGCGCCAGCTGATTGACGAACTGGCTGGGGTCGGAAGGCGCGAGCGGATCCTGGTTCTTGATCTGCGCCACCAGCAGCGTGGTGAACATGTCCGACATCGCGCTCGTGTTGGCGGCAGGCCTGCTGTCGCCTGTCTGCGTGCGCGTATTCGTGGTGGTCGATGAAGTGGTCTGCATGCTCTTATCCCTCGCCCAGTTTGAGGAGCGACTGCTGCATCACCTTGACGCGGCCCAGCACCTCGACGTTGGTTTCAAAAGCGCGCGACGCCGACATCATGTCGGTCATTTCCGCCACCGGATTCACGTTGGGGTAGAACACCACGCCGTCCTCGTTGGCCAGCGGGTTGCCCGGTTCGTACACCTTGCGCAGCGGCTCCGTGCTTTCGACCACGTCCAGCACCTGCACGCGGCCGCCCGCGTTCGGGAAGTCGCCGCTGCCGTCGCCCATCACTGCCGCGAATACCGGCTTGCGTGCATGGTAGGTGTCGGCTTCGTTGCCGGACACCGCGTCGGCGTTGGCGAGGTTGCTGGCAATGGTGTTGAGGCGGACAGTCTGGGCCGCCATCGCGGAACCGGCAATTTTTGCGATGTTTTGGAATGACATGTTTATTGTCCGGCAATGGCTTTCGCCAGCCCCCTGAGTTGCATGTTGATGAAAGTCAGACTGGTCTGGAAGTCCGACGCGTTCTGCGAAAACGCCGCCTGCTCGACGCCGATCTCCACCGTATTGCCGTCCCCTGCAGGGTGATACGGGATGCGATACATCATGTCGGTGTCATCGGTGGAGAGACTCAGGCCGCTCGGATCCTCGCCGCTGGTCTGCTGCAAGGCGGTGCGGAAATCCATGTCGCGCGCCTGATAACCCGGCGTGTTTTCATTGGCAATATTCGATGCCAGTACCTTGGTCCGTTCAGCACGCAACTTGAGCGCGTCCGGATGGATGCCTAGCGCCTTCCCAAAATCAATGCTCATGCTTCACCTCGCTTATTGAAACTTCGACAAGCCGTCCGCGAACGGCATCCCTTGGAGCGTCTAACAAAATGAAGCGAAGCGGTTCTGAGTAGGCGCGCCGCCGCAGACAGTACGACCTGTACGGCAAGGCGGCGCAACACCCTCAGAATCATTTTGTTAGACGCTCTTAAAGACTGTTGGAAGCGGCCTGCAAAATGGCTATCATTCATTTCGCCATGCAGGCGTGCAGGGTGCGTAGCGCACCCTGCGGCCATCGCCATTCGCTCCGCTACTTCACTCGATTCTGTCCGCCTCATGTTTTCACGCTTCCCTGCTGTCCATCCCCGTGCTTCAATCATCCTGCGTGCCGCCACTGCCGGCCTGCTGGTTTTCCACATGACCCATGTATCTGCCGCAGCAGAGCGCGTGACCGAGCGGGTCGAAGCAGCGGCCAGAGCCCTGCTTGTGCAGCAAGCCGAACGCGCGGGACTGCGCGATCCGCTGGTTGAGGTGAGCGTGGTCAGAAACGGCCAGCCGGCGCCTGCCTGCGCGACGCCTGTCAAGCTCGAGAACATGGACACGCGGCAGCCAAGCCGCATGCGCATCGCCGCCATGTGCCCCGGCGCGGACGGATGGCGGCATGAGTTCATCGTGCGTGCCAGCGTATCGGCGCAGGTGCTGGTGGCCGCCACCGTCATCCCTGCCAGACAAGTCCTGGAGGCGACCGATCTGACATTGGAACGGCGCACGGTATCCACCACGCCGGACGCCATTTCCGAACCGCAGGAGGTCGTCGGCATGGCCGCCCGGCGGGCGATGCGTGCCGGCGACATCGTGCGCAAGAATGCGCTGATTGCGCCGACGCTCGTCAAACGCGGCGACGCGGTGCGCATCCTGGCCAGCAGGGAACAGATCGCGGTCAGCGTCGCAGGCGAGGCACTGGATGGCGGCACGCGCGGCGCGATCGTACGCGTGCGCAACGCGGCGAACGGCAACGTCATCCGCGCACGGGTCATCGCCAATGCCACGGTTGAACCTGCTGACATGCCGGTATCCATGCCCGCTCACTCCCCCGACTGAATCGACTGAATGCGCGTGGCCGTGCGCGCCAGTTTTTCGGCATACGCCGGATCGGTGGCGTAGCCGCCCTGTGCCAGTCCCTGCGCGAACGCCTGCGCATCGCCGCCGGCGTTGAGCGCGGCGTGGTAACGCGGATTGTTCAGCAGTAATTGCGCGTAATCACGGAACGCGCTGGCGCGATCCGGGTAGCTGCGAAATCGTTCTGCCTTCGCCACCGCGCTGCCGTCTTCGTATTCCGTCGTCATCGCCTGCGCGACATCGCCGCGCCAGCTGCCGCCCGCCTTGAGGCCGAACAGATTGTTGGTGTCGCCGCCGTCGGCCTGGCGCAGCGGCCGCCGTCCCCAGCCCGACTCCAGCGCCGCGTGCGCGGCGACGATATCGGGCGAGACGCCGAGACGCTTGCCGGCTTCCTGCGCCCACGGCGCGATGGAAGAGAGAAATTCCTGCTGCTCCGGACCGACGACTGCCGCGCCATCCGGCTGCACGCTCGCCCTGTAGGCCTGCCCTTCGACACTGAGCGACGGCAGATCGGCGTTTTGCGATCCGTTCTCGATGAACTCCATGACATCGGCATGCACTGAACCGAACGTGGCTGCGAAACTGTTGCTGCCGGACGCGGCGGAAAACGCCGGCGTAATGCGAACCGGTGCGGTCGCGGCGGTGGCGACAGTCGCTGTCGTGGGCAGCGGTGACATGTCAGACCGGAGCATAGATCTGTTCCTCGCCATGCAACACGCGCTGCATGATGCCGTGCTGGTCCATCAGCAGGTTGCAGTTGCGCGCATTGTGTTCCTTGCACTCGCGCACCAGCTCTTCGAGCGTTTGCCAGCCTGCTTCCAGCGCCTCGCGCGCCGGTCTGGTCAGAAGCGGAAACGTGTCGGACATGCTTGCACCTTCACCGAGCATCTCGGTCACCAGCGCGACCCGCTCCGCGCGGCGCAATTCCAGCGTCTCGACCAGCGTCGTGATGCGTTCGGCGACATCGTTCAGTCGGGCGGTTTCGTAACGCAGCGCAGCCATGAATTGCTCTTCAAGCATTGCTTGCAGTTCACGATAATCCCGCACGTCCTCACCCACGCCGCGCAGAAGGCGCGCCAGCGCATCCTTGCGCGTCATGGCTTGCTCCGATGGAAGCGCTCGATCAGACCGGCCAGCTTGGCCGCGTTGAAAGGCATTTCGCCTTTGGCCAGCGCCTCGCGCAAGGCCGCCACTTTCGCCTGATCGATATCGGGCATCTCGCGCAAGGCCGTCAGCGCCGGTTGCAACACCGCAGACTGCAATGCGCCGCCGGACGCGCTCGTCGATGCCGCCGATGCCGCCGATGCCGCCGGCGCGACCGGCTCGCCGGCTGCCGTCTCGGTGATCTGGCTGGTACCCGCAATTGGCGACGGGCCTGTGCCCGTTGAAATCTTCATTCGATTGCCTCTTGGTCTGGTTTGCATGTGATGTCAGCACGCGACGTCATGGCTGCCGCTGGAAAGATTATTGGTTCGCATGGGTGGCCCCGCCTTTTACCGGAATCAGCCGGGCGCGCAGGGCCTTGAGCGCATCGATGTCGGGCAGCGCGGAATCCACATCTTTGGTCAAGGGCTGAACCTCGCCCGGCATGCCGAACATGGAGGTGATCGCCTGCGCCTGGCCGCTGGTCAGGATCAGCAGTTCGATGCGGCGATTGACAGCCGCCGCCGGTTGCTTGTCATCGAGCGGCGCGCGATCCGCCATGCCGACCACCTGCAGGATGCCGTCGCCCGCCATGCCGCCCGCGAGCAGCTGGGCGCGCGCGGACATCGCACGATTGCTCGACAGCGTCCAGTTCGAGAAGGCCGCATGCCCCCCATCCGCATACTGCAGCGAATCGGTGTGCCCGACGATCAGCATCTGGTTTTCCATCTGCGCGAACAGCGGCCCCATCTTGCGCAGCAGCGCCTTGAAGCGATCGGTGGGAACGGAACTGCCGCGCACATACATCCCTTGTTTCTCCGTGTCGTGCAGCATCACGCGCAAGCCATACGGTGTGACGATGGTCTGCAGATTGCTTGCCAGCCCGCCTTCGGACGACAGGTTTTCCAGCACGCGCGACAGGGTTTCCAGATCGTCTTTCGATTCATAGCGGGTCTTCGCCGCAGGCGCGCCCGATGACGGGCCGGCAGGTCCGGTTTCGCCCCGACCGGGCATGAGTGCGCGTTCGATCATGCTGCCGCGCGGCCCGCCGATCGTCTCGGGCATGATGCTGCTTCCTTCAGCCACTTTGCTGTTGCCGCCGCCGTTATTCATCTCTTCCTGAATGGATTCCTTTTCGCGCGCAGCCATCACCCACAGCACCAGGAACAGGCACATGAGCGCCAGGCAAAAATCGGCGAACGCGACTTTCCATGCACCGCCGTGGCCGTCGTCATCGTGCTTGCGCGCGGCGCGCTTGATGACGGCTTCCTGGTGTTTGTCATGCTTGTCAAGCTTGTTTAGCACGTGGCCTGTCTCCTGCCCTGCGTTGCGGCGTTGCGTCGACTTCTTCGCGGTTTTCCAGGGCGTTGATCCAGCCTTCCAGTTTCGCAAAGCTCGGTTTGATGTTGAGCTGCACCAGTCGCCGTCCGGCATCGATCGCGAGCAGCGCCGGCTTGCCCGATACATGCGTGACCAGCACGACCTTGACGCATTCCAGCGTGGAGACTTCCTCGCTCACCAGCTGCTTCATCATGTTGCTGATCGGGTCCAGCACGCCGTAGCAGAAGAAGATGCCGATGAAGGTGCCGACCATCGCGGCTGCAACCTTCTCGGAAATCTCCGCAGCGCTGGCGCCATCGCCGACGGTGTTCATCGCCATCACGATGCCGAGCACCGCCGCCAGAATGCCGAAGCCCGGCATCGCCTCGGCGATCTTGTGCAGCGACTTGGACGGCTGGCACAGCTCGTCGTGAATGGCTTCCAGTTCCTGCTCCAGCACGCCTTCCAGTTCATGTCCGTTGATCTTGCCCATCGCCATCAGGCGGAAATTGTCGACGATGAAGGCAAGCAACTTGGGTTGTTCGAGAATCAGCGGATAACGCTGGAACATGGGGCTTTGCCGTGGCGCTTCGACGTGCGCATCCAGCGCCTTGAGTCCGCCGGCGGCGGTCTGCAACAGCTCGTACATGAGCAGCAGCAGCTGGCGCTGGAACTCCGAGTCCCGCTTGCGCATCATGATGATCTGCCGGAACTGCACCAGCATCTCGCCGAGTACGTGGCGCGGATTGCCCAGCACGAGGGCGCCGAGCGCGGCACCAGCGATGATGAGCAGCTCCACCGGCTCCCAGATGGCGTGCATGGCGCCGCCGCCGATCATGAAGCCGCCGAAGACGCATCCGAGGACGATGGCGATACCGACTAGTTGCTGCATTTTTCTACCCTTGCGACTCGTTGTGACTTGTAATGATTCATGCGCTCTTCAGGAAGCTTTTCATCTTCCGCAAAGCGCCCTTGTTCAGTTGGCAAACGCGTGCGTCCGTCAGGTCCAGCACCGCGGCAATTTCCTTGTAGCTGAGTTCGAACTCGTAATACATCTGCACCACGCGCTGCTCCCGTTCGTCCAGTTGCATCAGCGCCTGCTCCAGCGTGCGCCGCAGCATCAGCTGGTCCTCGGGGTTCGGCGTATCGGCGAACCTGCCTTCCATTTCCTGCACCAGCTCGTCGAAGCTGGCAAGCTGCTCCGCGTTCTCGTCCAGCTGATATGCCTGATAGGTCTCGGCAGTAATGCCCAGCGCCTGCGTGATCTCGGCCTCGCCCGGCTCGCGGCCAAGACGGCGGGTCAGTGCGCGCACGCTGTCGCGCAGCTTGTGGCTCTGCTGGCGCACCTCGCGCGGACGCCAGTCCTGCCGCCGCAGCTCATCGAGAATCGCGCCGCGGATGCGCATCGAAGCGAAGCCGCCGAAGCTCTCGTCCGGCGTGCCGTATCGCCGCAGCGCTTCCAGCAATCCCATCAATCCGATCTGTTCCATGTCCTCGCGATCGATCGCGCCGCCCACCTGCGAATTGAGCTGATACACGATGCGCTTGACCAGCGGCGCATACGCCAGCAGATGCGCCTGCTCGTCCGCGACGCAGCCTGCCGTCGCTGCCGACCGCACCTCTGCGTACTCCATCGCGTTTTGCACGAGCATCTCCATGCATTCACTCAATGATCAGCTTGCCGATCATGACTTCGGAAAATGGCTTGCTCTGGCGGTCGCGTGCATAACGATCGACCAGGGCGCGGTCGATTTCGACCGCAAGCTGGGTGACCGTCATCGCTTCTGCCTTCTCCAGCGAGTAGTTGGACAAGGCTTTCACCGCCTCGCTGCGCAGCATGGGAAGGTGCGACTTGGTGAGCTTTTCCTTGTCCTCCGTCGTCTTGAACACGAGTTCGGCGGCAAGGTAATGCGGCGTGGTTTCGCCGGCGCTACGCCGCAGCATGACGATCACCTTGTCGAGGCTGACGTATTTGTGGACGCGCGTATCGATGGCCGGCTTGTCCGCGGCCTTGCCGGCCGGGCTGGGGCTCATGCCCCACCATGTCGCGGCGGCCCCGGCGGCAGCGGCGATACCGATGATCAGGACAAATGCCAGTACGAGTTTGAGATTGTTCTTCATGTTCGGATCACTCAAGGTCTTTCAGAAAAGCGTAGGCAGAGGCCTCCTGATCGGCGTCGGCCAGGGCGCGGCCCGGCGTCTTGTCTTCCTGCCCGGGATTGCCCTGCCGCTGACGGCCTGCACTTTCCGCATCGCCCTGGCGCGGCGAGGCCGAGACCACCACCGCGACATCGTTGTACTGGCGCTGCACCAGATCCTGACGCAGACCGTCGCCGATGCCGTGCAGCTGGCGCAGCACCTCGCCATTGGACGCGCTCATGTGGACCTGCAATGCGCCAGCCTCATGACGGATCGAAATCTCGATGCGGCCCAGCATGGGCGGATCGAGACGGATCACGGCGTGTTCGCTGTTGCGGCCGAGTTGCACCTGCAG
This sequence comes from Noviherbaspirillum cavernae, assembly GCF_003590875.1. Classification (NCBI taxonomy): domain Bacteria; kingdom Pseudomonadati; phylum Pseudomonadota; class Betaproteobacteria; order Burkholderiales; family Oxalobacteraceae; genus Noviherbaspirillum; species Noviherbaspirillum cavernae. Next base: position 322,004 of record NZ_QYUN01000003.1, read on the forward strand.
TCGTTCGCCCAGCGCTTCCCTGAGCGGCTGCTGCCATTGGGCCGGCGCGCCTGCCAGTTTGAGCGTGTCTGCGGATGCGCCGTTTGCAGCGCTCGCCGTGGCGGCGACGGTGTTGAAAGTCGGTGCGAAGTCCGCCGAGCCGCCGACATTGCCGCGCGGGACGGCAGCAGATGCGGCATCGGCTTCGCGCACGTTCGCCAGACGCGACGCGTCATGCAGCGGCGTTGCCGGATTGGCGTTGGCGCTCGCGGCGAGAGTGGCGACGCGGTGCAGTTGCATGTTCACGCTGGCGGTGCTGTCTGACAGCATGGCCGTTATCGGCGTCATCTGCGCTGCGCCCTGTTCCGCTGGCGTCGCCTGCGCACCGGGGTTCGTTGCGAGGATCGCGGCTTGCGGCATTTGCGCTTTCAGCGCAGGATCGGCGTCCGGCAGCATCGCCACGCCTTCCGTGGAGAACTGCACCATGGCGGCTGCAGTCGTTCCGTTCTGTATTGCGGGATCGCTGGCAGCCATTGCCAGTGCGGGCATGTCGAGCACGAGCGGCATCGCCGCATCTGTCAGTGCCGCTTCATCCTGTGTCTCGCCATGTGCAGTCGCAGGTGTATCACCTCCTTCCGCATGCATGGCATCGTCGCGCTCGAGACTGTGCAAGTCGGCATCCTTGCGCAACATCCTGAACAGCTGCGGAAACCGCCCGACATCCCTTGCAGCCGTGCCAGCATTCTCAGCGACCGTCTGCGGCGCTGGCGCCGGCTCCGTCGCTGACTCCTTGGCCGATGCCTGGCGCGCGCGCGGCGCAAGCATTGTCGATAACGAGTTGCTCATGTTCTGCCCTCTTCCAAATTGCTGCTCAACGCGTATGCGATCCAGCCTTCCTTGTGTTCCTGCATGTCACCCAGATGCTTGCCCACCCTCACCAGTTCGCGCGCGCAGTGTTCCTGCGCCTGTTGATGCGCGACGCGCAGCTTTTCCAGAGCGGCGCGCTCGTCTGGCGTCCATTCGCCTTGCGCTGCCAGCACAGGCAAGGCCGCAGCCAATTCACGATCGGCGGCGGCCGTGGCCTGCCAGTCGCCGGCGTCGGCTGCGGCGTGCAGGCGGTGCGTCAGCTTGCTCATGTGCGCCAGCTGCTTTTGCTTACTCATACTTCGCCTGCACGCCCAGCCAGCCCTGCCTGATCGTGTTGAGCAGTCCGGTGACTTCGTCCACGATCGTCGTGTCGAGTTGGACGCCGGCGGTGTAGAGCCGCCACGAGCAGTAGTCGTACAGCCGTCCGAGATTGGTGACGACCTCGCCGCCCGACTCGACATCGAGCGAACTGGACAGGCCGTTCAGTATCTCGACGCATTTATCCAGGCTGATCGCCTTCTGCTCGTAGCGTTTGGCGGCGATGTGCGCGCGGGCGCGCGCCAGCTCTTCCAGCAGGCCGTCCATCAGGATCAGCACCAGTTGCACCGGTGACGCACGGGCGGTCTGCGAGTCGAGATTGACCGCGTGGTAAGAGCTGTAGGCGTCGTGGTTCAAGATCGTTTTCTCATGGGTTAACTGTTGTCATTGCTGAAGAGCGCATCGAACATGCTGGAGGTCTGGCTCAGTTGCGACTGCAGGGTTTGCAGCTGCGTGTACTGGATCAGGTAACGCTCGTAGGCGCTGTTGTACTGATTGTCCAGCGTCGCCTGCCGCTCGGTGAACGAGTCCTGGAGCTTTGTCACCGCCGTCTTGCGCTGCGCGATCTGTCCGGTGGCGCTGTTGGTCCACAGGTTGAGATAGGTATCGAGGTCGCCCAGCACGCCGCTCTTGGTGGTGCCGCTGCTGCCGAACACCTGGGTCAGGCCGTCCGGATTGGTCGCCAGCTTTGCCTTCAGCTTGGTCTGGTCCAGCGACAGGCTGCCGTCGCGGTTTGCAATGACGCCGTAGTTCGCCAGAGTCAGGCCGCCGACGCTCTCGCGGATGGTGCTGACCAGGCGGCTGCGCAGCGCGCGCACGCCCGAGTCGTTGGCGAAGGCGGCAGCGGCCACGCCGTTCTGCGCATCGCCGCCGTTCGTCAGGCTGTCCAGCACTTCCTCGAGCTTGTTGTAGGCATCGACAAAGGACTGCACGTTGGCTGCGGTGGCGTTGTCGTCGCTGGCGACGGTCAGCGTGACCGGCGCTTCGCCGGTCGCCATCGCCTTGGTGAATGTCATGCTGACGCCGTCGATGGCGGTAAAGGTATTGGAAGACTGCTGCAGTTTCACGCCGGTGGTCTGCGCGCCCAGCCAGACGATGGCATCCTTCGCCGCGACCAGCTCGCTACCGTTCGACAGTGCAGTCTTCAGCGCGCCGGCCGCCACGCCGGTGGTGTCCAGCGAAATGGTGTTGGCAGCGCCAGCCGTGTTGGAGGTGAGCACGAGCTGCGATGCGCCGCCGACGGTCACGAAGGATGCGGTCACGAGCGAGTTGTTGTTCGGCGCGCCGTTGATGGCAGCCGCGATCTCTTTTGCCGACAGGTTGCCATCGCTGTCCGTGTCGGCCGCTTTCAGATCGACATTGAAGCTGAGGCTGCCCAGCTTCACGCTCATGGAATCAGTGGCGGAAACCGGCAGGCTGGTCAGGCCGCCATAGGTGACCTGGTTGGCGCTGGCGAGCTGCTCCACGAAAAAGGAATAGCTGCCGGCCGTTGCCGATGCGGATGCCGTCGCGCTGCCGACAGCCGTGTTGCTGAAGACGGCGGAGGTGGCGAGCGGGGTTTTCTTGCTCGACAGCGCGTTGATTGCGCTGTCAAAAGCGGTCAGGGCCGACTGCAGCCTGGTCAATGCGGTCGAGGTGCTCTGCGCCGCCTTGGATTGGGTGTCCAGCAGCGTTTGCCTGCCGGATGTGTAAGCCTCGGCCAACGCGGTGGCGGTTGTAACGGGATCGTAATTGGTGATGTTCATGTCGGCCTCTTATGAGAAGGAAATGGGAGTTCCCTTGTATAAGGCGACCGGATCCGCGCGAAACTGAAATGCCCCCTGGCCTTGCAAGATCGTCAATGCCATCACTGCTGCTCCCTGTGCCACATCTGCGTGGCAAGTTCGTCCTGCCGCTTGCGTTCCGTTTTCTCTTGCGCGGACAAGACGCGTCGTTCCTGTTGCTCCAGCACCTTGCCGAGCACCTCCTGTTTGCACCATGCCGCGGCAAGCGCGCGTTGCGTCACGGCCATGTCGGCTTCATGCAGGCCCAGTTCGACCCGGTGCGCGTCGGCCATCTCCATCACCGACTGCTTGTAATTTCCGCAATTGAGCGAAAGCGCCAAGGGCAGCGCGCCACTCGCGCCACCCGCTGCGCACAGGCCTTCCATGCGCTGCAGATTGTTCAGATAACGCTGACGCACGGCGGTCTTGGCGGCGATATCGGCTTGCAGGCGGTCCACCTCGCGCGCGCGCAGCGTCACCAGGGTGGACAGGCTTTTCATCGAAGGCTGCGTCATGCCATCAACTCCTCAAGCTGGGAGATGCAGGGCGACAGCGGCGCGGCTTCGGTCGTGCCCTGACAGAGAAAGTCCTCGATGCGCGGATTCAGTTTGACGGCGCGATCCGTCTCGGCGTCCGCGCCCGGCACATACGCACCCAGCGGAATCAGGTCGCTCACGCCGGCATAGCGTGCTGCCGTGGCCTTGAGCGCATGCGCCGCATGCAGGTGCGGCTTGCTGACTACCTGCGCCATGCAGCGGCTGATGGAAGCAGCAATGTCGATCGCCGGATAATGGCCGCGCTCGGCCAGCTCGCGCGTCAGCACGATGTGGCCATCAAGAATGGCGCGCGCGGTATCGACCACCGGGTCCTGCTGATCGTCGCCTTCGGCCAGCACGGTATAGATGGCGCTCATGCTGCCCTGCTCGTTTTCGCCGTTGCCCGCGCTTTCCACCAGTTGTGGCAGCAGTGAAAATACCGAAGGCGGATAGCCTTTCGTGGCGGGTGGCTCGCCCAGCGCCAGCGCCACTTCACGGCGCGCCATCGCGTAGCGCGTCAGCGAATCGACCAGCAGCAGCACATCCTTGCCCTGATCGCGGAAATGCGCGGCGATCGAATGGCACAGCTCGGTCGCCATCAGTCGCATCAGCGGCGATTCGTCGGCCGGCGCGATCACGACCACGCTCTTTTTCAAACCTTCCTTGCCCAGCGACAGTTCGACAAATTCGCGCACCTCGCGGCCACGCTCGCCGATCAGACCGACCACCACCACATCGACCACCGTCTGGCGCGTGATCAAGCCGAGCAGCACGCTCTTGCCCACGCCGCTGCCGGCCATCAGGCCGACGCGCTGGCCCTTGCCCAGCGTCAGCATGCTGTTGATGGCGCGCACGCCGACATCGAGCGGTTCGGTCACGCGTTTTTTCTTCAGCGGATGCACCTTCGGCGGCTGCGGCTCCAGCACATGCTCGCCGCCCAGCCGTCCGAGATCGTCGATGGGCTCGCCCAGACCGTTGACCATGCGTCCCAGCCAGGACGGACCGATCGACAGATTCACCTTGTCCGCGCAGGGCAGAACGCGCGCACCTGTGGTCAGCCCGACGGCCTTCTTGAACGGCATCAGGAAAGACAGCTTGTCGCGGAAGCCGACGACCTGCGCATCCAGCCAGTCGCCGCTGATGGTTTCGATCTGGCAGCGTTGTCCTGTGTACAAGGGACAGCCGGCGCTTTCCAGCAGCAGCCCCGATGCGCCGACCAGCCTGCCGGTCGGCGTGGCGACCGGCACCGAACCGAATTCGAGCTTGCGCAGTGCCTCGCTGATCATGCTGCCTGCCTCACCACCTTGAGTTGCGCGCCGTCGCCCGCTTCAGCCTCGTCCAGCAACTGCGTGCTGACCTGCTCGATGCAGGCCGCAAGACGCTGCTTGCAACCGGCATCGGCTTCATGGTCGCCGGCCTTGACGCGGCACTCGCCCGCTTCCAGACGCGTGTCAGGGATCAGCGACCAGCTCCTGGCGCGCTCCGGGTCCACCTCGAGAATGCGCTGCAACTCCGCCGGGTTGAGATAGACCTCGATCCCCTCGCGCACAGGCGGCATCGCCGCCAGCGTTTCGTCCACCAGCGCAAGCAGTTGCGTCGGTTGCAACGCCAGTTCGCAACGGATAACCTGACGCGCCACCTTGGCGACCAGATCGACCACTTCCTTGCGCAGCGCCGATTGATAATCCGCCTGCACCGTTTTCAATCCATTCAGCGCCGCATCCAGCGGGCTGGCGAGGCTGTCGAAGGACACCAGCGTTTCGCGGCGTCCGTCCGCGTGGCCCTGCTGCAAGCCTTCGCTGCGGCCGGTGTCGAAACCGTCCTGCCGCCCTTTTTCCAGACCCGCCTCGTAACCTTCGCGCCGGCCTTGTTCAAAACCTTCGGAGAGCGAGGACTGCCATTCGCCGGCTGCGTCGGCCACCAGCGGATCGGCCGCCGTGAGCTGTGCCAGCGGCGGGAAACGGTGCGGGCGGAAGTTCTTCATTCAACAACCGTTTCGGCAAACAACTGCACGTCGATTTCACCGGCATCGGCCAGCGCCTTGACCTGCTCCATGATTTCCTGCCGCGTCTGCTCGATGCGACTGAGCGGCATCGGGCCCAGACGTCGCATGACATCCTCGAAACTCTGCGCCTGACGGCGCGGCATCGTCTGCAGAATGGCGTCGCGCACGGCAGGCTCGGCACCCTTGAGCGCGACCGCCCATTGCTCGATCGCGACGTCCTCGATGATGCGCTGGAGCGTGGCTTCGGTCTGGGTTGCCAGAAGGGCGAAGTGGTACATGCTCATCTCGATCTGCGACACCACATCCGGATCGTGCGCGCGCAACAGCTCGACCAGCTGCTGGCGGTCGCCCGGCAGGCGGTTGAGAATCTCGGCAGCCTGGCGCACACCTTCGACGCTGGCGCTCTGCATGTCGAGACTGGAGAGGCAGCGGTCAACCAGCTCGTCCAGTTCCACCAGCAATTCACGGTCGATTTCATTGAGGCGCGCCACGGTGACCAGCAACAGATCGCGGCCTTCGGCCGGCAGCGCCTCCATGATGCTGCCCGCCAGCACCGGCGGCAGAAAGGCGAGAAAAACCGCCTGCATGCGGACGTGTTCGTTCGCGATGTAGTCGGCCAGCCATTTCGCCGAGGCCCACTGCAGGCGCGCCATCTTCGGCCGGATCGCGTCGCCGTAGATGTTGTTGAGCACGTTGTTGGCGATGTCGCCGCCCAGCGCCAGATCGAGCGAGCGCTTCAGATACGAGCGCGATGCGCCGTGCACGCCGCTTTGCTCGCGATAATCCTCGAAGAATTTCTGCATGGCCGTCTTGACGGCTTCGACCTTGATGCCGCTCATGCGCGACATCACCTGCGTCACTTCCAGCAGCTCTTCGCGCGACAGGCAGCGCAGCACGGCAGCCGCCGGTTCCTCGCCCATGCTCAGCAGGACGATGGCGGCCTGCTCCAGCGGGGACAAGTCATCGCCCGCAAGGACTGGCAGATTCGCGGCGTTATTGGGATCGGCCATTTTTTTGCACCCATTGTTTGACGACTTCAGCCACGCGTTCCGGCTCCTTGCTTGCCAGCACCTTCAAGTGATCGACCAGTACATCGACCGGGGAGCCGGGCGGCGGCAAATCGTAGTTCTCCAGCAGCGGCACCACCGGCATGCTTTTCTCCGCTGCGGGCGCGCCGAGCGCGATGGCCGGCGATGTCTCGCTCGCGGCCAGCGCCGGCGATGGCACTTCGGCGGCGCCCGGACCATCGAGGCGAATGTCGGGCACAGTCCGCAGCGGCGGCGCGATGCGGCCAACCAGCGCCTTGACCAGCGGGCGGATCACCAGCAGGAAGGCCAGCAGCAGGGCCACTGCATAGCCCAGCCATGAGCCGATGTCGATCACGTTGTCGCGCTCCTGCCACCACGTCACAGGCGCGGGTTTGGCGGGGAAGGCGAGTGTGGACACGACGAGGTTGTCGCCGCGCTCCGCGTCGATGCCGAGTCCGTTGCGCAGGATGCGATCGATGTTGGCGAGTTCGGCGGCGGTCCAGCCGGTCTTGGGCACCGGCGCGGCGGCGCTGTTGAGCACCACCGCCACGCTCAGCTTGTTCAGGCGGCCACGGCTGCGCTTGATCTGCGTGATCGAGCGGTCGTAGGCGAACTGGCGCGTGGTCGCATTCTTGCGCGCAGTGTTGCCTTCATCCGGCGCCTTGGCTCCGTCCGGTCCATTGTTTGCATTTGCCTGCATATCGATCGGCCGATTGCTCAGGGAACCCGGGATGCCGATCGCCTGGCGGTTGCGGTCCTGTTCATCGCGCATGGCCTCGCCGGTGACCTTGGGTGTGTCGCCGTATTTCTCGTGCGTTTCTTCCACGCGGTCGTTATCGACGACGGCGGTGGCGCTGACCTTGAAGTTGTCCTCGCCGATGACGGGTGCCAGCAGATCGCGCACGTTGCGGCGCGCCTCGTCCTGGAAGCGCCGCCCATTGTCATTGCCATTGACGGCCTCGAAGCCGTCTGTCAAATCGATGTGCGAAGACAGCAGATTGCCTGCCTGATCGACCAGACTCACGCGCTGTGGCGCGAGACTGGCGACGCTGCCGGCCACCATGTTGACGATGGCGGAAATCTGCTCCGGTCCCAGCGTGCGGCCCGGCTTGAGCGCGACGACCACCGACGCGGAACTCTTCTCGCCATCGCTGGCGACGAAGGAACTGGACTTGGCGATGGACAGATGCACGCGCGCCGAGGCAATCGCGTCGAGCGTCATGATGCTCTGCGCCAGCTCGCCTTCCAGCCCGCGCCGGAAACGCACGTCCTGCACGAACTGGCTGACGCCGAGCGGATCGCTGCGATCCATCAGTTCCAGACCGGCGGGCAGTTGCGCCGTCACGCCCTTGGCCGCGAGCAGCATGCGCGCCTTGCCCAGCATCGCATCGCTCACCAGCACCTGACCGCTGTCGGGATGAATGCGATAGGGAATCTGTTCAGCATCGAGCGTGGCCATCATGTCGGCCACGGCGACCTTTTCATGCGCGCCGAACACCGGCTTGTAGGCCGACTGGTCGCGCCAGAAATACATCAGCACCAGCGCGGTGATACCGATGGCGAGCACCGTCAGCGGCAGCAGGCTCTTGAGGAAGGCGGGAGGCAGCGTCGGCAGCGCGCCGGGACGCGAACGAAAACGCTCCACACCCGATTTGAAGGCGGCAATCACGTCAGGGGCTTTCGAGTGGGCTTACAGCGGCAGTTTGATGAGGTCGTCAACCGCACCCATCACCTTGTTGCGGACTTGCATCAGCATCGAGAACGAGAGGCTGGCCTCCTGGCTGGCGAGCATCGCGCCAACGAGATCATCGGTGCGCCCGCTATCGACCTCGGACATCTTCTCGCTCGCCACGCGCTGCTTGTCATCGACGCTGTGAACGGCGTCCTTCATGCTTTGCGCGAACGATACTGGTTGGTGCGCGCCGTCATTCGCTGTAGCGGCCGATGACGCCGGTGCGATGGCGATCAGACTGAGCGCATCTGCCTTGATCGATGCCATGTCCGTGCTGATCTTGTTGCCTAGTTCATATCCCATATCACCCAACCCCATTCTTCGCTGCAGGCAATGCCTGTTTTTTGTGCAACATTCCCAGATGTTTCAAAATGTTTCTGACGGGAAACGATCGCAGGTTAAACGATTTGCCGCGAAGCCGGTATCAGATGGGTCCGAGTGCGCACTAGGATTAATCCTATGAATTTCCGTGCGGCAATTAAGTAGAATCCCTATTCACTTTCCGGTGAGCTGCGGCTCCCGTCGGACGCATCCAATCCATTTCATGAACACGATCAAACAGACAAAATCGTCGCCGCTTCACCAGGTGCTGGACCCGTGTCTCCTTGGCCGTCCCGTTCATTTGCTCCATACATTCACGCTGCATTTGCGCGACGATCTGTCCGCGCTTTTTGCGAACATCAATCGCCGTTACAAGGCGGCATTCAAGGTCGGCGACGTGACGCTGACGCGCATGGACAAGCCCGAAGGCAGCGAGCGCTGGGTCGCATATCGCGCAAGCCAGGGGCAGATTGCGTTCTCGCTGGAGCGCAAAGTGTTGTTGAGCGTCCTCGATTACCGTTATGGCCGTCGCATCGACGCAACACCGGCAGCGCAATCCGGGGACGCGGTGCGCATCACCGCCACCGAAGAACGGCTGGCCGTGTCGCTCGGCATGCAATTGGCGGAAACGCTGGCGGCGCGAGTCGATGCATGGGAAGGCGCGGCAGCGCAGCCGCATGACTTCACCAGCGCGACGACATCTCCTCCGCGCAAGGGCGCATGGACCGTCTGCGTCGTGCTTGAAGACACGAGCATCGGCATGCAGGGCAAGCTGTGGTTCACGCTCGACGAGGCGTGGATGGCGCGGCTGCTGCGCGGCCTCGCGCCGGCGCGCGACAAGCTGAACAAACCGCTGGCGAACACGCAGCCGCTGGCCGCCCGCCTGCAGGTCACGCTGACGGGCCACCTGATGAGCAAGGAAATGCTGCTTGGCGAGCTGCTTGACGTCCGCGTCGGCGACGTCATCCCGATCAGCCTGGGACGCACCGATGTGCTGCTCGACGACTCGCGCCTGTTCACCGCTGCCGTCGCCGAACACCAGGGCAAGCTCTGCCTAACCTCTTTTGAAGATGTGGAATAGACACCATGACGATGATGAACGCGACCGAAAATACCGCTGCCAATACCTTGCTGGAAGGCTACATCGATGACGCTTTTGCCGAGCCCGACGCCGTCGACGTGACGGCCGCCGCACCGCGTCCGCAGCGCAATCTCCCCGACATGATGCGCAAGATCCCGGTCACCGTGACGCTGGAAGTCGGCTCGGCCCGTATCTCGCTGCAGGACCTGATGGCGATCGAGCAGGACAGCGTGCTCGAACTGGACCGGCTCGCGGGAGAACCGCTGGTGATCAAGGTCAACGGCACGCCGATCGGTCGCGCCGAGGTGGTGGTGTCGGGCGAAAACTACGGATTGAAAGTGATCGATCTCGATGGCTTGAACATGGATATCGTCACGTCATGAAATGCAGGTTGTTCGCGATCGCATCGCTGACCGCGCTGTCGCTGTCGCTGTTGCTGCTGTGCGAGCCCGCCTGGGCAGGCTCCATCGATCTGATCGGTTCTTCCGTCAACGGCGCGAAGACGGAATTCACGGTCAAGACGCAAATCCTGATCATCATGTCACTGCTCGGGCTGTTGCCCGTGATGATGATGATGATGACCAGCTTCACGCGCTTCGTGATCGTGCTGTCGCTGCTGCGGCAGGCGCTCGGTTTGCAGCAGGGGCTGCCCAATCGCATCGTCACCGGCATCGCGCTGATTCTCACGCTGCTGGTGATGCGGCCCATCGGCGACCAGATCTGGACGCAGGCCTTCCTCCCCTACGATCAGGACAAGATCGGCCTGGAGCAGGCCTTGAGGATTGCGGAAGCGCCGATTTCACGCTTCATGCTGGCGCAAACCAGCAAGGCCTCGCTCAAGCAGATGTCCTATCTCGCCGGCGAAAAGAACATTGAAAAGCCGCAGGACCACGCCTTCGTCGTCAAGCTGGCGGCGTTCGTCCTGAGCGAGTTGAAGACCGCGTTCCAGATCGGCTGCATGCTCTTCATTCCCTTTCTCATCATCGACCTCGTGGTGTCATCAGTGCTGATGGCGATGGGCATGATGATGCTGTCGCCGCTCGTGATCTCGCTGCCGCTCAAGCTGCTACTGTTCGTGCTGGTGGACGGCTGGACGCTGACGGTCAACACCCTCGTCACCAGCGTGCAGGCCTACTGATGCTGACGCCTGAAATCGCCGTCGATCTGGTCAGCGAGAGTTTGCACATCGTCATGCTGCTGGTCGCCCTGCTGGTGGTGCCGGGGCTCATCATCGGCCTGCTGGTCGCGCTGTTCCAGGCTGCCACGCAGATCAACGAGCAGACTCTCAGTTTCCTGCCGCGCCTGATGGTGACGCTGCTGGCCGTCATGCTGATGGGCCGCTGGATGGTCGGCTATCTGATGGACTTTTGCGTGTCCATCTTCCAGCGCGCGGCGACTCTGGTCGGATAGTGGTACATCGAGATGAAGCTGACAGATAAAGAAGGTAGGGTGGACACCTGTGCCCACGCCGAACCAAAGTTCACAACCGCGTGGGCACAGGTGCCCCCCCTACCAGCTTGCAGCGGGTAGCCGAGTCATCGTGGAACTCGTCTTCGGCCAGCTGCTCCCCTTGCTGAACGCCCTGTGGTGGCCGTTCTGCCGCATTCTTGCGATGTTGAGCGCCGCCCCTGTGCTGGGCGACAGCCTGGTGCCGGTGCCGATACGCATACTTGTCTCGCTGGTATTGGCGGTGGTCATGCTGCCGGTATCGCCCGGCACCACGGCGATCGATCCGTTCTCCATGCAAGGCATCGCCGCCACGGTGGAACAGGCGGTCATCGGCGGCATGCTGGGATTCGCCTTTCACCTCACCATGTCGGTCATCATGATGCTCGGCTACCTGGTGTCCTCGCAGATGGGCCTGTCGATGGCGGTGATGAACGACCCGATGAACGGCACGTCGTCCGACGTCATTTCCAGCCTGCTGTCGATGCTGTACATCGTCGTCTTTTTTTCGGTGGACGGGCATCTGGTGCTGACCGGCGTGATCGGCTCCAGCCTGCGCGCCTGGCCGGTCGGCTCGGGCTTCGAACCGCTGGCCCTGCAAACGCTGGCCTTCAACGTGGCATGGGCGTTTTCCGCGGCACTGTTGCTGGCGATACCGATGGTGTTTTCCACCATGGTGGTGCAGCTGGGTTTCGGCTTTCTCAACCGCGTTGCGCCGGCGCTCAATCTGTTCTCGCTCGGCTTCTCGGTCATCACGCTGTTCGGGCTGTTCATGCTCAGTCAGGTCGTGCGCTTCGTGCCGGAACACTATGTACGCATGACAGGCCAGGTGCTGGAAATGCTGCGGCAGCAAATGCAGCTGAGATAGGGTGAACCAGCGTGACTGACCAGACTCCAGGCGACAAGACCGAAAAGCCTTCGCACCAGAAGCTCAAGAAGGCGCGCGAGCAGGGACAGGTGGTGCGCTCGCGCGACCTGTCCACCGCCATCGGTATCCTGGTCAGCATCAAGCTGTTCGTGCTGCTGGTGCCCTCGTACCTGGAAGATTTCCGGCGACTGTTCCGCTACAGCTTTCTTCCGCTCGACAGCGAGGGCGCGATGGACAACGCCATGTCCATCATCTTCACCACGACCATGAGCCTGCTGATCAAGATGCTCCTGCCGCTGTTCGTGGTGCCGCTGTGCGTGGTGCTGGGCTCGATGGTGCCGGGCGGATGGGTGATCAGCACCAGCCACTGGATGCCGAAGCTGGAGCGGCTCAGTCCGGCCAGGAATCTGGGGAAATTGGTGACGCCCAGACATGGCTTCGAGCTGGCCGCGTCGATATTGAAGGCAGTCGCGTTGAGCTGCGTGCTGTGGCACCTGAGCCGCGCGGGCGTTGCCGACTATCTGCGGCTGCAAGGCATGTCGCTGGACAAGGCACTGCTGCAAGGGGCCAATCTGATGCTCGACGGCGTGATGAGCCTGTGCGCGATCTTCATCCTCTTCGCCGTGATCGACGTGCCGGCGCAGGCCTTCTTCTTCATGCGCGGACAACGCATGAGCAAGCAGGACATCAAGGAAGAGCACAAGTCCAACGAAGGCCGGCCGGAAGTCAGGCAGCGCATCCGCCAGCTGCAGCAGCAGGCGGCGCGGCGCACCGTGCGCAAGACTGTGCCCACCGCCGATGTCGTGATCGCCAACCCGGAGCATTACGCGGTCGCGCTCAAGTACGACGAAGATCGCGCGGAAGCGCCCTTCGTGGTCGCCAAGGGTGTCGATGAGATGGCGCTGTACATCCGCCAGATCGCCGTCGAACATGGCATCGAGACACTGCTGCTGCCGCCATTGGCGCGCGCCATCTACAACACCAGCCAGGTCAACCAGCAGATTCCCGCGCAGCTCTATCGCGCGGTATCGCAGGTGCTGAATTACGTATTACAGCTCAAGGCCTTCCGCAGCGGACGACGCCCGGCCGAGCCGCAATTCCCCAACGAGATCACCGTTGCATCTCATTTGAGTGAGGTTTCACCGTCATGAATTTCCTGAACCGCATGGTCGCTGAAATGCGCCGCCACAAGTTCGTCACGCCGCTGTTCCTGCTGGTGATTCTGGCGATGATCATCCTGCCGCTGCCGCCGCTGCTGCTGGACGTGCTGTTCACCTTCAACATCGTGCTGGCACTGATCGTCATCCTGGTCAGCGTATCGGCCAGGCGCCCGCTGGACTTCTCGGTGTTCCCGACGGTGATTCTCGCCACCACCATGCTGCGGCTGACGCTCAACGTCGCCTCCACCCGGGTGGTGCTGCTGCACGGACACGAAGGCACGCATGCCGCCGGTCAGGTGATCGAGGCCTTCGGCAACGTGGTCATCGGCGGCAATTTCGTGGTCGGCCTGGTGGTGTTCGTGATCCTGATGATCATCAATTTCGTCGTGGTCACCAAGGGCGCGGAGCGCATTTCCGAAGTGTCGGCGCGCTTCACGCTGGACGCCCTGCCCGGCAAGCAGATGGCGATCGACGCCGACCTGAACGCCGGCCTCATCAATCAGGAAAAGGCGCAGGCGCGCCGCCGCGATGTCGCCGCCGAGGCCGACTTCTACGGCGCGATGGATGGCGCGTCCAAGTTCGTGCGCGGCGATGCGATTGCCAGCATCCTGATCCTGATCATCAACATGGTCGGCGGCGTCGCCATCGGCGCGCTGATGTACGACCTGACGTTCTCCGACGCCTTCCGCCAATACGCGCTGCTCACCATCGGCGACGGTCTGGTGGCGCAGATCCCGGCGCTGCTGCTGTCGGCGGCGGCGGCGATCCTCGTCACCCGCGTCAGCGACTCCGGCGATTTCGAGCAGCAGGTCAGCGATCAGGTACTGACCTCGCCGACCGTGATCTACAGCGCCGCCGGCATGATGGTGGCGCTGGCGCTGATCCCGGGCATGCCGTCGCTGATGTTCCTGGCCTTTGCCGCGGTGCTGGGCTATGTCGCATGGCGTCTGAGCCGCCGGACCGGCAAACCGGCCGCCGCCGACATGGCCGCTGTCGAAGCGGCATTGCGCGAAGAACGCACGCAGGAACTGGAATGGCAGAGCCTGCCCATCGTCGAACCGCTGGCTGTTGCCGTAGGCTACAAACTGGTCGGTCTGATCGACAAGGCGGAAGGCGCGCCGCTGACCAGGCGCATCAAGGGCGTGCGCCAAAGCCTGAGCGAAGCGATGGGCCTGCTGCTGCCGCCCATCGGCGTGCGCGACGATCTGGGGCTGAAACCGACTCAATACACGATCCTGCTTGGCGGCACCGCCATCGCCCAGGCCGAAGTCTTCGCCGACCGCCTGATGGCGATTCCCTCGCCCAACATCTACGGCCAGATCGACGGCATTCCGGGCGTCGAACCGGCTTACGGCATGCCGGTCACCTGGATTGCTGCAGAAGACAAGGCCCATGCGCTGGGACTGGGCTATCAGGTGGTGGAAGCACCAAGCGCAATCGCGACCCACGTCGCCAAGTTGATCCGCGACCACCTGCACGAATTGCTGCGCCATGAGGATGTGCCTGCACTGCTGGAACGGCTGGCGGCGCTTGCACCAAAGCTGTCCGCCGCGCTGGAGAAGGCACTGACGCACACGCAACTGCTGCGCGTGTTCCGCGTGCTGCTGACCGAGAACGTGTCGCTCAAGGATATCGTGCCGATCGCCACCACCCTGCTCGACAGCTCGGAAACCACCAAGGACCCGATCCTGCTGGCAGCCGAAGTGCGCTGCACGCTGCGCCGCCAGATCGTCGCGGGGCTGTACGGGCAGAAGACCGAGATGAAAGCCTTCAACATCGGCAGCGAACTGGAAAACATGCTGCTCGGCTCGCTGAACCAGGCGCGGCAAGGCGGCAAGGTCGCGCTGGACAACTACCCGATCGATCCCAATCTGCTTGCCCAGCTGCAGATCAACATGCCCATCGCCCGCGATCAGATGAAGCAGCAGTCAACGCCGCCCATGCTGCTGGTGCTGCCGCAGATCCGGCCGTTGCTGGCGCGCTATGCGCGGCTGTTCGCGCCGGGGCTGCACGTGCTGTCCTACAACGAGATTCCCGAGCAGCGGGACGTCAGCATCATCGGGACGGTCGGCTGACCGCCGCAGGCAGCGGGCGGAGAATCATCCGGCGGAAATAAAAAAGCCAACCGCATGTGCGGTTGGCCCGGTGCTTCGTCTCATGGCGCAGGTGCGAAGACCTGCTCCGCATGCACCATGAAAGGCGGCGATTACTGCAGCAGCGACATGACCAGTCCGGACATGCTGTTGCTCTGCTTGAGCATCGCGGTGCCGGCTTGCGTCAGCATTTGCTGGGTCGTCATGTTCGAGCTTTCGGCAGCGTAGTCAACGTCCATGATGCGGCCGGTGGCGGCCTTGGTGTTGGTGCTGATGTTCGACAGGTTGTTGTACACGTGGTCCAGACGGTTGGACGTCGCACCCAATGTCGAACGGACCTCGCCGACTTCCGTGATGGCGGCGCTGATCGTGTCGATGATCGTGTTGGCAGAACCTGCGGCGGTCAGTTCCGTGCCGGGGCCGGCAGCAACGGTGCCGGTGCCGTCATACAGCGCGCTGGTGCCCCCGAGCGCGGTGTGCAGATCGCCCATGGCCGTGCTCAGGTCCAGCTCCATCGTTTCGGCAGTGCTGGCACCGATCTGGAAATTGATGGGACCTGCCTCGAGCGTACCTCCGCCCTCCTTGAAAAGTGCAGCGCCGCCGAACGAGGTGTTGGCCATGATGTTGGTCAGTTCCAAACCGAGCGCGTCGTATTCGGACTGCATCGCGGTCTTGTCATCGGCGTTGGACGAGGCGTCGGCTGCCTGCGTCGCCAGATCCTTCATGCGCACCAGGATGCTGGTGACTTCCTCGAACGCGCCTTCGGCGGTCTGCATCATCGAGATGCTGTTCTGCGTGTTGCGCATGGCCATCGCCATGCCGCTGGTCTGCGCCTTCAGGCGCGTCGCGATCTGCAGGCCGGCAGCGTCGTCCATGGCCGAATTGATGCGGAAACCCGTGGACAGGCGCGTCATCGAGGTCGACAGCTTGTTCTGGGTCGAACCGACCGAATTCTGTGCGGACAGGGCCGAGGCGTTGGTGTGAAGACTGAGCATTGTTTGACTCCTGATGGATTTGGATCAGTTCGGAGCACCGGATTCGATGCCCTCTCCTGTTCAAGGCGACCATCGGGACGCTCGCATTAAATATCAGGCCGCTGCTGTTGCGATCCTTTCCAGCGGCATACCGCTCTCCTGTCATCCGGCGGGCTAAAAAAAAAAGCCAACCGCAAGTGCGGTTGGCCCGGTGCTTCGTCTCATGGCGCAGGTACGACGGCTTATTCCGCCGCATGCGCCATGAAAGATGGCGATTACTGCAGCAGCGACATGACCAGTCCGGACATGCCGTTGCTCTGCTTGAGCATCGCGGTGCCGGCTTGCGTCAGCATTTGCTGGGTCGTCATGTTCGAGCTTTCGGCAGCGTAGTCAACGTCCATGATGCGGCCGGTGGCGGCCTTGGTGTTGGTGCTGATGTTCGACAGGTTGTTGTACACATGGTCCAGACGGTTGGACGTCGCACCCAGTGCCGAACGGACCGAGCCGACGGTCTTGATGGCGGTGCTGATCTTGTCGATGGTCGTGTTGGCAGTGCCTGCGGCGGTCAATTCCGTGCCGGCAGCACCTGCACCGCCGGTGGACGAGTAACGCGCGCTGGTTGCAAGGACGTCGGCATGCAGCGTGACCATGTTGGCGCTCAGATTCAGAGTCATCTTTTCGGCAGTGCTGGCGCCGATCTGGAAATTGAGGCCGGCTGCTGCGGACAGCGTGCCGGTCGTGCCTGCGAAAAGCGCGGCGCCGCCGAACGAGGTGTTGGCCATGATGTTGGTCAGTTCCGAACCGAGCGCATCGTATTCGGACTGCATCGCGGTCTTGTCATCGGCGTTGGACGAGGCATCCGCTGCCTGCGTCGCCAGATCCTTCATGCGCACCAGGATGCTGGTGACTTCCTCGAACGCGCCTTCGGCGGTCTGCATCATCGAGATGCTGTTCTGCGTGTTGCGCATGGCCATCGCCATGCCGCTGGTCTGCGCCTTCAGGCGTGTCGCGATCTGCAGGCCGGCAGCGTCGTCCATGGCCGAATTGATGCGAAAGCCCGTGGACAGGCGCGTCATCGAGGTCGACAGCTTGTTCTGGGTCGAGCCGACCGAATTCTGCGCGGACAGGGCCGAGGCGTTGGTGTGAAGACTGAGCATTGTTTGACTCCTGATGGATTTGGATCAGTTCGGAGCACCGGATTCGATGCCCTCTCCTGTTCAAGGCGACCATCGGGAGATGCGCATTAAATCCGTCCTGCAACAAAATTTCCGGGCAGCGCGATGTCAGCATCATCTGCCCGGTCGTCGGATAGCGGCAGGCAGCGATGGCGAAGAAAACAGGAGCACGACTTCTGCCGCAGCCCTGAACAGCGCCGGAGACAAACCGGTCTGCGGGTTCAAGCCATGGGCGCTGACACGCGGCGCACTGCGCAGCAGGCGGCAGCGCGCGACGCGCAGATCGGCGCGTCCAATCGACGAGATGATTTCCGGCAGCAGCTTGCGCAAGGGCGGCAAGGCCTTTTCCTCGCAGTACAGCTCCAGCAAAACGTCGCCGGAAGCCAGTTGCATCTGGACGACAACACGCCCCATGCCCGGCAGGATCGATTCCAGCAGCAGCGCAATCGTCGTGCGGCGGCCTTTCCGTTGCCGTTCCTGCCGCTGCTTCTGCTTTTCACTCCGCGTCACCTCGTCCTCATACGCCTGTAGCACATTCAGCATCACCCGATGCGAGCCGTACGCCGAAGGCGCAAACAGCCATTGCTCGGCGCCTGCCACGGCGCGTCCCGCGGGCATCGCGGCAGGCAGGCGCAGCTCAAGCAGCTGCTCGGGAAACGATGCATGCCGCTCCAGATAGCCCTGCGCCATCGCACGCCACGACGCCGCCAATGCCGCCGCATCCGGGCGTTGCGGCACCACCTGCCGCAGCAGCGCCACCTGGTCGAGCCGCATCGCGGCGGTCTGACCGGGCGCAACGGCATCTGCCGAAATGCTGACGGAAATGTGCGTTGAGCGCGCCGACGTGCCGGAAAAGGCAAGCTCAAGACGGGGCGTGGTGGCAAGCACGCGCAGGTTCAGCATCTCGCCGGGCGTCAGGCTGTGCGCCAGGCTGCCCAGCCCGGTCAATCGCAACTGAAGGCCGTCCGCCGTCGTGGCAAGCATCTCGTCCGCGCCGATCGCATCGAGCGTGAGCCGGACCATCTCGCCCGGCACGAAACGGTGCGCGTTGCCGGTGCTGTTCTGCACCGGCGGCAACGAGACCGCTGCCGCGATCCTTTCCAGTGGCATACCGCTCTCCTGTCATCCGGCGGGCTAAAAAAAAGCCAACCGCAAGTGCGGTTGGCCCGGTGCTTCGTCTCGTGGCGCAGGTACGAAGACCTGCTCCGCGTGCGCCATGAAAGGCGACGATTACTGCAGCAGCGACATGACCAGTCCGGACATGCCGTTGCTCTGCTTGAGCATCGCGGTGCCGGCTTGCGTCAGCATTTGCTGGGTCGTCATGTTCGAGCTTTCGGCAGCGTAGTCAACATCCATGATGCGGCCGGTGGCGGCCTTGGTGTTGGTGCTGATGTTCGACAGGTTGTTGTACACATGGTCCAGACGGTTGGACGTCGCGCCCAGTGCCGAACGGACCGAGCCGACGGACTTGATGGCGGTGCTGATCACGTCGATGGTCGTGTTGGCAGTGCCTGCGGCGGTCAGTTCCGTGCCGGGAGCACCGGCAGCGCCGGTGGACGAGTAACGCGCGCTGGTCAAGCCGACGTTGGTGTGCAGCGTGGCCATGTCGGTGCTCAGATTCAGAGTCATCTTTTCGGCAGTGCTGGCGCCGATCTGGAATGTGAGGCCGGCTGCCAGGGAGAGCGTGCCGGTCGTGCCCTTGAAAAGCGCAGCGCCGCCGAACGAGGTGTTGGCCATGATGTTGGTCAGTTCCGAGCCGAGCGCGTCGTATTCGGACTGCATCGCGGTCTTGTCATCGGCGTTGGACGAGGCATCCGCTGCCTGCGTCGCCAGATCCTTCATGCGCACCAGGATGCTGGTGACTTCCTCGAACGCGCCTTCGGCGGTCTGCATCATCGAGATGCTGTTCTGCGTGTTGCGCATGGCCATCGCCATGCCGCTGGTCTGTGCCTTCAGGCGCGTCGCGATCTGCAGGCCGGCGGCGTCGTCCATGGCCGAATTGATGCGGAAACCCGTGGACAGGCGCGTCATCGAGGTCGACAGCTTGTTCTGGGTCGAGCCGACCGAATTCTGCGCGGACAGGGCCGAGGCGTTGGTGTGAAGACTGAGCATTGTTTGACTCCCGATGAATTTGGATCAGTTCGGAGCACCGGATCGGATGCCCTCTCCTGTTCAAGGCGACCATCGGGAGGCCCGCATTAAATGCGCAGGCGAAATTATTTTTCCTCTTGCTTTTTTGGCAAATGATGGAGCATGCGCATATGCGCACGCGTGCCCTGCCGCACCGTCACCGCAATAGGCACGCGCTTCAAGCCACGAGGTGTTTCTCGATGGCGTAGCGAACCAGATCGGCGCCATTGTCGACATCCATTTTTTCCATGATCCGCTTCTTGTGCGTGCTGACGGTCTTGGCGCTCAAGCCCAGGTCCGCAGCGATCTGGCTGGTGGACTGCCCGGCGACGATCATGAAGAAAATCTGCCGTTCCCGTTCCGACAGATTCTCATGCGGTTTCTTGTCATCCGCACCATCGAATACCAGCTTGTCGACCATTGCAGGATCAATGTACTTTCCGCCGCCGGCCAGTTTCTGGATGGCTTCGATCAGGCGCTCGGGGTCGGCATCCTTGGTCAGATAGCCGCCCGCCCCCGCCCTCAAGGCCGCGCCCGCAATCTTGCCGACGTTATGCATGCTGAGAATCAGAATCGGCAAGCCCGGCTTCTGCTTCTTGATCTCCTTGATCAGCTCGATGCCGCTCAGGCCCGGCATGGTCATGTCCAGCGTCAGGACGTCGCAATCCGTCTTGCCGATCTGCCTCTGCACGTCGGCGCTGTCCACGGCCTCTCCGACCACCACCATGTCCGTGGTGCTGGCAATGATCCGCTTCAAGCCCGCGCGCATCATGGCGTGGTCATCGGCGATGAATACTTTCGTTGTCAACTTGCTCACTCAATCACTCATTCAATAAAGGAATGGACGCGAACACTGCCGTTCCCGCCCCCAGGGAACTGAGAATCATGATCTCTCCGCCCAGCGTCACCGCTCTTTCCCGCATGCCGCGCACACCGAAGGTTTTCTTGCTGTTGCCCCGGCCCGACTCAAAACCCGCGCCATCGTCCTTCACATGCAGGTGCAGATGCCCTTCCACGATTTCAAGCGTCACCTCGATATGTCCTGCGTTGGCATGTCGCGCAACATTGGTGAGCGATTCCTGGAGAATCCGGAACACCCCCGTGGCCCGTTCGTCATCAAGCACCATGCCTTCGTCAAGCCGGTTATTGAAGTTACAGGGTATCCCTGCACTGGACTGGAAATTCTCCACCAGCCACTCCACCGCGAGCACGAAGCCGATATCGAGTGCCGCCGGTCTGAGATGCGAAGAAATGTCCCTGACGATGCGCAGGATGCCGTCAATGGTTTCCCGCATGCGGCCGGCGGCTTCCGTCAGCGGCGCGCTTGGCGCCCCGAGCGCCTTGGGCAGCATCATCACATCCATTCTCAGCACCGTCAGGCGCTGTCCCAGCTCGTCATGGATTTCGCGCGCGATGCGCCTTCCCTCCTCTTCCTTGACGACCATCTGATGCGCCGACAAGGCCCGCAGCATTTCCCGCGACTGCTCTATCTCCGCTTCGTGCTCCTTGCTCTGGCTGATGTTGAAAATGACGCCGTCCCAGATCGTTCCCCTGACGCCGACGTTTCGCGGCGTGGCCCGCAGGTTCACCCACTTCACCCATTGGCCCGCAACCTCCAGCCGGCCTTCCCAGTTCCACAGGGACAGGGTGTTTGCGGAACGGATTCTGGATTCGTGAAATGCCTCTCGCTCCGCCCGATGCAGCAGGCCGAGAAACGCGGAGGGATTGGCGGCAATGTCGTTCGAAGTCAATCCGCAGACTTCATTGGAGCCGTCGCTGACATAGGTGAATTCGACGGCCTCGCCGGTTTGCTGGAGCTGAAATACCATCCCCGGGATGTTGGAAGAGATGCTCTCCAGGCGCTCCCTGCTTTCACGCAAGCGGTCCTCGAGCTTGTTGTCGGTAATGTCCTGCAGCGTACCCGCCATCTTGAGCGGCCGGCGGTATACGTCGAACGCGAGCTCCCCCTGCATATGCACGACCCGTTCGATCGCCCCCTGCGTGACGATGCGGAATTCGATGCTGAACGGACTTCCTCGCAAGGCGGCATCGACCGAATCTTTCACGAACTCCCGGTCGTCGGGATGCACTTGCCGCAGACAGGCATCGAGGTTGGGCGGCGTTCTGCCAAAAATGAGATAGGTCTCGGCCGACCAGGTGAAGATGTCCTGCCGAATGTTCCAGTCCCAGGTGCCGAGCAATGCGACGCGATGCGCGCTCCGCAAGCTGCGCTCGCTTTGGCGCAATGCATTTTCTGCAAGCCGGCGACGCGTGACGTCTTCAATGATGCTGAGGTGGTAAGGCTCGCCCTTTTCATTCGGCGCCAACGAGACGGTGACGTTGACCCAGAGGTACGTGCCGTTCTTGTGGGCATAGCGCTTTTCCCTTGAGTAGCTGGGAATCTTGAGCAGATAAAGATCACGCAGGAAGCGGTGATCGGCTTCCACATCATCCGGATGCGTAATGTCCTCGAAATTCCTGATCAATAACTCGGCGCTGTCATAGCCCACGATCTCGCAGAAGCGCTTGTTGACTTTCAGCCATTTCCCGTTCGGCGTGCCGATGGCCATGCCCATCGCCGATTGCTCGAATGCACTCCGGAACAACTCGCCGCTGAACGCATTCGCACCATCCGCTGCGGAACGCGGATTCTCGTCTTGTCGGCCGCCTGAAATGTGAAACACATTGATCGGGATTTTTTTTTGTTCTGTCATCCTGCGTTTCCTTTCATCCCATTTGCCCGATGGCAACTGAACGAAACTCTAGCAATTAACAACAGCACTTTCAACAATGTTGTTTTGGCAGGCCATGCGCTGACCGGCTTTGTCCGCAGCAGCCGATATGATTGTGGCAACCATCAACGCGCCTCCGCTTTCTCGCATGCCTCCCGCATTCATCGTGCTTCTTTGCTTTCCGTCATTCCCGCTGCTGTCGCCTTGCGCCAGAATCGATCGCAAGACATACATGATCGCGAGGATTCATACGCCATGTTCTCTTCCGCCCGCCTCCTGCTCCTGTGCGCGCTGACGTCTCCGCTCGCTGTCGCCGCGCCCGCACGCGTGCTGTCCGCCACCGCATACGGCGACATCACGTTCGGCTCCAGGCTCGTCGATGTGGAAGCCGGACTGGGACAGAAAGCAACGCCCGCAAAGCGCGATGCGGCATGCGCCTATGTCAGCTTCAGGAAGATGCCGAAAGTGCGCTTCATGGTGGAGAACGGCATCGTCACACGTGCCGATGCCAGGGCGGGCGTGCCAAACTCCGCCGGAGTCGCCGTCGGGGCTTCCCTGACCGGCGTCAAGACACGACATCCGGATGTGCGCATCACGCCGCACAAGTATGAAGACAACGGCCACTACCTGATTTTTCCGGATGCGAACGAGAACGCAGCCCTGGTCATGGAAGAAGTCAATGGCAAGGTCACCGCGATTCGCGGCGGCCTCCAGCCGTCCGTCGGATATGTCGAAGGATGCCTGTAGCCGCGACGTACTGCTTCGCAGTCGGGGGACTGTTCATGCCGACCCGCATTCCATATGACGGGCGCGGCAGGTATTGGAACCAACGTGTCAATGTCCACCACTGATCCCTCATCGAAGCGACATGCGATGACGTATTCCGAGGATGGATCTCGCACGCGACCGACATCGAAAATGGTTTCCCGTCTCTTGCAGCCAATACTTGAAAGATTCTGATCATGACTATCCCCCGGATCGGCGCGGCAATTGCAGGCGCATCACCGCAACACCATCGTGAAAATGAAGTGCGCCCCGAAATCGCGGCACCCGTTGCAACAAGCGCAACCACCCTGATGCAAACCAATGCGACTCTGTCGCCTCCTGCGAAAAGCCAGTCCACCATCGAACTGCTGAAGCGCTTTCACAATCTGAACCTGAGTCTTCCCCCCGCCAATGCGCAAGCGAGCCCGGCGCGTCAGTTGAAGCCGTACACGCCAGACTTGTCAGAGAATTTCCGGAAACTGGTCAAATCGGAGTTTGAAACGATCGCCATGTCCTTGAAGGAATGCTTCAATGCCGAGCGCGAGACTCTGGAGAGAATGAGCGGACTTGAAGCGAACCTGCCAATGGCCGCATTGATCGCGGCGATACTCAAGACGGCGCACGATCAGGATATCGGACTCGAAGGAGAACACCTGGACGCCATGTTCAAGGACGCCAACAGGGCATGTCAAATTGCCGCGCTCAAAATCGGAATGACACTGCCCGGCGAATTCAAGCTCGCGGCAAATACAATGCCTCCGCTGATGAAGAATTTTGATCAGACCCCGCTCAAGGACATCCCGGAAGGACAGCGATGGAAAATGCTGGGAATTGACCATTGCAAGATCGAGGTATTGAAGCACTGGTTCGCCCACAACCAGACTCTCAAGACGCACAACATCGACGTTGATCACTTTTTGTTCGGATATATTTTTGATTCTGAAAAATCATATTTATTCGGCACAACCAAGGCGATGTTGTCAGCGATGAGGAATGCGGAAGATAAAACCGCCTATCCGGATTTGGCGCAATTGAAAGAGCTCCACGTACTGGCCACAGAACAGAATCCAGCCATCAGATCCGGCGAAATCTTCGATGGCGTCAAGGATGGCAAGTTCGAGGCGGATGTTTCGTTCAATGTGCGACCCGGCCACACGCTCACCGACGATGGCATGAAAGAGCTCCACAGCTTTTTTGAAGGACTCAGAATAGGTGCTGATGAACCTGACATGATTGACATCACCCAGTCCACATCGACATATACAACGGTCAGCCGCGGTGGAATTTCAGCAGAGGCACTGGAAAGGAAAGCGGAGGAAAAATTTTCTGCATATCGTGCGGAAGTCGAGGCAGCGAAGGAAGATGCCAATCCGCAGGCCCGTGCCGACCGGTGTGCGAAAGCTGCGATTGACCTTTGCCAGTGGCTGGAGCGGGCACATCTGTTTGGAGACGGCAACGCGCGCATATGCCATCTCCTGCTCAATCAGGAACTGGCGCGACATGGAGAGCCATTGGCCATTTTTGACGATATCAACAAATTCGACGGGCACTCGCGAGATGAGCTTTTCAAACTGCTGCGAGAAGATGCACAACCCAGATACCTCACGTTATGCGCCAGGGCGTCTTGACGACACACACCGGAATGGATCGCGCGTTACTGCATGAACGCTAGCGAAAATTCATCACACCGTAACAAATCCTTCGTATGATCTGGTCATCCTGCGTACACGCAACCGATATGCGTGATGCAGGACAGGTGAGCCGGACTCCGACAGACAGGAGCCGCCTCACCACCACTCCCCCATGCTGAACGACCATCATCGGTCTCACGATGTTCCCGTGAAAAACCCTGGAGACGGCGCAGGGCTGCATCCTCATCCGCTCAAGCAGTCACGGCGCGCAGCGGCTGCATCCGAGGTGCTGCCCGACCTGCCAGGCTTGTTGAAATCGGTTGGCTTCAGCGCAGACATCGTGCCGGTATTCGAAGTACTCTATGTCCATGCATGCTTCGCCGGCATGGCGATGTCCGCAGCGCTCCGCCATCTGCCGATGCCGCGCTAGACTTCCTCACGGGAATCCCATACGACCATGAAACAGGATCCACGCTTTCCCAATCTGCACATCCTCGATCATCCGCTGATCCAGCACAAGCTCACCCATATGCGCGACAAGAACACCTCGACGCGCACCTTTCGCGAACTGCTGCGCGAGATCACGCTGCTGATGGGATATGAAATCACGCGCAACCTGCCGCTGACGACGACGCGCATCGAGACGCCACTGCAAGTCATCGACGCCCCCATCATCGCCGGCAAGAAGCTGGTGGTGGTGCCGGTGCTGCGGGCCGGCATCGGCATGAGCGACGGCTTGCTGGAGCTGGTGCCGTCGGCCCGTGTCGGCCACATCGGCGTCTATCGCGATCCGCAAACGCTCCAGCCGGTGGAATATCTGGTGCGTCTGCCGGACCTGTCCGGGCGCCACTTCATCCTGTGTGACCCGATGCTGGCAACCGGCAACTCGGCGGTGCACGCGGTCAATGTCTTGAAGCAGCGCGCCGTCACGGATGAGCAGATCATCTTCCTCGCATTGGTCGCGGCACCGGAGGGCATCACGGTATTCCAGAACGCGCATCCCGACGTGAAGGTCTATGTCGCCGCACTCGATTCGCACCTGAACGATCATGCCTACATCGTGCCCGGCCTCGGCGATGCGGGCGACCGGCTGTTCGGCACCAAATAGCTTTCACCGAGCGGCGCGCATGGCGTTTCGACCGCGCAATGGGCAGCGGCGGCGATGCTTCATCGCCGCCGCTGCATGCAACATCCGCTCACGTCCAGGTCACGTGCTCTTCTTCGAGCGCGACGTCACGTCGACGATTTCCTGCTGCGTCCGCGCACTGTCTCCCGCCAGTTTTTTCGCCTGCTTCCAGAGCATGGCGGGCGTTTCGCGCATGAATTCCCGCAGAGTCGGCAGGTCGAAGGTGATGGCGCGCATGAGTCGGCCGCGTTCGCCGGTATCGGACAACAATTGCGGCCAGCAGGACGGCCGCATGATGGGATGCCGCAGATAGGCGGTGCCGGCGGTCAACTGGCGCACACGATGAACCCGCGCTGCCGGCTGGATGCTTTCCGCAACGAAATTCAATCCGCACCAGACCGATGCGGTGAGCGATGCCCAGAAGCGCGGATTGCATTCGATCAAGTAGATGTCGCCGGTCGCTTTCTCGATGCGCGCATCGATATGCATCACGCCGTGGTATCGACTTTTCTGGCACAGTTCCGCCGCGATTCTTTCCAGATGATGGTTGGACACGAAATTGACTTCCGCGCCGTTCAACTGCTGAATCGCAAACGCCGACATCGCGCCATGTCTGGATAGCACGCTGAGGTCGATGTCCTCGCCATCGATATAGCGCTGCGCAATCAGCGGCGCATACTGGTACTGCGCATTGTTGAGGATTTCACGGTCGAAGTGCGCCCTGCTCGTCACGATCTGCACGCCCAGCGAACCAGCCTGATTGACCGGCTTGAGCACGAATGGCAGACCCAGCGTGGAAACCAGCGTATTGAAATCGGCCTCGGATTTCGACCCGATGCAGTGCGTCTCGGGAACCGGCAGCGCATGCTGCGTGCAGAATTGATGGAACAGCCATTTGTCGTCGAAGCGTTCCAGCATCGGCAGCTCGGGGATAGGTGTGACGCCCATGGTGATCCTGTCGCGCACGCGGTTGACGAGCCTGATGCCATCGCAGTCGCAGGGAATCATCAACATGTGCGGCATCCTGGCGGCCAGCTCGTTGACCATGCTCACGAAGCGCTCATCATCGCCGCCCTGAAAATCGATCACGCGCTGGCTGTCGCACAGCGAGGACCAGCGCAACGGACGCGTATCGCTGCCGCCCACCACCATGCACTTGGCATCGGTGTAGCTGCGGATGGCCTGCAGTACCGCAGCGACAATGCGCCTGCTATCGCCGACCACCAGAAAATTCAGCATTTGTTCTCCCCTTGTATTGTCTTTTTCAGAACATGTTTACCGTTTGTAATTTACTTGCATGGCGGAAGCATGAATTGATTGCAGACAATGTTCCCGGCGGCAGGATTGCGAAAAATCATGCATGCCGTCGAACAGCGGCAGATCGAAATCGCACATCACGAGACGGCGTCACGGACATACGCGCCTATTCTCCATATGCCTTATGCGCGAACTACTGCGCCGTTGCGGTATCCATCCATCAGGCGCGGAATGGCATCGCGAGCGTGCTTGCCGGGAAGACAAACGTCCGTCACGGTGAATTGTCCAATGGCCAATGCTTGTTTCCTTGTCGCCATCATCCACCTTCCCGGAACAGCACATGAGTGTCGCAACATCCTCCGCATGCGACGAAGGCGTCATCCAGGGAACGCCCGCCGCCACGCCCTGCAGCGTCCGCGCACGGCCATGGGTACTGGCGACGACCATTCTGGCATCGGGCATGGCCTTCATCGACGGTACCGTGGTGAACGTGGCTCTGCCTGCGCTGCAGAATGAATTCCATGCGAGCGCGGCAAGCGCGCAATGGGTGATCGAATCGTACGGCCTGCTGCTGACCGCATTGCTGCTGGTCGGCGGCGGCGCAGGAGACCGCTTCGGACGACGGCGCGTGTTTGCGATCGGCGTCGCCGTGTTCGCGCTGGCGTCCGTGTGGTGCGGCCTGGTCGGCTCGATCGAGCAGCTCATCATCGCAAGGGCAATGCAGGGAGTGGGCGGCGCCTTGCTGATACCCGGCAGTCTTGCCCTGATCAGCGCATCCTTCCCGGAAGACATACGCGGCAAGGCGATCGGCGTCTGGTCCGGCTACACCGCGATCACCGCCGCGCTCGGTCCGGTGATCGGCGGCTGGCTCATCGAACATCTTTCGTGGCGCTACGCCTTCTTCATCAACGTGCCGCTCGCGCTGCTCATCCTCGCGCTGGCCTTCCGGTACGTGCCGGAAAGCCGCAACACGGATGATGCCAGGCAGCCTGACTGGCTGGGCGCGGTGCTGGCCAGCGTCGGACTCGGATGCTTCGTGTATGGCGTGATCGAATCGGCCACGCTGGGATGGCGCGATGCGCGCGTGCTCGGCGCGCTCGCAGCCGCGCCGGTGGCCGTGGCCGGCTTCATCGCGGTCGAACGCAGGCATCCCGCGCCGATGCTGCCGCTGCATCTGTTCCGCTCGCGCAATTTCAGCGGTGCGAATCTGCTGACGCTCTTGCTCTATTCGGCGCTCGGCGGCGGCTTGTACTTTTTCCCGCTCAACCTGATCCAGGTGCAGGGATATTCGGCCACGGCGGCAGGCGCGGCCCTGCTGCCCTTCGTGCTCTGCATGTTCCTGCTGTCGCGCTGGGCGGGCGGACTGGTGGACCGCTACGGCGCGAAGCGTCCGCTGGTGATCGGCCCGGCGATTGCGGCGCTCGGCTTTGCGATGTTTGCGCTGCCCGGCATCGGCGGCAGCTACTGGAGCACCTTCTTCCCGGCGGTGCTGGTGCTGGGATTCGGCATGACGGTCAGCGTCGCGCCGCTCACGACGACGGTCATGAATGCGCTCGACAGCAAGCTGGCGGGCGTGGCCTCCGGCGTCAACAACGCGGTATCGCGCGCCGCCGCGCTGCTGGCGATTGCGGTGCTCGGCATCGTCATGAGCCACGGCTTCAACCATGCATTCAAGGAGTCCATCAATGCATCGACCGTGACACCGCCGCTCTTGAGCCGGATCGTGGCGCAGCAAGACAAGCTGGCCGCGATCGAAGTGCCCGCCGAGGCCGCGCAGGTCGAACGGGATGTCATCAAGACCGGCGTGGCGGCGTCCTTCGTGTACGGTTTCCGATGGGTGATGCTGCTTTCCGCCCTGCTCGCCCTTGCCAGTTCGCTGATCGCGTGGCGGATGATCGAGGATCGTCCGCAGCGATCGTCACTGCGCGCCGGTCCGGGCGGATGATTTTGCCGTTGAAGATTTTTCCGGCTTTCTGGCCGGCTTCGGCTTGTTCACTGCCTTGATCGAGGCGTCTGCGCTCACCTGTTCTTCAATCAGGCCGATCATCCACTGTATCGCCGGATCGTTGTCCGACATGGCGTGCCAGTAAAGATAGAGGTCTACGGTCTTGTCCGGCAGCGGGAAGCGGTGGAGTTCGATGTCCGATCCCTGCACGGCGAGCTCCGCGATGGGCGACATGATCGTCAGGAGCAGATTCGTCTTGCTCACGACGAGACAGGCGGAATGGTAATCGGTGCAACGCAGCGATATATCCCGTTTCAAACCATGCGCCGCCAGTTCGAAATCCTCGAAACCCCGGCCGTTGCTGCTTCCCGTGACCAGCACATGCTTATGTGCCATGTAGCTGTTCATCGAAAGGGTTTTCCGGATGCCGGGATGCCCCTTGCGCGCCACTACCGCAAGATCGCTTCGCAGTATCAGTCGACTTCTGATGTCCGGCCCCGTCGGCCGCAACACGTTCAACGCGAGGTCGATCGCCCCGGTGCTCAATTTCTCCTCCAGCTCGTAGCGCCCCAGCAGCGAGCAGGAGAGCTCCACGCCGGGCGCGCCGGCCTCGATCACGGGCATCAGTCTCGGCAGCATGACGGATTCGAACCGATGCGGCCAGCCGATGTGGATGCGCTTGCGGCTGGATGTCGGATCGAAGTCTTCGATTTCGCCGAGACCCTGCTTGATCGCCGTCAGCGACGGTTTGACGTACCGGATCAGCTTGTGTGCCGCCGGCGTCGGCACCATCCTGCCGCCCTGGCGCACGAACAGCGGATCGTTCACGACCGTGCGCAGGCGGGCGAGCGCATGGCTGAGTGCCGGCTGCGTGAGGTTGAGCTGCTCGCTCGCCCGCGTCAGCGAACCCTCCGCATAGATCCTTTCGAAGATCACGAAGAGATTCAGGTCGATGCGCTCTATATGCATGGTTTTAATTCTGCGAATTAGAAAATGTCATTTGACCGGGGGAATACATATTTACATACTGCCCATGCAGGTGTGTGATGCGCCGCGTTCTTGCAGCATCGGCATGCCCGCAACGACATTGACATTATCCACACCACAAAAGAGAAAAATGATACGAGAGACACGTCCCCTGCTTCTGGCATTATCCATCGCCGCCGCATTCTCCGCCCCGACCGCCATGGCCGAGAATGTCAAAATTGCATTTATCGACACGCTGTCCGGCCCGTTCGCCCCGATCGGACAGAACCAGCTGAACAGCTACAAGATGTTTGCCGAGCAGGCCAACAAGCAGAAGCTGGCCGGTGACAATACCATTGAAGTGGTTGGCTTCGACAACAAGGGCAGCCCGCAGGAATCGCTGACGCAACTGAAGACAGTCATTGATCAGGGCTATCGCTACATCACGCAGGGTAACGGCTCCGGCGTTGCGCTGGCATTGGTCGATGCGGTCAACAAGCACAACGAGCGCAATCCCGGCAAGGAAATCGTCTTCCTCAACCACTCCGCGATCGACCCGGACCTGACCAACAGCAAGTGCAGCTTCTGGCACTTCAGCTTCGATGCCAACTCCGACATGAAGATGGAAGCACTGACCACCTTCATGGCGAAGGACCAGGGCATCAAGAAGGTCTACATCATCGGCCAGAACTACGCGTTCGGACATCAGGTGACGCGTGCCGCGAAGAACTACCTGAAGCGCAAGCGTCCTGACGTGCAGATCGTCGGCGACGACCTGCATCCGATCGGCCAGGTGAAGGATTTCTCTCCGTACGTGGCGAAGATCAAGGCTTCCGGCGCGGACACCGTCATCACCGGCAACTGGGGTGCCGACCTCGCCTTGCTGGTCAAGGCCGCCAAGGATGCGGGCCTGACCGCCAACATCTACACCTACTACGGCGTCACCACCGGCGTGCCGACCGCGATGGGCGCAGCCGGCGCGGAACGCGTGAAGTATGTCGGCTACTGGAACGTCAATAACGAAACCTATTCCGGCAAGGACATCGTCGATTCGTTCAAGAAGAAGTACAACGACGACTTCTACGTGCTGGCAACCTACACCGCCGTCAACATGCTGTCGAAGGCGATCAAGGATGCGAAGTCAGCCGACCCCGTAAAGGTCGCCACCGCACTGGAAGGCATGAAGTTCAAGAGCCTGAACGGCGAAGTCGAGATGCGCAAGGGCGATCACCAGCTGCAGCAGCCGATCTACATCGCAACCTGGACCAAGACCAACAACAAGGACGTGAAGTTCGATCAGGAAAACACCGGTTATGGATGGAAGACGGATCAGAAGATCGATACCTATGTCGCCACCCAGCCGACATCCTGCCAGATGAAGCGTCCGTCCTGATGCAGATGCATCTATCGGGAATTCAGTAACTGACTGACACGGGGAACCTTCATTCATGCGGGTTCCACCGTCACGCACTATTGAAATTTCGAAGATTGATGCAACAACGGTCCGTCACTCCGGCGCACGCCGGAGTGACGGACCGAGTATCAAGTATTTGCTGTTTTTCTGACCTGCCTAATCAGGCACGGTGATCGCCCCTTCCCTGACCTCAATCCTGTTGCCAGCCGCGGGTTGAAGCGCAATGTGCGGAACATTGGCATCGGTCAGCGTCGTCGCCGCCGAGCTTCTTGCCACCGCACGCACCACTTGCGACGGCGGCAGCGGCGCATTCGCGGTCAGTCGGGCGTACATCAAATCCAGCGCGCGGATGCCGTATACATGCAAGGGCACGAGCACGCGCGGGTAAAAGGCGACCAGCGCATCAAAATGGTTGGCGTCCGTGATTTCGTAGTAATGCAGATCGGAGCGTTTGTCGGCACGACGGTTCAATGCTGCGTAGGGCCGCGATGTGTGGTTGACCGGCAGGAGCGTATCCGAACGGCCATGCACGATGATGGTCGGCTTGCCATTCAAGTCGCCATTGACACGGACTTCCTTCAAGCCGTGGCGGACACGTTTCGCCAAGTCTTTTTCCTTGCTGGAAAGCAGCGTATTACCGACGCCGTTCCCGCTCGACAGACGGCGCAAACACATTGCTCCATCGATGTTGTAATCCGCCTTCAGGGTGCTGGCCGAGACCGACAGCGTGTCCTTGGCAGGACCGCCCACCGCATTGTCGTTGATGACGGTCAGCAGGCCGGCGGCCAGGCCCGAGCCCGTTCCCCAGAATTGCTTGAGCGCTGCCTCGGCGGGCGCGCCGGGAATCGTGGCGCCGACACCGCCGACGCTGTATCCGCAGACCGGCTCGGTCACCGATGTCCGGGCATAGGCACTGGCGTATGCGCTGGCGACAAGGTTGGTGAATTCAAATCCGAAATGGCTGTCATGCAACTGGTCGCTGTCAGGCTCCCAGCCGTAGGCATGCAGTTTTTCCAGCGCGTCGTTCGCCTGTTCGGTCAGGTTCGCGCCGCTGATGACACCCAGCTGCGTCAGCGCCGCGCACCGGTTCGCCGCCAGCGCGGCATTCACGAAGACCGACGTGACCTTGAGCGCGGGCGCTTGCGTCGCGCACGCCTGCAACAGGTTCGCATAGGTAAAGTAGTCATACAGCGGCTTGCCTGCATTGGCAATGACCTTGCTGCCCCGCTTGACCAGGAGCTTCGCATGCTCAGAGATGTTGACTTGCGGTTCTGCCACCGCGATGCCGCTGATCATGCCCTCGCTATCCTGTTCCGCGGCCTGGATGGCTGCGCCGGCACCATTCGAGATGCTGGACGCGATCACGATGGTATTGCCGGGTGCGAAGCGCTTCCCCGGGAACTGCTTGTTGAGCACATAGAAGGCCGTCTTGATGGACTCCAGGGTTGACTTGCCCCAGTCACTCTCGGGATTCTGTCTGGAGTGCGCCTGCTTGAGCGCGAAGCGGTTCGGATTCGCGATACGGTACGCGCCGAGGTTGCCATCAAGCAGGTTGGCGTTGAAGACCAGATCGGTCCTTTGTCCTGCCTGCACCAGGGTGCCATCGATCGCATAGGCACGGTCATGGTCGAGATCATGCGCGCCGATTCCGGTCCCCTTGTCGTTGTACGCCACGGCGCAGCCCTTGTTGAGTGCCCATTCGCCGGTCGTCGGTGCCGCTCCGTACACGCCGCGTGAGCCGCTCGACGCTGCCGCCACAATGCACGGCTTGCTCGGGTTGAAGTGGCTGGGGATCTGCACCGCGATCGTCACATTGCGCCTGCCCGTCCCATCGTCGGAAACCGCGATGTACTCGTCGCCGATGTTTGCCTGCGCATCGATCTTCCCGTAGTAGGTGCCAAAGCCGCCTGCCGCAGTCACATCGACCAGACCGAGATACGAGCCCTTGATCTGCAGCGTGCGCAGTGCGGCGGGAGAAGGGTCGCTGCCGACGGGCACCGCGAACCCGATCAATGCCGCCACGCCGGGAGCTTCGCCCGTATGCAAAAAGCCGGTCCGGATGCCGTCATAACTCGTACGCACCGGTTCGCCGCGCAGGAATGAAGGTCGGCCTTGATGGGGCTTTTTTGAATTGCCTCGATCGCCATCTCGATCATTGTCGCGCTCGGCGGCGCTACTGATGCTGATGCCGCCAAGTGCCAGAAATGCGGCCAGGACACTGGCTGCGGTCGGGGAAATGCGCATGCGTTTGTCTCCTTGTAAAAGGCCATGCGCATGGCACGGCCCTGGTTAAGCGCTGTGCCGGTTCGCGCCTAGTCTCTGTCCCAGCCCGGCGGCCCTGCGTTCAAAAGCTGCTGCGCCCGCGCCCGGACTGATTCATCCGGGTTGTCGAGATTTGCCATTGGTCGATCCGGCGCTGTTGCCCGCATTCGTGCGGCATCCGCGAGGGCCGGCATCTGCCCGGGCATCGCGCCGTTTGCGGTGAGGATGGGCATCGTGGAGGCGGTCGGCGAGCTTCCGTCATCTGCGGTCGCCGTCGAACGGGAAGTTGTCCATGGATTCGCAATCGCGCCGTTGAGCACCTGCATCCCATCCTGGCGTGATGCGTCCGGCGACGGTTGATCGCAACCCGTCAAACCGGCGAGCGATGCCAATGTAAACAGGCATACGGCGTGGCGGAACAGGTATCTGAACATGTCCAATCTCCCCAATCAAAATCCATCCCACTGCCAGCTGTTCTGGAAACGCCTTCGTATATGGCGGACAAAGCCGCGACTGCGCTATCGGGTTTTACGGACTGCTTGAGAGGCACCATCGGGGCACCATCGAAATGACCCTGTGCCTGCAGGCGGCAGGCGTGATGCGGGCTTGTCTATGGAGGAGAGAGTAAGCACTTAAGCCATGGATGTTTTTGGTATATGCACATGGTAAGGACTTCCACAGGCCATGGGACTGACATACGTCAAACGGCCTGATCCGGGCAGATCGGATTCTGGATGCGATGGAATCGACCTGTTACTTGATGCATGCTGCCGGCAAAGCCGATGCCGGGCCTGGCCGGCGCTCGTCAGGCGCGGCGCAGTACGGCTGCACTCCCCGCTGCCTGATTTTCGCTCTGCTGCAAGCGCGATTGATACAGCGCCGCCACCAGATCGGACTGGGTGACGATGCCCACCAGTCTTTCATTGTCGTCCACCACCGGCAGGTGATGCAGGCCGGTGTCGGAGAACATCGGCACCAGACTCACGATCGGCTGATTGACCGAGGCGGTCCGTACGGCCGTCGTCATGATCTGTCCGACCACCTCCGGCTTTTCGGCGTGGGTGCCGGTCGTGCGCTTGAGGAAGCGGCGCAGCTTGTCCGAAAAGCCGTCGATCTCGTCGAGTTCGGACTGCTTGATGAAGTCGTACTGCGTGACGATGCCGATCACGCGATTGAAGCGGTTGACCACCGGCAGCGCCTTGATCCTGTGCTGGCGCAGCAGTCGCCATGCCGGCTGCAGTTCGGTGCCGAACTCCACCTTCACCACATCATGCGACATGATGTCGCCGCATTTCACCTCGCCGAAGCGGCGCTGGTAGGCATGCATCTCGGTCCGCGACAGAATTTCTTCCAGATCGTCGCGGCTGATGTCGAGCACCTGGTTGTACTGCGCCAGCGCCGCATCAAGGTCTTCCGGATTGACGCCCAGTCGTTCAGTGGGGCGCGCATCCGCCGTGCGGTGCTGGTTGGCATGATCCGTCGCAAAATGCGGATAGCGTCGTCCGCACAGCTTGTTGTAGGCGATGGCGGTCGCCAGCAGCAGGATCGAGTTCAAGGCGACGGGCGAGAGCGCGAAGCCGTAGCCATGCGCGGCGATGGCCGGCCCGCCAAGCGCCGCGCTCAACGCGACCGCGCCGCCCGGCGGATGGACGCAGCGCAGCGCGAACATGATGGCGATTGCCGCACCGACCGCGATGCTGGCCGCAGCCAGCGGAACGCCGATCAGTTTTGCGCAAGTCACCCCCACGAGCGCGGATATCACGTTGCCGCCCAACACCGACCACGGCTGCGCCAGCGGACTGGCCGGCACGGCGAACAGCAATACCGCCGACGCCCCCATCGGCGCGACCAGCCACGGCAGCACCGGATCGGAGCCGATCAGCCACTGGCTCAATACGGCAGTGATGAATATGCCAAGCAATGCGCCCACGAAGGATCGCGCCTTTTCGCGCGCATCGATTTTGACCGCTTCCGGAAAAT
The DNA here is from genome assembly GCF_003590875.1 of Noviherbaspirillum cavernae. Classification (NCBI taxonomy): domain Bacteria; kingdom Pseudomonadati; phylum Pseudomonadota; class Betaproteobacteria; order Burkholderiales; family Oxalobacteraceae; genus Noviherbaspirillum; species Noviherbaspirillum cavernae. The sequence continues at coordinate 357,558 of NZ_QYUN01000003.1, forward strand.
AGCGACGCAGCCGGGAATGGAGTGAATTCATTTTCAGAAAAGACAAGTTACGCCGCCGCACGCTGCCTCACGGACACTTTGGAAAATTTTCCCCTCGACCGTTTCGGCAGGCGTGTGGCGTACAGAGAAATGGTTTGCAGCCAATCCGGCAAGGCGGCATGCTTGAACCACTCATGTCGATTCGCTACGCAACCACAAGCAGATTTTTTCGTGCGGCGGGGTACAAGCGGAAAACAAGCGGAAAAGAGGTCATGCCTTGTCAAGCCGGACCATATGATACCAAGGCGTTCATCACCTCACCTGGCATGGCGCAGCCCGCTTGTTTCCGAAACGGTCTGTCTGCGCTTACGCAAATCTGCCAGTGTCGAGGCCATCACGCGTTTTGTTACCAGCATGGCGGCTTCGGCAAGCCGCATGCACTGGGGATCATCACGCTGGTGGTGCTGGCTGTCGCCGTCATCGCCGGTGCCACACCGCTCTTCGGCAAGGCAAGCCGATATGTCGAAGTGATCGGTTTCTCGCTGACCTTCTTTTTCCATTTCATCCCGGGCGTGACCGAGACGACGACGCGACTGCCGCCTGGCGATCCTCTGTTTGCCAATGCGGACGTGCCCGAACTCAAGATCATTACAGGCGTCCTGTTCTTGCTGTTTGTCGTCGGCGCAATCCAGCAATACCGACGTCTCAAGCAATCCCCTGTAGATGACAATCGGACCAGCATTGACGCGCTGGTCCGGACGCGTTAGCCGGTGGTCAATGCCGATCTGCTCACTGCAGGCGCTTTCGCAATAGCGCCAGACGGTCTTGAATGCCCGCACCTTCCCTGATCTGCGGATTCGAATAGCCGTCGTCCTTGCCAGCTTCTTCTTCGCGCTGCTTGATGATCTGCCGGGCCGCCTGGTGCGCTTCATTGAACGACAGGGTCTGCGTGCGCAATTGTTCGTCGTACATCGCTCGTCCGAAATATGTCAGCTCGGAACTGCGGCCGCATCCGTAGGACGTATGTTCGGCATCGGCCGCCGTCACGACCAGGGTATTGTCATCGGCCAGCGGCGCGATCCAGCTGCCGGAATAACATGCGGAAATCGATATGACCCGGTACTTGATGCCGGCCTCATCCAGCCACGCCTTCAGTTCGGCAGGCTGAAGAGCCGCCACGTCCATCGGCCAGAAGCGGGCCGCCAGCTGGCCGTCGCGCGCGCCATGCGAGGTCAGGTGCATGAACAGGATGTCTTCCTTCGGGTCCATGATCGCCGCCATGCGCTTGATCGTGCGCTGCAGGTTCAAGGGCGTCGCCCACGGCCACTGCGCCACCGTTTCCGCATGGTTGACCAGTTGCATGATTCGGCCGTCCGCATCGAAACGCTGCGCCATCACTGCCGCCACCATCGCAGTCTCGCGACGGAATACATCCTCTTCAGCGTAGGGAGAAAAACCGATACCGTACAGATCGACGATGCCGGGACGCTGCGGCTTGATGCCATCCAGACGCTGCGTGAGCAGCTGTTGCCGGGACTCCATCAACTCTTGCGTCAATCTGAGGCGCTTCGCTGCGCTTGCGGCGTTCTTTTCTTCCGGATACCAGAACTCCGGTTGCTGCACGGCGAAGAACAGCGTCGTGGCGAGCGCGATCGCCAGAGCGCCCGCCAGCATGGCAGCGGGTTTGCGGTCGCCGCTGCGCAACAACAGGATCAATTGCGCCAGTACCAGCCACACCGCCGGCCCCAGCCACAGTGCCCACATTCCCCATGCGCCCAGGACCGTCTCCGTGTACAGGCCATTGCGAATCAGCACGACATACGCAAAGCCGCATGCGGTCGATATGACCAGTGTCAGCGCCAGCAGCATGGTGAACAGGTGCGCGGCACCGGGAGCGGCATCGGCCCCGCTGTCCGCGTGCGGTTGCGGGCGCATCGCGTAGCAGCCCCATGCCAACAGCGCGCTGGCGGACCAGCCGCCCGCAATCGCCTGCCAGTAGAACGTGGCCGGGCCAACGATGTACAGCCGTTGCAGCACAAGCGCCTGCACCAGACCGAGTGCCGTCAGCAGGGCGATCGTCCATGGCGTCGCGGACGTGCTCTGCCAGCGCGGCGGCATCAAGAGCGCGCATCTTCCACCTTCGATCAGGCACCGGAGCAGCGAAGGTGTCTGTTGCTGCGTTTGCTGCGGCGTTTGCCACACTTCATGTGCGGGTCCCGCTGTCGAGGAATCGTCCGGATGATTTGTCATGTTCTTGCAATCCTTTGGTATCGCCGCGCCGCACATGGCACATGGCAGTCTGGTCGCAACCTGCTTCGCTACGCCATGGAAACTACGAGAACCATCATGCCACGCGGCGTACCCAATCGCACCTTTTCCTGCAAGGTAGATGTTGCGCGCGACGGCGGCGAACGGGATGGCGGTGCGCCGTGCGCGATGTGGACGGCGCTCATGGCCGCAACCCCGCGCAAAGCGCATCGAACGCCTGGCGGTATTGCGCGGCCAGGGCTGCGGCCTTGCGCCGGAGTGGTTCCGCATCGGCGCTCAAGGCATGCAGAATTCCGGCGGCGATGGCATGCACTTCGGCGGTCGCCGGCATGCCCTCGTCCCAGGTGTCGGCATAAGCACGCACCTTGTCCACGCCGCCTGGTCGCGCCGGATGCCGCAGGTTGATACGCGGCAGCGCGTACGCCATGGCGACGATTCTGCCGTGCAGACTGCTGCCGCAATAGGCATGACTGCGGGCGAGCAGCGCGCAGATATCCCACAGATTCAGCGACGCGAATATCCTGCTCGCAGGCGCATGCATGCGCTGCGCGACACGTCGGTAGCAGGCAAGCTCGTCATGCCATGGTGCCGCGCCGGCGCGGAAAAACACGATGCCGTAACCAGTGGCCGCAGCGACCTGATCGAGTTGCGCAGCGATCTCCCGCAGCGTCGCATCATCGCCGTAACCGGCGCTGAACTGGACCGCGATGTATCCCCGAGGAAAAATCGTTCTCATCCGGGCGACCTCGCCCGCATCGGCGCGTTGTCGAATTCTTGCATCGAACAGATCGGCGACCATCACTGCCGGATCGGGCATGAGCCGCGTCGCGATGCCATGCGCCTGCAGCAGCGTCATGCTCTGTTTCTCGCGCACGCCGACGGCATCGGCTGCTCGCAGCCTGGCGAGGATCTCGGCACGCATCATCGCATCGCATTCATCGATCTCGACACCGCCGATGGCGTTGTGAATCATCTGTCCGACGTGCGGAAAGATGTCCCGCGACAACACGTAAGGTGCCAGTGCGTCGAGCCCGATCATGCGGCGCGCCCATGCCAGCCCGTCCTGTCGATTGCCGTCGTATTGCGCGACGATTGATCGCGCGTGGCGCGGCGTCTGCAGCATCACCGCCGCCTGCCACGCATCGCAGCCGAGCAGTTCGCCGCCCGCATGGATGACATTGACTGCGCAATGCTGCCACTGCGTCGCAAGACGAGCAATCGCCTCGACCCGATGCCCGCCCTGGTTGCGCATATCCCGCTCCGCCAGTCCGGCGAACACGATATTTTCATCATTCAGCAACGCAGCGGCAATGTGCGGAAAAAGGAGGTCGCCGAAATTATGGCGATCGAAAGCGCCAAACAGGATGGTGGGACATTCCTGCGCGACGAGCTCCCCCGGCATCGCTTCATGGACCATGTTGTGGCGGCGGGTGTGACCCCGACCTTGCGTGAGCCTCGCTGGATTTACCGAACCATCGTCAATGTGACCCATGTGACGCAAGGCCGATTGCATCACCCTCGCGCTTGAGCAGAGTGCGCTCACGGCGCTGCAACGCACCGGTGTCGGCAACGGCCTTGACAGCGGCGGCGAGAAGCGCCGCATGTTCTTCCCCGGACAAGCCTCCCGGCGCCATGAGCCGCTGCGGCGCTTGCCCGAACAGGACGACATGGAATACATAGGCAGCCAGATACGATCCGAGGATCGATGGATGGCTGTCGTCGCTTTCGTACAGCGGGATGCCGGGATCTGCCTTTCGCGCGAACAACCATGCGGGACCGACCGGTGCCACACTGATGCCGGGCTCCTTGCCGATGCTGTCGTATGCACGGTTCAACTCAGCCTGCGTCTGCGGCGCATGTGCCCTTGCCCATGTCAGGTACAGGATTGTTTTCGCGCCGGCGGCCTTGATCCTTTCATGGAACAGACGGATCGCATGCCGCGTCGCCGTGGGCTCGCGTAGCGGTAACAGGCTGTGCTCCTGCAATACGACGTAATCCCATTTCCCCCGCCCGATCACCGCCTGCGCCTGTCCCTTGTCCCAATGCGACTTCAGGCTCGCGCCGCCGACCGCAATCGTTTCGGCTTGCACCGGCCTTGCCACGCCGCTGACGGAGGCCAGGCGCGCAAGCAGCTGCGGCATGTCGTTGTAATACGTGTAACTGTTGCCGATAAAGAGAATCCGCATTGGCGGCAATTCGGCAGGCGCTGTCTGCGCCACGGTGGACACAAGCAATGCCAATGACAGGAAAAGAAGGCGGACAATCATGTTTTCACCGAAAGGATGGCGCGAGTCGCAAGCAGAGAATCGCCTCGCAACCGGTCAACAAGAAATGCATTCAAGGTAACGCCGAAGCGCGCATGCATGAACCGAGCACATCTCAAAACTGCCCGCTCCGCGCTGCCGTCTTGCACCTGCCGGCGTACCACGCGGCGAACTCCGGTTCCGGCAAGGGCTTCGCGAAGTAGTATCCCTGCGCCATCTGGCAGCCGAGCCGCTTGACTTCGCGTGCCGCTTCGCGCGTTTCAACGCCCTCCGCGATCACCTTCAAACCGAACGCCTGCGCAACCGAAACGGAGGCTTCAATGATCGCCATGTCCTGCACACTGGTCGGGCCATGCGGAATGTCGCGCGCGAAAATCCGGTCCACCTTGATCGCATCGACCGCGAGGTGTTTCAGATACGCCGCCGAGGAATGGCCGGTGCCGAAGTCGTCCAGATAGAAGCGGATGCCCAGCTTGCGCAGACGCAAGATGATGCCAGCGGCGGCCTCGATGTTGTCGATCGCGACCGATTCGAGGATTTCGATCGCAAGCCTCGCCGGATCGAATGCCGGCACTCTCGTCAGCACCTCTTCCACCCGGTCGGCAAGCGTTATCGAATTGAAGTGTTCCGCCGAAATGTTGACGGAAATGACGGGCGAGATGCCCTGCGCAAACCAGATCGCGGATTGGCGAACGGCTTTTTCCAGCACGTACAGGTCGAGCGACAGCAGATGCTCGATCGAGTGGATGCGCGGCAGAAAATCGTCGGGCGGAACAAGCCGTCCGCCCGTGCCGCGCCAGCGCAGCAAGGCCTCGACCCCGACCGGCAAACCGGTATCGAGATCGATCTTCGGCTGGTAGTGCAGATCGATGCAGGCCGGGTTCCATGCCGGTTCGGCGACGGCTGCTTTTGAATGGCTCGTCAGCACCTCGTTCAGCTTCGCGAGCAGTCCCGACAACACGCTGATTTCAGGGTCGATGCGCACACGGTTCGCCATCGCGAATCCTTTTCCGCCATGTTTCATGTTCGACTCCAAACGGCAATCGATCCAGCGATCACCAGACAACGCGGCTTGCTTGAAAACCCTGCGCGTCGATGTTCTTGTCCCGGGAACACATTTCACTCAGAGTGAGAGTGGTTCGCGAACGCCGAATACTGTAAATATGTACAGTATAGTGTGCGCAAGCGAATGAACAAGGCAAACTCAAGGCGTGTGCAATTCACGCCACACATCCATCGTCTGCCACTGCTGCGGCAGACGGATATCCACGCCCTCCTTCATGCCGCGTTCGTGCAGAAAGCGCATCGACACGTCGAACTTGTCCAGCGGCGGCGGCATCGGCTTCATCGGTTCGTCGGACGATAGCCAGAAATCTTCCCAATGGATAGGAATGACGCGTTTTGCCTGCACCGTCGCGACCGTTTCCCGCCAGTACGCCTCGCGGTAATCGTCAGAACGCGTACCGAGCGAGCCGATGCCGAGCATGACGACGGCGGCGCGCACATCCTTGAGTGCGCCCGGTTCAAAGCCGGCGCTGCCGTTGATCAACAGCGACTTTTTTTCGTGCTGCACCAGCACGGCGTAACTCTGGCCTTCCTTGTAGTCAGCGGCGCGTATCGGCGGCTTCAGCGGCGCTTCGATCCGGCCGCCGGTAAAGCCGGTGGGCGCGTGCTGCGATGGAAACAATGTCACGGTGAAACGGCCGAAGCGCATCGGTTCGCGCATGTTTGCGATGCGGATCTGCGACTCCGGCAAACCCCAGCCACGTCCGACATTGGCCGTCGATTCCGATCCGACCAGCAAGGCATTGGTGCGCCGCGCGACTTCCGGCGCATCCATCGCATGGTCGTAATGCGAATGCACGGGAATGACCGCCGCCAGCCTGCTCTTCATCTCCGTGATGCCGCTGCGCTGCAAGCCGCGCGCAATGGCATCGTCCTCCGGCGCGACCTGCCCCAGAAAGGTTTGCAGCTTGCCCGGCCGGGAAAAGAAACCGTCGGTCAGAATGGCGGTTTCGCCATCGTCGAGCAGCACGGTCGATACGCCCAGAAAGACGACCTTCAGCTCGGGCGAGACCGCCGGACCGCCCTGCCAGCGCAGCGCATCGTAGGGCTGCAGAGACGGATGGCGATGCAACAGATAGGCGAGGCCAGCGGCGGCGATGATGCACAGGGCAAGCAGCAGGACAAGCAAGCGTTTGAGGATGCGCATCGAATTCCTATTCGATGGTAGTTGCGGGAAGTTCATGCCGCGCCGGGTCTTCGCTCGTCGCGCCCGCCAAACGCTCGGCGACGAGCTGCTGCAAGCGCCACAAATAGCGATCATGAATGCCGCGTTCTTCCAGATGGGAAACCGTGTTGTACAGATACTCCGCACACGATCCCCAATGGCCACAAGCTTGCGCGAGGATATCGACCTTCGCCTCCAGCGTCATGCGGCCGACATAGGCAGGCGATTGGCGGTTCATCACGAAGGCGATCGCGGGCAGCGTGCCCTGCGCGGTGGCAACCTTGATCCAGCGCGGCATGCTGTTGACCGGCTTGACCGTGAACTCGCGCCGGAACAGTTTCCCGAGCTGCTCGCGCAAGGTGGCGGCGGGCAGCCGATAGAGCACGCCCGTGCACTGGCCGCCGCGATCGAGCGCCATCATCAGCCCCGGCCGCTCGAGCGTGCCGCGATGGCGAAACACCTTGAAGCAGAACGAACGATGCCAGCCATGCGCGGTCGCGCGCCGCTCCTCCACAAATTCGATTTCCGGCCTCCAGATCAGCGAACCGTAGGCAAACATCCATGCGTCCTCGCCGGCGGCATGCGACGCGAGAATGGCTTCCGCGATAGCGTCGTAATCGGCGTCGGTATGATGCGCCCCCGGCTCGGGACCGGCATCCTCCACCATGGAGCGCGTCTGCGCGACCAGTCCCGCCGTCAGTGCCATGCGCCGCGTCGTCATTTCTCGTTCTTCCTGTTCCAGACAAGTTCTTCCGATATTAACTTGGCGTTCAGACCCGACACCAACAATTTCATCTCGCAGTACCCCGCCGCCCCGGAATCCACCGCACAAACGCACGCAGATTGATCCACTGCAAATCCCCTTGCAATGAAAAATACTCTACTCGGTAATCGGCGCGATCCCGAAACAGCCCTTCCGGAAAATTCCAACAACGTCGAACATCAAGGAGACAACATGAACCTGCCGTCCCGGATTCTGCCTCGCATCCTGCACCTCTCCGTGGCCCTCGCCTGCGTCGCGCTGTCCGGCGGTGCGACCGCACAAGACAATCTCAAAAAGCTGGAAAACTTCCAGGTCACCGGCACTTCGCTGACGCTCGAAACCGTGCCGCAGACAGGTGCCCGGGCAGAGGCGCTGAAGGCGAACCTGAAGAATATCAAGTTGCCGCCCGGCTTCAAGATCGACCTGTACGCGATCGTGCCGGATGCGCGCCACATGGCCATCGGCCCCTCCACCGGCATCGTTTTCGTCGGCACGCGCAAGACGAAGGTATGGGCCGTCACCGACCGCACCAAGACGCGCGTGGCCGACGAAGTGAAAGTGTTCTCGCCTTCGCTCAATTTCAAGGTGCCAAACGGCGTCTGCTTCTCGCCCGACGGCATCCTGTACGTGGCGGAACACAACCGCGTGATGCAGTTCCCGGCCGCCGAGTTTTTCTATGAAGGCCCGGACGTCGCCGCCGGCGCGGTCGTGCCGCAGGGACAGCTGATCCCGGTCGAGGAAGAAAGCTTCAACCACGGCGCGCGCACCTGCCGCATCGGCCCCGATAACAAGATCTACATCACGCTCGGCAATCCCTTCAACGTGCCGCCGCGGGAAAAGCTCGCCGTCTACGATCGGGTCGGCATGATGGGCATCGTCCGCATGGACCGCGACGGCAAGAACCGCGAAGTGTTCGCCCGAGGTGTGCGCAATTCGGTCGGAATGGACTTCAACCCGAAGGACAAGACGCTCTGGTTCACCGACAACCAGGTCGACGGCATGGGCGACAACATCCCGCCGGGCGAAGTCAACCGCGCGCAGAAGGCCGGGCTCCACTTCGGTTTCCCGTGGTACGGCGGCGGCAAGGTCCGCACCGAAGAATACAAGGCCGACAAGGTGCCTGCCGACGTCGTGTTCCCGCAAGCCGAAATGGCCGCGCACGCGGCGGACCTCGGCATGACCTTCTACAACGGCAAGGTCTTCCCGCAAAAATACCAGGGCGGCGCATTCGTGGCCCAACACGGATCATGGAATCGCTCCACTCCGGTCGGCGCGCGCATCATGTTCGTCCCGGTCAAGGCGGACGGCACCGCCGACAAGGCGGAAGTGTTTGCCGAGGGCTGGCTGACGCCGACGCACGAATACCTCGGCAGACCGGTTGATGTCGCCAACCTCCCCGACGGCTCCCTGCTCGTGTCGGACGACTATGCCGGCGCGATCTACCGGATTTCGTATGCGGCGCAATAAGACGGCACGCGGCCAGCGCGGACTGGCCGCACTGTTCCTGCTGACTGCGCTGTCGCTCTCGGTCGAGGCGAATGCGCAAGCCGGCAGGGAAAAGGCCGCCCAATGCTTCACCTGCCACGGCGCGGACGGCATTGCAAAAACGCCCGACGCACCCAATCTCGCGGGACAGAACGAGGCCTACCTCGTCAAGGCGATCAACGACTACAAGAGCGGCGCGCGCAAGCACGAGATCATGGCGATGATGACGCGCAATTTGTCAGCAGCGGAGATCGGGCAGCTTGCGGCGTATTACAGCCGGATCGAGATTGTGGTGAAGGTGCCGTGAACTTCTCTCGGCGCGCTAATTGCCCGCCTTCGCTGCACCGGCACGCCCACCCTGCGCCCCCACCAGCACCGGCGCGTCGCGATACGCTTCCGGGAACATGCGTTTCAGATTGGCGATTTTCGGCCGGTCGTACATCGCGATATAGGGCATGGCCGGATGCAGGGTTGCGTAATCCTGATGGTAGGCTTCTGCCGGATAAAACACGTTCAAGGGATTCAGTTGCGTCACGATGCGGTCGCTGAATACCTTTTCTGCGTTCAGTTGTGCGATGTATTTCTCGGCGACCTGCTTCTGCGCGTCATCCTTGTAGAAAATCGCAGACCGGTAGTGCGTACCGACATCGGGATACTGGCGATTGAGCTGAGTCGGATCGTGCGCAACGGAAAAGTAAATCTGCAACAACTTGCCATACGAAATCTGTTTCGGATCGAAAGTGATTTGCACCGATTCCGCATGGCCAGTGTTGCCCTTCGTTACGCGTTCGTACCTCGCCGTCTCCTTCTGTCCTCCCGCATATCCCGACACCGCGTTCAATACGCCCCTGGTGTGTTGAAACACCGCCTGCACGCCCCAGAAACATCCACCGGCAAAGACTGCGGTTTCCTGCACCTCTTGCTTGCCTGCCGTCATATCGGCTTGCGGGGGAGGGATTTTGACGGCGCTTTCCGCATTGGCAGCCTGCATGAAGTGGAAGCCGGCAATGGCGAGCAGTGCGATCGCAATCATGCCGAGTGTCCGACTTGTCAGCAGATGCGCCTGCTTCAAATAATCACGGTTCCTTGTTCCCATGGTACGACCTCGCAATGGCTGTTCAATGAGATGGAGGCAGACCCGGATGTTTGACGTCGTCAAACTTCAGCGGCCCGGACTCTCCTGGCCACACCTGCCATCAATGTCAATATAGGTCGTCAGGCGCAAAGAATCCTTACATTCCAACTGCCGGGGGAACACCGCTTGCCTGCGGCATGAATTGATTGCAGTGATCGACGCATTCAAAAGTTCATTGCTCCGCACCAATGGAACAAGAATCAGGTCAACGCGTTTCTGCCACCGAATGGAAACCCGCATTGCCTTCCTTCATTGCCTGCTGTCATCGCAGCACTACCGCATCGCCTGCGACTTGATGGACTCGATCAACTGCCTCGCATACAGGGGAAGTGCATCAAACCGCCGCACGCAGACCACCAGCTGCCGTTGCGCCCATGCATCGGTCAGACGGAAACGCCGCAGCGCCATCGAACGCTGGCAGCGCACGGCTGCCGTTTCCGGGATCACGCCGATCCCCGTGCCGCTCTCCACCATTCTGCAGACCGCGTCGAAGCTGCGCAGCCGCACACGATAGTTCAGCCGTTTGCCGGCGCGCGCGGCGTGCGCGGCAAGATGTCTCTGCAATGCGCTGTCGCCGGCCAGGCCGACGAAGTCGCAATCGAGCGTTTGCATGAAATCGACGTTGCGCCGTTTCTCGCGCCGCAGCTTCGCCACCAGGGGATGGTCGCGCGCGGTGACGACCACCAGGCGGTCGGGGCGCAAGGGGTATGTTTCCAGACCGCTCGTGTCGACCGAGTCGGCAACGATTCCCGCATCCGCTTCTTCCTGCAGGATCGCTTGCACGATGTCGTCGCTGAGGCGTTCTTCCAGGTCGATGTTCACGTTCGGATGGGTCGTCATGAAAGCGCGCAGCGCATCGGGCAGAAACTCGGATAGCGCGGCGGTATTGCACAGCAACCGCACGTGCCCTTTCAGGCCGCGCGCATATTCGCCAAGTTCGCCGCGCATCCGCTCCATCTGCTGCAGCACCGCACGCGCATGATGGACAAGCGTGCGGCCGGCGGCGGTCGGTTCGACGCCACGCCGGCCACGCTCCAGCAAGGGCACGCCCAGGGCATCCTCCATCCCGCGTATGCGGGCGCTGGCCGAGGCAAGCGCCATGTGGGAGCGCTCCGCGCCCGCCGTGATGCTGCCCGCCTCGATCACGTGCAGGAACAGGCGCATGTCGGTCAGATCGAAACGCATGTTGCCTCCATTTTTCTTGCGATTCTTCAGCCTTCGGATGAGCCGAAGGCTGACCAAGTGTAATCCACATTTTCATTTTCCGGCCGTGGCGGCACACTCGCGGCATGGAGAACATGTTCAACATTTCGGGAACAGGCACGATGGCGGGATTCATGGTGGTAATGGCCACCTTCCTGCTGGCCGGCCTCGTGAAAGGCGTGATCGGATTGGGCCTGCCCACGGTTGCCGTCGCGCTGTTGGGGCTGGTGATGACACCGATGGAAGCGGCGGCGCTGCTGGTCGTTCCATCGCTCGTCACCAATGTGTGGCAACTGGCCGCCGGCACCAATCTCAAGCGCCTGATGCACCGCTTGTGGCCGATGATGGCTGGCATCTGCATCGGCACCATGCTTGGCGCAGCGCTCTGGAGCGGAAGCGACGCGCGCCATGCGACGGCGGCGCTCGGCGTGGCGTTGATCCTGTATGCCTTGTCGGGATTGCTGTCGATCCGGCTCTCTTTCCCTGCCGGATCGGAGCCGTGGCTATCACCCACCGTCGGTGCTGCAACGGGCGCAGTGACTGCGGCGACCGGCGTGTTCGTGATGCCGGCAGTGCCCTATCTGCAGGCATTGGGATTCTCGAGGGAAGATTTGATACAGGCGATGGGCCTTGCATTCACCACGTCCACCGTGGCGCTCGCGGCCGGTTTTGCATACCAGGGTTCCTTGCATTCTGGCACTGCCGGCGGATCGCTGCTTGCCCTTTTGCCGGCGCTGGCGGGGATGCATATCGGACAATGGGTTCGCACTGTCGTGCGACCCGAGACATTCCGCAAATGCTTTTTCGCCGGGCTGCTTGCAATCGGCATGCATCTCGCGTTGAAGGGATTGTTCTGATGGACAACGGAAATTCCGAAGTCTCAGGTGTTCAAGCTGACGGCGGCATGCTCACGATATGTGAAGTGCCATGCCTGCCCGGACCGTCCGGACAGGAAAGCCGCCTCCTTGCACATATCGGTGGCGTGCCGGCAGGCGCGATCGATTTCTCCATTTCGGGAGAAGCGATTCAACTCCATGCGGTGTACGTGAAACCGCAGTTTCGCGGACAGGGTATTGGCAAGGCGCTGGTGCAGTCCGTGCAGCGCCGTCATCCGTCTTGCACGATGCATCCGCATGCAAGCAAACCGAAGACCCCATGCGTTTCCGGGGAGCGATAACCCTCGCGCATATCAAGCAAGCCATCTGAAACGTCACCAAGCATGGGCGCGTCTATCGTGTTGCGATCGATAGCAACAGATACGGCGCAGAACATGCCACTGGACATGCGTCCGGCAGCGATATGCAGAGATTGAATCATCGCAGGCCTGTCAACGCGGCCGGATGTATTTCGATGCGACTGCGCACCTACGAAGGCGAACATGGAGGGGAGCCCGTTCGTGGATTTTTGCAAGGTCGAGAACTGTCCTGGGCGCGGCTTGTCTCAGGGAGGGATGGCTTGACCCGGATGCACCAGGGTTGCCGTCGAGATATGAAAACCCCATCAATGAAGAACAAGGCAAGGGGCGATTCGTTGATCAATTTCGTTTTCGGCATTGGCGTGCGCTTTAACAAGCTGTTCAGGCGTCAGCTCCCGGCTTGTGCTTCCCTGCATCTCCTCAGCGCCGATGCGCAACTCGGGTTCCTGGCACGAAGTATCTGCCTCACGTTCCTGCTGGCCGTGCCGCTTCCTTCCCGCGCGCACGAACCGGCATCTGCGCCTCCGCCGCTCAACAGCTTCGAGTTGCCGCAGCCAAAAGGCTTGCAGCAATTCGCGCTGACGGACCATCGCGGCGTCCGTTTCGACAAGGCCGGTTTTGAAGGCCGCTGGACCTTCGTTCTGTTCGGCTACACACATTGCACCGATGTCTGCCCGGCCACGCTGTTCGAGTTGCGTGAGACGCGTCGCACTCTTGCGTCCGCACGCAGCGATATCGCCACCGCCACCATCTTCGTTTCGGTCGATCCGCAGCGCGACACGCGCGAGCGGCTGGCCGCATACGTAACGCATTTCGGCGAAGGCTTGCGCGGCGTGCATGGCGCGCCGGCTTCCGTGAAGGCGTTTGCCGAACAGTTCCGCGTGCGCTATGCGACGGCGGCGTCGAACAGACGCGCAGCGCAGTATGTCGTGGACCACACGGCCAGCGTCGCGCTGGTCGGACCTGACGCACGCTTGCATGCGGTGTTCATGCTGCCGCTGCGGCCGGAGCAGGTCGCAGCGGATGTGGCGCGCATGGATGCGCGCATGCAAACGGCTCGACACGATATTCCCACCCCGAAAGACGCAAAATGAAACGCATCCTCGCTCTCGCTTCGGCCGGCGCGTTCGCGTTGGCCGGTTGCGGTGAAGGCGGCAACGGCGGCAGCGCCGTCACTGCCGCCCGTACCGAAAACCCGGTCGTCGAAACCTTCCGCAACCCGCCCGAACTGCGCAGCCAGAACGGCGAACTGCGCACAACGCTGACAGTTGCTCCGGCCACCGTGCAGCTTGCCGGGAAATCGGTGACGACCACGGTCTACAACGGCAGCTGGATTCCGCCTGTGCTGCGGCTGCGTCCGGGTGAGCAGTTGCTGCTCGACCTCGACAACCGCGCCGCCGAACCGACCAACGAACACTTCCATGGACTCAACGTGTCGCCCGGCATCAATGCCGACGCCACCGTGTCGGACAACGTATTCGTGCATGTCGAACCGGGCAGCAAGGTCAGTTACCGCATCGCCATTCCGCCGACACACAACTCCGGCCTGTACTGGTACCACACGCACCAGCACGGAATAGCGCAGCGGCAGGTGATGGGCGGCTTGTCGGGCGGACTGGTGATCGACGGCGTGTTAGACCCCTTGCCGCAGTTGCAAGGCATCACCGAGCGCATCATGCTCTTGAAGGACATCCAGATCACGCCGCAGGGCACGCTGCCCGACGACATCGACCCGAGCGCGCCGAGCGACCGCATGGTCAACGGACAGGTCAATCCGACCCTGGTGATCCGTCCCGGCGAGACGCAGTTCCTGCGCCTCGGCAACATCGGCTCCGACGTTTACTACAAGCTCAAGCTCGACGGCCATGTCTTCCACGAACTGGCGCGCGACGGCAACCGCCACAACCAGCTCGTCACCAGCGACGAACTGCTGCTGCCGCCGGGCTCGCGCTCGGAGGTGTTGATCCAGGGCGCGGCGCAGGGAACCTATTTGCTGCGCGCGCTGGCGTTCGACACCGGCCCGGCGGGCGACAGCTACCCTGAGGCGACGCTGGCCACGCTGGTGTCGCAGGGCCAGGCGCAAACGCCGATCGCGCTGCCCACCGCCCTGCCGGCGGTCGAGGACTTGCGCACCCTGCCGGTGGCGCGCAGACGCACGATCACCTTCGTCGAAGACACTGCCAACAACACCTTCTTCATCGACTCGGGCAACGGGCCACTGATGTTCGACGCGAACCGCATCGACTCGACTATCCCCTCCGGCACGGTCGAGGAATGGACCGTTCTCAACGCGACGCCGGAGCTGCATGTCTTCCACATCCACCAGACCGATTTCCAGGTCACCGAAATCAACGGCGTCGCCCAACCCTTCGTCGGCCACCAGGACAACATCAACGTGTCATACCAGCCCGACGCATCGTCAGCGCCGGGGCAGGTCAAGCTGCTGATCGACTTCCGCAACCCGCTGATCGTCGGCAAGTTCGTCTACCACTGCCACATCCTCGAACACGAGGACGGCGGCATGATGGCCGTGGCCGAAGTGGTGAAGCCTGCAATGGCGGCTGCGGCGCAGTTCGGCGCCACGCTGGTGAAGGCCGTCAACAGGACGCTCGGCCGTAGCGCCGAACGCGGCAACGCCGACGAGGCGGCCCGCATCGAGCAGACCTTGAGCGCGGTACAGGCGGGCAGCTACTGCCGGACCGAAGAGCCAAGGGCTGCATCGCAGGACGCAACGCGATGAATAGCGGAGCAAGGCGTTGCAGCAGCATCGCCGCGAAACGAGCCGTCGGCGGGAAACCATGAGCGTGAACCCATCGGCTCGCCGCCGGCTGACCCTTTTGTTCGCCGCCGCACTCGCTTGCTTGCCCGCGATTGCCGGGGAACGGGCTCCCGAACGCATCACGCCGCTGCTGCTGTCAATACAGGTCGCGCCGATCCCGGTGGCCGGTTCGGATGGGCAGACCCATCTGGTCTATGAACTGTGGATCGACAACTTTTCGAGCGCCGAATCGGTGGTCGAGAAGATCGAGGTGCTGGCCGGCGACCGCGTGTTGCACACGCTCGATGGCGACGCCTTGGCCGGCCGGTTGCGTCCGGGCGGGCAGAATATCGCTGGAGCCTCGCTCGCCAAGAGCACGCTGAACTTTGCGGCCATGCACCTGAGCTTACCGCGTGGCGCCAACGTGCCGCGCCGGCTCAGTCACCGCGTGACTGGCAAGGTGCGGGCCGCGCCGCCTGGGCAGCAGCAGATTGTGCAAACCGGCGCCGAGGTCGCGGTCGAAAATCGTGAGGCGGTCGTGATCGGCCCGCCGCTGCGCGGCGAGCGCTATATCGCGGCCGATTCCTGCTGTGACGCAGTACGTCATACTCGCGCCGCATTGCCGGTGAACGGACGCATCCGCCTTGCGCAGCGCTTCGCCGTCGATTGGGAGCAACTCGACGCACAGGGGCGCATCTACAACGGCCCGCAGAAGACTCTCACGAGTTACACCATCTTCGGCCAGCCGGTGCTGGCAGTGGCCGATGCGCGCGTAGTGTCGGTGGTCGATGGCCTGCCCGAGCAGACTCCGGGCACCTATCCGGAAAACATTGCGATCGAAGACGCCGACGGCAACTCGGTGGTGCTCGACCTTGGCGGCGGGCGCCACGCGCTGTACGCGCACATGCAACCGGGCAGCATTGCAGTGAAGCCGGGCGAGCGGGTGCGGCGCGGTCAGGTGCTTGGCCGGGTCGGCAACAGCGGCAACTCGGTCGCGCCGCACCTGCACTTTCATGTGATGGACGGACCTTCGCCGCTGGACTCCAATGGCCTGCCGTACCGGATCGATACGTTCTGGGTCAGCGGCAACGCACCCAGCACGGATGCGTTCGACGACGCCGAGGCCAAGGGTACGCCATTGGCGGTGATCCCGGTTACACCTCCGCGCCAGGTGAGCAGAAGCTTGCCGATGGACCAGTTGATTGTTCGCTTCGGCCCATGAGGCGGGCTGCAACTATCACCGGAACTGCCGGCTGACGCCACGCCGATGCAGCCGGACACCGGCTGCATCGAACGAAGTGCGACCGTCAACGTGCCTTACGTCGCTCGCGAAAAATCCGGTGTCAGCACGACAGCGGAACCTGTCTCCGCCGCGTCGCTCGCCGGTGGCGGCGTTTTGCGTGGCGACAATTGCTTGCTGCGCACTCGTCTGGCAAAGGCGGTAGTGAAGGCGGCATAGCCATCGGCACCGGGTTTGATTCCTTCGCGCGCCGCCTTGATGACACCTGTCTCCAGCGTGTCGCCCAAATCGTACGCGAGGTCGCCCTTGTCCCACGCGGATTCGTCCCTGTATGCCAACTTCGGTTGCATCTTCTTCCTCAACTAGATCCGGCAGCATCACACCGATGAATGTCTGCCTGCCGCGATCAACTGTATATCCAGTTGGCGCGGGCGTTCAATCATTTGATCGCGCCGAAAGAAAAAATGTCAGGGACATGCAACAGCGATTATCAGGATGATATTGAATGCAGATCAGCGCCGCCAGTGCGGTGCGGAGCGGAGCACCGGCATCGCGCGCATCGTCCGTCTGCGCGACAGGACAGCAGCGAAACACCATGCTCCCGTTTCCGTTTTGCAGAGCGCGGAAGATTGCCGGAATGGCAGATCACTGCGGCACAGTGCATGACTTCGACCGAGTCCGGCATGCACTCAGCAAAGGCAAACGCATCGCGCTCCTGCGAATCGCACGGCGGTAACAGTTTGTTACCTTGAATACTGTGCATTAACAGCAAGGCGGTCCGCTTTGTCATGTAATGTATTCAGGTCCTCTGGAGAACATCATGAAAACAAGCACCGCTATCGCCGCCAGCCTGCTCGCAGGCATCACTCTGTTGTCCGCCGCCCCCGCCATGGCCCGTGGCGATGTGCAATGGTCGGTGACGGTCGGTTCTCCCGCATATCACGTGCCGCCCGCCGTCGTCTATGCACCGCCGCCTGTTGTGTACGCGCCGCCGCCGCGCGTCGTCTATGTGCAGCCGCAACCGGTCTATGTCCATCCTCAGCCGGTTTATCGTCCAGGTGTGGCGGTGGTCGAATACGGTTACCGCGAACGCGGCTGGCAGAGGCATCATCACGGCCGGGACCACGATGGCCGCTACGAACGGCACTATCGTCAAGACCGCCACGATCGGCATGATCGCCGCGACTACCGCTATTGAGTGATGCTTGAAACACCCGGGATAGTCAGCACGGCTGTCTCGGAAGGCACGCCGTAAAGGCCGCGCAGCAATGCCTGCAGCGCCATCTTCCGTTCCGGCGCGGTCGCTTCCAGCACGCCATTCTGCTGCAGCAGCGCGACCAGCTTGAGCGGCGCGGTGTCGGCGTCGCCGATGATCTCCACATGCCCCGCCTTGATTGCCACGACCCTGGTGTTGCGCGCCTGCTCGATTCCCACGTTGCTTTGCTCATCGAGACTGAATACGTAGTCGTGCTTCACGCACTCGCCTTTCAATGCCATGCGGCACGCTCCGCGTTCATCCGTATCGATCTTCAGGTAATCGCGCACCTGCGCGATCAGCGGGCCGGGATGCCGGATGAAATCGGAATCAGGCACGATCTCAAACCACTTGTCGCCCGAGATCAGGATGCATATCGGCACAACGAGTCCGAGCGTCAGCACGCGGACCGCCGGCTCGGTGCATTGCTGCGCCGCGTGTATGCCCGAGAACGGGCCGGACACCGTCACCAGGCGCAGCGCGATATCGGTGTTGCGAATCGGCGCGGGGAGGTCGGCCACCAGCGATTTGCGCGCGATCAGCGCCCCCTGGCTGTGACCGATGACGGTGACATGCTTGTCGCTCATGTTTGCCGCGAGGCTGCCGAGCGCGGCTGCAAGTTGTCCGGCACTGATCACCAGGCTGTCGCGGTCGTTGTAGCTGAAGCATGCGGTCTGCTGGCCGTGCAAGGCGAATACCTGCGCCAATCCGCGAAACCCGCCGGACGTGCCGAGCCAGCCGTGGACGAACACGGTGACCGGCTGCTGCGAGTTCAGGTGCAGAGTGCGATCCGGATTGTCGGTGCAGGGGCCGAGCCCCGGTATGCGCAGCGCGACATCGGGTGCCAGCAGATTGCCGGCGGCGAAGCGGTCGCGCTCGGGCTCGGCGGAAATCGGCGTGGCGCATGCGACGAGCAGCGTTAGCAACGCAATCATCGCCGACATGCAGAACCATCGCTTCATGCACGACTCCCGGACTGGGGGACGACAGGCGGAATCGACCCGCAAGCGCGCGCAGTGCTCGCGTGACGTGCCGCAATCCAGGCGAGGAAGTGCAACAGTCCATCGCGCAACTTCGCGTCGCCGCTGCGCTTGTCAATTGACGCGCGGGATGTCCTGGACGCCGGCGACGCTGCATGTCGAATGACGCTCCAGGTAACTTACGGTAGCAAGACGCGAGCGAGACGGAATTATTCTGGATCAAGGGTGGCGCGCGTACTGCGGAGAATCGCTGGCGGCAACAGCGCCGTGGCCGCGCTGGATTGGCAGCAACGGCAGCGGCGGCCGCCTCGCCGTTTGACAGCGAGGCGTGGAATGTTCACTCGATTCGTTCATGCACGCACGTGCGTGCGTGCGTGCGTGCGTGCGTGCGTGCGTGCGTGCGTGCGTGCGTGCGTGCGTGCGCGCGTGCGTGCCGAGTCATTCCGCGAGGAATGTCATGCACCGCATGGCGATGGCATGACAGGGAACGGCTCAGTGGGCAGCGGCAGCTGCCGGCAAGGGTTGCGGGGGCGGTTCCCCGTACGAGAGCGTCTCGCCCGTGACGCTTGCCACGCGATTGCGTCCGCTCTTCTTGGCGGCATACAGTGCCTCGTCGGCCAGCTCGATCAGCCGCGACAGCGATGAACATGTCCGGTCGTGCGACAGCACGGCAAAACCGAAACTCGACGTGATCCGCAAGCCTTCGACCGAACGCACGCCGGGCCCGCACTCGGTGTCGATGCGCGCGCGCGTGCGCTCCGCAATTTCCCTGCCGATGCGTTCGTCGATGCCGGCGACAACAATGCAGAATTCCTCGCCGCCATAGCGGCACAACAAGTCCGCATCGCGCAGCGAACGTCCCAGCGCGCCCGCGACCTGCTGGATGACCAGATCGCCGACCGCGTGCCCGTAGCGGTCGTTGAATGACTTGAAGAAATCGATGTCGGCCATGATGCAGATCAGCTCGCCGCCGCCGGCGACGGCTTTCTGGAACAGCGGTTCCGCACGCGCAAAGAAGGCGCGGCGATTCAGGCAGCCCGTCAGCGGATCGAAGTTGGCCAGTTTTTGCAGCTCATCGTTCTGCTCCTGGATCTTGTCCCTGGATAGTTCAAGGTCGTTCAGCGTCCGTTGCAGCCTGGCATTGGCGTCGCTCAGTTGCGTGACGTCGTCGAAGGAGACGAGGCAGCCGCGCGCCGCACCTGCGCCGTCGTTGATCGCGGAGCAATTCATGCGCAGCTCGCGCGCACTTCCGTCCGGCAACGTGACGGTCAGCTCCTTGCCCTGGATCGTCTGGTTCGAACGCAGCACGAGGTCCCACGGATGGCGCATCGCCACGGCGCCGCGGGACAGACCGGCGATCAGCCAGCCGATCCCGGTGATGGGCGCACCCTCGATCCGCTCCTGACCGCCCGCGTTCATCTGCAGAAACACGGCGTTGGCGAGCATGATCCGGCCCTTGCCGTCGAGGATGAGGACGCCTTCGGTCAAGGTGTCGAACGCCTTTCTCACCCGCTGCGGAACGGCTTGCGATGGATCGAGATAATTCAATGCGCGGCGCAGGTAAAAATAGACTCCCGCCAGACCGAAGCTGGACAGCAGCAGGATCACCAAGATGCTCGGTTGACGCAGCCAGCCCCAAAGCGTGTTGTAACCCGGATCGGTGAACGCCACTTCGATGTCGCCCCATCGTTTCTTGCCGGTGAATACCGGCACCACGACATGGGTCATCGTCGATTCTCCGGTCCACGAGGAGGTCCAGTGATCCTCATGTCCGCGGCTGGCGATGACGAGACGATTGCCTTTCCTCACGCCGATCGAGCGGACATCGGGCGTGATGGCCGCCAGTTGATCAACGGTACTTTGCACGCTGGCCGCGTCTCCTGCGGCCAGCTTCGCATTGATCTGGCCGCCGAGCACCGTGCTGACCTGCCGGCGCACTTCGGCAAGCTGCTGGCGCTCGCTGGGCAGGATGTGCAGCAGCGCATCGAATATCAGCAGCAGCGTCAGTATCAGGGACACGATGCCGATGCTCATGCGCAGGATCGGCCCGAATTGCAGCAGCTTTTTCATCGGCGTCCTTCGTCAGACCACATATCGGTATTTCCTTTCGCTTCGCTGAACATGTGGTCCGCGATATCCAGACCGTCGTCGCCCTCATTCTCCGGCGGGTCATCCGACGCGAGCAGAACCGGCAGCGGATCGAGGCGCACCCACGCCGGCATGCTCGCCAGCAAGCTGGCCGCGAGCGCGCCTTTTCTGACAACCATCCAGACCGTGCCGAGCGTGGTCGCGGCGGCGGCGAGTTCGATTGTTTGCGGCGACACGACGCCGGTGTTGGTCTGCATGCCGTCCGCCAGCGATACGCGTCCGATCGCATTGTCGCCGTCATCGCTGGCGCGAAGATCGGCATTCACGAGCAGGGCAAAACCGTTCTTCGCCGCCACGCGTTGCAGTGTGGCGAGGTGATCAAGACTGATGGCGACGGTATGTTGCTCGGACAACAGCGACTCGCCATCGGATACGGGTTGCGATACCCGCACGGAAGACGGAGCCGGAGCGGAGTGATATGCAAGCTCGTTGCTGCCAGACGGGTTGACGTTCGCATGCGACACCGTGCCGTCACCGGCTGCAGCGGCATTGGTGCTGCCTGTTTTTTCCGTGGTGGCAGCATCGTTGCGCTTGTCATCGACCAGGTCAATTGCGGGCTTGTTTCCGTTGTTGTCCGGCGGCGTGGTGGCAGTCTCATCCTCAAGATCGGACGCATCCTTGATCTCGGCCACGTTGACTGTCATGGCGCGCGCAACGGGATCGAGATCGACGCCGCCGTCGGCCGTTCCGCCGTCGTCCTGCACCTGGAACGTGAAACTGGCATAGCCCGCGCCGCTGGCATCCTTCACCGGCGTGAAGGTCAGCCTGCCGCCCTTGATGTCGGCCAGCGTGATGAAGTCGCCCGCATTGACCGCTACACCATTGAGCGTCAGCGTGCCGGCTTGCGGCAGGGTCGTGATCCTGATTGCCTGCAGCGCATGGCCGTCGGCGTCGGCAAAGCCGAAATCGGTGACCGTGAAGGTGTACGCAACATCCTCGCTGGTGGCGACCGTCCCGTCCGCGCCGGACGGCGCGTCGTTGACCGGCGTGACATTGATCGTCAGCGTGCGCGCGGTCGGGTCGAGATCGACGCCGCCGTTGAGCACATCGCCGTCGTCCTGCACCTGGAAGGTGAAGGAAGCGTAGTTCGCGCCGTGGGCGTTCGCGGCCGGCGTGAACTTCAGCTTGCCAGCCGCGATGTCCGCCGCCGTGATGACCTGGCCATTCGCGACAGCAAGTCCGTTCAATGTCAGCGTTCCGGTTCCCGGCACGTTCGTGATTCTGACCGCAAGCAATGCATCCCCATCGGGGTCGGCGAAGCCGAAGTCGGCAACAGCAAACGTATAGCTGTTGTCTTCCAGAACGACGACCGTGTTGTCTGCACCCGCAGGCGCATGATTGATTTCGCGCACATCGATGGTGATGGTGCGCGGCGTCGGGTCGAGATCGATATCGCCGCCGGCCGTGCCGCCGTTGTCCTGCACCTGGAACGTGAAACCGGCGTAGCCCGCGCCATTGGCGTTGGCGACGGGTGTGAAAACCAGCTTTCCTGCAGCGATATCGGCGACATCGATGAATTGACCGGCCGTGACCGCAACACCATTCAGCGTCAGGCTGCCGGCGGTGGGCAGCGTCGTGATCTTGATCGCCAGCAGGCCGTTGGCCGGACTGTCGCTGCTGTCGCTGAAGCCAAAGTCAGCCACGGTAAAAACATGGCTCATGTTTTCATATACCGTCACGACATTGCCGGTGCCGCTCGGGGCGTCGTTGACGCTGGCGACGTGGAAGGTGAAGCTGCGCGGAGTCGGATCGAGATCCACCCCGCCATTCAACGTGCCGCCGCTGTCCTGCACCTGGAAGGTGAACGATGCGTAGTTCGCGCCGTGGGCGTTGGCGGCCGGCGTGAACTTCAGCAGGCCGGCCGCGATGTCGGCCACGCTGATGACCTGGCCCGCGGTGACGGCGCTGCCGTTGAGCGTCAGGCTGCCGGCCGTGGGCAGGCTCGTGATCCGGACTGCCAGCAGGCTGTTGCCGTCGATGTCGGCAAAGCCGAAGTCGGCCGCCGTGAAGGTGTGCGTGCCATCCTCGTCGATCGTCAGCGTGTTGCCGGTGCCGCTCGGGGCGTCGTTCACCGCGGTGACGTGGAAGGTGACGCTGCGCGCGGTCGGGTCGAGATCGGCGCCCGGGGCGGTGCCGCCGTCGTCCCGCACCTGGAAGGTGAAGGATGCGTAGTTCGCGCCGTGGGCATTCGCGGCCGGCGTGAACTTCAGCAGGCCGGCCGCGATGTCGGCCGCGCTGATGAACTGGCCCGCGGCGACGGCGCTGCCGTTCAGCGTCAGGCTGCCGGCCGTGGGCAGGCTCGTGATCTTCACCGACAGCAAGGCATTGCCGTCGATGTCGGCGAAGCCGAAGTCGGCCGCCGTGAAGATGTGCGTGCCATCCTCGTCGATCGTCAGCGTGTTGCCGGTGCCGCTCGGGGCGTCGTTCACCGCGGTGACGTGGAAGGTGACGCTGCGCGCGGTCGGGTCGAGATCGGCGCCCGGGGCGGTGCCGCCATTGTCCTGCACCTGGAAGGTGAAGGACGCGTAGTTCGCGCCGTGGGCATTCGCGGCCGGCGTGAACTTCAGCAGGCCGGCCGCGATGTCGGCCGCGCTGATGAACTGGCCCGCGGCGACGGCGCTGCCGTTGAGCGTCAGGCTGCCGGCCGTGGGCAGGCTCGTGATCTTCACCGACAGCAAGGCATTGCCGTCGATGTCGGCGAAGCCGAAGTCGGCCGCCGTGAAGGTGTGCGTGCCATCCTCGTCGATCGTCAGCGTGTTGCCGGTGCCGCTCGGGGCGTCGTTCACCGCGGTGACGTGGAAGGTGACGCTGCGCGCGGTCGGGTCGAGATCGGCGCCCGGGGCGGTGCCGCCATTGTCCTGCACCTGGAAGGTGAAGGATGCGTAGTTCGCGCCGTGGGCATTCGCGGCCGGCGTGAACTTCAGCAGGCCGCCGTTGAGCTGCGCCAGCGTGACGACGTCGCCCGCCTGCAGCACGTTGCCGTTGAGCGTCAGGCTGCCGGCGGTGGGCAGGCTCGTGATCCGGACTGCCAGCAGGCTGTTGCCGTCGATGTCGGCAAAGCCGAAGTCGGCCGCCGTGAAGGTGTGCGTACCATCCTCGTCGATCGTCAGCGTGTTGCCGGTGCCGCTCGGCGCGTCGTTCACCGCGGTGACGTGGAAGGTGAAGCTGCGCGGAGTCGGGTCGAGGTCGGCGCCGGGCGTGCCGCCGTCGTCCCGCACCTGGAAGGTGAAGGACGCGTAGTTCGCGCCGTGGGCATTCGCGGCCGGCGTGAACTTCAGCAGGCCGGCCGCGATGTCGGCCGCGCTGATGAACTGGCCGGCCGTCACGGCGCTGCCGTTGAGCGTCAGGCTGCCGGCGGTGGGCAGGCTCGTGATCTTCACCGACAGCAAGGCATTGCCGTCGATGTCGGCGAAGCCGAAGTCGGCCGCCGTGAAGATGTGCGTACCATCCTCGTTGATCGTCAGCGTGTTGTTCGCTCCGCTCGGGGCGTCGTTCACCGCGGTGACGTGGAAGGTGACGCTGCGCGCGGTCGGGTCGAGATCCACCCCGCCATTCAACGTGCCGCCGCTGTCCTGCACCTGGAAGGTGAACGATGCGTAGTTCGCGCCGTGGGCGTTGGCGGCCGGCGTGAACTTCAGCAGGCCGGCCGCGATGTCGGCCGCGCTGATGAACTGGCCGGCGGTGACGGCGCTGCCGTTGAGCGTCAGGCTGCCGGCGGTGGGCAGGCTCGTGATCTTCACGGACAGCAAGGCATTGCCGTCGATGTCGGCAAAGCCGAAGTCGGTGCTGCTGAAGGTGTGCGTGGCGTCCTCGTCGATCGTCAGCGTGTTGCCGGTGCCGGACGGGGCGTCGTTGACGCTGGTGACGTGGAAGGTGAAGCTGCGCGGAGTCGGATCGAGATCCACCCCGCCATTCAACGTGCCGCCGCTGTCCTGCACCTGGAAGGTGAAGGATGCGTAGTTCGCGCCGTGGGCATTCGCGGCCGGCGTGAACTTCAGCAGGCCGCCGTTGAGCTGCGCCAGCGTGACGACGTCGCCCGCCTGCAGCACGTTGCCGTTGAGCGTCAGGCTGCCGGCGGTGGGCAGGCTCGTGATCCGGACTGCCAGCAGGCTGTTGCCGTCGATGTCGGCGAAGCCGAAGTCGGCCGCCGTGAAGATGTGCGTACCATCCTCGTTGATCGTCAGCGTGTTGTTCGCTCCGCTCGGGGCGTCGTTCACCGCGGTGACGTGGAAGGTGACGCTGCGCGCGGTCGGGTCGAGATCCACCCCGCCATTCAACGTGCCGCCGCTGTCCTGCACCTGGAAGGTGAACGATGCGTAGTTCGCGCCGTGGGCGTTGGCGGCCGGCGTGAACTTCAGCAGGCCGGCCGCGATGTCGGCCACGCTGATGAACTGGCCGGCCGTCACGGCGCTGCCGTTCAGCGTCAGGCTGCCGGCGGTGGGCAGGCTCGTGATCTTCACCGACAGCAGGGCATTGCCGTCGATGTCGGCGAAGCCGAAGTCGGCCGCCGTGAAGATGTGCGTGGCGTCCTCGTCGATCGTCAGCGTGTTGCCGGTGCCGCTCGGCGCGTCGTTCACCGCGGTGACGTGGAAGGTGAAGCTGCGCGGAGTCGGATCGAGGTCGGCGCCGGGCGTGCCGCCGTCGTCCCGCACCTGGAAGGTGAAGGACGCGTAGTTCGCGCCGTGGGCATTCGCGGCCGGCGTGAACTTCAGCAGGCCGGCCGCGATGTCGGCCGCGCTGATGAACTGGCCGGCCGTCACGGCGCTGCCGTTGAGCGTCAGGCTGCCGGCGGTGGGCAGGCTCGTGATCTTCACCGACAGCAAGGCATTGCCGTCGATGTCGGCGAAGCCGAAGTCGGCCGCCGTGAAGATGTGCGTGCCATCCTCGTTGATCGTCAGCGTGTTGCCGGTGCCGCTCGGCGCGTCGTTCACCGCGGTGACGTGGAAGGTGAAGCTGCGCGGAGTCGGGTCGAGGTCGGCGCCGGGCGTGCCGCCGTCGTCCCGCACCTGGAAGGTGAAGGACGCGTAGTTCGCGCCGTGGGCATTCGCGGCCGGCGTGAACTTCAGCAGGCCGGCCGCGATGTCGGCCGCGCTGATGAACTGGCCCGCGGCGACGGCGCTGCCGTTCAGCGTCAGGCTGCCGGCCGTGGGCAGGCTCGTGATCTTCACCGACAGCAAGGCATTGCCGTCGATGTCGCCGAAGCCGAAGTCGGTGGTGCCGAAGGTGTGGCTGCCATCCTCGTCGATCGTCAGCGTGTTGCCGGTGCCGGACGGGGCGTCGTTGACGCTGGTGACGTGGAAGGTGAAGCTGCGCGGAGTCGGATCGAGATCCACCCCGCCATTCAACGTGCCGCCGCTGTCCTGCACCTGGAAGGTGAAGGATGCGTAGTTCGCGCCGTGGGCGTTGGCGGCCGGCGTGAACTTCAGCAGGCCGGCCGCGATGTCGGCCACGCTGATGAACTGGCCGGCCGTCACGGCGCTGCCGTTCAGCGTCAGGCTGCCGGCGGTGGGCAGGCTCGTGATCTTCACCGACAGCAGGGCATTGCCGTCGATGTCGGCGAAGCCGAAGTCGGCCGCCGTGAAGATGTGCGTGGCGTCCTCGTCGATCGTCAGCGTGTTGCCGGTGCCGCTCGGCGCGTCGTTCACCGCGGTGACGTGGAAGGTGAAGCTGCGCGGAGTCGGATCGAGGTCCACCCCGCCATTGGCCGTGCCGCCATTGTCCTGCACCTGGAAGGTGAAGGATGCGTAGTTCGCGCCGTGGGCGTTGGCCGCCGGCGTGAACTTCAGCAGGCCGGCCGCGATGTCGGCCACGCTGATGACCTGGCCCGCGGCGACGGCGCTGCCGTTGAGCGTCAGGCTGCCGGCGGTGGGCAGGCTCGTGATCTTCACCGACAGCAAGGCATTGCCGTCGATGTCGCCGAAGCCGAAGTCGGTGGTGCCGAAGGTGTGGCTGCCATCCTCGTCGATCGTCAGCGTGTTGTTCGCCCCGCTCGGGGCGTCGTTGACGCTGGCGACATGGAAGGTGAAGCTGCGCGGAGTCGGGTCGAGGTCCACCCCGCCATTCAACGTGCCGCCATTGTCCCGCACCTGGAAGGTGAAGGATGCGTAGTTCGCGCCGTGGGCATTCGCCGCCGGCGTGAACTTCAGCAGGCCGGCCGCGATGTCGGCCACGCTGATGACCTGGCCCGCGGCGACGGCGCTGCCGTTGAGCGTCAGGCTGCCGGCGGTGGGCAGGCTCGTGATCTTCACCGACAGCAAGGCATTGCCGTCGATGTCGCCGAAGCCGAAGTCGGTGGTGCCGAAGGTGTGGCTGCCATCCTCGTCGATCGTCAGCGTGTTGTTCGCCCCGCTCGGGGCGTCGTTGACGCTGGCGACATGGAAGGTGAAGCTGCGCGGAGTCGGGTCGAGGTCCACCCCGCCATTCAACGTGCCGCCATTGTCCTGCACCTGGAAGGTGAAGGATGCGTAGTTCGCGCCGTGGGCATTCGCCGCCGGCGTGAACTTCAGCAGGCCGGCCGCGATGTCGGCCACGCTGATGAACTGGCCCGCGGCGACGGCGCTGCCGTTCAGCGTCAGGCTGCCGGCCGTGGGCAGGCTCGTGATCTTCACCGACAGCAAGGCATTGCCGTCGATGTCGCCGAAGCCGAAGTCGGTGGTGCCGAAGGTGTGGCTGCCATCCTCGTCGATCGTCAGCGTGTTGTTCGCCCCGCTCGGGGCGTCGTTGACGCTGGCGACATGGAAGGTGAAGCTGCGCGCGGTCGGGTCGAGGTCGACGCCCGGGGCGGTGCCGCCATTGTCCCGCACCTGGAAGGTGAAGACGGCGTAGTTCGCGCCGTGGGCATTCGCCGCCGGCGTGAAGACCAGCCCGCCGGCGTTGATGTCGGCCACGCTGATGAATTGACCGGCCGTCACGGCGGCGCCGTTGAGCGTCAGGCTGCCGGCGGTGGGCAGGCTCGTGATCTTCACCGACAGCAAGGCATTGGCGGGACTGTCGCTGGCGTCGCTGAAGCCAAAATCGGCCGCACCGAAGATATAGCTCGCATCCTCGTTGACCGACACCGTCCTGTCCGCGCCGGACGGAGCTTCATTGACATTGGCTACCGTGATGCTGAGCGTCTGCGTCGCCATGCCGCCCTTGCCGTCGGAGACGCTGACCTGGACGACGTAGACATTGTCGCCGTCGGCGTCGGTCGGCATCTCGAAGTCCGACGCGGCGATGAAGCGCAGCGCGCCGGTGGCGCTGTCGATCGCGAATTTCGCGCCGTCGGCACCGCCAATGATGGTGTAAGTCGGTGTATCGCCGTTGGCGTCGGTCGCCGTCACGATGGTGGCAGTCGTGCCGTTTTCGTATGCAGTGACTGCAGCACTGGCACCGCCGCCGTTAGAGGTAATCACCGGCGCGTCATTGGGCACCGCGAGTACATCAACCGCGAACTCCGAGGTTTCATTGGTGGTGAGGTCGGTGGCCGTCGCGCTGATCCATTGTCCGGCGGAGATGCCCGTCAAGGTGAACGACAATGAGGCATTTCCGGACGCATCGGTGGTGACATCCACGTACCCGATGTAGATCTTGCCTTCGCCGTTGCCGGAAGCATCCTTCGATGCATTGGCATAGATTTCGATCCGGTAGGTGCGCGATGGCGTGCTGTTGAAGCTGCCGAGGATGGTGGTGTTCGCGCCCATCACGTAGGCACCCGCGAGCACCGGAAAATTCTGCAGCCCGTTGCCATTGCCCGCCGCATCGCCGTCGCCCGCATCGTTCGCGGTCACGCCGTCGTTGCCGAGATCGATGCCGATGCCACCGTTGGAATGGATCGCATTGCCCAGGAAGCGGTTGCCGCTGACCGCATTCCATGCCGTGGCGATGCCTTGCAGGGTGTTTTGTGCGATGACATTGCCTTGTCCCGCAGCGGTGCCGCCGATCAGGTTGCCGGTGGCGCCCTCATCGACGAAGATGCCGGTACGTGCATTGCCCAGTCCCGCATCGCCGGCGGCGTTGGTGCCGATGTGATTTCCCTGGATGACGATACCGGAACTGGCGGAAATTCTGATGCCGTCGAAGCTGTTTCCGGCGATGACATTCCCTTCGCCGGACGAGGAACCGCCGATCGTATTGTTGTCCGCGTGGTTGCGGATCAGTATCCCGTTGTTGCCGTTGGCGAGAACCGCCGTTCCATTGGCATTGAGACCGATGATGTTGCCCTTGATGAGGTTGCCCGTCCCGCCGTCCAGCGCGATGCCGCTTTGCCCGTTGCCGGAAATGACGTTACCGCCTCCGCTCGCGTCGCCTATCGTCGTGTTGGCGGACGCACCGTTGACGTAGATGCCGCTTTGCCCGTTACCGAGCGCGGCAGTGCCGTTCTTGTCGACGCCGATGTAATTGCCCAGAATGCTGGTGCCGGTGGAGCTCTGGATTTCAATCCCCGAATAGGTATTGGCCGATACCACGTTGCGCGCCCCGGCAACTGCACCACCGATCACGTTGTTGTTGGATGATGCGCGGATCCAGATGCCGCGGGCATCGTTGCGCACGCCGCCGGTACCAGCCGCGTTCGTGCCGATGTAGTTGCCTTGAATGGTATTGCCGCTGCTGCCGTCCAGCACGAGTCCGTTCACGTTCCCGGAGATCACATTGCCTGCACCGGCTGCCGTGCCTCCAAGCAGATTGCCGCTGGATCCGGATTGGAGATATATGCCGGAATCGCCGTTCGCCAGTTTCGCGGTGCCGGCGGCATCGATGCCGATGTAATTGCCCTGGATGGTGTTGTTGTCGCTGTCCGATAGTTGGATGCCATTGACGGCATTGCCGGAAATGAGGTTGCGCGCACCTGCGGTCGAACCGCCGATGGTGGTGTTGCTGTTGTTGATCAGCGAAATCCCGTGGGTGCCGTTGGCAAGCGCGCCATTGCCGTTCTTGTTCGTGCCGATGATGTTGCCCTGAATCGTCGTGCCGGTCGCCGTCGTGATCTCGATGCCCGCACCACCGTTGCCGGAAATGAGATTGCCGGCGCCGGCTGCCGTGCCGCCGATCGTGTTGTCGTTGCCTCCGATAATGACGCGGATGCCGCGATTGGTGTTGCCGAGGTCGAGCATGCCGCTTGCATCGGTTCCGATGTAGTTGCCTTGAATAGTGTTGCCAGCGGCCGAGAGCAGAATCCCGTCCGTGTTGCCGGAGATGATGTTGCGCGCGGCAGCCGTGGTGCCGCCGATCGTATTGCCGGCGGAAGTGCCGGTGATATTGACACCGGAATTCGTGTTGCCGAGGACCGCATTACCGGCGGCATTGGTGCCGATATGGTTGCCTTGGATGATGTTGCCGTTGCCATCCGAGATTTGCACGCCGTAACCATTGCCGGAAATGACGTTGCCGGCGCCGGCCGCCGTTCCGCCGATCGTATTGTTGCTCGATGCCGATATCTGAATGCCGCGATTGTTGTTCTTCAAGACGTTGTTGCCGCTGACATCGACACCGATATAGTTGCCTTGAACAAGATTGTTGTTGCTGTTGTTCTGGATATAGATGCCATGCGAGGTGTTGCCGGAAATGATGTTGCGTTCTGCCGCAGTGGTCCCTCCGATCACATTGGCGCTCGCCCCTCCTGTGATATCGACGCCGTTGCCGCCATTGGCAACACTCGCGGTTCCGGCGGCGTTCGTGCCGATGAAGTTGCCCTGGACCTTGACGCCGTTGACGCCGTTGATGCGTATGCCATCGTTCGCATTGCCGGAGATGAGGTTGCCCTCACCAGCGAGAATTCCTCCGACTCGGGACACGCCCGTGCCGCCGATGTTTATGCCGTGACGGCCATTGGCAACGGCCACGGTGCCGGCCGCATCCGTACCAATGTAGTTCCCGGTGATGATGGCGGATGCGGAATTGATGATGACAATGCCATCGTCACTATTGCCGGAAATGATATTGCGTTCACCCGCCGTGCTGCCGCCGATCAGGTTGCCGGTGGCAGAGCCCGACAAGCCGATGCCAGCGGCGCCATTGCCGAGATCGAGCGTGCCAGTCCTGTCCGTGCCGATGTAGTTGCCCTGAACGGTATTGCCGGTCGCACCGGCCAGCCGGATGCCGTCTGCGACATTTCCCGAGATGACGTTGCGCGCGCCGGCGACCGAGCCGCCAATGCTGTTGCCGCTCGCATTGAGCAGGTAGAGGCCGTAATTGCCGTTGGCGATTGCGGCATTGCCGCCGGCATTCGTGCCGACAAGATTGCCCTGCACGATCGTGCCCGATGCAGCATTGATCGAAATGCCGTTGCCGTTGTTGCCGGAAATGAGATTGCCGGCGCCAGCGGCCGTTCCGCCAATGATGTTGTTGTTGGCAGAAGCATAGATCTGGATGCCGTCAAGGTCATTGCCGAGATCGAGCGTGCCGGTCTTGTCCGTGCCGATGTAGTTGCCTTGAACCAGATTGCCACTGGATGCAATATTCACCCCATTCTTGTTGCCCGAGATGACGTTGCGCGCCGCGACGACGGTGCCTCCTATCGTGTTGTTGGTGGAAGTGCCATTGATGTATATACCCGAGTCGCCATTGCCGATGATCGCCGTACCGGCAGCATTGAGGCCAATGGTGTTGCCTTGAACATTATTGGTGTCTGCATTGAAAATTCCGATGCCGTGAGAACTGTTTCCCGAGATGACGTTGCCTGCGCCGGCCGCCGTTCCACCCACGAGGTTGTTGCTTGCTGATGCACGAATGTAGACGCCTCGAGAACCGTTACCCAACGCCGCTGTACCCGCAGCGTTGACGCCGATGTAGTTGCCTTGAATGGTGTTGTTGCTTGATCCGCCATCAACATCTATCCCGTTCGAGGTGTTGCCCGATATCACATTGCGCGCAGCAGCAGTGGTACCGCCGATCAGATTGTTATTGGAGGACGCCAGTCCGATACCATCGTTGCCATTGGCGGAAGCCGCCGTACCCGCGGCATTGGTACCGATGTAGTTGTTTTGAATCGTGACGTTGCTGGCGCCATTGATCAGAATGCCGTCATTGCCGAAGCGGTTGATCACGAACCCCTTGATGACGCTGCCGGAAGCACCGGATATCAGATAAAGTCCGTTGGCTGACGCCCCGGCCGACGCGCCATTGAGCTCGATGATCGGCACATTGACATAGCCGGCTTGCGAGGTACCGTCGATGATGACTTGATCGGTAATGGCGGGCAACGCACTCAGCAGCGAAATGCTTTGCAGGCCGCCTGCACCGATATTGAAGGTGATGGTGTCCAGACCGATGTGCTCATTGGCCTCGATGATCGCCTGCCGCAGCGAGCCTGCCCCGGCATCATTGGTGTTCGTGACGATGCAGCCGACATCGGTGACCGTGATGGAAATGGTTTGGGTGGTCGTTCTGCTTCCATCGGACACTCTCACGATGACGACATACACATTATCGCCATTGGCGTCGGTCGGCGCTTCATGGTTGGGCGCGGCGACGAATTTCAGTGCACCCGTGCTGCTGTCTATCGTGAACTTCGAGGCATCCGCACCGCCGCTGATACTGAAAACGAGGGTGTCGCCGTCTGCATCGGTTGCTGTCACGGTCGTGACGGCGGTCGTATTCTCCTCCATGGAAACGGCAGCGGATGCGCCGCCGCCATTCGAGGTAATGACCGGCGTATTGGTTGCCTGGACATCGGCGGCGAACTCGGAGGTGTTTTTGGTTGAGTTATCCGTGGCGGTGGCGCTGATCCACCATTTGCCCGGCGTGGCTCCGGCGAGATTGACCGAGAATGAGGCATTGCCGGAGGCATTCGTGGTGACGGTCGCATACCCCAGATAGATCTGGCCTTCGCCATTGCCGAGGGCATCCTTGTCGGTGTTGGCAAAAAACTCGATCCGGTACGTGCGCGATGCCATACCGTTGAAGGTGCCGGTAATGTTGATATCGCTGCCCGAGATGGTCGCACCGGTCAGCACCGGGAAATTCTGAAGATCGTTCGCCCCGCTATCGGCATCGCCGGCATCGTTGGCAGTGACGCCGTCATTGCCGAGATCGATTCCCAGACCGGCGTTTGAGTGAATCGCATTTCCGAGAATACTGATACCGGTGCCGTTGACGTTGTTGACGCCTTTGCCGCCGTTCCATGCGATGGTATTGGCCGCCTGCGCGGTGGTGCCGCCAATCGTGAGATTGTTGCCGACGGCAGAACCGTTCTCGACGTGGATGCCGTCGCCGGAATTGCCCAGGGCGCCAGCGCCGGATGCGTTCGTGCCGATGCGATTGCCAAGAATGACGGCGCCGGAAGAGTCCGCGATATGGATCCCCGTGCCATTCCCCGAGATCACATTGCCGCCTCCGGCCGTTGCGCTGCCGATGATGGTACCGGAATCTCCCGACAGCATAATCGCTACGCCATTCGCTACCGCGGACGTGCCCGTCGCATTCGTACCGAAATAGTTGCCTGTGATCGAAGTGCCAGAGATACCCGCGCCAACGATGCCGTATAAGTTACCGGAGATGACATTGCGCTCGGCAGCCGTGGTACCGCCGATGGTGGTATTGGTGCCACCGGCAAACATGATTCCGAATCCGTTGCTGCCCGATGTCAAGGCGCCGCCTGCGGCACTCACGCCGATGAAATTGCCCTTGATCGTGGTATTGCTCGCGGCATCGATGGCGATGCCGACCCCGTTCCCGGAAATGACATTGCCCGCGCCGGCCGTGCTGCCGCCGATGGTGGTGTAGGAGTTACCGGAGTGAAGATAGATTCCGCCGCCGCCCCCATACCCAATCATGCCGGTGGCATCAGTACCGAGATAGTTGCTCTGAATCGTCACGTTCGCGGTGCCGTTCAGGTCGATCGCGTAACCGTTGAATCGATTGATGACCAGACCCTTGATCGTGCTGCCGGATGCGCCGGACAGGAGAGTCAATCCATTCGCGCTCGTCCCCGCCGATGCGCCATTCAATACGATGATCGGCGCATTCGCATAGCCCGTCTGCGATGTGCCGTCGATGATGACCTGGTCGGTGATGTAGGGCAATGCGCTCTGCAGGGAGATGCTTTGCGTGCCGCTGCCGATGTTGAACGTGATCGTATCCAGCCCCGCATGCTCGTTGGCTTCGATGATCGCCTGACGCAACGACCCCGCACCGGCATCATTGGTATTGGTGACGATGGAACCAACGTCGGTCACCGTCACGTTGATGGTTTGAGAAAACGTGCCACCGTTGCCATCGGAGACCCGCACCTGCACGACGTAGATGTTGTCGCCGTTGGCGTCCGTCGGTGCTTCATGGTTCGGCGCGCTGATGAAGCTCAGTGCGCCGGTGGCGTTGTCAATGGCGAACTTCGCGGCATCCGCGCCACCGCTGATGCTGAAACTCAGTGTGTTGCCGTCGGCATCGGTCGCGGTCACGGTCGTGACTGCCGTGGTGTTCTCGGCTACCGACACCGCCGCGCTGCTGCCGCCGCCATTGGAGGTGATGACCGGCGGGTTGTTGACGATCGCGTCGGCCGCGAACTCGGAGGTGTCGTTGCTGGTCAAATCCGTCGCGGTGGCGCTGATCCATTGCCCGACCGTGAGGCCGCTCTTCGAGAACGAGATCGTGGCGTTGCCCGCGTTGTCCGTGGTGACTTCGATGTAGCCGAGATAGATCTGCCCTTCGCCATTGCCGCTCGCATCCTTGCTGTTGTTGGCAAAAAACTCGATGCGGTAGTTGCGCGATGCCGTGCTGTTGAACGTGCCTGATACGGTGACAGTGCCGGCGACAGGAATCGCACTCGTCAGTACCGGAAAATTCAGCAGCTTGTTGGGCCCACCGTCGGCATCGCCCATGTCGTTGGGTGTAACGCCGTCGTCATTGAGATCAATGCCCAGATTGCCATTGGAGTAAATCGAATTGGCAAGAATCCGGTTGCCGGAAATGCCGGTAGAAGACGCGGCAATACCGCTGATCGTGTTGTAGGCGATGATATTGCCTTGTCCCGCGCCAGTACCTCCGATCAGGTTATTGCTCGCGTTGTCCTCGAGATAAATTCCTTGCCTTGCATTCCCTAGTCCGCTGTTTCCTGCGGCATTGGTACCAATGTAGTTGCCCTGGATGACGATACCGCTGCTGCCATTGATCTTGATGCCGTCAGACCCGCTCGCGACAACCGTATTTCCCTCTCCCGCGGCGGAACCGCCTATGGTCGTGGTGTTGGCACCGCCATAAAGATATATTCCGAAACTGCCATTGCCGATGGCGGCGGTTCCCGCAGCATTGAGACCGATGAGATTGCCTTTGAGGATATTGCCGATTCCGCCTTTGATCTCGATGCCTCTGGTATCGTTTCCGGAGACAACATTGCCTGTTATCGTGTTACCGCCATTACCTTCAATGTAAATGCCTTGGGCATCGTTCCCGATTGCGGCTGTACCAGTCGCATTCAAGCCGATATAGTTGCCCTGGATCGTGTTATTCGGCGTGCCTGCGCTTGGAAGAGTTACACCGGCCTTGCCGTTGCCGGAAATGATGTTGCGCGCACTCTCTGTCGCCCCTCCGATCGTATTGGATGATCCGTGAATCACAATGCCATTGCCGGCATTCCCCAGAGCGACAGAACCGGTTACATCCACGCCGATGTAGTTGCCTTGCACGGTATTGTTGGACGAGGTAATGAACACCCCATCAGTTTTGTTACCGGAAATGAGATTGCCTGCGCCGGCAGCTGTTCCTCCGACTGTATTATTGCTGCCGATGGCAAGCCAAATACCATAGCCAACGTTTCCCAATGCATTCTTGCCGGTGTCATCCGTGCCAATGTAGTTGCCCTGGATGAGATTGTTGCCGGCGTTGACATAGATACCGTACGACCCATTGCCAGAAACAAGGTTGCCCGCGCCGGCGGCAGTTCCCCCAACCGTGTTTCCCTCGGAAGCAAGCAAAATACCGTTGCCCCCGTTACCCAGTGCATTTAGCCCAGCGGCATTCGTGCCAATGTAATTTCCCTGGATGAGATTGGCGCCTGAGCTGACACGGATACCGTTCACTCCATTGCCGGAGATGATGTTGCGGGCTGCGGCTGTTGTGCCGCCGATGGTATTGTTCGTGCCCGAAACAGAGATGCCAGCATTAAGGTTGCCCAAAGCGCTGGCACCAGTCTTGTTCGTCCCGATGTAGTTACCCTGGATGGTGACATTGGACGTATCGGTCAGCGTAATGCCATTGTTTTTGAACTGATTGATGACGAAGCCCTTGATGATGCTGCCAGATGCTCCTGATGTAAGAGAAAGGCCATCTGCCCCGGAGCCGGCGTTGATGCCGATCAGTTCGATCAGCGGCACGCTGCCATATCCCGTTTGCGTCGTCGCATCCAGAGTCACCTGATAGACGATTGTGGGCAACGCACTCGACAACGTGATGCTCTTCGCGCCGCTGCCAACGCTGAACGTGATGATATCCGCGCCGGAACTGGCATTGGCATTGATGATCGCCTGCCGCAACGAACCGGCACCGGCGTCGTTCGTGTTGGTGACCGCGTAGGTGGCGAGCACGCCATTGAACCACGCCTGCTCCGCCGCGTTCAGCGCCAATGCGGATTCGATATGCCCGGCCGCGTATTCCAGTTTCCAGTCGCCGCCGTCGGCTGTCGCACCGGTCAAATCGGTGCTGGCATTGACATCGGCGCCCGTCAACTGACTCAGCGCCGCAACGAAATCGCGTCCGCCCTGATCGGCGGCGACATCGCAGCCGTACAGCAGAATGTCGCCGTCGGCCGTCAGCGCATTGCCCCACTTCGACACGGCGACGGCATTCGCCAGCAGGCTGTCGCTGTTCAGGCGCGCATCGCCGATCCGCAGTTCGCCGGATGCGCCGTGCGAGATGATGTGCACCGCATCGAGGTCCTGATACCTGCCAAGGATTTCAGCGATCTGCGCAATGCCGTCCGTGCCGGCGGCGATGACGTAGACATCCAGCGTACGCGCATCGCCCTTGTCCGCGACGATCCGTTTCGCGATGTCGTCGCCCTGCTCGACAGCCGCATCGATGAACACGACTTCATGCCGCTGCTGCGTCTGGCTGCCGCTGGCGGCAGTCGTCGCCTGCACCTGCGCCGCAAGCGGTGCGGAGGTGGCGGCAATACCCTCTTGCGGCGCGCCGATTCCGCCCGTCACCAGCAGCGATGCATCGGCGGAATAGAGTATGCGCGGCTCAAGCGCTTCAACGACGAGCGGAGCGGAACGGCGTCTGCGGGACATGGGCTTGCCCTCCTGTTACTGGGTCTTGGGCGGATTCTTCAATTCGTATGACAGCCGCCCCATGCGCGAGGCCTTGATGATGCCTTCGCGCCGATCGACCGGCGGCGCAACGGCAGCCGCTTTTTCCGCAGTCGGCGGTTTCTGCGTGCCGCCGAAATCGGCGAGGCAGCGCAATCCCGCCGGAATGCTGCGGTCCGGATTGGGCAGCGCCAGCCGCACGCGGAAGGTGTTGCTGGCGGCATCGATGACCTTGTCGATCAGGACCACCTTCGCGATCAGATTCCTGTCGCCGGTGATGTCGGTCTTGATGCTGACCGGTGCGCCCGGCTCGATCTGGCCGAACTGCGACAGCGGCAGAACGACTTCCACGCGCAGCGGATCGACCTTGGCGATGCGCACGATCGGTTCGCGCTCGACGCGTTCGCCTTCGGTGCGGTAGCGGTCGATCACGATGCCGGCAAACGGGCTGCGAATGCTGCGCTGGGCCAGTTGCGAACTCGACAGTGCCAGTTCATGCCGCGACACGCGCTGCGACTCCTGCGCCTGCATGACGCGGTTTTCCGCGATGCGTGCCTCGGCCTCCACCTGATCGACCGCCTCCTTCGAAATGAAGCCGACGTTGGCGAGGTTGCGTGCGCGCAGTGCCTTTGCCTGCGCGAGATCGTGCGATGCGATGGATGCCTTCAGGTCGGCTTCGGCCAGCGCACGGGCCGACGCGACGTTGACTGACGCACGCTCGATATCCGCCTTCAGGTAGGCCACCACTTGTCCGGCCTTGACGTAGTCGCCGCGCTCCACCGGGACCTTGTCGATGATGCCGATGCCCGGCGCACCCACCTCCGCCACCTTGTCCGGTTCGATCAGGCAGGCCAGCGGCGCTGCCGATGCCGCTGCTGCCGTGTATCCCGCCACCGCCAGCAGGATCGTCCATGTCGTCTTTGTCATGCCTTGCCATCCAATCGTGTTCTGTCTGTTTGTGTTCTTTAATCGCTTGCGCCTGCAAAGGCCAGCTGCCGTTCCGTATGCCATGCGCGCAGGTAGTAGAACCATTGTTCGCGCCGCCGGTATCGCTCTCGCATCTTCTGTGCCGCCCGCGCCAGCAGCACGAAGCGGTACGGCAGTCCGTGCGCATCCTCGCGGCGTATGGCACGCAGCAGGCGTTCCGCGACAGCGGACAAGGGATCGAATCCATCGCCCATGCAGTAAAGATGCTCCACGCTCCCCGGCTCGCCCTGGCGCGCGCAGCGTCCGTAGAGCTGGCGGTCGATGCGCCGCGAATCGTTGGTCTGGCATACGATCACATGCAGACCGCCCAGCGCCGCCACGTTGTCGCCGAGCCGGATATCGGTGCCGCGTCCGGCCATGTTGGTGGAAACGGTCACTGCGCCGGCCTGCCCGGCCTTCGCCACGATGTCCGCTTCCTCGGCATCGAAACGCGCATTCAGCACCGCATGCGGCACGCCGGCACGCGACAGATGTTCTGACAAGACTTCGGAGTCGGCTACCGAATCGGTGCCGATGAGCAAGGGCCGCTGCTGCGTTCGCAAGGCCAGCGCCGTGTCCACCACATGGCGCCATTGCATCTCGCGGGTCGCGAACACGCGCGCCGGCATGATGGTGCGGCGGTTCGGCAAATGCAGCGGGATGCGCACGATCGGCAGGCCGTAGATGGCAAGCAGTTGTCCGCGCGCTTCATGCAAGGTGCCGCTGATGCCCGACACGCGCAGGTAGCGCGCGAAGAAGCGCTGAAACGTGGTTTGCGTCAGGGTCTGCTGCTCCTGCGTCAGCGGACAGTTCTCCCTGGTCTCGATCAGCTGATGCAGGCCCTGCGACCAGACCCGCCCCTGCGCGGCGCGGCCCGTGGTTTCGTCGATGATGACAACGTGGTCGTCGCGCACCAGGTAGTTGCGCCCCTTCACGAAGAGGTGCTGCGCGGCCAGCGCCAGACCAAGCGTTTCCTCGCGACGGCGGCGCACGCGCCACGCACCTCCCATGTGCAGGGCGAGCGTGGCGGCATGCTCCTGTCCGGCTGCCGTCAGCGTCGCGCGCCGGTTGGCATGATCCAGCTTGAAGTGTTCGTCCGGCTTCAGTTTCGCGGCCAGAAACAGCGCCTGCCGGTAGAACGCCGATTGCTCGGCGTTCTCCACCCGGCCGCTCAGGATCAGCGGCATGCGCGCCTCGTCGATCAGCACGCTGTCGGCTTCGTCGATGATCGCCATGCACAGTCCGCGCAGGTTGCGCTCGGTCTGGCCGCTCGCCGCGCCAAGTTGATCGCGCAGGTGATCGAAGGTCAGTTCGCTGGCGGTGCAATACGTGATATCGCAGCGGTAGATGCGCGCACGGTCGCTGCCGGCGGTCGCTGCCGTGACCGCACCTGTCGTCAAGCCGAGCGTCTGAAACACCGGCGCGAGGGCGGCGGCATCGCGCGCGACGAGATACTCGTTTGCCGTCACCACGTGCACCGGGATGCCGGCCATGGCGCCGGCGGCGGCGGCCAGTGCCACCGCGAGAGTCTTGCCCTCGCCGGTCTGCATTTCGACCAGACGGCGGTCGAGCATCAACCAGCCAGCCAGCAGCTGCGAATCGTGCAGCGTGATGTTCATGTGGAAGCGCAGGCAGGCGTCGATCAGCGAGAAGCATTCGGCCACCAGATGGCGCGTCATTCCTTCGACGGCAAATCGCGAACGCAGGCGTCGCGCGCTGGCAGACACGAACTCGATATCGCAGCCCTGCAATTGCTTGCGCTTCTCATGCACCGCATGGAGGAAACGCGCGCGCTCCCGCGCCGATGGTGCGCGCACGGCGAGCAGGCGGGCGCGCAGCAGTTCGGCGGCGTACCACGTCCACGGACGGCGCGTCTGCGTCTGCTCCGGGTAGGGGCCGAAACGCACACCGGGGCGCGGAATCGGCACGACGTTCTGTTTCACGCGCCCTCCATCGAAAAGATCTTGAGGAACAACTGCCGGAAGCGCCACAGGGCGGTGTGCGACAGCGGTTTCGCTTCATGTTCGAAGCGCACCCATGCGCGTCCGCCCGCGCGCACCACCTTGCGGTCCGTCAACTGCACATCGGCAAGGAAGAACGGCTCCAGCGCGGTCATGCCTTCGCGCTCGGCGGGATCGGTGACGATGCCGCCGCCGCCCTTGTCGCCCAGCGCGCCGCTCGGCAAATGCACGGTTGATGACGGATCGACACGCAGCACGCGGC
The DNA here is from genome assembly GCF_003590875.1 of Noviherbaspirillum cavernae. NCBI lineage: Bacteria > Pseudomonadati > Pseudomonadota > Betaproteobacteria > Burkholderiales > Oxalobacteraceae > Noviherbaspirillum > Noviherbaspirillum cavernae. Next base: position 397,870 of record NZ_QYUN01000003.1, read on the forward strand.
CCTCGAAGGTCTGATTGCCGGCTTCGGCCAGCTGCACGGACACCTTCTCCACGCCGCCTTTGAAGCGGCCGATATCGTCCTGGGCGATCGCGGCCCGCACGATGGTCGGATCGCCGGCCAGCACGTAGCCGATCAGTGATCCCTTGAGCAGATGCCGGCCCAGCAGGTCGTCCGCATGGGGAATGACCACCACGCCATCAACGCCGGCGCGCAGGGTCAGCTTGTCGATCTGCTCGTCGAGCTGCGCCAGGTCGCGCCGCAGACGTTCGATCTCTTCGTGCGCATTGCGGCCCTGCACAGATGCCTTCAGCCAGCCGCTCGCCTGCTCCGCTTCGGCACCGGCGCGCTGCGCATGCAGGCGCGCGCGCCGTGCCAGCAGCGGCGGTTCCTCGATCACCGCCAGCGGCTGTCCCTTGGTCACGCGCTGGCCGTCGTGCGCGACGATCTCGACGACGCGGCCGTCGCTGCCGGTGCGAATCTGCGAACGTTCCGGCAGCCAGACCACGCCGACGGCCACCGTGCTGGCCGGCACCGGCACGACTGCAATGGCAGCCACCAGCGCGGCCGTCGCGCCGCCTGCCGCCATCATCGGCTTCCATGGCGTCGCGCTCGGATGCGCGGGAGCGAACAGCATGCGCATTGCGCCGGACAGCGGCTTGACGAACAAGGCATGCAGCAGCCACAAGGTAGCCGCGAATCCGAGCAGGACGGATTTGGCCACCACCCATTGCACGATCACGACGGAGATGCACAGCCGGTATGCCCAGGAGGCGGGCGCGTACAGCATGCACCAGAAGCCTTCGCTGCCGACGGGGTGCCCGTCGGCGTCGTCGTCCGCCTGCTTCAGGAAGCGCTGCAGCCGCAGCGACCACCAGCGCTGGCTGCGCGACGCAAGATTCGGCAGTTCAAGCAGGTCGCACAGGATGTAATAGCCGTCGAAGCGCATCAGCGGATTGGCATTGAATGCCAGCGTCGACACGCCGCCGATCGCCATCACCGCGAATGCCGCATCGCGCACGACGCCGTTTTCGGCGGCCGACCACACAAGCAGGGCGACGGCGGCCAGCGACAGCTCCACCGCGATCCCGGCGCAACTGACCGCGATGCGCTGCCACTTGCCGGGGAACGCGGTCGCGGCGGAGGCATCGACAAAGGGGGCCGGCACCAGCACAAAGAACGCGATGCCCGCCTCCTTCACCTCGCCGCCCCAATGCCGCACGGCCAGCGCATGCGCCAGCTCATGCAGGGCCTTCAGGAACGGGTAGACCAGCCACATCAGGAACAGGCCGCGCGGCGTCAGCAGATTGACGGCTGCATGGTGGCGAATCGCGTTCCATTCGATCGCGGCATGAACGACGCCCCAACCGATCAGCACCGCCCACAGGACAAGCGTGAGCGGATGCCACAGCAGGGGTTGCAGGAACGCAAGCCGGTCGAGCAGCGCCGACGGATTGAACAGCTTCAGGCTGAAGGCGAACGGATTGAGATTGGCGCGGCGCTCGGCCTCGCGCTGCGTCTGCCGCTGCAATTGCAGCTTCGACCAGTCCGGCATGGTGTCGAACAGCACCAGTCCGGCATCCATCAGGTGCGCAAGCGCGACGATGATTTCATCCTGCGTCGGCGGGTCGTCCGCCTCGGCATCCTCTGCGACCTGGTCATCCGCCTTGCGCTGCAAGCCTTGCCACAAGGCATCGAGCGAGTGCTCGCCATCGAGCCGTCCCACCAGCTCGTAGGCCTTGCGATTCAAACGGTAGTGGCGGCCGCTGACGGCATGGCTGAAGACGAACCATTCCTCGCCGCGCAATACCTGCCGCCGGATGCGCGTGCCGGGCTGGATGCGCGGGTGCAGCGAGCCGACGCGGTGCCAATTGACGCTGTAGAGCGGGCCGGCGGCTGTCATCCCAGTCTGCTCCACACGATGAAGGACAGTGCATGCCACGCGCGCGCCGCCCATTGCCAGCCGATCGGCGTGTGGCCGGTGGTGATCTTGGCGACGCCCTTCAGACCCGGCACCAGCGCGGCTGCGGCTGCGTCCGCGTCGAGCTGCGCTTCGACCTCGAACACGTTCTCGCCATCGGAGGAAATACCTGCCACCGGCGTGATACGCGCGATGCGAATGCCGAAAGCCTGATCGGGCAAGGCGGTCAACACCAGCTTGCCGGCCTGTCCGAGCTTGACGCCGGAGATGTCGCGCTCGGGAACCTCCACCATGACACGGAACTCCGACCCCTGCGACACGGTCAGCAGCACATCGCCGCGCTTCAACGGCGAACCGAGCAGCTGCGTCAGGTCGCCCTTGATCACCACGCCGTCGAATGGCGCGATCAACTGCGTGCGCTCGAGCTGCTGCGCCACCAGCTCCCTCTGCGCGATGACCTCGTCGAGCTTGGCGCGGCGCAGCGCCACCTGCGTGCGATCCGCCTTCACCATCGCCTCGGCCAGCGCATTCTCCTGCTGTACCGCTTCCGCATCGAGCCGGCGGCGCTCGACATGCAAGGCCTCGTCATTCAGCTCGGCCAGTGACTGGCTCGCCTGCACCCGATCGCCGGGACGCACGCGCACTTCCTTCAGATAACCGTCGATCGGCGACGTGATCACGCGCTGCACCGACGCCTCCAGCCGCGCCTGTCCCGATACCCGGTTCGACACCGGCAGCAGGAACACCGCCGCCGCACAGAGTGCGACAAAACCCGCGGCGACATGGCGCGTGCGGAGCGACGCCAGGCTGCCACGCGTCACGGCGGCGCGCACCGCGGTCGCGCACCGCACGGGCAGCGGCTGATCCAGCGTCCACTTCAGCTTCAAGAGCGGACCGGCATCGACAGCCAGCTGCTGCAGCGACGCCAGCAGCTCGCGATCGAAACCGTTCTTCCTGCGGCTCTCCAGCGTGATCGCGCCGATCAGCTGGCCATCCTCCGCCAGCGGAATGGTAAAAACGCTCGACAAGCCGTTGCAGCGCGCCAGCTCGGCATGCGCGAGAACGATATGGGGAAAATCGTTGAGCGGGTCGGGATAATGCAGCGCCGTATCCTGCAACAGGCTTTCCTCCATCGCCGCCGTCACTTCCGGCAGGATGGAATCCTTCATCCCCTGGTAGTACTGCGAGACGGCGCAAATCCTGATCGCCTTGCGCGTAACGAAGCCAAGGCTGGCGCGTTCGCATCCCGTCGATTGCGCCAGGCGGGTGAGAAATTCGGTCGCCGCACTGCTGAACGACGCATGCGTGAGCAACGGCCGCAACCAGTCCATGAAACCGGTGTTGCGGTCTGTCGTTTGTTCCGCATGCGCCGTGGTGAGTTTCATGGTGGAAGTGAGCGGGATGGGCGAAAGATGCAGCTTGATAAAGTTGCTAAAAACCAATATCAATATATCACCCACCATTGCCCGAAGGCACCAAATAAAAACGTCGTCTTATAGGTGGAATTCCTCTAAAAATCATGCCTCATGCGCCGATTATTACTTTCAGTTACAAGCGATCTCATGCAAACGTTTTTCTTGCGCATCATCTTCATTTTTTGCGTGAAATATCGACAAAAAACGATGAAAATCGCCAGAAAAGCGATGCCACATGGGTGCCACTTGCCAAATATTCTGTAACCAACAATCAAACTCGATGCACGTCGTTTGCCCGCAACGGTGGCCGCGAAATCATCGCCGCATTTCACCCATGAAACAAATTCCGGATGCCCCTCGCATGAGCGCCCTTCACCGATGATGCTGTGCAATCTGATACGGCACCCTCCAAGGAGAGTGCTAATCTGGATGAAGGAAAGGCTGATCCGCCATGGCCGAAACGATTCGCTTTTGTTTTCGCGACGCTGCACATGCGATTGACAAGGCCGCGCCGAAGGCACTTCACGAGCACCGCAAATGAATGACAAGCAAACACGTCATGAGCTGCAGGCCTATCGCGCCAGCCTGCTGCACTTCACCGACGACCCGGCGCATGCCGAACATGCGCATCGCTGGCATGAAGACGGTCTTCTGATCGTGGGCGATGGCCGCATCGTGGCGGCAGGCGATTACGCGCAGTTGCAATCGACGCTGCCGCCGCACACGCCGCTGCATGAGCATCGCGGCAAGATCATCCTGCCCGGCTTCATCGACACTCACATCCACTATCCGCAGACCGACATCATCGCCTCGCCCGCGCCGGGCCTGCTGTCATGGCTGGAGACTTATACCTTTCCCGCCGAGCACCGCTTCGACGACGCCGAACATGCGCGGGAAGTCGCCGATTTTTTTCTGGACGAACTGATGCGCTGCGGCACCACCACTGCGATGGTGTATTGCACCGTGCATCCGGCATCCGTCGAAGCGTTCTTCAACGCCAGCGAAGCGCGCAATCTGCGCATGGTGGCCGGCAAGGTGATGATGGACCGCAACTGCCCCGAATCATTGCGCGACGATGCGGAAAGCAGCGCGCGCGACAGCGAGGCGCTGATCAGGAAATGGCACAAGCGCGGCCGCCAGCTGTACGCCATCACGCCACGCTTTGCGGCGACTTCCAGCACCCTTCAGCTGCAACTCGCCGGCGAACTCGCACGCGCCCATCCCGATACCTTCATCCAGACGCATGTCGCGGAAAACACCGACGAAGTCGCATGGGTAAAATCCCTGTTTCCCGCTGCGCGCAGCTATCTGGATGTGTATGACAGACACGGCTTGATGCGCGAGCGCGCCATGTATGCGCACTGCATCTGGCTCGATGATGAAGATCGCGCCCGCATGGCGCATACCGGTACTGCAGCGGCGGTCTGCCCGACCTCCAATCTGTTTCTCGGCAGCGGCCTGTTCGACTTCGCACGCGCCGACGCGGCCCGCATGCCGCTCTCGCTCGGCACCGACGTCGGTGGCGGCACCTCATTCTCGATGCTGCGTACCATGAACGAAGCCTACAAGGTGGCGCGCATGGGCGGCACGCACCTGTCGGCCTTGCGCATATTCTACCTGGCGACGCTGGGCGGCGCGCGCAGCATGCGGCTGGAAGGCACGATAGGCAGTTTCGCCATCGGTGCGGAGGCGGATTTCATCATGCTCGATCCGAAGGCGACGCCTCTGCTTGCGCGCCGCGCGGCGCAGGCCGACAGTCTGGAGGAACTGCTGTTCGCCTTCGCCCTGCTGGGCGATGAGCGCATGGTGGCAGCGACCCATGTCGCGGGACGCTTGCGGCATGCGCTCAGGGCAGGCGCGCCTGCCTGATCGATGGCGCAGCCGAAATGACGACCAGCACGAGATGATCCGCAGCAGACGACACGATGCCGGTCATGTGCGAGGTGTACTGTCCGATCGCGAGAAAGCCGCCCGCGTTGAGCGCCCCCGCCACGAAGGACAGCGACACGCCAAGGTGAAAATTTGCACGGGTGGTCCGTTCGGTGGCGGCAAGTCCGCTCAGGTACGTGATCGGCATGGAGTGACCATCGGGGAGATGCGTTTCGACGCCTCTCGGTGTACGACCCGCGCCGCAGTCACAGCACCGCGCCGCGCGCGGCAACCGGCCACAGCGCCTCGACCTTGCCGTCGCGCACGCAGATCAGGGTGTCGTACAGATTGACGGTCGGGTCGCAATGACCGGGCACCAGCATCAGTTTCTCGCCCAGCGCCAGCGCCGCGCCGGCATCCGTCTTGAGCACGCCGTGTTTGTCGGAGGCCTTCAGATAGTGCAGATCGGGACGCTGCCACACCGTCGGCATGCCGGAATCGACGCTCGATGCCTTCAGGCCTGCGTCCACCACGGCGCGCTCGGCGGCGGGGCCGCTCATCACCGTGGTCAGCACGAACAGCGCATGCTCGAATGCGACATCGCCTTCGCCGCGCTGGTTGTCGCCGTAGTCGCGATCCATGAAGACGTAGGAGCCCGGCTGCAGTTCGTTGTACACGCCTGAATCGCGTTCGTGAATGAAGCTCCCGGTGCCGGCTCCCGTGACGATATCGACGGCGATGCCGCGCGCTTCGATGTCCTGCTTCGTCATCAGCGACAGCGCGGCGGCGCCGGCGATGGCGGCGGCACGATCCTGCGGCTGGCGCAGATGCTGGGCGCTGCCGTGATAACAATGCAGGCCGGCGAAGCGCAATGGCGGACTGGCGCTGATCAGGTCCGCGAGATGCACCGCGTCTTCTCCCGGCCTGACGCCGCAGCGATGCGCGCCGACATCGACCTCGATGTAGACGTCCAGCGGCGTATCGGCCTGCAGCGCGGCGCGCGCCAGTTCGTGCACCTGCGATGGATGATCGACCAGCACGCCGATGGCGGCCTTTGCGGCCAGTTCCATCAGATGCCGGATCTTGGCCGCGCCGACGATTTCGTTGGTGATGAGAATATCCCTGACACCGGCATCGACGAAGACCGCCGCTTCGCTGACCTTCTGGCAACAGATGCCGACCGCGCCGAGCGCGATCTGGCGCAAGGCGATTTCGGGGCACTTGTGGCTCTTGGCGTGCGGCCGCAGCCGGACATTGCGTCCCTTCACGGCCTGCGCCATGCGCTCGAGATTGCGTTCGAATGCATCGAGGTCGAGTATCAGCGCCGGGGTGTCGATGTCGGCGATCGCGTCGCCGGGTGTTGCCGCGTTCCAGGGAGCCATGGCAGTGAAAGCGTGACCTGGTTGAGATGCCGCCGCCACATTGCGGAGAAGCACCTTTCTCGTCACGCGAAGTGGATCGGAAAGATCACAGCATAGCCGCTTTTGATTCGCCTGCCATGCCGTTTCCCGCAACAAGCGGCCATGCCGCGCCTTATTCCTTGAAGTAGACGACCTGATGGGTGGCCGCCAGCAAGACGCCGTCGGCGTTCCAGACTTCCGCGCTCTGGTCGAAGAAACCTTTCCCGAAATGCAGCGCCCGTGCGACACCCAACAGCGGGCTGTTGCCCTGCGCGGCCAACTGGGTGGCGCTGGCGTGGAAGTAGGTGGTGAGCGTCACCGTGCCAATCGGCACCCATTTCGGCCGCCGCACGAAAATGCGCGGGAAGAAAGCGTCGCAAATCGCCGACAGCGACAGAAAGTCCAGCGGACGCGACGGTTGGTCGCGTATCCACAGGCGCGACTGCGACGGATGACCGCCGGTATCGGGCGTGCCCGGCCCGCCGTCAATGAAACGCATGTCATAGCAGGCAGTCCAGGCCGCGGCCGGAATGGCCGGCGTCGGCGTGATGCTGTCGGCGGGTGGCACGTGCGGGAAGGCGGCGTCGGTTGCGCTCCAGGTATCGCGCCGGATCGCCGTGACGGCGGTGGCGAACGCCGCCACCTCGCCAGCTTGAATCAGTTCGATGAACCAGTGTTGCGTGCTGCGGTTGGTCCGCACTGCCCTCGCATGAACAGAAAAGCTGCCATCGGCGATGGGTGCCGCGTAATGCACGGTCAGCGACAGCGGCTCGCCAAGGCGATCCGGATGGCACATCACTGCGTTGAGCAGGGTCGCACCGATCACGCCCCCGAAAGGACCGACCATGTTTCCGTAGGCTGCACTGGTGTGGCCGGTGTAGGTATTGTCGTCGTGTTTCGAGAGCGCAATGGCGGCGTCGAACACATGCATCGAAGCTTCGGGTGTCTCCATGTTCTTCCTTGTTTTTTTCTGTCCAGTGGAATGAAACTTTTTCTCGTTCCAATGCGTGGAACCGATGCATGCAGAAGGACGGCTCAAGCATGCCGCAAGCTAGGCGTCCCGAACCTGCAGCCGCAGTGAGTAGTCGTCAAACGCCTTCGCGCTCAGACCTGCGTCACAAACGCGACGCCGACCGCAATCACCGCAACGGCAAGCGCAATTGCCGAGAGTATCCGCTGCTGCTTCAACTGTCCTTCCAGCTGCCCGAACCGAGCCTCCACACGCTGCGCGATTTCACCGATCGCTTCCGCATGTTTCGCTGCAATATCCTGCAGTTCCAGTACATCCTTGTTCAGGGTTTCAAGCGCTTGCGCTTCGGGCGTCCCTTTCAGTTCCTTGTCCTTGCGGGAGCGGAACACACCACTCACCAACTCGATGACGTGCGGTGCGAGAAGACTGACGGTTTCTGTTGTGATCACTGGCATGTTTGTATCTTTGCAAAAAATGATTCTAATGAGCGAGATTGGCGGCTTCCGATACGGCATTACAGCATATCGCTTGCAAAAGATGTGCGTCTCGAGAAAATTCAGCACGTGCCGGCTTGCAGTTATTGCACGCAGCACATGATCCCACTTCCCTTGCTTTTGCTGTTGCCGAAAGTTTCGACAACGACAAGACGCATGTAGTACAGGGGGGAAATACCTGCCGCGGGACAGGACGGAAGGCGACCGCTATCGGCGATTTATGTCGTTGATTTTTCGCTTCATGATTTCGCGCTTCAAACTTTCAAATTGCGCGCGAATCTGTTTTTCAATTGCATGCGGACCGATGCCCGGCGGTACCCATACGGAAAACACCAATTCGCTATGGTAAAGAATCCACGTATCCGCACCTTCCGGCATCAATCGCGTCGTCGCCTCTCCGCTCGTGACACTGCCGCCGGCGGCGCTTGATCGGATTTGCTGAAAAGGAGACAACTCGATTTCCCGCACCGATTCGAAAGGCATGGAAAACGGGCCATAGGAAATGCTGCCCTTTTGCGCCACACGCATGCTGTTCCCGGTTTTTTCGATGATCTTGCTGGACTCCAGATTGGGCAGAAACTGCGCCATGTGGTCGTAGTCGATCAACACTTTCCAGGCATTCTGCGGATCGGCTTTCACCTGCATGCTGGCATCGATGATCACGGCACCCGCGCTCTTTCTGATCTCCACGGAAATCTCTCCGGCAGCATCGGCAGCAGCACTGGCGTGACATGCGACAAGCAACGCCAACGTGAACAAGCAGCGAACAAATGATGTCAACATTTGAGATGCGGCATCGTGAGGCATGCCGTTGTCATTGAACAATGGCAAGCGGGCCGGATTGCAGGAAAACTCGAAAACCCTTGTTCCTGATTGTAGTAAGGTTTGACGCACGGGATTCCTCCTGCATCAATTGCTTCTCGTATTCCGGAAAGCCGTGTTGCAGACTCTTTTTCATCGATGAAACAAGGCATGCCATGCAACAATCCGATCTCTCCAACTGCGACCAGATGCATGTCTTCGAAGCCGGCAATCGCGCGGCGGAACGCGGCACGCGCATGGTCATGTGGATCACCGCGGCAATGATGGTTGCGGAAATTTTCGCGGGCTGGTGGTTCAACTCGATGGCGCTGCTTGCCGACGGCTGGCACATGAGTTCGCATGCGGTTGCAATCGGTCTCAGCGCCTTCGCCTATGCAGCCGCGCGCCGCTACGCGCGCGATCCGCGCTTTGCCTTCGGCACGTGGAAGATCGAAGTGCTTGGCGGCTTCGTCAGCGCGCTGTTCCTGGTCGTCGTGGCGGTGCTGATGGTGGTCGGCTCGGTGGAACGCCTGCTGTCGCCACTGCCGATCCACTATCGGGAGGCGATGATCGTGGCGGCGATCGGGCTGGTCGTCAATATCGTTTGCGCCTTCATTCTCGAACGCGCGCGCGGCCCACACGAGCATGACGATCACGGCGGCGGCCATCATCATGACCTGAACCTGAAGGCGGCCTATGTGCATGTCGTGACCGACGCGGCAACCTCCGTGCTCGCCATCGTCGCGCTTGCCGGCGGCTGGCTGTACGGCTGGGCATGGCTGGACCCGGTGATGGGGATCGCCGGCGCGCTGCTGGTCGCGGTGTGGGCCAAAAACCTGATCAAGGAAACCGGCAAGGTCCTGCTCGACCGCGAGATGGATCATCCGGTTGTCGATGAGATCCGCGCAGCGGTCGAGACAGGGCCCGATGCGGGCAACACGCGCATCGTCGACCTGCACGTGTGGCGTGTCGGCAAACGCGCCTATTCCTGCGCGCTGGGCATCCTCACGCATGACCGCAGCCTGACACCGGATCGTGTGCGCGAACGGCTTGCATCGCACGATGAGATCGTGCATTCCACCATCGAGATCCAGCAGGGCAGCTGACGCCTGCACTGCTGCATGACCTCGACGCGATGCTGACCATGTAAGTGCATTCCTCGCTGCAGGGTTCGGGCGACGTTGCAGAAACTGCAAGAGAAACACGCGGATTCATGCCGTGATGACGTTCCCGTTCTTGGCATGAACCCTCCTGTCCGGCAACGGACATTCCACTCCCGCCGCTCCCCATTTATTGCTATATTGCACGCCTTGTCATTCGCGCCCCGTGCGGCTGAAAAAGGCGACCATGCGCTTCCTGCATACCTCCGACTGGCACCTCGGCCAGACCCTCCATCATTTCGAACGCAGCCATGAGCATCAACGCTTTCTCGACTGGCTGCTCGACACCATTGTCGCGGAGCAGGCGGAGGGCTTGCTGATCGCGGGCGACGTGTTCGACACCGCCAATCCATCGGCGGCATCGCAAAGGCAGTTCTACCGCTTCCTGCAACAGGCCAAGACGTGCGCCCCGCACCTGAATATCGTCATCATCGCGGGCAACCACGATTCGCCGGGCCGGCTCGAAGCGCCCGCGCCCCTGCTCGAAGAACTCGACATCGCCGTGGTCGGCAACGTTCGGCGTCTGGCCGACGGCGAGATCGATCTCGAACGGCTGGTGCTGCCGCTGAAGAACCGCGCCGGCGCCATCGCCGCGTGGTGTCTCGCCATTCCCTTCCTGCGCCCCGGCGACGTGCCGCGCGTCGAGACGCAGGGCGATGCCTACATGGAAGGCATGGCCCTGCTATACCGCCAGGCGCTGGAGCTGGCATTGCGCAGGCGCGAGCCGGGCCAGGCCATCGTCGCACTCGGCCATTGCCACATGACCGGCGGCGAGATATCGGCGGACTCGGAACGGCGCATCGTGATCGGCGGCGCGGAAGCCCTGCCTGCCAGCGCCTTTGCCCCCGCCATCGCGTACGCCGCACTCGGTCACCTGCATCTGGCGCAGCGCGTCGGGCAGCAGGAACATGTGCGCTACTGCGGCAGCCCGCTGCCGATGTCGTTTGCGGAGATCGGCTATGCGCACCAGATTCTGCGCGTCGATCTGGATGGCGAAGCGGTGCGCGGCATCGACGCGCTGCGCGTGCCGCGAACCGTCGAGCTGCTGCGCATTCCGCCGCAGCCCGCGCCGGTGGATGACGTGCTCGCGGCATTGCACGCACTCGATCTGCCCGCGCCATCCGACGCCAACACCCTGCCCTATCTCGAAGTGCGCGTACGGCTCGATGCGCCGGAACCGGGGTTGCGCAGCCGCGTCGAAGCCGCGCTCGAAGGCAAGCCGGTGCGCCTTGCAAGAATAGAAACCACCACCGCGCGCGCCGACACGACGACGCCGGCCGCGGTATCGCTCGACGATCTGGAGCGCCTGCGGCCGGACGATATCTTCAAGCAGCTGTACCACAACCGCTTCGGCAGCGACGCGCCGACCGACCAGCTGGCCGCCTTCGCCGAACTGCTGCTCGACCCTGCGGACAAGACCGCATGATGAAAGCCCGCCCATGAAAATTCTCGCGATACGCGGCAGGAACCTGGCCTCGCTGGCCGGGGAATTCGAAGTCGATTTCCGCCAGGAGCCGCTCGCCTCATCCGGCCTGTTCGCGATCAGCGGACCGACCGGCGCGGGCAAGAGCACGCTGCTCGACGCGCTCTGCCTCGCGCTGTACGACGCCACGCCGCGCCTGCTGAAAGCCGGCGGCAAGGGCATCGAACTGCCGGACGTCGGCGACAAGAAAGTCACGCCCTACGACACGCGCACGCTGCTGCGGCGCGGCGCGGCGGAGGCGCACGCCGAAGTCGATTTCGCCGGCAATGACGGCAATGCCTACCGCGCCCGCTGGAGCGTGCGGCGCGCCGGCGCAAAGACCGGCGGCGCATTGCAGCACATCGCCATGACGCTGACGAGCCTCGCGGACATGCTGCCGATCGGCGGCACCAGATCCGAAGTGAAAGCCGAAATCGCGCAACGCATCGGCCTGAGTTTCGAGCAGTTCACGCGCGCGGTGCTGCTGGCGCAGAACGAGTTCTCCGCCTTCCTGAAAGCCGACGACGGCGAACGCGGCGAACTGCTGGAAACGCTGACCGGCACCGCGCTGTATACCGACATCTCGCGCCGCGCATTCGAGCGCGCCAAGGCGGAAAGTGCGGCGTTGCAGAAACTGAACGACCGGCTGGCCGGCGTCAAGCCGCTCGACCAGGAAACGCGCGCACAGCGCGATCAGGACTGCCTGCAAGCGGTCAGCGCGCTGACCGCGCTGGAGCAGCGCAAGGACGCATTGGATGAACAGCTGCGCTGGCATCAGGCATGGCGTCAGGTGCAGCAGGGCGAGCAACTGGCGCATGACGAATGGCGAAGGCTGGCGGCCGAACATGCATCGGCGGCAGCGCGCCGCAGCGCATTCACGCTGATCGAATCGGTGCAAGCGGCGCGCCCCTTGCTGACCGAACACGAGCGCATCGCCGCCGAGATCGCGCAATGCCGACAAGCCATCGCGCAAGGCGAAACGGACCTCGCACAGATCGACAGCGCGCAGCGCGAAGCGGAAGGCACGTTGAAGAACGCCGAGCACGCCATGCACGATGCCGAACAGGCGCAGCACGCCGCGACACCCGACCTTGACCAGGCAAAGGCGCTCGACGCCCAGCGCGAAGCACTCGCACCGGCACGCGAGCAAGCCATGCGCACATTGGCGGAGGCACAAAGGTTCGAGGCATCGGCGCGGCACGCCGTGCAGGAGAACGACAAGCGCCGCGCGGAAACGCTGCAACGGCAAAACGCGGTCGAAGAATGGCTCGCGCAGAATGCCAAGCTGCAAGCGATTGCCGAAGGCTGGCCACGCTGGGACACGCTGTTCACGCAAGCGGCGCAGTGCGCGCGCGATCAGGCAACGCTCGCACAGACGCTCGCGGCAGCCCGGCAGGACGAAGAGCGCCGCAAAGCCGCCGCAGCCGAGTCGCATGCGAAGCTGACCGCTGCCGAAAAAACACTGGCCGGCGCGGATGCCCTGCGCATGCAAGCGAGCGAGCAGCTTGCCCGCTTCGACCTGCCAGCGTTGCATGCGCGCAAGCAGGCTGCGGAAGCGCGGCGCGACTTGCTTGCGACGGCGGAGCAGCTCTCGAGCAAGCACGCAGCCGCTCACGCGCAGCAATCCGGGTTGCGCGAAAAATCCGCACAGCTGCAGCAGGCGATCACGCAGGCCGAATCCGTTCTGGCGCAAGCGCGCCAGCATTTGCCGGTCGAGCAAGCCACGCTGGCACAGGCCGAACGATCGCTCAGAAAGGCCGAAGCGGCCTGCAGCGAAAACGTGGAAAGCTTGCGCGCCGCGCTCGAGCCGGACGCGCCCTGCCCCGTCTGCGGCGCGCCCGATCATCCCTATGCCACGCAGAACCCGCAGCTCGCATCGGCGCTTTCCGCGCTGCAGGAAGAAGTCGCGCAATGCCGCGCCCGCGTGCAGCACTTGCTGCAACAGCAGGCCACGCAGCAGGCCCTCGCCGACAACCACCACAGCCAGCACGAAGCCCTTGCGCTGCAGCTGCGCACACTGGACGAAACGGCATCCAGCGCCGCACTGTCATGGCACGCGCATCCCGTCGCGGCAGAACTGACGGCGATCGCAGCGGACGAACGCAGCCACTGGTTCACGCGCGAATTGCAGGCCGCACGCACTCAATTGCAGCAGATCGCCGACACCGATCAGCACGCACGCCAGGCCGCCGAAGCGCGTGACAAGGCGCAGACGGCATTCGACACCGCATCAAGGCAACACGCCGAATTGAAAGATGCCGTCGCCGCTGTCACGACCGCATTGACCATGGCCACCGCGGAACGCACAAACGCGGCAGAGAAGGTCGACAGCATTACGCACCGACTCGACGCCATGCTCGCCGATCTCGACATCGCATTCAACAATCAGGCGTGGCGCGAAGCATGGCGCAACGCGCCGGAAGCATTTCACGAACGGCGCAGGCAGCAGATCGCACAATGGCAGACGCAGTGCAGGGAACGAGAGGAATGCGGAGTCGCGCTCGGCAAGAACGAGGTGGCGCGCACCGCGCTCATCGAGGCGCTTGCCAGGGCCGAAGGCGACGCCCTGCGCGCATCCGAGGCACTATCGAGCAGCAATGCCAAGATGGACGCACTGCAAGCCGCACGGCAAACACTGTTCGGCGGCAAGACCGTCAACGCCATTCAGCAGGAACTCGGCAAGGCCATCGAGAACGCCAAAGCGGGCCTGACGGCGCAGACGCAAGCGATGCAGCAATGCATCACACGCCAGACCCGCTGCAAGGAAGCGCTGGCACTGTCACGCCAGCGGCTGACGCAGCAAACGCAGGCCGCAACGGCAGCCGCGACCGCACTCACGGAATGGATCGCACGGTTCAACGCCGCCAGCGACGCAAGCGCGATCGACATCGACCAGTTGCGCACACTGCTGACACACCCGGACGAATGGATCGCCAGCGAGCGCAGGCAACTGCAGCAGATCGATTCCGCCTTGCAAGGCGCAAAAACCGTGCTGCAGGAGCGCCAGGCGCAGCGCGCAGCGCATGAACAGCGGCGCACCGCAAACGACGACGAAGAGACCGTCAAGGATGCGCTGCAAAAGCTGATCGCTGAAAAGGACAGCCACAACGCCCGCGCAACGGAACTGCAACTCGCCCTCCGCGAAGACGATCAGCGCCGCCGGCAATCGGCCGCGATGACGGCGGAAATCGAAAATCAGGAAGCCGCCAACCGCCTGTGGGGCCAGTTGAACGAGCTGATCGGCTCGTCCGACGGCAAGAAATTTCGCAACTACGCACAGCAATTCACGCTCGACGTGCTGCTCGGCTACGCCAACCGCCACCTCGCCGAACTGGCGCGCCGCTACCGTCTGGAACGCATCAAGGACACCCTCGCGCTGATGGTCATCGACCAGGACATGGGCGACGAAATGCGCTCCGTCCATTCCCTCTCCGGCGGCGAATCCTTCCTCGTCTCGCTCGCACTCGCACTGGCGCTCGCCTCGTTGTCATCGAACCGCGTGCGCGTCGAATCTCTCTTCATCGACGAAGGCTTCGGCAGCCTCGACGCCGACACGCTCACCGTCGCCATGGAAGCACTCGACGGCCTGCAATCCATGGGTCGCAAGGTCGGCGTGATCTCGCACGTGCAGGAAATGACGGAGCGGATTGCGACGAAGATTCTGGTGCAGAGGACGGCGGGCGGAACGAGTCGGGTGGTGGTGGGGTAGGGATGGTGGTGGTTCCGTGTTGCTTCAAGTATGGCGAGGAATATCAACGTGCCAGCTTGCACTGATTTTTGGTGATTCAATAGGTGGACCGCTGTCGACCAAGAGCAGACCTTGACGCCAGTCGTCACTGCTACAGTACGGCATCCTAGGACAGACACTCATGACAACCGTTGCAAAGTAATTTTCGAAAACTACCATTACGCCACGGGTATCCTGATGCTTTCCTCTTTATGAGCCATTCGATTACCGAGATACTGGACAGACAAAGAAATGATGAGGCTATGAGCAATGTCGCCTGAGGAGATCATGAGTGAACGGCTAACAGATCTTAAGAACGTCCTTTTGACACTTAAGGCTGCTGGTGCTGCCGGTTTCGAGGGGTTTGTTCGAATTGCACTTACTGCACTAACGGACATTCCTTTTCGGCTGGCTGCAAGTGGTTTGCAGGGGGGAATGGATGGTGATGCGACGTTGCGAAGCGACGCCGTCAGTTTCGAAGCGAAACGATACTCCGGGGATATTCCACGAAATGAAGTCCTGACAAAGATCGTCGACCTCGCTCGCAACAAGGATGCCCCGGATCGACTTTGGGTTCTTGGGGCAACAACCGAGGTAAGCGCCCAGCTGGCATCCGCCATGCGAGAAGCAGGAGATCAATACGCAATCTCCACCCTGATCCTCGATTGGAGCACCGATCCCCTACCTCTTTTGGCGCTCGCCATCGTGGCCGCAGGCGACCCGGCGATAAATTTCCTGACTGCGCATTGCGACCCCAAACCTGACCGAACGAAACTTGCTCAAGCGTTCGAGGATATTTCGAAACACCCTGACTTCGACAGTCTGTTGCAAAAGCTCCGGTCGAGCCTGAACATTTCAACCCTAGCAATGGCACGCTCGATAGAGGTGAATGCGGCATGGCGGGCAGTCTCTTTCGGGTCTGAAAACGCCGCCAGAGAACGGTTGGGGCAAACATTGGCGGTTACCGCTCAACCTGAGTTGCCGCCATTGCGCGCAGCACAGCGGGATCAGGTGAAAAAGAGCTTGCAAGCCGGCCAGAGCATCATTCTGGCTGGCGAAGAGGGGCACGGTAAGTCATGGCTTGCTGCCCAGATTTGCTGCGACCATGAAGGCATCGCCCTCTTCGCGAGTGCGGAGCAGTTCGATAGCGTCGCTCCCCAAGCCCTCGACGAATATCTCATTGATCTCTTGATCAAACAGACCAGTGATGTGTCGGATGAAGCAATCAGGCTGAAATGGCGTCATCGGCTTGCTGCTTGGCAGAATCAACCACCGGCGTCTTCTTTGCTTGTCGTTATCGATGGCATCAATCAGCGGCAGAACTTTCGATGGGACCGACTCCTCAACGGTTTTCAGGAACGATTGCAGGCTATCGGAGGGCGCTTGGTCGTGACAGTGCGTCCACAGTTCTGGCAAAAAACCGTTGCTCCTGGCCTGACCTTCAAGCCGAAGCTGATCGATGTGCCTGAATGGTCACCGGATGAGCGTAACGAACTGCTACAGCATTATGGTATCAGCCTTGATTGGCTTGATGAGGCCACACTCCGGACTCTCAGCAATCCGCGCCTGCTTGGGGTCGCAGTCACCACTCTCCCTCATCGGAATTCCACAGCTTGGAAAGGGCTGACGACCGACAGGATTCTAATGGAGCATCTTCGGGCTTCGCAGCGAGAAAACTTCGAAGAAGAGACTCTGGCCGAGCTAACCAAGCGCCTCAGCAACCATGCAAAGGAAGTGCTGGAGCGAGTGCGTGCATCATCAGACGAGCCGTCGCAAAACTTTGAGGCAGACTCGACTGCTGTCATCGAAACACGCTTCTTCCGAACGCTCCCAGGACCGGGAGAAACTTATGAGCTTCGCAGTGAAGGGCTGACGCTCGCCCTTGGCTACACATTGATCGATCAGCTGTGGCAGGCGAGGCGATCTGACCTCGATCTTGGTGAGCGGATGACACATTTAATCGATCCAATCTACGCGATGGACCGGACCGTTGACGTCATGTTCGCGGCCCTGATGGTCTGTGCCCTCGACCCGATCCGTTTCGATCAAACCATTTTCGCTGCCCTCCTTGACGCATTCTCCAACCTTCAGAACATCAATGATCAACGCTTCGAGGAATTCGTCGGGATCGTAAAAAACCAGCCTACTGAACTCTTCAGCGCGTTGGGCGTTTTCACCCTCGAACGGGGGCGGCGCTTCAATCAAGACTGGTTCATTCATGCTGCGTTCGAGATCGCAGCTACAGACGAAGGCTGGCCAGCAGCCGAGACCGCCATTCATCACTGGCTGCATTGCTACAACAAAGATGCCGTCGAACAGACGAACCGCTATCCGAAGCACAATGAAGATGAAGACGCGAAACGTCTAGAGAAGGCACAGAAAGAAATCCAGGACGTTCTATTGTCTCTATCACCATTCGAAAGGAATCTGCTAGAGCAGATGACGGAGGTTGCTGGCGAAACGGACTCCTTGTTCACCCTCGCGCTTCAACTTCTTGCGGGCCGACCTCTCGCAGGATTTGCGAGCAGCTTTATCGCGCTAGGCCTTGGTTTCTCCCTTGATAGTAGTACTTGGTCTGCTCGAAAGGCCTTCCAGCAGTTGACAACCTTCAACAGGGCGGATCGCGAGCCAGCGAAGGAGGCGTTCCTGAAAGCAATTGAGCCACTCCGGTCTTCCAACACATCGCAGGCTGGTCAGTGGACGGTCGTACGTATGCTGTACGCAACTGGAGATGAGGCAGCCGCATCAGAAGCCAGCGCAATCGCCCAGAAACTGCGTGAGGATTGGTTTCATTGGAAGCCATCGCCCGATGAATGGCGCAAATCGCGCGTCGCTGATCCAAATGCAACCAGGCCAGTTGATATTGACACGGGGCTAAGCAATTTTTGCGCTATCCGACTCGACAGCGTCCTGCAATCCATGGAGCAAAGGAAGGAGGACCATGATCTGGGGCAGTTCTTCCCTGTAGCATGCCGCTTTGAACCCGAAGTTGCCACTGAGAAGGCCCGTCAAATTTTGTCAAGCCTTCTTACTCGAACTGCGTTTCCATTGCGCCAATTGATCTTCAATGGCACCGAATATGCCCCTTTACTGACCCGCGACATAGCGGTTCAACTGATTACGCGGGTGACTGATACCGATATGGTCCAAACCCTTTCGGAGCAGGAGCAAAACGTCCTACGAATGTTCCTGTTTAGCTACGTGGTTCCCCATCTGACACCGGCGGAACAGCTCGACTGCATGATTGATCCGGCGTTTGGGACAGACTACCTCCTCGAGGTTATTCCCAGTCTGAAATCCCAGCCAACCGAGGCCATTCTCGATGCACTGCAAGCGGCATTGGACGCGAAGAACGAAGGGGCCGCTTACGGCGCTCTGGCAGCCGCACGTTACGGCAACACGCCAATCACAACGGAACTGGAGTCCCTCATACTACGCTGCCGCAGCGCGGAATCGTCAAAACTCCGCTCGCTCTCCTTCGGGCTGGCTATCCATGGGGATCTGAAGACACTCAGAGACGCTCATGTCCAAAGCGACTGGTCCGCGTGTGCAACGGATACGAGGACTTATGAGAGTTGGTTCGGCTCCATGCTGCTCGCCGAAGCCTGTGCTAAAAATGAACTCGCTATTGATGAGATGCTGAAGAGGATAAACCCAAAAACGTGGTTCGCCGCCGCCGAGCGCGTTGGTGAGGCGATAATCAAGCCATTGGCTGACCATTTTCTGCACTGCCTACAAGGCGCAATTGGAGCGACCAAGAATCTGGCACCTCCTGCTGCGGACTTCACCCTTTCAACGGTTGAATCGGCTCCTTATCCCTTCCTTTCTGTCGATGAAACAGATCGCGACGATGGGCGTTTCCCGCGTCAGAAAACACTCAAAGAAATGTTTGGAAAAGATGATGATTTTTACGAGAAACAGGATCGTCTTCGTGCGATCTCTGACGCCTTCTTCGAGGGCCTAAAAGGCTCAGACGCACGGCTCTTGGCCGAGTGTATGACCATTGATGACTTAGGCCTACTCGTCCGCGCCGACACTATGGTCCTGCCTCAGATACTCGAAATTCTGGAGCAGGCGAGTAGCACTGAACTCATATGGCTGAAAAACCTCGCTTTCGTTGTCGCCAATCTCGTGTCGAAAGATATGCCGGAGAGAGCGGTGACTCTTTTCGAGAAGGCTCTGACAACTCAAGGTTTTGTTACCTATGCCCTTGAGGATGATTTGACGCTTGAACATGAAGCGATTTGGTCAAGCGCGCCTTCAGAGGCAATGAGTACGCTTTGGCGTCAGCGCCTGCTTAAATCTGGCAATGATGAAGCCTTGGCCCGCGAGGTAGTCGCGGCAGAGCGGTTTGGCGCCGCGACTTTCATCAGGGATTTCGTCGAGGAACAAGCGGATAGCGCATCGACGCTTGATCAAGCTTATGCCATCTCTGTCGCTGGGTTTTCGACGCAGGCTGAACAATTAGTTGGCGTCATCGAGGATCACTTGGACGACAACGGAATTACCGGCGATGCGGCAAAAAAGGCAAAGGCAGCACATGAAGCAGCCCAGTGGAGTAGGAAGTGGGTTAATGATATGTGCGCCGCACAGTCCCCGGAAGAATTCTTGCGCTGTCTGATCATTTCAAAAACCTGCATGGATGCGCGGGCGTCCGCCAAGCCAATACTAGGCATTAGGTGGGCACACTATGCGCCCCTCTTCAGGAAAGTTAGAAAGGCGGCAATCAAGGAACAAAACAAAACTCGAAAGAATACATTCCTTGGGCGAGAAGCACCGGACGGGATCTTTGTCACTGGATACTGAAAAGTGGAAGAGCATCCTTCCATTTGTGTCATCAGCTGTCCATCAGGGTTGACGCGGACCTTCGCGCATGACGCAGCGAATGACGGTTTTCCGCTCCGTTGCTGTGACACCTGCCAGGCGACGTTTTATAAACGACTGTTTTGGGTCGTAACCGGCCTCGACATAATGGTCGCAATGGACTCAAAGTTCACAATGACGAAGCCGCATTGCAAGCACAGTACACGTTCATCCGTCTTCGGATTCAATCCGTCGCTCCTGCATCGCAACGCCCGTCAAGTATTCGAAGCTCCTGCTTCTGACCTTGCGCCATGCAGCGAACTGCCCCGGTTCACGCGCCAATCAGCATGCACGGATATCGCCCGCACCCCGGCGTAAAAACCTCACCCATTCCGCGCAGCCGCCGCAGCCGAGAACTCCGCAAACCCGCGCACAAACTGCTGCAACTGCGCCTTCACTTTCTCATCCACCATTTCCCCCGCATCATTGAACACGCTCCCGGCGCGTGACACGAGCAGGCGGCCGCCATACCATGGCCGCGTACCCAGTGTGCGCAGCACGGGCAGCCACGCGTTCTGCGAAAGGATGGTGCCGAAGCCGCCGGGGGATGCGCCGATGACGGCGACCGGGCGGCTGCCGAAGACGCGCGGGATGTCGGCCGGCGGCCTTGAGAGCCAGTCGATCGCGTTCTTGAACACGCCGGGAATGCCGTTGTTGTATTCGGGGGTCACCAGCAGCAGGCCGTCGGCGGCGGCGATGCGGTCCTTGAGGCTTGCCACTGCCTGCGGGATGCCTTCGTTGGCCTCGACATCGCCGTCATAGAGGGGAATGCCCTTGATGCTGGCAATCTCCAGCGTCGTGCCGTCAGGCACCAATCCTGCCGCCGCGCGCAGCAGCGACGCATTGAACGACGCCGCACGCAGGCTTCCTGCAAGTCCGACGATGGTGGTCATGTTCTCTCCTGTCTGCCGATGTTGGAATGCTGTTCGATTGATGCGCCCTGTGCGGTATGCGTCATGCCGCTACACAAAGCGCCGGATGCATTTGCGCGACTTGTCCGCCACATCTCGACAACCGCTGTCCATCGTCCGCTTGTGCTGCTGGAACGTGAAAAAGACGTCGGCAGAACCGTAGCGGAACCGCCACAGGCGAGCGCGATTGCGCGCAAGACACGTCGCCGTGCGCGTGCTTGCATCTGTATGGTAAGTGAGGACTGCGCATGCAGACGGAGGCCATCGGGTCCAGCAGCTTGATCGCCCTCAAACAAGCGGGCTTCTTTCCGTTCCCGCAGCATTGCAGACATGGAAATGCGAATGACACAGGCATCACACCGACATGTCGGAACGAAAACGTGGCTTTATGGAAAATATCGCGCACGCGTCCTTGCAGGCTTGTCCATGACTTCGTCCGTGCCGAGGCATCTGCACGGTTCGGCCGCATGGCCGCGCATCGCAAAGGTCAGGAATCAAGATGACGATCGGCGCGACGCAGACGCATGTCCCTTCAAGGGGAAAGGTGGAGCAAGGAATTCGAACGGCATGTCGTCCGCCTTCCAATCGATCCACGCCTGCAAGCGCGGATGCGTCCTGCGAGGAGGGATGAGGATGGGTTTTCCTCTGTGGTCTGCAACCCATCCTCCCTTGCAGGAGAGGGAACGAGATCATGGATCTGTCGCCCAGGTTCCTGAGTGATCTGCAAAGGCAGCGCACGGCGCCATCGATGCGACGTGCAGTCAGTGTGCCGGCGGCGCGACCTTCCTGTCGGAAGCGATCACGCCGCACCTGGCTGTCGCCTCCGTCGCAATCCCGGGCGGCATCGCCCTGGTGCTGACCAGCAGATCGCAGAAAGCACGCGCAGCACTGCAAAGCGGCGACATTCGGTGCAACGGCAGTCTTCTTCATTGCGGGTGCAACGCCCCGCATCCTTCGGTATGGGTGCGCCTTGATGATCGCCCCTGTCATCGACGACTCTTCTGCGCATGTCAGCTACGCCATACACCTTCCTGACGTGGCGCGCACCCAAGAGGTGCAGGCACGCACCAGTGCGACTTCCTTCGCTTTCATCTCGTGCAGATCGGCGTCTCCCGTCTCGCCTGCGGCAGCGCCTTTCGGCCAATCCACGGGGACGAAGGGATATGGCACAGCCCTTGCTATGACGTAACTCAGCTTGTACACAAGAAGGTATTCCAATTACCGGCTCGGTGTTCACATGCGCAATGCGCTTACTCGTCAACCAAAAAGGATCAGCCATGCACTCACGCAGAAAATTTCTTGCCTCCCTGATTGCCGCATCGTTTGCCTGCGCCGCAGGTTCCACTTCCGCACTGGCGGCGGATCAGGTGATCCGGGTCGGCACGCTCAAGCTGATGCATGGCATCACGCCCTACTTCTACGACAAGTTCACTCCTGCGGGCTACAAGATTGAAGTGGTTCCATTTGAAACACCGACCGATGGCAAGAACGCCGTGGTGACGAAGTCGGTTGATTTCGGCACCTACGGTCTGGCAGCGGCAACGCTGGGTGCGGCCGCCGGCGAGCCGGTAGTCGTGATCGCGGCGCAATGCAACCGCGGCATGGCCGTGGTCGCGCGCGCCGACGGCAAGATCGATTCGATCAAGGCGCTCAAGGGTCACAAGGTCGGCATCCTGCCCGGCTCGACGCAGGAAGTGGTGATCCTCGACCGCCTGAAGGCGGAAGGGCTGACCGTCAAGGACATCAAGCCGGTGCGCGTGTCCTTCAGCGAGATGGCTTCGGCGCTGGAACGCGGCGACATCGACGCCTTCGTCGGTGCCGAGCCCGGTCCGTCGATCAGCGTCGGCAAGGGTGTGGGCAAGGTGGTCGAGTATCCGTACTCGACGCCGACCGGCTCGGTCAACATGGTGATGACGACGCACGCCGATACCGTCAAGGACAAGAAGGAACTGGTCAAGGTCTTCCTCGACATCCATCGCAAGGCCACCGAATACGTGATGGGCAACCGCGCCGCTTTCGTCCAGATGACGGAACAGAAGCTCGGCCTGCCGGCGAAGACGGTGGAGCTCGCCGCGCCGAACGTGGAGCTGACCTGGAAGATCGACGACGATTGGCTCACGCGCGCGAAGTACTACGGTTCGCAGATGCTCGACAAGAAACAGATCCGCCAGTTGCCTGACTACGGCAGCTTCGTCAACGCCAGCTTCAACCCCGCAGGCAAATAAGCATTGCATTCACTGGAAGGACAGTCGTGGAACACACCGCCGAATTACCGATGAAAATCGCGAGTCCGGAAGTCTGGCCGCGTATCAAACGATGGTTGACGCCAATCGTCGTGCCCTTGCTGCTGCTGGCGGGCTGGGATGCCGGCGTCCGCATGAGCGGTACGCAGCTCATCCCCCTGCCGAAAGACATCGGCCTGATGCTGTATGACTTCGCCTTCGGCGGCGTGTATGACGATACCTTCAGCGAGACGCTGCTGCTGCATCTGTGGAAATCGATGATGCGTGTCTACGGCGGCTTCCTTGCCGCCGCGCTGGTCGGCATTCCGCTCGGCTTGCTGATCGGCCGCATCAAGCTGATCCGCAACCTGCTCGACCCGACGCTGCAATTGCTGCGCCCAGTGCCGGTCACGGCCTGGCTGCCGCTGTCGATGATCTTCTTCGGCATCGGTCCCAACGCGGCGATCTTCCTGGTGTTCCTCGGCGCCTTCTATCCGATCGTGTTCAACACCATCTTCGGCGTCAAGGCAGTCGACAATCGCCTGTTCGAGGCGGCATCCATGCTGGGCTGCGCCGGCTCGTCGATGTTCCGTCAAGTGGTGCTGCCGGCGGCGATGCCGTCGATCCTGAACGGCTTGCGCCTCGGCCACGGCTTCGCGTGGATCCTGATCGTGGTCGGTGAAATGACCGGCGTGCCGGAAGGGCTGGGCGCCGTCATCATGGACGGGCGCATGCTGTCGCGCACCGATCTGGTGATTGCCGGCATGGTCGTGATCGGCATCACCGGCTATGTCACCGACCGCGTGCTGGTCGCCATCAACAACCGTCTGCTCAAATGGAGCCCGCAACATCATGTCTGAAATTCATTCGGAGCGCCGCCCCTTGCCGGCGATCGACATCAAGGGTGTCAGCAAGTTCTTCTCCATCGGCGGCCAGACCGTGCAGGCGCTGCGCGAGGTCAACCTGAGCATTAAAAAGGGCGAATTCGTGTGCCTGATCGGCGCTTCCGGCTGCGGCAAGTCGACGCTGCTGCGGATCATGGCCGGTTTCGAAACCGCCTCGTCCGGCAGCGTAAGTATGTACGGCATGCCGGTCACCGGCCCGAGCCCGGAGCGCGGCATGGTGTTCCAGGATTACGGCCTGTTCCCGTGGCTGACGGTGAAGGAGAACATCGGCTTCGGCCAGCGCCAGCGCAATCTGTCGAAAGCCAGGCTGGAGGAACTCTCGGCGCATTACACCGACATGGTGGGCCTCACCAAGTTCGCAAACTACTATCCGGGCCAGCTGTCCGGCGGCATGAAGCAGCGCGTCGCGATTGCGCGTGTGCTGGCCAACGACTGCGAGGTGCTGCTGATGGATGAGCCGTTCGGCGCGCTCGATGCGCTGACGCGCGAAAAGCTGCAGCAGGACTTGCTGGAAATCTGGGAACGCACCAAGGTCACCGTCGTGTTCGTCACGCATGCGGTGGAAGAGGCGGTGATGCTGTCGGACCGGGTGGTGGTGATGACCGCAGGTCCGGGCCGGATCGAGGAGGATATCAAGCTCGACCTCGCACGCCCGCGCGACATCACGGCAATCGAGTTCAACAAGGTGCGACGCGATATCACGCAATACCTGAGCAGTCACGTCTCCCGCAAGATGGCCGCATGACGGAGATTGCATGAAGGCGGTTTATCGCGGCATGGATCAGGCGGCGCTGGACGCCGGCTATAACAACTCGGCAGCGGTTCGCAACAGCGGCCTGCTGCTGCAGGATTTCGACCGCCGCAGCGCTGCCTTGCGGGCAGCGCATGACGCGCATCTGGACCTTCGCTACGGCCCGGCACCGCGCAATCGCATCGACTACTTCGCGGCGGACAGGCCCGGTTCCCTGCTGATCTTCATTCATGGCGGCTACTGGCAAATGCGGGCCAAGGAAACCTTCAGCTTCCTGGCATCCGGCCCGCTCGCGCACGGCATGCATGTGGCGATGATCGGCTACACGCTGGCGCCGGACATTTCCCTCGCCGGCATTGTCGATGAAGTATGCGCAGCGATCACATGGCTGAAAATTCATGCTGCCGATCTCGGTGGCGACCCGGACAGGATGATCGTGTCGGGCTGGTCCGCCGGCGGCCATTTGACTGCAATGTGTCTGGAGCAGCCCGGCGTCATCGGCGGCCTGGCGATCAGCGGCATCTACGATCTGGAGCCGGTGCGCTTGTCATATCTGAATGAAAAACTGCGATTGACGGAGGAGGACGAGCGCTCCCTCAGTCCCTTGCACCGTCCCCTGAGTCCGCGTCCGCTAGTGCTGGCCTGCGGCACCGCCGAATTGTCCGAGTTGCAGCGGCAATCGGAACAGTTCGCGGCAGCGCGCAGCGGCTTGCCGGGGAAATTGCTGCCGCTGGCGCAGCATGATCACTTCACGATTCTCAACGAACTTGCGGACCCGCAAGGTGTTCTCGCGCTGGAAGCATGTGCGCTGGCAGGCCTTGGCGCAGACGCTGATTGAGCAGATCAGCGAAGGTTTTCTCAGAAGACTTCATATAGAGCTGACGATGGCAGGGTGCGCCATGCGCACCCTGCCATACCACACTCAAGCAGCCGCGCGCGCCGCGCTTCGCGCCCGCGCCTGATGCAGCATCTGGATCGTGATCTTCTTCACCTCCGACTGGCTGAGCGCGATATGGGCGCGCAGCAGATCCTTGGCGTGACTGGTGCGTCGCTCGATGATGGCGCGCAGAATCTTTGCGTGTTCTTCGTAGCTCACATCGATACGCATTTCCTCCGTGAATTCGAGCCGCCGGATGACGCGAATGCGTTCGGTAATGTCGTGATGGATGCGCGCCATCTCCGCATTTCCGCTGGCTTCCACCAATTGCTCGTGGAATCGCTCATCGTGCACCGACAGGGTCGGTGCGTCGGTGATGCGCTCATCCTCAGGGACGAACCATATCGCGCCCAGCTCCTGCAGCAGCGGCACTTCCGGCATGGCGCAGAGCAGCTCCACCGCAGCCGCTTCGAGCACGCTGCGCACGTCGTACAGCTGCTCGAACATCTGGAAGTCGAAGGGACGGACCTGCCAGCCGCTCTTGTGCAGGACTTCCACATACCCTTCCCGCTGCAGGCGAAACAGCGCTTCGCGGATCGGCGTGCGGCTCATCTGCAGACGCTCGCTGATTTCGTTTTCGCTGAATCGATCGCCCGGCAGAAAATGAAAATCGAAGATGTCGGCCTTGAGCCGTGCATACGCCTGCGAGGCGAGACTGTTGGATATCGCTTTCGCGAATTTTGGCTGGGGAATCATGGGCAACATTTTCCGGATAGGGCAAGCTAGGCCATTGCCTTGCAATATGCACGCCAGCCTTGAAATGCCGTGATGTCTCGCGCACCCTCCAGCGCGCAGGGTTCGCAGATGAAGCCCTTGACGCGGCGGCCGTCGATCAGTTCCAGCGTGCCGATGCCCAATGGCGCCGGCACGCCGGCGACGAACGAGCCGAACGCATGCATCGGCATGTCCCACAGCTCGACCGCAATCGTCGCGCCGCTGCTGCTGCGCACCAGTCCCGGCTTGGGCGGCGTGGTATTGGCCAGCGCATACAGACGATAGGTGGCGGCAGTGGTCGTGGCTTCGGCCAGGACCGCCTTGCGTTCGGTGAGTTCGCGGTTCAACGGCATGCCGCTCAAATGCGCGCCGACCACCGCCAGCCGCAGATATCCGGGTGCCGGCTCCGAGTCGGCTGCGGCCGTGACGGGTGCGACGAATGCCTCCCCTGTCGCACCGCGCGGCAAGGCCTGCAATGCCTGCCATTTCTTTCCAAATGCCGACAGCGCCTGATCCGACCAGGCCGGGCCGATCAGCGTGAGACCGAAGGGCAAGCCATCGCCACGGAAAGCGGCCGGCAATGCCAGCGCGCACCAGTTCAGCAGATTCACGAAATTGGTGTACTTGCCCATATGGCTGTTGAGGCGGATCGGGTCTGCCGCGACCTCGTCGATCCGGTAATGGCTCGGTGCGGTGGGCACCAGCAAGGCGTCGACCGATGCCAGCAGTTTGTCCGCTTCGCGCTTCAGCGCGGCCAGCCTGTATTGCGCATTGAACGCGTCCGTCGCCGAAAACTCGCGGGCGCGGAAGATGATGTCGCGCACGACGGGATGGATGGCATCGGCATGCTGCTTTGCGAATCCTTCGATGGCGGCATAACGCTCGGCGACCCACGGTCCGTCGTACAGCAAGGCGGTGACCTGGTCGAACAGCGAGAAATCAAGCGGCACGCACTCCGCGCCGGTTTCCGCAATGCGCGCCAAAGCCTGCGCATACGCCTCCTCGGATTGCGCATCGCCGAAGAACTCGGGCCGCGCCGGAATGCCGAATCGCGGCTTGGCCGGCAAGGCGGCAAGGGCATCATCGGGACGCCCACGCGAGTAGCCATCGGCTGCATCAAAACCTTCCGCCTGCCGGAACACCAACTCCGCATCGGCCACGGTAGTCGCAAAAATGGAAACACAGTCGAGCGTGCGACAGGCCGGCACGACGCCGTGTCCGCTCAACGCGCCCACGGTCGGTTTCAAGCCGACGATGTTGTTCAATCCTGCCGGCACGCGACCGGAGCCGGCGGTATCCGTCCCCAGCGCAAAGGGCACGATGCCGCGCGCCACCACCGACGCCGAGCCGGAACTGGAGCCGCCGCAGACGTAGTCCGGGTCGAAGGTATTCGGCACCGCGCCGTAAGGCGAGCGGATGCCGACCAGTCCGGTGGCAAACTGATCGAGATTGGTTTTGCCAAGCACGATGGCACCGGCATCGACAAGGCGCTGCACGACTGCGGCATGCGCGGTGGCCGTGTACGAGAACTCGGGACATGCCGCCGTGGTGTGCATGGTCGCGACATCGATGTTGTCCTTGACGGCAAACGGCACGCCGTACAGCGGCAGGGCTGACGCGCCGGACAGCGTCTGGCGCCTGGCTTCAAGCGCGTCGAGTTGCCGGTCGAGAAAGGCATGATCGATCAGACTGATCCACGCCACATCCTCCTTGTCCATGTCATCGAGCAGCGTCCGCAATAATGATGACGGTGTCGCGCCGTCCCGATAAGCCGCCTGCCAATCGCCAATGGTCCATCCCCGCATTTTGAATACTCCCATGTATACAAGTTGTTTTCGGGAATAGCATGAGTCATGCCAGAGCATGCATGCGTCGCCATGCGGGATTGTGTCAACACGGAAGCGGAGAACGCACAACAGCCTGCGTTTCCGGGGCGTGCTTGTGGAGCAGCTTGGTGCAGGCCGGCACTTTTTAGGTGCGCGATCTCATTTGCAGCGCGGATCGGACAAGCGCATCAGGCAAAGCGGGCGCTTCCGGTCATTCGCCCTTCTGTCGCCGCCTTGTCACTCAGGCATTCATCAACGACAACGGATACCCTGTCCCGGGCCGAGGTTATAGAATGTTCGCCATGCCGCCAGGGGATCCACATCATTCGCACTCCACTCATTCCCGAAAACGAAATCGAGTTCATCGCAATTCGAGCCCAGGGCGCGGGCGGTCAAAACGTCAACAAGGTTTCCAGCGCGATTCATTTGCGCTTTGACATCCGCGCATCGTCATTGCCCGATCATCTTAAAGAGCGTTTGCTTGCATTAAGCGATCAGCGCATCACGAAAGACGGCGTGGTGATCATCAAGGCACAGACGCACCGCAGTCAGGAAAAGAACAAGGAAGAAGCGTATCGGCGCTTGCAGGAAATGGTGGCAAGCATCGCTGTCTTGCCACGCGAGCGCCGGCCGACGAAGCCGACCCGCAGCTCGCAAAAAAAGCGCCTTGAAGTGAAGAATACAAGAGGCGAGATCAAGGCGATGCGACGAAAAATACTGGACTGACCTTGCGGCCGGAAGGCGCAATTCGACTATCCTCGCTGGAATTGCAATTTCAGCCGCGCACCGCAGCCGAACATGAACCCGGAACATTTGCAGCTTCTAGTCACCCGCGAAATGCCCTATGGGAAGTACAAGGGCCGCCTGATCGCCGATTTACCGGGACATTACCTCGGCTGGCTTGCGCGTGAAGGCTTTCCCCGAGGGGAAATCGGTGAGCTGCTAGCGCTGATGTACGAACTGGATCACAACGCACTACGGCATCTGCTTGACCCATTGCGCAAACGATAAGGCAGGATGCCTACGACACGTCATCCGACGTCGCCGCCAGGAACGCATGGACTTGCCGTGCGTTGACTTGCTTCCGGAAGCCGCTCAACCGTTCAATGCCTCTTTCGCGGCTTCCTCGGGTGTCAAGCCGTCATAGAACAGATCGGTGAACCACTCGACCTGTTCCTCGATATGCTCCTGAGCCTGGTCCAGGGTTGCACCGCCCGCGACCAGAAAACCTTCCACCTCGGTACACCAATTGATCAACGCCACCATTTCCGGATCTGGTTTGTCTTTCTTTGCCATCGTCTTTACCCTTGTTTCGACCACACATTCAATCATCAGCTGACAGGGTAACCGGATTTGCCTGGCGCTGCCCATTGAGATATTGGAACGGGTGTGCAATAGCAGATCGTCAAGTCTCTGCTGGCGGGACTTGCGCTTCCTGTTCGTTTGAGTTCCCTACTACCCCACGATATAATCGCGGACTCTTGTCTGCCTTGAAACGGGCTCCGAAAGTGGCTCGGATTCGCTACCAAAAACGAGGGTTCATGCGGATAGTGGCGTGACCTACCAACCCCTGCTTTTTTCGATTTGATTGCACTTCCCTATGGCGCGAGTGTTGCCGCGTACACATTTCCACAGTTCCAAACTCATTCGTTGTCTCGCTGAGCTGGACATGGCAGATGCTGTCGATCCCGGAAATGCATTTGCAGAACAACTGGGACTGTGGATTCACTTTGCCGACGCAATCACCCTGTCTGCTGTGCACAGCGACAGCATTGCAAGCGCGCCAAACATGCAGCCCGAAGCGCCATTCGACGCCCGCGTTCCCATCGGTATCGAATTCGACCGCATACAGGCGCTCCTGGTGAATTCGATCACGAAGAGTTGCTCGCCCACCCCTGGCAAGACACACATAAAGTTGCCAATTCCAGAACTCGAACTTCCGCTGAACCTCTCGACGGCTTACCCGCCATATCGCCGGTTTTATGAAGCGCATCAACGCGACATGGAATTGAGCATCCAGCCCCTGAGAGTCAATGTGCGGGAAGCGCTTGCG
Source organism: Noviherbaspirillum cavernae (assembly GCF_003590875.1). NCBI lineage: Bacteria > Pseudomonadati > Pseudomonadota > Betaproteobacteria > Burkholderiales > Oxalobacteraceae > Noviherbaspirillum > Noviherbaspirillum cavernae. The sequence goes on from NZ_QYUN01000003.1 coordinate 428,268, forward strand.
AAAGCGTCACCACGGCTCAATAAACTTGCCGACCTGGACGCGACGCTTGAGAAGATACTGCGCGAACGCGAAAGCAAGTTGCTCTCGAAGGTGCCGGTGCTTCTTAAAAGACGTTTTGAGCAATTGTTCAAAGCACATCAACAACAGCTTGTTGATACTCGGCAGGCAGACAACCCCGCCGGTTGGACGCAAGCGGGAGCCTGGCTGGCGCGCTTTTGCAACGATATGCAAATGCTGCTGCTGGCTGAAGTGGAGCTTCGCTTGCAACCGACGATGGGGCTCATTGAAGCATTCAAACAAGATACGCAATGATTAAAAAGTTGAATAAGCATTTATTTACAGTCGCCTTCTTGCTGGGCGCGCTTGGGATCGTTTGGGTGGGCGTCGGGTTCATCGACTCCAGTTTTCTGGCGCTGGCGATGACGGCGATCATCGGCGCAGCCTATGTGTTTGGCGCGCTCGAACTGCGTCAGTTTCGTCAGGCCACATCGACTTTGAGCGCCGCGCTGGTGGCGATTCCTGACAACCTCGCGGATCTCGATGGTTGGCTAGTCAAGGTGCATCCTTCACTGCAAAACCCCGTGCGTTTGCGCATCGAGGGCGAACGTGTCGGCTTGCCCGGCCCCGCCCTCACGCCGTATCTGGTCGGGCTGCTGGTGATGCTGGGGATGCTCGGTACCTTTCTGGGCATGGTCGTCACGCTCAAGGGCGCAGTCTTTGCACTGGAAAAAACGAGCGATCTTCAGGCGATCCGCTCGGCACTTGCGGTTCCGGTGTCGGGGCTGGGGCTGGCGTTTGGCACCTCGGTGGCCGGGGTTGCCGCATCGGCGATGCTGGGCTTGATGTCGGCACTCAGCCGACGCGAAAGAATGCTGACAGCGCAACTGCTGGACACCAGAATTGCCACGGTATTGCGCCGCTTTTCTCTCACCCATCAGCGTCAGGAAACCTTCAAGGCACTGCAGTTGCAATCGCAGGCCTTGCCTGCCGTGGTCGACAAATTGCAGGCGATGATGGCGCAGATGGAAAGCACGAGCCAGCAACTTGGTCAGCAATTAAGCCAGCGCCTGCTCAGCAATCAGGAAGACTTTCATCGCAATGTCAAAGACGTCTATACCGAACTGGCAAGTTCAATAGATAAATCCCTGCGCGAGAGCTTGAGCCAGAGCGCTCATGTTGCCGGCGAAAGCATCAAACCCGTGGTCGAGGTTGCGATGAGCGGGATCGCGCATGACGCCAGGTTGATGCACGAACGCATGGCCGATACCGTGCAGATACAACTCGACGGGCTTTCTGCTCGGTTCAGCGATACCGCCACCACCGTGACCGACACCTGGACGGCGGCATTGAAGAGCCACGAACAGACAAGCGCGGGCATCGTCGGCAACGTGGGCCGCTCGCTGGAGGCATTCAACGAGACCTTCGAGCAGCGTTCAGGCGCCCTCGTGGCCACCGTTGGCGCGGCCTACTCCAGCCTGCAGTCCGATCAGGCCGAGCGCGACACACAGCGACAGCAGGCATGGACACAGTCGCTGGAAGCAATGGCGGCGGCGCTCACTCACGAATTGCAACAAACGGGCGCGCAAACACTTTCCCAGCAGCAGAACATCTGCAGCACCTTGACTCAGACCGTGCAAGACATCACCGAGCAGGCGCGGACGAGCGCCAGCAATTCGCTGGCCGAAACAACGCGTCTGATCACGAGCGCCGAAGAGCTGATGCGCTCCCGCATCGCCGCTGAAGCGCACTGGATCGAACAACATCGCGAACGCATGGATCAACTGGCCAGCCTGTTACGGTCCGAACTCGGCGCGCTCAAGGATGAAGAAGCCGCGCGTGGCAATGCAGCGGTTGAACGTCTGGCTCAATTGGAAACTGCGCTACAAACTGCGCTGACAAGTCATCTGACAACGCTCGGCACCGCGCTGGAAGAACCGATCACCCGCCTCATCCAGACGGCCTCGGAAGCGCCACGCGCTGCGGCGGAGGTGATTGGGCAATTGCGCGAGCAGATCTCCAGCAGCGTTGTGCGCGACAACGAATTGCTCGAGGAACGCAGCCGCATCATGGAAACACTCAATGCACTGCTCGAAGCGATCAATCATGCGTCCCTTGAACAGCGCACCGTGATCGATTCCCTGGTGGCCTCCTCCACGGCGGCGCTCAACGCTACCGCCAGCGCGTTCTCGGACAACGTTGCCGCCGAAGCAAGCAAACTCTCCGACATTGCCGCGCACGTCACCAGCAGCGCGGTCGAGGTATCGAGCCTCTCCGAAGCCTTTGGTTTTGCCGTGAACGCGTTCAACGAAGCCAATGAAAAGCTGATCGAAAATCTGCAGCGCATTGAGGGCGCGATGGACAAATCCATGGCGAGAAGCGACGAGCAACTCGCCTATTACGTGGCCCAGGCACGGGACATCATTGACCTCTCCATGGCGTCGCAAAAGGAAGTCCTTGAAGGGCTGCGCCAACTGCCGGCAATGCAAGCCGATGCCGAAGAGGTCAGGTAATGAATGACAGCGTGGACGACATTGACGCAGGCGCCGAACACGGCACGCCGGTCTGGCCCGCGTTTGGCGACTTGATGTCGAGCTTGCTGGGCGCTTTCGTGCTGCTGTTGGTGGGCGTGGTCGCCGTCCAGATGGAATTGACGTCGAGCCTGCAAGACGAAGTGAAAAAGCGCCAGCTCGAAGAGCAGCGCCGCATGAGCCTGGAAAAAGCCTTGGCGATTCCGCTGGCCACGGGGCGCATCACCTTGAACAATGGGCGCATCGGCATCAGCGGCCAGGTCCTGTTCGCGCCCAATTCGGATCAGTTGCAGCCTGAGGGTCGGCAATTATTGAATAGCCTGGTCACGCCGCTGCGGGCTTATCTGGCGGCGCGTGATGAAATGCTCATGGTGAGCGGATTTACCGATGACAAGCGCATACGGGGCGGCCCCTTCGCGGACAATTGGGAGTTGTCGGCGCAGCGCGCCTTGACCGTCACGCGCACCCTGATCGAGGAAGGGATGCCTTCTTCCATGGTGTTTGCGGCGGCATTTGGTTCCGAGCAGCCGGTCAAGCCCAACACCGATGACGCCGCGCGTGCGCAAAACCGGCGGGTGGAAATGGCGCCCGTGCCGAAAACCCAGAACGCAAAAAATGCCGCCTCATGAATGAGCCGGATCACATGGAACTCGCGGATGCGTCATCGGACTCATCCCCTGATTTCAATGCGCTGATCGCTTCCCTGCGCATGGCAGGCGCGGATCGGTTTGACCCCGTGCGCCTGCACTATATTGAAGTGCTGGAAAAACGCGCAATGGCGCATCAGGGGAGCGTCAAGCGCATGCTCGACGCCAGGCTGGAGCAGGCGTTGGCGGCGTTCAAGGAACGCTTCGATCTTGCGCTATGCGACGCGAGGGAAACCGTCGAGCGAAGTGTGCAGCAATATCCGCAGGCGACCAACGATCTGCAACGGTTCCTTGTCGCTGGTGATTTCAAAGGATTGCAACGATTCATCGCCACCCTGAAGAGCAGCGAACAATGCGCATCCTTGAGCGCGCTGGTGCGCCAGCTTGAGCAGCATTCTCCGGAAATGGCCGATGCGCATGTGGATAGAAATCCCGGATCGCGTTCCGAACTGAAGACCATACGGAATTTCAGGAATACCTGGTCAAAACTGAGCGTTGACAAACAGGTGGCACAGGCACTTGAGCAAGCCCCAAAGAATGCCGGACCGATCAATTCCCACATGCTGGTGCTGCGCTCACTGGCATTGATGCGCGATATCTCACCCGATTATCTCAACCGGTTCATGTCTTACGCAGATACCTTGTTATGTCTCGATCAATACGAAAATAAAAAACCGGGCAATCCCAAAAAACCTCAGGTAGCAAGGGCGGCGAAAAAATGAATTGGCGTAATGGCCGATTCCTTCATGCCTTGGTGCGACGGTAAAACTTCACAGGGCAGGCACGGTTTCATCGTGCCCACGCTTGAGAGCACAGTGCAGCATCCAGGCATGGAAGGCGATGAGGAACTGGAGATCGCAGAACGGACCGAGGTGCGGTCATCGGCCGGCAAGCCGCGTCGGGCAACACGGGTGCTTCCGGCCGATTGAAGTGATTCATTCAACGCAAACTGCTGCAGAGCCAATGCCTGCGCGCGTGGCTCTCGCAATCAAACATCATGCAGGCTTCCCGCCTTTGCGGTGCGGTTTTGGTCTGGGTTTCGCCGCATCGGCAGTGCGATTTCCGGAACCCGTCGTTCTTTTGAATGGCGCCTTGTCACCGAATTTCTTTTCATTCACCCTTCGGTCGCCGCCTGTTTTGGGAACGGATAGCGTGATTTTCTTGCCAGCGGATTTGTCTTCCGTCGGAGTGCGCCCGCCGGCATGACTGATGCGTAGCTGTTGCCCGGCCACCGATACCGTTTTCAGCTGTTCAAAAACGTCCTTTGGCATACCCTCCGGCAGATCCAGCACACTGTAGTCATCGAATATCTCGATGCGGCCGATATATTTGGCATCGAGACCCGCCTCGTTGGCAATGGCGCCAACGATATTGGCGGGCTTGACGCCGTGCGCATGACCGACTTCGATGCGAAAAGCCTGCATGCCGACATCGCCTTTGCGATCGCTGCGTTCTTTCTTTGGCGGTGCAGTATGTGCCGTATGTGCAGTCTGGGTATCGCGCTCAGGGCGCTCGGGGCGCTCGGGGCGTTCCTTGCGTTCAGACTTCCTGGTGTGCATGCCGGCATCGTCGCCGGTCGGCTTGTCGGATGCGTGCGCTTTGTTGAACGCTGGCTTTCCGGAAGCTTTCGCGGGTTCGCCATCGCGGCTGATACGCAGTTGTTGACCGGCCACCCACACCGTCTTGAGGTGATCGAGAAGCTCGTCCGGCATGCTGTCAGGTAAATCGAGCGTGCTGTAATCGTCGTATATTTCGATGCGGCCAATGTATTTGGAGTCGAGCCCTGCCTCGTTGGCGATGGCGCCGACGATGTTGCCGGGCTTGACGCCGTGCGCATGGCCGACTTCGATGCGGAACGTCTGCATGCCGGCATCGGGTTGGCGGTCGATGCGTTCCTTGCGGGGAAAGGCGGGCCGCTCGAATTGATCCTTGCGCTCATGGCGCTCGAATCTTTCCGGGCGCTCGCCTGAGCGCTCATTTTTCGGTCCACGTTCGCTGCGTTCAAACCTGCCGGCCTGGGCGGACTTGTCATCCGACCACGAGCGTTCGCCCTGCGGCTCCCGCGAGTTTTTATCCAGCAGCAGCGGCACATCGCCACGCGCCAGTTTTGCGAGTGCGGCAGCGATTTCCACTGCCGGGATATTCCGCTCGCGCTCGTAGTCTTCAATCAGCGACTGGAATGTTTCCAGGCCACCGGCTGCAAGAGTGTCGCCGATCTGGTCCTTGAACCGGGCGATGCGCACATCATTGACTGCCTGGATGCTGGGCAATTCCAGCGTCGATATCGGCTGGCGTGTCGCGCGCTCGATCGCCTTGAGCAGATTGCGTTCACGCGGGGCGATAAACAGGATAGCTTCGCCGCTGCGTCCGGCGCGCCCGGTACGGCCAATGCGATGCGTATAGCTTTCCGGATCGTGCGGCACATCGTAGTTGACCACGTGGCTGATACGTTCGACGTCAAGTCCGCGCGCGGCGACATCGGTGGCGACCAGGATGTCGATCTTGCCGTCCTTGAGTTGCTGGATGGTGCGTTCGCGCTGTTGCTGCACGATGTCACCGTTAATCGCTGCGGCAGAAAATCCGCGTGCTTGCAATTTTCCCGCCAACTCTTCCGTGCCCAGCTTCGTGCGCGCGAAGATGATCATGCCGTCGAATGTCTCGGCTTCCAGAATGCGCGTGAGCGCATCGAGCTTGTGCATGCCGCTGACCAGCCAATAGCGTTGACGGATATTGTCGGCCGTGCCTGTTTTGGCGGCAATGGTGACTTCGGCGGGAGTGTGCAGGTAGGTCTGTGCGATGCGCTTGATCGCGGAAGGCATGGTCGCGGAAAACAAGGCCGTCTGGCGCGACGCCGGCGTCTTTTGCAGAATGGTTTCGACATCGTCGATAAAGCCCATGCGCAGCATCTCGTCGGCTTCATCAAGCACCAGCGTCTTGATTTGCGAGAGGTCCAGCGAGTTCTTTTCCAGGTGATCAATCACGCGGCCCGGCGTGCCGACGACCACATGCACACCGCGCCGCAATGCGGCGAGCTGCGGGCCATAGCTCTGGCCGCCATAAATCGGCAACACATGGAATCCGGGAATGTGCGTGGCGTAGCGTTGAAAGGCTTCCGCCACCTGGATCGCCAGTTCGCGTGTCGGCGCCAGCACCAGGGCTTGCGGTACGGTTTGCCTGATGTCGATGCGGGCAAGAATGGGCAGGGCAAATGCCGCTGTTTTACCGGTACCTGTTTGCGCCTGACCAAGCACATCGCGGTTACTCAGCAAGACGGGAATCGTGGCAGCCTGAATCGGCGACGGCGACTCATAGCCCAGTTCTGACAGCACGCGTAAAAGCGGGTCGCTCAGGCTCAGATCGGCAAATGACGGGAAGGGTGTATCGGACATGGCTTGCTTTCGGGATTGTTCGGATCGCGGGTTGCGAAAGGATTTGGTACAGAGTTTACTCTGTTGCTGCTCGAGCAGAGTCGCGTCGATGAGGTGATATAGCGTAAAGGCGGCGCGATTGTACTATCCACTGCTGACGGCTGCATGAATAGATGCCGAACGTCAACAATGGACGCCGATTCAGCTTCGATGCCTATCGTGGCATTTTGTGGCTGGACCTCGAAACCATCGGACGGCAGGATACAACCCAAAGGCGGGCTATAACGGCGCTGTGGTCCTGATCACCGTAACACGGCTAATGATGAATTCGCCGTCCACCACGGTTCTATGGGGAACGCCGACGACGTTGAATCCCGGTCCACCGTCATCGAGCCAGCGCTGCGCCAGCGTATCGAACTCCAGTGGTGTCAAACGGAGCATCTGGGCAGTAATGACAAACCGCGCACCGGCCTTCTGCTTTTTAACAACATCCTCAATTGAAGCCATCGCTTACCTTTCGCCGACACGGCTACCCATCATAAGGCAGAGGGTGCATGGACAGGCAGGAAAATTGTCCTGGCGACTGGGCATATACAGTCCTGACGGCTGGCCGTTCGCGGCCGATGCTGTAGTCCGCATCAGTCTCCAGCTACATGATCATTCAAGGCCGGTAATTCTCGCATTCCGCCGAGTCGACTGCCATGGCGACTTTTGCAACACCATCGGCCCGATGCAGGCGTCCATCGATTGTCATGCAAAAACATGGCAAGGCAAGATTGCGGATTATTGCTCGTGAAGAAAGCCCATATCAGGTGAGCTGGTAGTCCACCGGCGCAAAGGGTCGAGGGACGTTCTCCTCTGCAAGTGATTCGCGCAGATTGATTTCAATGACCCGGCAGATCGCTTCGAGCGGCAGGTCGTTGGCCGAAACACCGAACGGTTCTTCAATCTCGTCGCCCAACGCATCCAGTCCGAAGAACGTGTAGGCAACGATGCCAACGACAAACGGCGTCATGAATCCGAGCGAATCCACCAGTCCGAAGGGCAGCAGGAAGCAATACAGGTAGGCTGTCCGGTGCAGCAGCAGCGTATACGAAAAAGGAATCGGCGTATTCTTGATTCGTTCGCATGCCGCGCCCGCCGCCACCATTGCCGACAGCGTGGCATCGATTGATGCCGTCAGGACGGTGTCGATCCGGCCATCGTTCAGGCAGTGCCGCAGGTCTTCGCCCATGCGCTCCATCAGGAAGTGCGGCTTGTGGGATGCCTTGGCGAGGCGCTGCCATTCGTCTGCCGTCAGCAAGGATTTCAGTTCGGCCGTGCTGTCGGAGTCGCGCAGCTGATGGCGCAATGCATGTGCGAAGGCGATGGCGCGGTGGATCATGCGCGCGCGTACATCAATGTCAACGCCGACTCCATCGACCTTGCCCGGCGGAACCGGTCCGACCAGGCTCAGGCACTGCCGGGAGAAATTGCGGCTCCTGAGGACCAGCTCCCCCCACAGCTTGCGCCCTTCCCAGTAACGGTCATAGGCGGAGTTGTTGCGAAAGCCGAGGAAGATGGCCAGCGGCAATCCCATCAGCGTGAAGGGAATCGTTGTCAGCGTGATCTTGTGGTGCATCAGCACGCCGCCGGTAAGCGTCACGACGATCGCCAGCACGGTCGTCACCAGCAGGCTCTTCCAGATCCGCGACAGGATCGATCCCCGCATCGTCAGGAACAAGCGCAGCCCCGATGGCCGGTCACGGACGATCATGGCCTGATCCTATGCGTCACGATGCACATCAAATTATTCAGAAGTCGGGAAGTCGCGAATTCGGACGAAAGCTGCATTGCCGCAACTCCCTCCTCTTGCAAAGAAGGAACGCAGAGCGGTCGAAGACCGCACGCCATTCGTCATTCAAGAATCAGGCAGCCAGCATGGTTTGCGACGACTGATAACGCACATGCCAGGACATCGCTTTCTCCAGCACGTGCGGCGTGTGGCCGCCGCCCCGGCAGGCTTCCTCGAAGTAGGCGCGCAACTGCGGGCGATAGTCGGGATGGGCGCAGCGTTCGATGATCAGCGGCGCCCGTTCACGCGGGGCCAGACCGCGCAGGTCGGCCAGCCCCCATTCCGTGACGAGGACATCGACATCGTGCTCGGTATGGTCGACGTGCGTGACCATCGGCACGACGCTGGAAATGCTGCCGTTCTTCGCCACCGATTTGCTGACGAACATCGACAGATGCCCGTTGCGCGCAAAGTCACCGGAACCGCCGATGCCGTTCATCATGCGGGTCCCGCCGACGTGCGTCGAATTGACGTTGCCGTAGAGATCGAATTCCAGCGCAGTGTTCAGGGCGATGATGCCGAGCCTGCGCACCACCTCAGGATGATTGCTGATTTCCTGCGGGCGCAGCACGATCTTCGAACGGTAGTGTTCGATATTGCGCATGAATTTGTCGTGCATTGCCGACGACAGGGTGATCGACGATGCGGATGCGAACGCCAGCTGGCCGGAATCGAGCAACTCGATGGCACTGTCCTGCAACACTTCCGAGAACATCGTCATGTTGCTGAACGGCGAGCCGACCAGTCCGTGCAGCACGGCATTGGCGATGGTGCCGATGCCGGCCTGCAAGGGCAGCAGCTCCGCGCTCATGCGCCCTGCCTTGACTTCGTTCTCCAGAAACGCAATCACGTGACCGGCGATCGCCTCGGTTTCGGCATCGGGCGGCAGAATGGTCGAGGGGCTGTCCGGACTGTCGGTGATCACGATGGCGGCGATACGCGCCGGATCCACGGCAATGGTCGTTGCGCCGATGCGCTGCTGCGGACCGAGCAGCGGGATCGGCTCGCGCAGCGGCAGGCGGCCCGGCGTGTAAATGTCATGCAAGCCTTCCAGCGCCAGCGGCGTGCTGAGATTGATTTCGACGATGACCTGCCGCGCCTGCTGCACGAAGCTGACGGAATTGCCGACCGACATGGTGGGCACGATGCTGCCGTCTTCCGCGATGGCGGTGGCCTCGATCACGGCGATATCGACCGGCGCGATGCTGTGCGAGCGCAAATGCTCGGCGGTCTCGGACAGATGCTGGTCGATGAACATGACCTCGCCGGCATTGATCTTGCCGCGCAGGGTGGCATCAGACTGGAAGGGCAGGCGGCGCGCCAGCAGGCCGGCCTCGGCCATCAGCCCATCGCTGCCGTTGCCGAGCGAAGCGCCGGTGATCAGGGTCAGGCGCAAGGGCTCGTGTCTGGCGCGTTCCGCCAGCGCGGCCGGCATCGCCTTGGCATCGCCGGCGCGCGTGAAGCCGCTCATGCCGACGGTCATGCCGTTCCTGAAAAGCCGCGCGGCGTCTTGCGCCGGCATCACCTTGCTCAGGAGTGCCGAGTGGCGAATACGGTCCTTGTACATGATGGTCTCCCGATGTTTCTACGATGCATATCTGCTATTCCGCTGCATTTTAAAATCGGGATATCCGGCGTCGCATGAATTAAAGTGCTGATATCCAGTCGGATTTTTCATACCTTGATTGTCATCACCGTGGATATTCGCTCCCTCCGCTATTTCGTCGAAACCGTTCGGCTCAACAGCTTCACCCAGGCCGCCGAGGCCTTGCACGTTACGCAATCGACCATCAGCAAAATGGTGCGCCAGCTGGAGAGTGAAGTGGGCGCGCCCTTGCTGATCCGCGATGGACGCAAGCTGGCGCTGACCGATACCGGCCGCGTCGTGTTCGAGCGCGGACAAGAAATGCTGGCGACGATGCGTCAGCTGACGCTGGAAGTGCGCGATACACAGGCATTGCGGCACGGCAGCCTGGCGATCGGCATTCCGCCGATGATCAATCTGCTGGTCACGCCGGTACTCAAGGCCTTTCGCGAGCGCCATCCGGGCATCACGCTGAGCCTGCGGGAAGACACCGGCCAGGCCATCGAACGCCAGGTCGCGGCAGGTGAACTGGAAATCGGCATGACGGTGCTGCCGGCCGCCCCCGATCTGAACCTGGTGTCGGACTCCATTGCGAGCTACCCCATCTGGGCGCTGGCGCGGGCCGGCACGTTTCCGAAGCATCGCACCACGCTCCGCTTCAAGGTGCTGCGCGACATGCCGCTGGTCTTGCTCAAGGACGATTTCGCACTGACCCGCACACTGCGCCGTGCTTTTGACGAGGCCGGCTTTGCGCCGAAGATCGCCGCGCAAAGTGGCCAGTGGGACTGGCTGCTGGCAATGGCATCCGCCGGACTCGGCGTGGCGCTGCTGCCCGAACCCTTCATCAACCGTCTTGCGACCGAGCGCCTGGACGCCATACGCATCGTCGAACCGGAAGTGTCCTGGCAGGTCGCGCAGATATGGAATGGCCGCTATCTATCGCATGCGGCGAGCGCGTGGATGCAGGTGTGCCGGGATGTGCTGGATGCGCGCATCAGGGAGTAACGCTGCATGCCATAACCATTCCTCAACCATTGATCTGCCGTTCGGCATCCGTGCATTCACTCGCTGCCCAGCAAGTCCGCAGGCAGCGAGCTGACGAATTCGGCGAAGTCGCGTCCGCCTACCGAGATATGTTCAATCATTGCATGTCGCGCGCCCTCCCCGTCACCAGCCTCGATCCTTTCAAGGACTTCCCGGTGTTCCTGCAACGATTGTTCCAGTCGTCCTGAAAGATCGAAGCGCGAACGCTGATAACTGGCGCAGCGCAGACGCAGGGCGCGAATCTGATTTCTGGCCCATTCATTTCTGCTGCCCGCGTAGATCACTTCATGGAATCGGGTGTTGGCTTCCTGATAGGCAGCGACTTGTGCGGCGGCTGCCGCGGCTTCACATACATGGAAGGCTTCCCGCAATGCATGCCGTTCAACGCTGTCCATGCGCCTGGCAGCGAATTTGGCACACACGCCTTCCAGTTCGGCCAGCATTTCCAGCAGCGACAACAATTCCTTGATGCTCAGCTTCGGCACCAGCACGCCCGCGCGGGGCAGGACTTGCAAAAGTCCCTGCGCGACCAGCCGAAGGATGGCTTCTCGCACCGGCGTCCGGGAAACGCCGAATTTTTCTGCCAATGAACGTTCGTCAAAAACTTGTCCCGGAAGAAATGTTCCATCAAGGAAGCCTTTTTCCATGGCGGCTCGAACGGTGTCCGCCAGACTCTCTGAAGTGATTTGCTTGCTCATGTTGGAATTTTACATTACGCTTCTGGTATACCAACTTTATAAATTGGCATACATCAGGAGACTTATGAGTGTAGAATCGACGCCGGTACTCTCCCGGCCGGCAGAGCACGTTGCTTTTATCGAATTGAATCGCCCCGCGAATGCCAACCGCATACAACCGGACGATCTGGCGGAACTGGAGCGCCTGCTGGATCAATGCGAGGTCGACGAGCAGGTCCACGTACTGATTCTCACAGGGCGTGGCAAGTATTTCAGTGCCGGCTACGATCTGCGCGCACTGGCTTCCGGCGTCGGCGTGAATCAGCGGTCCCACGAGGGGGACGACAGCGCTTTTGAACATGTGGCAAACCGGCTGGAAAGCACTCGCCTGATCACCATTGCGGCCATCAACGGCCCCGTCATCGGCGGTGCGACCGATTTTGCGCTCGCCTGCGACCTGCGCCTTGGCGAGGAAAGCGCCTACATGCTGATGCCGGCGGCGCGCTTCGGCCTCCCGCTCTACGCCGGCGCGCTCCAGCGCTATGTCAGCCGGCTCGGCCTGAGCCACGCCAAGCGACTCGTATTCATGGCGGAAAAAGTACCGGCGACAGACATGTTGGCGACAGGCTTTCTGCACGAAATCCTGCCGGCCGATGCGCTACTGGCGCGGGCGCTGGCCGTCGGTGTTGACATCGCGGCCATGCCGAGCCGGCCGCTGGCGGCAATGAAGCAGGTGCTCAACGCCGCCGCATATGGTCAAGGCACCGCGCCCGACCAGCGCGCCGCCCTGCTGGCTGCCTACGATGGTCCGGCAATCGCCGAACGCGCAATGGCCGCACAGCGTCAACGGGCTTCGCGTTGATCGGGGGGCACCATGACACTCACTGCCAACACCCGTGGTCCGCTCGCCGGCCTGATCGTGCTCGATCTCACCCGCGTGCTCGCCGGCCCCTATTGCACCCTGCTGCTTGCCGATCTTGGCGCGCGCGTCATCAAGGTGGAAATGCCGGAGATCGGCGACGATGCCCGCCATATCGGCCCGTTCATTCACAACGATGATGGGCCGCCGACGTCTGCCTATTTTTTCTCCGTGAATCGCAACAAGGAATCGATTGCACTCAACCTGAAAGTCGAAGCGGATCGCCTCCTGTTCGACAAGCTGCTCGCAAGCGCCGATATCCTCGTGGAGAACTTCACGCCCGGCACCATGGACAAGCTGGGCTATGGATGGGATGTCTTGCATGGCCGTCATCCGGCCCTGATACTTGCCTCGATTTCAGGCTTCGGACAAACCGGGCCATACCGCGCACTGCCGGCCTACGACATGGTGGTGCAGGCAATGGGAGGCGTTCTGAGCCTGACAGGAGAGGAAGGCGGTCCGCCAACCCGCGTCGGCGTATCGATCGGTGATATCGGCGCAGGCATGTTCGCGGCCATCGGCGTTCAGGCGGCAATCATCGAGCGCATGCGGACCGGCATTGGCAAGCATGTCGACATTGCCATGCTCGATTCGCAGGTGGCGCTGCTGGAAAATGCGCTCGCACGCTATCAGGTGGATGGCGTCGTGCCCGGCCCCATCGGCTCGCGTCATCCATCAATTACGCCATTCGGCGTGTTCAAGGCGCAGGATGGCTATCTGGTGGTAGCAGCCGGCAACGACCGCATGTTCCCGCGCCTGTGCGATGCGATCGGACTGCCCGACGCGAAGACCGACCCCAGGTTCGCCACGAATCCGCTGCGTTGCGAACATCATGCCGCGCTCAAGATGCTGATCGAACAAGCCCTCGCCGCCCGAACCGCCGCTGCATGGCTGCATCACCTCACCTCGGTCGGCATTCCGTGCGGCCCGGTCAACGACGTCGCCGGCGTCATGCGCGATCCGCAAATAAACGCGCGCGGCATGCTGATGGAACTGCCGCTGCCAAACGGCAAACCCTTCATTACGGCGGCCTGCCCGATCCAGTTCGTCGGTGAGGAGCCGCAGGCATCTCAGCCGGCACCCGATCTGGACCAGCATCGAGCCTCGCTGCTCAACGAACTCGGTGTTTGACTTCTCAAAACAAACCCATAGGAGACAAAGATAATGAAATCCGTTCGATTCGCAGTGGCTGCCACTCTTGCAATGGCAAGCAGCATCGCGCTTGCCCAGGCCTATCCGGGCAAGCCCGTCTATCTGGTCGTGGGCTTTCCGCCGGGCGGCGGTGCCGACAACGTTGCGCGGCTGCTCGCAGACAGGATGTCCAGGGAACTCGGGCAGCCCGTGGTCATGGACTACAGACCGGGAGCGGGCACCACCATCGCGTCCACCTATGTCAGCCGGGCAGCCCCGGACGGATACACCATTTACATGGGAAGTGCCGGCATCTATGGTGCAGACCGGGTTCTCTATAAAAACATCAAATATGAAGCGAAGGACTTTACGCCAATCGCGCGATGGACACGTTCACCCATGCTTCTCGCCGTCAGTTCGGCGAGCGGCATCAAGTCCACGCAGGATCTGATCGCTCGTGCAAAGAGTGCTCCGGAAAAAGTGAGCTATGCCTCATCCGGCAACGGCGTGGCACCGCATCTTGCAGGGCGCATGTTCGAAATCCAATCCGGTGCGACGATGATGCATGTGCCGTTCAAGGGCGGTGCACAAGCCGTGCAATCCGTGGCTGCGGGCGATGTGGATATCACGTTCGGCACTCCGCCTTCCATACTGTCGCTTGCACCGACCGGCCGCATTACGCCCATCGCGGTAACGACGGCCCAGCGTTCGCCCTTATTCCCTAACTTGCCGACCATCACGGAAGCCGGACTGAAGGAATACGACTATTCATTCTGGTTCGGCCTCTACGGCCCGGCCGGCTTGCCGAAGGAAATCGTCAGCAAGTTGGCCGATGTCAGCGTAAAGATACTGAACGATCCCGAAATCAAGACCAGACTTGCGCAAACGGGAAATGAAACCTTTCCTTCCAATTCGCCGGCCGAATTTGCCGAATGGGCCCTCGCCGATGGCAAGCGGCAAAAGGAACTGATGGAAAAATCCGGTGCCAAGATCGACTGAAGGTAAGCCGGTTTCTTCTCGGCCGGCTGGAATCAGGACTGATGCCGGAAGCAGCCGAAATTACTCAGTAGTCAGAAATTTGGACGACGGCTGCATTGCTTCAACTCCTTCCCCTTCAAGGGGATGAAGCAGGGGTTTCGCAAAGCATGCTTTGCGCCTGCTGAATCGCATTGCCTTGCAAGGCAGTGCGTGGGACGGCCGGGATGGGGATGGGTTTTTCGCTGCGGATTTAACCCATCCCCCCTTGCAGGGCGCACAGAGGCTTGCAAGCCTCTGCTGTTCCGCAGGCGAGGAGCATGCTCCTCGAAATCCCTGCGCCACCCCTAACCCTCCCCTTGAAGGGGAGGGAATGTGGTCACAATGTTGTCATCTAAATTACTGACTTCTCTGTAAGCACTCTTAGCGCGGCCTGAAATCAGGCGCTCTCTTTTCCAGAAAGGCACTCACACCTTCGCCGAACGACGGTCGAGCGGCAAGGTCGAGCTGACGCTGGTATTCATAGGCGAGCTGGGCTTCAAGCCCCTGGCTGCCGGCCGCCGCCAATGCGCGCCGGGCTTCGATGGCGATGTGCGATGGTGCTTGCGCAAGCCTGCGTGCGACTTGATTGGCGGCACCGAGCAACTCGCTGTCGTCAACGCATTCCCAGATCAATCCCCAGTCGGCGGCCTTTTCCGCAGTCAAACGATCACCGAGAAGGATCATGCCCAGCGTGCGGGCCCGCCCAACGATGGCCGGCAGCATCCAGGATGCGCCCATGTCCGGGATCAGTCCAAGACGGGGCAGGAACGGCGATGCGAAGAAGGCGGAACGTGCTGCCAGCACGATATCCGCAGCAAGCGCGAGACTGAAGCCTGCGCCGGCCGCAGCCCCGTTCACCGCGGCGATGACGGGCATCGGCAGTTGCTGCAGTGCCAGAATGAGCGGATTGGCGAGCTGCTCCAGCATCCGGAGCGCATCCATGTTCACGCACGGCCCCGACTCACCCCGTCTGGTGAGCCAATTCAGGTCGGCTCCCGAACAAAACGCCTTTCCACTGCCGGTGACCATGAGGGCGCCGACATCATCACGGCCCTTGAGACAATCGAGCGCGGCCAGCATTTCCCGCTGCATGCTTTCGGTCAGGGCGTTGTGGCTGTCCGGGGCGTCGAGGGTCAGCCGCGCGACGCCGTCGGATATGTCGAGTTTGAGCAGATTGAATGTCATCCGGATACCTCTCTCGGCCTTGTCAGCCCGGCGTCCTCGATACCCAGCTCTTGAAGTCGTCCCTGAGCCTGGTTTTCAGGAACTTGCCGGTCGATGTACGCGGAATGGCATCAATGAACGCCCAGTCATCGGGAATCTGCCATTTCGCGAAATGCGCTTCCAGATGCTTGCGCAATTCCTCGATGCTCGCCTCGCTGCCCGGCTTGAGCACGACGGCGGCAAGCGGGCGCTCATCCCATTTCGGATGCTTGACCGCGATCACGGCGGCTTCCGCCACTGCCGGATGTCCCATGATGGCGTTTTCGATATCGACCGAGCTGATCCATTCACCGCCGGACTTGATCAGGTCCTTGGTGCGGTCCGAAATGCGCATGTAGCCGGCCGGATTGATCGATGCAACGTCACCGGTACGCAACCAGCCGTCAGGCGTGAACTTGTCGGGATCGGTCGGCGAGTTGTAGTAGCCACCGGTCACCCACGGACCGCGCGCTTGCAATTCCCCCACCGACTTGCCATCCCATGACATCGGGCCGTCATCGCCCATGATGCGCAGCTCGACCAGCGGCAGCGGAATACCCTGCAATGCGCGAATCCCGTACTGTTCCTCCGCCGGCAGTGTCGCGTGTTCCGGCTTGAGCCAGGAGAGCGTGCCTACCGGCGACAGTTCGGTCATGCCCCAGCCATGCTTGATCGACAGGTCGTGTTTTTCAAAGGCTGCAATCATCGCCGGCGGCGCGGCCGAACCGCCGACCATCATGCGTATGCCTTTCTTCAATTTCCAGCGCATCGACTCCGCTTCGAGCGCCTGCTGGATGGTGAGCCAGATGGTCGGCACTCCCATGGCCAGCGTGACCTGCTCGCTTTCCATCAGATCGAGCAGATCGGCCGCGCCCATATGCTGGGCCGGATACACCTGGTTGGCACCGACCATTGCCGCCGCATAGGGAACGCCCCAGGAATTGGCGTGAAACATGGGCGTGACCGCCAGCACGGCATCCGTCACCGACAGGTCCAGGCAATCCGGCAACGCCACACCCAGCGCATGCAGGACGGTCGAGCGATGCGAATAGACCACGCCCTTGGGACGCCCGGTGGTACCGGAGGTGTAGCACATGCCGCAGGCGGCATTTTCGTCGAACTCGGGATACCGATAGGCAGAGGCATCCCGTTCGATGAATTGTTCGTAGTTGTCATAGCCTTCCGGCACCCGCGCGCCGGAGGTCGGCACGACGATGATGCGCTCCAGCTTCACCATCGGCTTGAACTTCTCCATCAGCGGCACCAGTATGTCGTCGACGAGCAGGATGCGGTCCTGGGCATCGTTGATGATGTAGGCGATGTCATCGGGGGCGAGCCGCAGGTTCAGCGTGTGCAGCACCGCGCCGGCAGCCGGAATGCCGAAGTAAGCCTCGAGATGGAAGGCATGGTTCCACATCAGGGTGGCGACGCGGTCGCCGGGCCTGATGCCGGCCTCGACCAGCGCAGCGGCCAACTGTCGGCTGCGCCGGTAGAGCGCGCCATAGGTGGTCCGATGCAGGGACTTGTCCGGACGACGCGAGACGATTTCGCGGTTTCCAAAAATCTGATTGGCCCGTTCAAGGATCTGGTTGATCATCAACGGCATGTGCATCATGGTGCTCTGCATACTTGTCTCCTTTTTCAAAGCGCCTTCTTGTCAGGCGCTCTTGCATGACATCCCGACGTACTCCCGTATTCCCTATTTCTTCACGAGCGGGCACACGCTCTGCGACAGGGGCATGAAGGCCTCTTCGCCGGGAATCACGCGCTTGATCTTGACCAGATCCCAATCCGACGTCGATTCGGACGGCTTCTTGATTTCGGCAAGATACATGTCGCGGATCATCCGGCCGTCTTCGCGCAGGTAAGCGTTGCGCAGGAAGAAGTCCTTGAATTTCGTCGCGCGCAACTTTGTCATCACGGCATCCGGATTGTCCGTGCCGGCTGCCTCAATCGCCTTGAGATACTGGATGGTCGCCGAGTAGTCGGCGGCATGGGCAAAGCTCGGCATCGCGTTCTGGAGCTTGTAGAACCGCTGCGACCACTCGCGTGTCTCCTTGTCGAAGTCCCAATAGAAGGGTTCGGTGTAGTTGACGCCTTGCGCGGTGTTCAGCCCCAGGGCTTTCACTTCCGCGATCAGGACGACCATGCCCGCGATGATGGGCTTGCCGTTCTTGACGATGCCGAATTCACGCGCGGCGCGAACCGCATTGCTGAAGTCGCCGCCGGCATTCGCGAACACGAGCACGTCCGGCTTGGCGGCTTGCGCCGTCATCATGAAGGACGAGAAATCGGAGGCGTTCAGCGGATGCTTGACCGAGCCGACGACCTTGCCCCCCAGTTTCTCGACAGTCGCCCGCGTATCCTTTTCCAGCGTGTGGCCGAAGGTGTAGTCCGCGGTCAGGAAGAACCAGTTTTTGGCGCCTTCCTTGACAAGGGCATTTCCTGCGGAGGTCGCGAGCGCATAGGTATCGTATGCATAGCTGATGCCATACGGCGAGCATTCCTGCTGGGTGAGCGCGACGGTGCCGCCGCCGGTGCTGATCGTGATGCGTTTCTTTTCCGCGCCCAATTTTTGAACGGCAACGGCAACCGCCGAATTCGCCAGATTCAGCACCATGTCGACCTTGCCGATATCGAACCACTCACGCGCCTTGGACGCGCCTGTGTCGGCCTTGTTCAGGTGGTCGGCACTCACGACCTCGATCGGCTTGCCCAGCACCTTTCCGCCGAAATCCTGTACCGCCATCTGCACGGCGACAACGCTTCCCCGCCCGGCACCGCTGGAATACACGCCGGACATATCGGTCATGACGCCAATCTTGACGACATCGTCCGAAACAGGCTTGGCTGTCTGGGCATGGCAGATGGAAACAAAGCTGATGGATGCAAGCGCTGCAAAGATGCTGGTCAATTTCATTGAATGTCTCCCGGTTATAGTGGACCAAGTTTTTTGTGCAAGCCGGGTCAATATATGCGCGCCTTCTCGTGTTTGTCAATAACACCTGACAAATAGTCATGAACACTCCGGGAAGCACATTTCGTGCAGACGCAGTTTTCATGTATTCGGCTTTACTGTCCGGTTGCGGACTTTGAAAGATGAGCGCGCTGGTTTACAGTATGTCGTCATGAAACAGCATAAAAAACTACTGCGTCACTTGCTCATGGCAAGGACCGAATGGATGGAAAAGCGAGTCATGGAGCGCGCGCCTGTCAGCGGATATGGATTCGTGACACCGGCGATGAACCGCATGTTTGCGCACCTTCGCGGCCGCCCGGTCGGCCTGTCGGAAATCGCGCGCGATCTGGATATTTCGCGACAAGCGGTTCATCAGCTGGCTAACGAGGCGGCCCAGCTCGGTCTTGTGGAATTCGTGCCAAGCGAAGCGGATGGGCGTGTGAAGCTGCTCAGGTTCACGCAAAAGGGATGGGCCATGTCCGATAGCGCCGCGCAGGCCTTCGAGGAAATCGAAAACGAACTGGCCGACCATATCGGCAAGAAGGATCTCCAGGACTTGAAGAGAATTCTCGGCAAAAGCTGGTCCGACACGGAACGAAGCGACAACGAACACTGAGCCGGATCATCCTCAATTTCGTCAACGTTACTTGACATTTATCGGTTTGCCTTTCAACATGCGGTGTCATGACAGGAAAGGACAGCCATGGATTTTTTTCCGCGTTCGATATTCTCCGAAGAGCATGAAATCTTCCGCGAGCAGGTCAGGCGTTTTTGCGAACGCGAGATCGCGCCTCACCACGCCGACTGGGAACAAGCCCATCGGGTACCGCGAGAAGTCTGGAAACGGGCGGGCGACAACGGGTTTCTGTGCTGCTGGCTTCCGGAGGAAGAAGGCGGGCATGGCGCCGACCTGCTGTTCGACTTCATCGTCTGCGAAGAACTCGGACGCGCAGGCGCCACCGGCCCGGGATTTCCGCTCCATTCCGTCATCGTGGCACCTTACATCGCCCACCATGGCACTTCCGCGCTGAAGGCAAGGGTGCTGCCCGGCATGGTCAACGGCGAAAAAATCGGGGCGATTGTCATGACCGAACCCGGCGCGGGCAGCGATCTGGCCGGCATTCGCACGCGCGCCGAGAAAGATGGCGACAGCTGGATCATCAATGGCCAGAAGACCTTCATCACCAACGGGCAGAATGCCGACGTGATGGTCGTTGCGTGCAAGACCGAGCCAGACCGGGGTGCGCACGGCATCTCTCTCTTTGTCGTTACCGCAGACATGGCGGGATTCTCGCGGGGAAAGAACCTCCACAAGATCGGCCAGCATGCCCAGGACACCGCCGAGCTGTTTTTCGACAATGTCCGGGTGCCTGCCGACCATCTGCTCGGCGAGGTCAACAAGGGATTCAAGTATCTGATGCAGGAGTTGGCGCAGGAACGCCTGCTGGTTTCGGTACAGTGCCAGGCGCGCGCCGAAGCGGCTTTCGCGTGGACGCAATCCTATGTGAAGGAGCGAAAGGCATTCCGCCAGCGCATCGCGGATTTCCAGAATACGCGCTACAAACTGGCCGGCATGTATGCCGAGTTGCAGGCCGGACGCGCCTATTGCGACCAGCTGATCCAGTTGCACATGAAAGGAAAGCTGAAACCGGCCGATGCTTCCGCAGGAAAACTCTGGCACTCCGAACTGCTGGCACGCGTGACCGATGAGTGCCTCCAACTGCATGGCGGGTACGGTTACATGCAGGAGTATCCGATTGGACGTGCTTACGTCGATGCGCGCATCGAACGCATTTACGGCGGTACGTCGGAGATCATGAAGGAAATCATTGCGCGCGCCATTTGTGATGAGCGCGCATCATGAGTGCGTGCGAGCGGATTGCGATCCTTCCCCGGCATTGATTTGAAAGGGCCGCGCGACCGCGAGCGACTCACTGGGCGCGCACTTCCACGACTTCATTCCTCGTTCGCCGCCAGCCGTATCGTGTATTGCCCCGATTTCTCGTCGCGCACCATCGACAGAAGATGCTGTTTCTGCGCGTCCTCGACCAGCTCGCGGAACGAGCGGTAGCCGTAGGCGGATTCGGTGAAGCCGGGCCTGCGCCGCTTCATCGTCTGCTTCACCATCGAGCCCCACAGCTTTTCTTCCTCGCCGCGCTCGGCGATCAGGGCTTCGATCGTTTCGACGATGTAGTCGAGTGCCTCCTGACGCTTGTCCGCGACCTCGCTCTTCGGCGATGCGGCCTTCGGTTGTTCGCTCACCGGCGCTTTCGCTGCCGGCTTCTTGTCGGCGGATGGCGCAGGCTGTGCGCGCTTGCGCTTCGGCTTCTGCGCGCGCACCAAGTCGTCGTAGAAAATGAATTCATCGCAATTGGCGCTCAGCAGGTCGGAGGTGGAATCCTTGACGCCGATGCCAATCACGTACTTGTTGTTTTCCCGCAGCTTCGACACCAGCGGCGAAAAATCGGAGTCGCCGCTGATGATGACGAAACTGTCCACATGCTCCTTCGTGTAGCACAGGTCGAGCGCATCGACGACCATGCGGATGTCGGCGGAATTCTTGCCGGACTGGCGCACGTGCGGAATCTCGATCAGCTCGAACGCCGCTTCGTGCATGCCGTTCTTGAAGTCCTTGTAGCGATCCCAGTCGCAATACGCCTTCTTGACGACAATGCTGCCCTTGAGGAGCAGGCGCTCCAGCACGAGGCGGATATCGAACTGCGCGTACTTCGCATCGCGCACGCCGAGCGCGATGTTCTCGAAGTCGCAGAACAGCGCCATGTTGGTGATTTCAGGTTGACCGGCCATAGGTTTCGTCTTTCCTTTAAAGGGTTTTCACGAATTCTAGTTCATTGCCTCCTGTTTGCGTGACGGCATCATTTTTTCGTTTCTCTTTATGCAGGAAAGGAACAGGCAACACCAATGCTGTCATCCCGATGAACATCGAGGCAAGGAATCTCGACCGCAGGTGGGTTGACGATTCAGATTCCTCGCTTATGTTCGGAATGCAGAGCGGAATGCAGCTGGCAGCAACATGCCGGCAAGCACCAACCGGCGTTCGCTACTCAGGAATCCGGGCTGTGCGATAGCGAGATGAATCGACGACACGTCAAATCGGGGCGTGATTGGAGCATCCCTTCTTGCTCGGGGTCGGTATTGGCAGGGCGGGTCCCGCCCTGCCAAAGCCCGGCCTTTCACACCGAACGATCCGCATTCGAATGCACGTCAATCATCAGCGCTTGATTGCCGACCAAAGCCAAAGGCGTCGCCAGCATATCCCGCAGGCGACGCCATCGGCACAACGCGTCAACACATCAGAACGACGCCCAGAACCGCGACGGTGCCTGCTGTTGCACACCCGGTTTGGCGTAGTCGCATACACCCTCGGCAAAGATCGCGTTCAGACGCGCCGTCTGCGGCACCGTGAACGGCACGCCATAGGCATTCACATCGACCGGCTTCAGCTGGCACTTGAGCGCGGTTTCTGCCAGTGGCGCACCTGCCGCGGAGCGCGGATCGAGGAAGGGCTTGTACAGCGTGTTGCAGGTGCCCGTGCTGTCGAAGCTTGCCGGCTCCTCGACCTTCGAGCCGTCCGGCCGCCAGCAGGCATCCTTCGCCGTCTGCGGCTTGTTACGCTTGACCTTTTGCGCAAGGCTGTCTTTCGTCGTGTCGGCGGCGATGGCGTCGAGCCACTTCTCCATCTCGACGATCTGCACGCTCAGCATGCTGGCCATGATGGCGGCGGCGCCGGGCGTCGCAGCGCTCGGCGCAATCAGCAGCACGTGGTTATCGTGATTGCCGAACAGGTCATCGAGCTTGGCGCGAATCTGGAAGTCCCGCGTGCGGTCGTGCAGATCGCCGAGTGTGTCGTTGTAAGCACGGCTCGCAATGATCGGCATCGCATCCAGATTCGTGCCTACCAGCACGCGACCGGTCTGGTAGGCAATGCGCAAGGCCTCGCTATCGCCGACATGACGCGCCACCTGCACCTGGCCATTGGCATCGAAGCCGCCGACCTTCTCGTTCAACTCGAGAAACTGGTCAACCGATATCGCTCCGCTCTTCAGTGCCTGCAAGCCGTACTGCACGCCGACATTGTCCAGCGGACGCCGTGCGATTTGCGTGGCGGGATCGCGGCCGAGGACGTTCACGAAGTTGTCGGACAACGCACAGCGCACACCACCCGGATTGGTAACGGGGTGGAATGCCGTCCCGACTGGCAACAGCGGCGAACAGGACGAGGATGCATTGACCATGACGTCACCGAGGCCGACCGCCAGACCATTGCAGGTCTGCCAGCTGGCGTAACCCGTGACTGCGCGCTTCTGCTCGTCGGTCCATGGCATGGTCGCGCCGACAGTCATGTAGTTGCGGATCAGCTTGCAGTCGGAGAAGATCGTCGCCGCCTCCATCATGGTGGGGAAGCTCGAGTCCGTCGAGAGGCCGTCCAGCAGCCCCGGATACGACTGGGCGACATCGAACTGCTGCACAGAACCGCCCGAGCCGCCCTTGCCGACGGTCCACGCCGGGACGCCGAACTTCTTGATGAAGTACTCCTTGGTCATGGACAGCGTTTCCGCCGCGAGCACCGTGTTGCAATTGTTGGCCGCCACATTGAGAGACGATGTCGCGACTGCATAGCCGCGCGCCAGTGCGGGCTGATCCATGGCAGTGGCCAGCCGGTAGGTCACGCCCGCCGCGACCGTCTCGAAGGCGCCTTGGGTGTAGCCGCCGCCGCAGCCGCCGCCGAAGTTGTAGCGCAAACGTCGGTTCCAGCCGTCGGTCGTGGTCCACGGGTCAGGCAGCGGCGTCCCCGGCTGGTGCAAGAACGCGATCTGGTAGATGCCGCGATTGATGGTGCCGCGCTCCAGACGGACGATGAAGTTCACCGCCTTGCCTTCGGAAGTCGTGGTCTTGGCGAGGTCGGCCGGCGCTGGTGCCTGCGGGTCGTAGGGTTTGAATGCCTGGTTGGTGGACCAGTACTGGTAGCTGACCTCGGTCGCCGCGCTACAGTTGCGGTCGAGCGGTTGGCCCAGGTTGTTGGTGGCGACGGTGCACACGAACGGCTCCTGCTTCGCACCCGCGAACACGGGGCCGGTGACCGGATGATTGACCACGGTGAGCGTGCCGCGCGACATCACCGCGCCGGTCGCACCGAGCAGCCTTGCCTCGATCGTTGTTGCGCCGTCCGGCAGACCGCCGACCCGGCCCAGCAGCACGCCTGCGCGAGATGCGGGCTTGAACGATGTGGTGACATCGACGGTGCCGGCAAAGACCCTGATTTGATCGTTCGTGAAGCCCTGCGGCACCGTGACTTCGACCAGCGTGTCACCGCCGCTCACGATGTCCGGACGCGACGAGCTCGTCTTTATTTGCGGCGCCTCGACGCTCGCGCTGCCATCACCGCTGCATGCCGCCAGCCCCGCGATCATCAGCGCGGCGACCGCCGCCATACCGGATCGCCGGGCGAAGGCGAGTCCTGCTGTGGCTCGATGCGCCGGTCCCGAATCCGGCTCCACCAAATGCGGAAACCGCACCATGTCCGAGGCTTGACCATGGACGTACTTCGACCTGCTGGAATTTCTCATTGCTTGTCTCCCTTGTTGTGGCGACGGCCTGCAGTGAAATCAGCCTGACGCCTTCTCGTTATCAGTAATGAAGCATTTCCGGACAGCAATGGCACTCTAGCAGCGGCCTGCTCAAATTACAACAGTTTTACGATGAGCATCTTATTTTCTGTATCATATTCAATAGTCGTATCATATTGACTGAGAAGGGGGCGGCGCACTGTCCCGCGCGTCATTACGGGACAGGCGCGACGAAACAGGGAGAGGCGGGAATAAAGGCGCAGCGAGGAAGCTGCCTTGTGCGGATCGCGACGAATTCATGCCGCCGTACATGCGAACCGATAGCAGCGTGCGTGCGTGCGATGAAAATAGCGCAGTGCAAGGAAGTCAATGTATGTATCCGGTCAGCACCGGAATGACTTGCACCGACGCGTCTTCCAGCAGCCAATGCCCGCTGCCCGCGATGACCATGCCTGGTACGTCATTCGCAACCAGCTTCCCTATCTGCTGAATTGATAATGCAGCGTTACGTCATTGACCTTGGCGCTACGTGATCAAAGCCTGGCATGAACGTGGTCGCTACGCTGGACGTATTCATCGTGCCTTCCCTGGCGGAGTTCATGGTGTGAATTTGCTGCGCTTGCCGCCGCTATCGCTTGTGCGACGGTCATGATGATCAAGACCATAGCTTACGGAATGACATCCAGGCTTGTGGCGCCTGCACCGGGTCCGTCAAGTTGATCCGCGTCAAACATATTCAACCGACGATCAATACGATGCGAAGGATATGTCGCAGCGGCGATAACAAGCTGCGGATGTATTTTTCTGAAGTGATATTCACTGTCGTGCGAGGCAGCGTTTATGCCCCGCGTGCCGCAGCGATCACTTCAAACTCCAGGCGCATCGATTGCGCCACGCGTGACAACGCTTCCGTCGACAAGTCGTCCAGCTCGATCTTCGGCGATGCATCGATCTCTGGGTAGTTGCGCAGCATGGAGCGGCGGTAGGTCGGATCGTAGTGATTGCGCATCAGGCGTTCGAACAGTTCGGTGACCTGTCCCGATTCCGCCAATCGCTGCCACTCCGCGAATTCCTGTCCGCCGATCAACGGGCGCAGATAGGCGAGGCGCGTCAGCAGCGCAAGCGGGTCTTCCTCGAAATGACGGTAGTCCTCGCGCCACAGCTGCACCCGCTGCGGCATCGCGGCGTCGATGGAGATCGTCGTCCCGTCGCGCATGCTTTCCAGCAGCGCATCCGGTAACTGAACCTTGCCGATCTTCTTGCTTTCCGCCTCGATCCAGATCGGCTTTGCGGGGTCGAATTCGGAAAATTTGCGCAGCAGAAAACTGTCGAACAGCTTTTGCGTCGGCTGCTCCCTGCCCGGCACCGCGCCGATCACCGAGCCGCGATGCACGGCGATGTCTTCGAGGTCGAGCACCTGCGCGCCCGCTTTGTGCAATGCCGTCAGCAGCCGCGTCTTGCCGCAGCCGGTCGGACCGGAGAGGACGAGGTAGCGATAGTTGCGGGGAACGATGGTCAACTGCTCGTTGACCCAGCGGCGATAGCCCTTCCAGCCGCCCTCCAGCCGATCGACGCGATAACCGATGGTGTCGAGCGCATCGAACCAGAGGCGGCTGCGCTTGCCGCCGCGAAAGCAGTACACGAGAATCCGGCTCTTGCGATTGTACTGTGCGACGTGCTGCTGCAGATGGCGCGCGATATTCTTCAGCGAATAGCAGACGCCGATCTGGTAGGCCGCCATCGGGTCGGTACGATGCAGCGTGCCCACTTCGGCGTATTCGTCGTTATCGACCACCGGCAGATTGATCGCGCCGGGGATGTGGTCTTCCTCGTACTCGCGCGGGCTGCGGGCATCGATGATGAGGTCGTAGGATTGAAAGTCGCGCATGGCGTCCATTGTACGGACTTTGATACGGCGCGACTTTCGAAAGTACTGCTCCTATACGACGGCGAATGCCGTTTTAGGTTTGCCCGTCAGCAGCAATGCGATCAGCGTCAGCACTGCTGCTGCGGACAGGTAGTAGCCGACGTACTGAAGACCGTAATTGGTGGCGAGCCAGGTCGCAACATAAGGCGCCAGCGATGCGCCGAGGATGCCACCCAGGTTGAAGGTCAGGGACGAGCCGGTGTAACGCACCTCCGGCGGAAACAGCTCGGACAGCAGCGTGCCGAGCGGGCCGTAGGTCATGCCCATCACGCCCAGGCCGAGCGACATGAAGAGGGTGACATGCACGATGCTGCCAGAGATAAACAGCGGTGCGAACAGCAAACCGAACAGCGCGATGACAGCAGATACCTGAATCATGGTCGCGCGGCGACCATAGCGATCCGCGAGCACGGCCGACACCGGAATCGTCAAGGCGAAAAACAGCACGGCGAACAGTTGCACCATCAGGAATTGCGGGCGCGAATAACCCAATGCGCTCGTGCCCCAGCTCAAGGCGAACACCGTCATCAGGTAGAACAGCACGAAGGTCGCCATCGCGATCACCGTGCCCAGCACCAGCAGGCGGCCATGCTCCTGAAACACGGTCACGACCGGCACCTTGACGCGCTCATGCTTGTCCAGCACTTTCTGGAACACCGGCGTCTCGGTGATCTTCAGACGCACATACAAGCCGACGATCACCAACAGTGCACTGGCCAGGAACGGAATGCGCCAGCCGAAGCTGAAGAATTGATCATCGGTCAGCGTCTCGCTCAACAGGAGGAAGATGCCGCCGGAGAGGAAGAAGCCGATCGGCGCGCCGAGCTGCGGGAACATGCCATACCATGCGCGCTTTCCCGGCGGCGCGTTTTCAGTGGCCAGCAGCACGGCACCGCCCCACTCTCCGCCCAGTCCCAAACCTTGCCCGAAGCGGCACAGCGCGAGCAGCAGCGGCGCCAGCGTGCCGATCGCCGCATAGGTCGGCAGCAAGCCGATGACGACAGTGGAAATGCCCATCGTCAGCAGCGCCGCAACCAGCGTCGCCTTGCGCCCGATGCGGTCGCCGTAATGCCCGAACACCGCCGACCCTACCGGACGTGCAAAGAATGCAATCGCAAAGGTCGCCAGCGATTGCAATGTCGCCGCGGCCGCATCCGTTGAAGGAAAGAACAGTTTCGGGAAGACCAGCACCGCCGCAGTGGCATAAATATAAAAATCGAAGAACTCGATGGTCGTGCCGATCAGGCTGGCAAACAGGACGGTGCGGGGTGAATTGACCTGCGCGGGACTGGCATGGGATTGACTCATTACTGCTTCCTTATCGATGGTGCATGGAATAGCGAAGCCGAGCGCGTCGGCTCGATCGAATCTTCCTCGGAAAAATGTCGAATCGCACACAATGAATGCCGTTTGCGAATTGCTTGTCAATTGCAAACGGCTTGTGCAGGAATTGCTACGGCAGTGGAAATGCGCGGACGTTGAACAGCTGCTGCGACAACGGGGACGGATCAAACTGGGGTAGGAACTGCATTGATGATTTGGCACTTTGCTGCAGGAGAATCGAAATCGATTTTCGCACAAACGCGATGATCCTGCCGTGCGTGGCTTTCGCGGTTCCGACGCGTTATGCACCCGACATCATGAACATGGCAAAGACGGCAAGCGCCATCATGCCCATGCATAGCCAGTCGAGAAACTTCAGCCTGCGCGTGATGACCAGCCTGCCCTGATGTCGGGCCGCGCCGCCATCAGCATCATGATCACCATGATGGACGACGGAGATGACGTCATTGATGACTGCACTCCAGCGCAGCGCCTTGATCGGATTCATCGGTGTGAAGCCGAGAGCCACACCGACGAGCGTCGCCCACGGAACATACCCGACAAACGTCAGCCACTTCGGCACGCGCACGTAACGGTGACAGGGGATGAAGACTTGCAGCAGAATCATATGACTCCAAATCCGACAGCGTAAAAATGCGCCGGGCCACCGATACTTTCGGGGTCGCGGAGAAGTTTGGCATCGGGCTTGATGACGGATAGAGAACAGCCATCTTTTCGAGCGGCAAAAGATGGCTTTGTTCCAATGGAAACTTCCGGCGAATTTATCTGGAACAAACACCAACAATCAATCCGCTTATTCCGCTCCGCAACGCATTCAAGTTCTGATGCCGGACTGGTTCATTGAGCGCATCGTCCTGTACCTGGAACTTTTGTCCCCCCGTTCCATCCCATTGTTTTATTGCCAATCTCGTCCACACGGATTTTCAACGCCGCCATCCATTGCTGTTCCAGCGACCTAAAGAATTTCCGCGTTCATCTTTCCATGGCATGACATGCCCCAATCCAGGTTGCGACAAGAGGACAGGCGGGCTTTCGACCAAACCGTAAAGGAAACCGATCATGACCAAACCAAAAGGCAATTCCGGAAACCGGAAATCCGAAAAGAGTTCAGGCAATTCGGGTGGAGAAGTCCGTCCGGGCAATGCCGGTGAGCTGCACCAGATCGCCGGCGGCAAGCATCCGGAACTGACAACGAATCAGGGTATTCCGATTCCCGACAATCAGAATTCGCTCCGGTCCCATGCGCGCGGTCCCACCCTGCTGGAGGATTTCATTCTTCGTGAAAAGATCACTCACTTCGATCACGAACGGATTCCGGAACGCGTTGTTCATGCGCGCGGCACGGCGGCACATGGCTACTTTGAACTGACCAAATCGCTGTCGCAATACACCACGGCAAAGATACTCACCGAAGTCGGAGAAAAGACGCCGCTGTTCACCCGCTTCTCGACGGTCGCAGGCGGCGCCGGTTCGGTCGATACGCCGCGTGACGTGCGCGGATTCGCGGTCAAGTTTTACACCAAGGAAGGCAACTGGGATCTGGTCAGCAACAACATCCCGGTCTTCTTCATCCAGGATGCAATGAAGTTCCCGGACGTCGTTCATGCCGTCAAGATGGAACCCGATCGCGGCTTTCCGCAGAGCGCCACGGCGCACGACACCTTCTGGGATTTCATCTCGCTGACACCGGAATCCATGCACATGGTGATGTGGATCATGTCGGACCGGACGATCCCGCGCTCGCTGCGCATGATCGAAGGTTTCGGCGTCCACAGTTTCCGGCTGCTGAACGAGGCGGGCGACTCGACCTTCGTCAAGTTTCACTGGCGTCCGAAGCTCGGCATGCAATCGACCATCTGGGACGAAGCGGTCAAGATCGCCGGGGCGGACCCGGACTTCCACCGCCGCGACATGTTCGAATCGATTGAAAAAGGCGCCTTCCCCGAGTGGGAATTTGCGGTGCAGATTTTCACGCAGGAGCAGGCGGACAAATTCCCGTTCGATCATCTCGACGCAACCAAGCTGATTCCCGAAGAGCTGGTGCCCTTGCAGGTCATCGGTCGCATGGTGCTGGATCGCTGGCCGGACAATTTCTTTGCCGAGACAGAACAGGTCGCGTACTGTCCCGCCAACATCGTGCCAGGCATCGATTTTTCCAACGACCCGCTGCTGCAGGGCCGTCTCTTCTCCTACCTCGATACGCAATTGCTGCGTCTGGGCTCGCCGAATTTCAACCAGATCCCGGTGAATGCGCCGAAGTGCCCGTTCGCGAACAACCAGCGCGATGGAAAGATGCAGATGATGCAGCCGAAGGGCCATGTCGCCTATGAGCCGAACTCCCTGTCCGAAGACTCGCCGCGCGAAACGCCGAGCCACGGCTTCCGTCATGCGCACGTAACGGAAAGCGGAGACAAGAGCCGCATTCGTGCGGAAAGCTTTGCCGATCATTACAGCCAGGCGCGCCAGTTCTACCGCAGTCAAACCAGTCATGAGCAGACGCATATCGCGTCGGCGCTCGTATTCGAACTGTCCAAGGTCAGTCATGTGCATGTGCGACAGGCGATGGTTGCGCATCTGCGCAATATCGACGAAGACCTCGCCAAGCGCGTGGGCGACGGGCTTGCGCTCGACAAGCTGCCGGATGCGCCTGCGCCCGCAGCTCCGGTGCAGGATTTGCCCCCTTCGCCGGCATTGCAGATCATCGGCAAGATGAAGGACACCCTCGAAGGCCGCGCAATCGGCATCCTCGTTGCGGACGGTTCGGACGGCGCGATGATCAAGGAAGCGCAGAAGGCCGTGACCTCCGCCGGCGCGCAGGTAAAGATCGTGGCGCCCAAGGTGGGCGGCGCGAAGCTTGCCGATGGCTCCTTGCTGCCGGCTGACGGACAACTGGCAGGCACGCCGTCCGTGATGTTCGACGCGGTCGCCGTCATCCTGTCCGATGCGGGCGCGAAGCTGCTCGTCAACGAATCCGCCGCCATCGACTTCGTGCGCAACGCTTTCGGCCATCTCAAGGCCATCGCGATCGACAAGGGCGGGCAGGCACTGCTGGACAAGGCGAATATCAAGAAGGACAAGGGCGTGTTCGATATCGCGGACATCAAGGGTTTTGTCGCGGCAGCCAAGACGCGGCAATGGGAACGGGAGCCAACTGTGCGGATACTGCCGTAACACGGGACGGCCCGTGTTCAGCCGGAACTTCCGGCGGCGCAATCAAGCGGATTCGCTGCGGCTGGCGGATAATTCCGTCATGTCTTTTTGCGTCAACAAAACGGACGCATTCCGATCCACTGATCAAGCGCACACATGAACGCACCCGGCGAATCCCTCATCAAGCTCACTTCCTTTTCCCACGGCGGCGGCTGCGGCTGCAAGATCGCGCCCGGCGTGCTGGCCGACATATTGAAACGTTCCTCCGGTTTTCCGGTGCCGAAAGAATTGATGGTCGGCATCGAAACCTCGGACGATGCCGCCGTCTACAAGCTCAACGACGAGCAGGCGCTGGTGGCGACCACCGATTTCTTCATGCCGATCGTCGATGACCCTTTCGACTTCGGCCGCATCGCCGCCACCAATGCCCTGTCCGATGTGTACGCGATGGGCGGCACGCCGATCATGGCGCTCGCGCTGGTGGGCATGCCGATCAACAAGCTGCCGGTGGAAGTCATCGGCGACATCATCCGGGGCGGCGAATCGATCTGCGCGGAAGCCGGCATCCCGGTCGCGGGCGGCCACACCATCGATTCGGTGGAACCGATCTACGGCCTCGTCGCGCTCGGTCTTGTTCATCCCTCGAAGGTCAAGCGCAATGCGGATGCAAAGGCAGGGGACAAGCTCATCCTCGGCAAGCCGCTGGGCGTCGGCATCCTCTCTGCGGCATTGAAGAAGAACGCGCTGGATGCGGACGGCTACGCCGCGATGATCGCCAACACGACGAAGCTCAACAAGCCCGGCACGGCATTGGCCGGCATGCACGGCGTGCATGCGATGACCGACGTCACCGGCTTCGGCCTCCTGGGGCACCTGCTGGAACTGGCGCGCGGCGCGCGTTTGACGGCGCGGCTGAACATGCAGGGCGTGCCCCTGCTGCCGCAGGTGCAGGCGCTGGCGGAACGCGGCTTCGTCACCGGCGCATCGACGCGCAACTGGGCCGGATACGGGCATGAGGTCACGCTGGCGGACGGCATCACGCCGGCG
Organism: Noviherbaspirillum cavernae; assembly: GCF_003590875.1. NCBI lineage: Bacteria > Pseudomonadati > Pseudomonadota > Betaproteobacteria > Burkholderiales > Oxalobacteraceae > Noviherbaspirillum > Noviherbaspirillum cavernae. Next base: position 460,236 of record NZ_QYUN01000003.1, read on the forward strand.
CAGCAGGCATTGCTGACCGATCCGCAGACTTCCGGCGGCTTGCTGGTGTCGTGCCATGCAGACGCAGTAGACGAGGTGCTGGCGCTGTTCAGGTGCGAAGGGTTTGAACACGCGGCGGTAATCGGCGAGATGGCGGCGGGAGCGCCCGGCGTGACGGTGAGCATGTGACTTTAACGATAGGAACGCAGGACGCGCACTGCGGATTCCGCCAGACGCATCGAAATGCGGCGCACCACGCAATGGGCACGTGCCGTAAGCATCCACCTCCCCTGTCATTCCGAACGCAGTGAGGAATCTCAAGCCCAGACCCGACGCATTGCCCCGCGACATACCGCAACATGCAAACAAGCAGGCAAACACTTTTCATGCGCATCCCACACGGCGCAATGAAACATTGCCGCTGAAGCATTTGCACAGCCATTGATGTAGATGCAATACCAGGCGTGGCGATTTGCGCTTTAATGGCAGATCACCCGATGAGTCCCGGCATGCCTACACTCATTTTCACCCAGCAGTTGCGGCGCTTCACCGACGTGCCGGAAGTCAACAGCGCGGCGACGGACCTGCGTGCCGCACTCGAAGACGCGTTCCGCATCAATCCCCAGCTGCGCGGCTACATTCTCGATGAACAAGGACACCTGCGCCGCCATGTGGTGATCTTCATCGACGGCCGGCGCGTGCATGACCGCGTAGCATTGAACGACCCGCTCTCCCTCAACAGCAGCATCCACGTATTGCAAGCCTTGTCAGGAGGTTGATGATGAACGACCGCGCACTGCTCGCCACCCGCAAGGGACTGTTCGAACTCACGCGCAGCAATGGCCGCTGGCACATCGCGCCCGCCGGCTTTGTCGGCGAGCCGCTGTCGATGGTCCTGCATGACCGGCGCGACGGCACGCAATATGCCGCGCTCAACCTCGGCCATTTCGGCGTCAAGCTGCACCGGCGCGACAGCGATGCGCAGCAATGGACCGAGATCGCCGTGCCCGCCTATCCGCCGCAACCGGAGCCACGCGGCACCGATGTCGAATGGAAACTGAGCATGATCTGGTCGCTCGTCGCCGGCGGCACCGACGAGCCGGGCGTGCTGTGGGCCGGCACGCTGCCCGGCGGCCTGTTCCGCTCGCGCGATCGCGGCGATTCATGGGAACTGATGCGCGCGCTGTGGGATGTGCCGGGCCGCAGCGAATGGTTCGGCGGCGGCTACGACACGCCCGGCATCCATTCGATCTGCGTCGATCCACGCGACAGCCGGCATGTGCTGGTCGGCATTTCCTGCGGCGGCGCATGGACCACGCGCGACGGCGGCGCAAGCTGGACGGTGACCGCCTCCGGCATGCGCGCCGCCTACATGCCGCCCGAGCGCGAAGAGGAACCCGGCATCCAGGACCCGCACCGCATCGTGCAATGCCCGAGCGCGCCCGACGTGCTGTGGTGCCAGCATCACAACGGCATCTGGCGCTCGACCGACGCCGCCGCGTCGTGGCAGGAGATCGGGCAACAGGTCAAGCCGCTCATGTCCGATTTCGGCTTCGCGGTCGCCGCGCACCCGCACGATGCGCAGACGGCATGGTTCGCGCCTGCCGCTGCGGATCAGCAGCGCATCCCGGTCGATGCCGCCCTGTGCGTGACACGCACGCGCGACGGCGGCCAATCGTTCGACGTCTTGCGCAAGGGTTTGCCGCAGCAGGATTGCTACGACCTCGTCTACCGCCACGGGCTGGCAGTGGCCGACGATGGCAACACGCTGCTGATGGGATCGACCACTGGCGGATTATGGGCGTCGGACGATGGCGGCGACAACTGGCAGACGGTGGCCATGACGCTGCCGCCGATTTATGCGCTGCGGTTTGTGTGAGGAGTGCGTTGCTTGTGACGGACGCTATCGAGGAATTGAATCTGCAGCCGTGGCGACTGTAGAATCGGCCTGCCGGTTTTTGCATTTCCATTAATGCTGTTCATAAACACAGCAGGCAGACAGGAAGGCAAGCATGCAAGCCGCTTTCCAAGGGATGTCGAGTGCTGCGTTATACGGCAAGCGCCAGATTATGAGGACAAACCATGCTGGATAAATCAAGTTATGTGGTTAAGGAAGTTAAGCAATGCGCCCTACGCCCACCATTGAGAAGATGGCATCAGGAAATCTCAGTCTCTTCATTACTGAAGATGTGAGTTGGGAAACATTCCCTGAAGAAGCAGCCAAATTTGTGGCCTTCGCTCAAGGTACTGTCTTAAAGAAAATTGATACGCCAGTAGAGCGACTCTGGATTGTTCTCATCAATTGGCGACCCTTCTGGCTCACCTTTGATGATTTTGCCGTGGGCATGTCGCTAGATTCAATGCTCAGTATCTGTAACCCTGTGGTTCGCAGGCTGCATGACCAGCTCACTAAACAAGAGCCACATAACAAGTCGTCCAAGCCGACGCCTAACGGCGCGACTTAACTCCAACGTTGAGGTTGTAGAAAAACCCGAATTGCTCAAAAACCGGATCGGCAGAGCCGGCATACTTTGTTCATGGCGTAACACACGAATGGGTGCGACATGGCGCGATTCAAACCGATCCATAAAGGCTTGAAACTGCTGCCGGTCGACTTTGACCGGCAAGTCATTCCCGGCAGTTTCGAATACGCGTTGTGCCATCTGGTCGATCATGAACTCGATCTGTCCGCCTTCCATGCCCGCTACAGGAATGATGTCGATGGCGCCTCTGCCTTCGCCCCGGCGGTGCTGATCAAGATCATCCTGCTGGCCTACAGCCGGGGCATCATCAGCAGCCGCAAGATGGAAGCGGCGTGCCGCGAGAATGTGCTGTTCATCGCCGTCTCGGGAGACAGCCAACCCCACTTCACCACACTGGCCGCCTTTGTCTCGAGCATGGGCGATACGGTTGCCCGACTGTTTGCGCAAGTTCTGCTCATTTGCGACCGTCAGGGCTTGATTGGACGCGAGATGTTCGCCATTGACGGCGTCAAGCTTCCGGCCAATGCGAGTAAAGCGAAATCAGGTACGCGCGCCGACTATCAGCGCCAGGTTGACAAGATGGAGCACGCGGCCAAACAGCTGCTGGAGAAGCACCAGAGCGCCGACAACGCCCCCACCGACGAGGCATTGGCAAAGCGCGAAGCGCAGAAACTGGAACGCCTGCAAAAGGAAGCGCAGCAGCTGCGCGACTGGCTCAACAAGAACCCGGAAGATCGCAAGGGAAGCAAAGGCAGCATTCGCCTATCCAATCGCACCGACAATGAATCGGCCAAGATGGCCACCGGCAAAGGCGTGATTCAAGGCTATACCGGTGTGGCCGCAGTCGATGAGAAATCCCAAATCATCGTCGATGCGCAGGCGCACGGCACTGGCTCGGAACAAGAACTGCTGCTGCCGGTGATTCAGGCCACAGAGGCACTACGCAGCGTCGAGACGGTGATCACCGCCGATGCCGGCTATCATTCGCAAGCCAATCTGAAGGCACTGGCCCAACTGCAGATCAATGCCTATGTGCCAGACAATGGTTATCGCAAGCGGGATGAGCGGTATGCGGACCGGCATGTCCATGCTGCCAAGCCTGACCCGCTGTGGAACAAAGCCAAACCACCAAAGAAATCCACATGCTTCAAGACGGCGGATTTCCGGCTGGCAGGGGATCGCTCCCACTGTCTTTGTCCGGCAGGCAAGCGGCTCTACAGCAACGGATCGAATTGCACCATCAATGGCTATGCGGCGATGAAGTTCAGTGGCGCCAAACAGGATTGCGTGCCGTGCGAACGGCGCAAGGAATGCTTGCGCACACCCGAGAAGACGGCAACCCGGCAGGTCTCCTTCTTCCAGGGGAAACGAGACATCCACGAAAATCATGTTGACCGGATGAAGGTGAAAATCGATTCGGATGCGGGTCGGGAAATGATCACGCGCCGCTTTGCGACGGTGGAGCCGGTGTTTGGCAACCTGCGCGGCAACAAGCGGCTGCACCGCTTTACGCTACGGGGAAAAGCCAAGGTGGACGGACAGTGGAAACTGTACTGCCTGGTACATAATGTTGAAAAACTGGCGAACCACGGTTATGCGCAATAAAGAGGCCGGGAGAATGCCGGCTCGCCGCGGTATCGCGCGAACAGGCTTGTCAGACAAGACCTGTTTGCAGCGACGATGTTCGATAAAAACAGGGACCCGAAAATGAAAATCGCGGAATGGTTTGAAAAAATGCTGCCTCAGGCTGAACCGGGTGTTCAGAATGGGGTTTTTCTACAGCGTCGTTAGGCGTCGAGTGCGCGACCATTTGCAAGCAAGGTAGGAATAGAAGATGGACCATCCGAGTGAACCCAATAGCGGGAGACATCGAACCGTAGTGCCTGCCAACTACGATGAATACCTGGAATTCGAGTATCCCGCAGCGTCAGTCGATTTGGCAGAGGCCCGAGCCGCTGACGTGCGTGAGCGTCAAGCACGACTGGCGGCGTTCCCGTACTGCGTAGTGCTTCAGGTTTCCTACCCTGAGCTGGACTACGCGAACAGGTGGTGCTGGCAGCAATTCGGTCCAGCTAACGGAGAGTGCCTGCAGGCAAGCTCTGAGTATTCAGCATGCGAGATTCGAGGCTCACACTCCCATGTCGGAAGTTGGCTTACCAACTGGTTAGTCAAGACCGACTACGACTTCGGCTTCAGTGAGTGGTACTTTGCGCACGAGGCAGATCGAGATCGCTTCCTTGAATCTGTGCCGCTCATCAACTGGGGTGAGGGCTGGCCAAAATGAGGAGGCTCATCATGGCGACGCCTAACCCTTCAATCGAGAGGACGTGCCCCGGCAAGCCGGGTCACGCCTCTCATCTCAAACGTTACGCGTCACAAATCACGCGCACAATCCACCTATGACCTCCTCAGCACTCGAAGCCTTCATCGCCCAAGCCACCGCTCGGAGCCGCCAGACACCTGACCCGGCCGACTGTGTGCTTGCACTTGCGCCGCTCATGCTCGATCTGATCGAGCAGGCTGGTACTTTTCTGGAGCCACAACACTATCGGAGTAGCGATGCGGGCTACACGCGGAACCTCATCTTCAATGCGCCGGACGAAAGCCTCTCTCTTTACTCCATCGTCTGGCTTCCGGGCCAATGGACGCCTGTACACGATCACGGAAGCTGGGGCGTCGTCGGCGTGGTCGAAGGTGTTTTGGAGGAACGCAGCTATGTGAGGCTGTCGCCGGATCGCGGGGCCAATGAAGAGATCGATCTCGTGCGCGGCGGCACCGTCCTGCTGCGACACGGCGCGGTGACGAGCTTCGTACCGAACCCCGATCACATTCACGTCACCGGAGTTCCGGCTGAGCGGTCCCGCGCTGTCAGTCTGCACCTTTACGGTCGGACGATGACCAGCTTCAACCTATACGATGTTGGAGCCCGTACCCGGCGGCGCATGGATGTCGCACACAACGAAAGCTGAATTGAGGGGCTCTGAAATCAACGTCGCCGGGCCCGGATTGACGTCTGCCCCCTCCATCAAGCTGACCCACAACGACGGCGCGCGTTTCATCAAGGTCGGCGGCTCCGTGGTGCGCCGCTCACGTCAAACGTTGATGCCGTGGGAAACTCTTTTTCAAATCGCGCGATCGCACGGAGCGTGCAGCGTCACGAACCATTTCCCAAACGGTTGATAAAAGCACACGGAGAATTTCGCAAGTATCGCTCCCGCACTCAGCTGCCCTGGCGCAAACGGGGTTCTCCGGGATGCAAAGCCAACCGTGCAATGCGCTCCAATGAGATAGCGCAGTTCGAAAACGCAGCATGCGCAACCCGGCCGCATTCTTGACCCATCCCCTTCACAACATCCATTCAATAGGCAAAAGCGACAGCAGCCAGACGGCGGTGCGCTTCCAGAACGTCGTGCCCGGTTCGGTATCGTGCCGCACCTCCTTGCCGTCCACTCTTTCGAGCCAATAGAGGCTTCCGTTGTCGTCCAGCCGCACTTCATACGCGTTGAGCGGCACCAGCATCTTGAACGCATCGTCGATGCGCGCGGCCAGTATCGGACTCTCGATCACGAAGCCCATCTCCGTATTGAGGTTGGCGGAGCGGGGATCGAAATTGAGGGAGCCGACGAATACCCTGGAGCGGTCGACCGAAAACGTCTTTGCGTGCAGGCTCGATCCGGACGCGCTGCTGATCAGGCGCGGGCCTTTCGGGTGAACCGGCATGTCCGCGATGCGCTTGAATTCATACAGGATCACGCCTTCCTGCAGCAGAGGCTTGCGTCGCCTGGCATAACCGGAGTGCACGACCGCGACGTCGGTGGCCTCCAGCGCATTGGTCAGGATGCGGACCGTCACCCCGCGCCTGCTCATCGCCGCAAACGCGTCCACCCCGACAGCGGTCGGCACGAAATACGGCGACACCAGATCGACCTCCTTTTCCGGATCGCCGATGATCCGCCTGAGCTTGACTGGCAGCATCGCTTCGGGCGGCGCCTTCCCCAGACCCTTGAGCGGATCGTCGCTGACCATCTGCGTCTTTGCCCACTCCAGGGGCAGCGTTCCCCTCAGCAACGCCAGCATGAATGCCGATTCCTTGATCGCGTCGAGATACTCCGTGGCTGCCGGATTTTTCTCCACGAACGATGCAGCCGCACCGACATCCTGCAGCGGCGTTTCGCCGGCGGGTCCCAGCAATCGATCGATCGGATAGGCCGATTCGCTGGCCCAATAGCGGTCGAACTCATGCGACACGTCCTTGACCACCGGGCCGACCGCGATCACATCGAGATCGGCGAACAGGAAATCGTCGGTCGCGGCGAAATATTCGTCGCCGACATTGCGGCCGCCGATGATGGTCGCCTGGCTATCGGCGGTGAAGGATTTATGATGCATGCGCCGGTTCAGCCGCGAAAAATCCGTGAGAAAGCCGCCCCACGGAAACCTCCGGTTGGCGAAGGGATTGAACAGGCGCACTTCGATATTCGGGTGCGCATCCAGCGCAGCGAGTGTCGCATCGAGCCCCAACGAACCCAGATCGTCGAGCATCAAGCGCACGCGCACCCCGCGATCCGCCGCCTTGCGCAACGCGTCGAACAGCAAGGTCCCCGTCATGTCGCCGCGCCAGATGTAGTACTGGATATCCAGTGTGCGCACGGCGGCTTGCGCCAGCAGCACGCGCGCGCCAAAGGCATTGTGCGCATCGACCAGCGGATAGATGCCGGCCTTGCCCGGATGCGCGGCGGTCAACGGAGAAATCGCCACGCCAAGCGGCGTATCGTTCGTGTCCGTGACGACAGTCGACACACTGCGTCCTTCGAGTGAGGGCAAAGGATTGCATCCGGTCAGCAGGCCTGCGGACAGGAACAGGATGAGCAGCAACGCCGCTGCACGAAAACGCCGGCATGCTTGTCGATACCAAAGCGCAGCTGTCCATGGAACACGGAAAACATGTCCATTGACGCCCGGAAAAAATCTCGACCTGCAGGAATGCGGAGAACTCATCGTGCTGGCTCGCGCTGTTGTTCCCATCCGGAAGCAAACCGGATTGACCGGCGCTGCTGGCGAGAGTGGGCAAATGGGCAGACATCTCTTCTCGCAAGGGCAACATCAACATCATGTCCCTGCATGCTTGCACCGGAATGTCGAAATGAAAGCCCCTCACATGTCCACGACCGGTTTGCGTGTAACGCAAATCGTGCCGCAGACAATGTATTGAAGTTCTACCAGACTCGCTGGCGATACGGATTGTGGAAAGCCAAATGCCGGAAACACATTGCCATCATTGCGTGCAGGAGTTCTGCAAACACGCCCTCGCGGAAAGCCGGCGTGCCGCGCCAGCCTTGCGGCGCATCTCCTCTTGCCGCGCACCGAATTCATCATCTGGCAACGTCTGTTCAAAGCCGCCGTTCAACGAACAGCTGATATTGCCGGATCATCTGCATGCCAATTACAGAGAAGTCAGCAATTTAGGTGACAGCATTGCGATCGCGTTCCCTCCCCTTCAAGGGGAGGGTTAGGGGTGGAGCAGGGATTTCGAGGAGCATGCTCCTCGCCTGCGGAACAACAGAGGCTTGCAGGCCTCTGTGCGCCCTGCAAGGGGGGATGGGTTAAATCCGCAGCGTAAAACCCATCCCCATCCCCGCCTTCCCCTTGAAGGGGAAGGAGTTGAAGCAATGCAGACGTCGTCCAAATTCCCGACTGCTGAGTAACGCTTGCCGAACGGCGATACTGATTTTCCGCTGCGCTGCTCCTGGATCGAGGCAGCGCATTGGCCGTATTCGTCAATTCATCGAGACATTGCGAGAGGACAACTGCATGCGGTTTGGGTGACGAATCCATTGCTGGTGACGGACGCTGTCGCGGAGTGGAGCCTGCAACCGTGGCGACTGCAGACTCGGCTTGCCGGTTTTTGCGTTTCCATTAATGCGGCGCAAAAACACAGCACCCTGCTCGGGAAGCAAACCTGCAAACCGTTTTCAAAGGGATGTCGAGTGCTGCGCTATACGGCCACACCAGATTCTGGAGACAACCTCATGCTGGATAAATCAAATTGGGCGTCGGGCGCAAGGTGCGAATATGGATTGGAACATATGAGCCAGAATCTGAAACGCGGGAAATATCGGCAGTTGGTATTGGCGGCGCTCCTGGCCGGTCTTTGCCACGCCGGCCAGGCGCAAGAACCGCAGAGGGAGACCCCTTCCGTTTCTTCAGGCGGCGCGGTCACGCTGTTTCAGAACGTCCGGGTTTTCGACGGCAAGAGCGGCACTCTTTCGGGGCCGCAAAACGTCCTGGTGCGCGGCAACAAGATCGAGCGCGTCTCCACGGCTCCGATCCCGTCCGATCGAAGCGCTGGCACTGTGCTCATCGACGGCAGCGGACGCACGCTGATGCCCGGGCTGATCGACGCGCACTGGCACACGATGCTGGTGCGGCCGACGCCCGCAGCGCTGCTCACAGGGGACATCGGCCACCTCAATCTCGCGGCAGGCGCTGAGGCGACTGCCACGCTGATGCGCGGATTCACCACCGTTCGCGACATGGGCGGGCCGGCCTTCGGGCTCAAACGCGCCATCGACGAGGGCACCGTCGCCGGCCCGCGCATCTTCCCGTCCGGCGCCATCATCACCGTCACCAGCGGTCACGGCGACTTCCGCCAGCCGTTCGAAGTGCCGCGCACCGTCGGCGCGCCGCTGACGCGCCAGGAGCTGCTCGGAGCCGCCATGATCGCGGACAGTCCGGATGAAGTCCGCGTGCGCGTGCGCGAGCAGCTCATGCTGGGCGCCTCGCAAATCAAGCTGACGGCCGGTGGAGGCGTGGCGTCGCCGCACAGCCCGCTCGACGCGTCCACCTTTACCGAGGCCGAGCTGCGCGCCGCCGTTGAAGCCGCCGAGAACTGGGGCACGTATGTCACCGTGCACGCGTACACGCCCGTTTCGATCCGGCGGGCAATCGCCGCCGGCGTGAAGTGCATCGAACACGCCCACCTGATGGACGAAGCAACCGCCAAACTGATTGCCGAGAAGGGCATCTGGTTGAGCACTCAGCCGTTTCCCGACGAACTGGCCGACGCGTTTCCGCCCGGCTCGCTAGAGCGAGCCAAGGCGATGGAGGTGTTCGCCGGTACGGACAGAACCTTCGCGCTGGCGAAGAAGTACAAGATCAAGACGGCGTTCGGCACCGACATCCTGTTCTCCCAGAAGCTGGCGCAGCGTCATGGGGAACTGCTGGCCAAGCTGGTCCGTTGGTACACCCCCGCCGAAACGCTCGTCATGGCGACCGGGACAAACGCCCAACTACTGGCACTGTCCGGGAAGCGCAATCCGTACCCGGGCAAGCTCGGCGTGGTGGAGGAAGGCGCGCTCGCCGACCTCCTGCTCGTCGACGGCGATCCGATCGCCAACATCAAGCTGATTGAAGATCCGGAAAAAAACCTGCTCGTCATCATGAAGGACGGCAGGATCTACAAGAATTCGCTGGGCAAATGAGGCCGCATCGCTGTGCGTTCCCATCCGGAAGCAAACCGGATTGACCGGCGCTGCTGGCGAGAGTGGGCAAATGGGTAGGCATCTCTTCTCGCAAGGGCAACATCATGTCCCTGCATGCTTGCACCGGAATGTCGAAATGAAAGCGCCTCACATGTCCACGACCGTATTCCGCGTAACGAAAATCGTGCCGAAGACAATGTATTGACGTTCTACCAGACTCGCTGGCGATACGGATTGTGGAAAGCCAAATGCCGGAAACACATTGCCGTCATTGCGTGCAGAAGTTCCGCAAACACGCCCTCGCGGAAAGCCGGCGTGCCGCGCCAGCCTTGCGACGCATCTCCCCTTGCCTCGCCGCGAATTCATTATCTGGCGACGTCTGTTCAAAGCCGCCGTTCAACGAACAGCGGATATTGCCGGATGGTCTGCATGCCAATGAGCGCTTGCCGAACGGCGATGCCGATTTTCCGCTGCGCTGGTCCTGGATCGAGGCAGCGCATTGGCCGTATTCGTCAATTCATCGAGACATTGCGAGAGGACACCTGAATGCGGTTCGGGAATTTTTCAGGAAGGAGGAAATGGATGAATGGGCGTCCTCGTTTTGGGAGGATGCCGGGCTTTGCAGCCAACCCTATTGCGCCGCACTGCGCTTTGGGTGACGAGTCCATTGCTGGTGACGGACGCAGTCGCGGAGTTGAGCCTGCAGCCGAGACGGCTGTAGAATCGGCTTGCCGGTTTTTGCATTTCCATCAATACTGCGAAAAAACACAGTACCCTGCTCGGGAAGCAAGTCTGCAAACCGTTTTCAAAGGGATGTCGAGTGCTGCCTTATACGGCACACGCCAGATTATGGAGACAACATCATGCTGGATAAATCAAGTTAACCACCTCATGTCAGCACCAACTATCTCCGAGATTTGGCACTCTTCCTTTGGCACGGCACTGCCCGCTGGGTACCTGTGCCGAACGACACTGCCAGATCGATGGATGCGGATACACAGCCTTCCTGAGTCAAAAAGGTACCCGGAGACAGAAATTGAGCGTAGCGAAATCTTGCGTCGCCAAAACGCAGCCGCTTGCTACGCATTGGGTGAAGATGCTGAGTGCATCCTCTTCATCACCCAATACGGCGAAAGCCGACACTGGCCAGACTACTATGTTGAAGGCTCAAGATACGCCCCTGAATTCTTGATGTTAGATAGTCTCGCACCCGAGTACGTGCAATCGTATGAGAGGGGGCAGGACGGTCCAATGCAGTTCTTTGCAACCCGTCAGCGTTGGCGCACAGGTGCCTTTGATAAACTCATTTTGATGTGTGCCGACGGAATTGCGGGACCCTATCTGTTTGCGAATACCGATAAGCGCAACGCATATGCGCCATACGACGGTGGTGCAGACTTGTTCTTTTCAGCTTCAGATGCCGTCAGTGAGGCACGTCGGACATTTTCGAACTGGCTCTCGACAACTGAGAGCGGTCTATGAGCCGGATGGCTAACAAATTGCTCGATACGGACACCCAACCATTGGCTGCCGCTTCGCGGCGCGTGTTGTGTTCCGGTCAGCGCGGACGTTAGCCCTTATGCAGCCATCGCGTATACGTCTGACAGCAATCGCCGCAATCGGCTTACTCGCGCCGCTTTGGTGGACGTGGGCAATAAGTCAATTGATCCACGGCTTCTTCGTTGCGGCGGGCTCACCGGCGGCGCCATCTGCTTTTTTTGCTTGGGTCTCTATCCTCATGCCGTCTTGCGCCCTTGGCGTAGCCGTAGGTCTCGCCATCGGTCTTCTTGCGTCTCGCCCAGTTCTTGGTTGGCTGGTCTTCCTAGCTAGCCTCATCATCGGCAGCGTTCTGCTTAGTCCTCTTTCTGCCCTCCGTGATCTTGGAGTCAGTCCAGGCAGCTGGGCATTTGTGCTCAGTGTCTTGGCCGGTTCCGTGTTGTGGGTGAGGGCTAACTCAGCGTTAGGCATCAGAAGAGGCACCAATGCATAGAAGCAGGTTGGGAAACATCGTCATCGATTGCCAAACGGACGATTTGCTATCAGAGGCTCACTTCTGGAGTGCCGCACTGGGATACCCGCTGCCCGAGGATTTAGATGCAGCTGGCAAATTTATTCAGCTCGTAACGCCACCGAACGACGTGCAGGTCATCATTCAGAGAGTCAGTCATGAGGCGCGGGCCCATCTGGATATTGAGACAGACTCAATAGACTCAGAGGTCGCGCGCCTGGAACACCTCGGAGCAACAGTCGTGTCCCGCAATAATGGATGGGTAGTCATGCAAGCGCCAAGCGGGCATCGGTTCTGCGTTGGCAGCCCCTACCGTGGCGGCTTCGATCAGGGAGCCAACACATGGGAATGATGCCTGACAATTTATTCAAGCCGTCGCCGCTTCGCGGCGCGGCTTAACTCAGGTGTCAGGCCGCACAAATCCAAGGCGCGTCCAGGCCGTGCTGACAACCCAACGACGCAGCTTTACCCTTCAGAGAGTTCCCATGAAGATGATTCTGACGCCAGCCAAGTCCCCGAATGAATACATGGCTTGCCTCGACGGTTGGCAGCGCAGCTATGTGGAAGCACTGCGTCATGCGGTCATCATCTCGGCGCCGGATCTTCAGGAAGCACTAAAGTGGGGACATCTCGTGTACTTCATGAATGGGCCGGTACTTCTCATCCGCGCAGAGCCGAGCCGTGTGCTGTTTGGGTTCTGGAAAGGCCAGCGCCTGCGCCACATCGAACCTCGCCTGAAACCAGGCGGCAAGTATGAGATGGCAACGCTGGAGCTGAGGGAGGATACGCCGCTCGAGCAGGCGACGGTTGTTCGTCTGGTTCGCGAAGCATCAAACTTCAATCGCCCGGCAGGGTATGCCGGTGTCGAACGCCCAACGTCCCAAAGTGCGGATTGACTCCTCCAATCGAGCCGCTGCCAACCCAGTCTCACCACGCACCGAATAGAGGAGGCTGAGCAAGACCAACGTAGAACGCCATCATCAAATCCACCGCGCGTTTGCAGCATTGAACCCAGGTGCGGTATTCGTTGAACTGGGGCCGGCCGCAAGGCATTTCTGGAGCACGGCATCGCGCTCAATCTTGTGGCTGGCCACAATCCGGACGCGCGCGCCGATGGTAACGCCTGACAATTGTTTCAAGCGGTCGCGGCAAGAAGCGCCCGCCGGCCATCCGGCAGTGAACCAAGTTCGATTTTATGCAACATACTCAACACGCCATCAAGATAGAGGAGCATTGATATGTCATACGTTGATGGGTTTGTCATTGCCGTGCCAACGGCAAACAAGGAAATCTACAAGCAGCATGCAGAGGCTGCTGCTGTCGTCTTCAAGGAGCATGGGGCACTCAAGTTGGTCGAGTGCTGGGGCGACGATGTGCCTGAGGGAAAAATCACTTCCTTTCCCATGGCCGTTCAATGCAAGCCGGATGAAACCGTTTGTTTTTCCTGGATCATCTGGCCCTCGCGCAAAGTGCGTGACCAAGGCATGGAGGCATCCATGGCCGATCCACGATTGCAGCAAAGCATGAATCCGATGCCGTTTGACGGCAAGCGCATGATCTATGGCGGTTTCGAAATGATCGTGGATCTGTGAGCGCCCACGCTTTCAAATGATGCTTCGTTCTGCCAGGCCGCTCCCTATCCATTTGTTCAAGCCGATGCCGCAGTACGGCGCGGCTTGATTCAGACGTCAGCCAACACGGTGCCTCCGGCAAGCTGAAGCGCAAGCATCGTCGCTTGGCTGTTTCCCCATCACTCGCATGACCCGACTCATTCATGGGGGAAGGCCGTCCGACTGAAGTAAGGGCCTCCTTCGGCGTTGCGCTATCGGATTGAGGATGAATGGCTGCACATCGAGCGGCAGTTCGCGGACGCGCCTGCACCGAGTTGAAGTTGGCAGGCAGATTGCAACCTGATCGGACGGACGAATGAACGAGCCTGTTGCTGTCTTCTTCTGGCGCAAGCTGGATTTTCCGGGCCACGATGCCTGCTGCCTCTTCACGCTGGCGGACGGATACCGTCTGTCCGGCGCGGCGGTCTTCATGGAATCCGGGCGGGTTTGCCAGTTGCAGTATGAGGTGGTGGCAGATCAGGCGTTTCGCACGAGGAGTGCCTCGGTTGCGGGCTTTGTGGGCCAGAAGGCGGTCAATGTGCGCATCGCGTCAAGCGGCGACGCGCGTTGGGAGGTCAACGGGAAGAGCCGTCCCGGCCTTGCAGGGTGCCAGGACGTTGATCTCGGCTTCACGCCAGCCACGAACCTGCTGGCACTGCGTCGGCTTGCGCTTGAGGTCGGCGAGCGGGCCGAAGCGCCAGCCGCATATCTCGCCTTTCCCCAAATGAAGGTCACCATGCTTCCGCAGCACTACAAGCGGCTATCGCGCGCCGAGTACCTCTACGAGGCGCCGACCGTTGGCTATCGCGGGACATTGCGCGTGTCGCCGCTGGGTGCGATCATCGAATACCCCGGCCTCTTTCAGCTCGAGTCGCCCACCCTTCCAGCAACAGGAGAGCACGATGACTGTTCATCTTGATCATCTTATGGTGCCATCCCGCAACAAGACGGCCTCGGCGAAGCTGCTGGCTGAACTGCTTGGGGTTCCGTGGTCGGCAACGGGTGTCGGGCCATTCGCCCCTGTCTATGTGAACGATGGATTGACGATCGACTTCGATGAATGGAGCGATCCCGTTCCCTTGATTCACTACTGTTTTCGGGTGGGCGAGGATGACTTCAACGCCATTCTTGAGCGGATCAAGGCGGCTGGCATACCGTACCGCAGCAACGTGCACGAGCCGGTCGATTTCCGGATCAACACGGAGCACGGCGGCAGCATCGTCTACTGGAACGAGCCGGATGGTCATCAATGGGAGATGTTGACGGTCAGCTATGCGCGTCAGGCGGAGTGAGTTCGAGCCCGCGTTTCCTGCCGGTGGATGTGCGCTTTCAAGATGCCTGCCGGTTTTCGATGCCGATCAACTGGCGATGCAATTGCGGCCCTTCTGCTTTGCCTGATAGAGCCGCCGGTCCACCAATTCAATGAACTTCATCAGTTCATCCTGATGTGACGGAACAATGGTGCCGACGCCGAGGCTGATGGTCAGAATCTGGCTGACCTCGGATTTTTCGTGCGCTATCTGTTCCTTGAAAATCAGATTGCGGCAGCGTTGCGCAATGGCGAGAGCGGATTTTTCATCCGTCTCGGGGAGGATGATCATGAACTCCTCTCCGCCAAAACGTGCAAAGAAATCGCGCGATCGGGTTGCCGCCGAACTCAAGACCTTTGCCACTTGCTTCAGGCAGCAGTCGCCCTGAACATGGCCATAGTGATCGTTGTACTGCTTGAAATAATCGATGTCGAGCATGATGATGGAGAGCGCTTGATTGTTGCGCCGCGCATTGGCCCATTCCATCTCCATGACCGAATCGAACATGCGTCGATTGGCAACATTGGTCAAGCCATCCTTGAAGGACAAGGCTTCGAGTTCTTTCTGCAGGTCGATCAGTTTCGCTTCGGTCTTTTTCCGTTCATTGATGTCGAACATGAAGCCGATCAGGGAATCGACCGAACCATCGTCCTTGCGCACCACATGCACGACGTCGCGCATCCATACATAGTCGCCATTCCGGGTGAGGGCGCGATAGTCTGCCTCATGATCGATGCCTGCCTGCGATTGCGCAACGCAGTAGCTGACGATGGCATCCCTTTCGTCGGGATGGATTCTCGCTGCCCAGTCTTCCACGCTGACCCAGCTCGATTGCGGCCAGCCGAGCAGGCTCTCTATCTGCGGCCCGATGTAGGCGAACTTCATGCTGTCCCAGTCGATCTTCCACGGGATGGCCTTGGTGGATTCCAGCAGGGTTTTATAGACGGCGCTGTCGGTTTCCAGCGTGGATGCAATGTCGGTCATCGCGTTGTCCCCAATCTGTTAAAGACAGGTCACCCTGGTGGCGGCATTGACTTGCTCGTCACGCCCGGGGAGTTGTCGTTTTCAATAATTATTCTGACAACTCTATCACGCACCGGATGAAGAAATACAGCGTCCGTATTACCGATCCCCGACCTGCAACCGGACATGCCTGGTTGCGCTTTTCTCTTCATGGTAGTGGGGCATGGTGGCCCTCGCTGTCATCGTGGCGGCATTGGCGAGGATGGTCGTGGTCGATAGCGCCGGCCTCCCCTCCTGAAACCTGCAGGCCAGTGCCGAATTCCGATTGCCGTGCAGGTCAAGGATGATGCGTCGTGCTTCGTCATGGGGAGCGCAACGTGGCGGCGGCGCCGGCTTGACCTTCGGTGGCAGCAGGATGGCGTCGCCGGGTGCAATCCACAGATCGGCAAGCGCGATTTGCCTCACGTAGGGACGCCAGCGGGCGACGCTGACGACCAGGGGCAAAGCGTCTCGCGAGAAGAACACATGCGGAAAATTGTGGTACTCAAGATCGGTCGGATTGATCGTGAGCAGCTCGCGGCTTCGCCCCGGACCGAGATACGGTGATTGATATCCCGCCCATTTTCCATAGGTGTAATCGGTCATGACCAGATTCTGGAATGGAAAGCGCACGCATTCGCCGTTCCGGAGCAGGGTCATGCCGAAGGCTTGCGCGTTTTCCCGGGTTGCCGGCAAGGGCGCGTAATGCACTTCCTCAACCCCGAAATCGAATAAGGTGATCTCGTAGGGATCACCTGCATCGGGCGTGATCGTGCTGGGTGAATCCTGGATATCGACATACCTGGTGCCGACATCGAGATCGGGATTGTCGGGGGCAATCTGGATCAGCGTTCCACGCTGCTGCGCCAGTTGCACGCCTTTGCCGTGTTCGTTATAGAGGAACGGGAATGCGGCAGGGTCGCGCAACGGCGCTGGCTCGCCGTCTTCAATGAAAACGATGGGAGTAAATACGTCGGTCGCCAAGGCATGCTCCATGAGATAACTGCTTGCAATCAGTCTCGTCACGTCCGACGTTCCGGCTTCCGGCTCGATCCGCGCGGGTGCGTCGGGATGCACTCATGGCATCAGCGGACGCTTGACTGCGATTCGTGCACGGTCCCCGCACATCGCGGAATCCGCCCGTTCATCAGCCGCGATAAAGATCGTCGAAGCGTTTCTTCTCCTGCTCGACCGGCGCGGCCGGTGCGGCTGGGGTGGGGGCCGGGGCGGGATTGCCGAACAGTTTATCCCAGAAGCTCTTGATATCGATGCCTTCGTTGACGTCGACCGTGCGCACCGCGTTCGCCTGTGCGCTGTCCGCATACTCCTGATACATCCAGTCGCCGTCGATCTGCGCGATGCCGGCCGGGACCGGTCTCTGCGTCTCCGGCTTGCCGCGCAGCGCGTCGCGCATGTAGTCGGTCCAGATCGGCAAGGCGAGCGTGCCGCCGAATTCGCGTGTGCCCAGCGAGCGCGGCTTGTCGTAGCCCATCCATGCGACCGCGACCACGCCGCCGCCATAGCCGGCGAACCAGCCGTCCATCGCATCGTTGGTGGTGCCGGTCTTGCCGGCGAGGTCGGCGCGGCCCAGGCGCTGGCTTGCCATGTAGCCGGTGCCGGAACGCACCACGTCGCGCATCATGCTGTCCATGATGTAGGCGTTGCGCGCATCGAGCACGCGGATGGCTTCGTCGCCGGCGCTGACCGGTGCGGTTTCCGACAGCACGTTGCCGCGCGCATCGACCACTTTCCTGATCAGATACGGCGCGATGCGATAGCCGCCATTGGCGAATACCGCGTAGGCGCCGGCCATCTGATACGGCGTGACGGAGCCGGTGCCGAGCGTCATCGTGAGATTGGCGGGATGCTTGCTGGCGTCGAAGCCGAAGCGCGTGATGTATTCCTGCGCATAGTCGGGCGTGACGGTGCGCAGGATGCGGATGGAGACGAGGTTCTTCGATTTCTTCAATCCGGCGCGCATGCTCACGGGGCCGTCGTAGTTGCCGTCGTCGTTGCCGGGTGCCCATGTCTTGCCGCTACCGTCCGGTATCGCGTCCGCAAGCGGCGCATCGTTGATCATCGTCGATGGCGAGAATCCCTTCTCCAGCGCCGACGAGTAGATGAAGGGCTTGATGGTGGAGCCCGGCTGGCGCCATGCCTGCGTGACGTGATCGAACTGGTTCAACGCGAAGTCGAAGCCGCCCACCATGGCGCGGATCGAGCCATCCTGCGCATTGAGGGCGATGAAGGCGGCGGCCACTTCCGGCAACTGCGTGATCGACCATCTGCGCTTGGCGTCCTGCATCACGCGGATCACCGCGCCTGGCCGGATCGCGTTCTTCGACTGCGACCTGGCGGACAGCGCGGACGCGGCGAAGCGCAGGCCGTCGCCCGTGATGTCGATCACCTCGCCTGACAGCCGCTCGGCGCGCACCAGCTTCGGCGAGGCGGAGATGACGATGGCCGATTGCAGCTCGCCGCTGTCGGGGTGCTTGAGCAGCACATCGTCGATGGCCTGTTCGCGCTCTTCCGCATCGCGCGGCAGATCGATGACGGCCTCCGGGCCGCGATAGCCGTGGCGGCGCTCATAATCCATCACGCCGCGCCGCACCGCCGCGTAGGCGGCATCCTGATCGGCCTTGTTGAGCGTGGTGTAGACCGTGAAGCCGCTGGTGTAGGTCTGCTCCTTGTACTGTTCGACCATGTATTGCCGCACCATTTCGGCGGCGTGCTCCGCATGCGTGCGCACGCGCGTGCCCTCGCGTTGCACCTTGACGGTGTCATGCGCCGCCTTGTCGTACTGCGCAGCCGTGATGTAGTCGAGCTCGCGCATGCGCTTCAGGATGTATTGCTGGCGCTCGCGCGCGCGCTTGGGGTTGACTACCGGGTTGTTGGTGGCGGGCGCCTTCGGCAGACCCGCCAGCATCGCAGCCTCGGCAATCGTCACGTCCTTGAGCGGCTTGCCGAAATACACGCGCGCCGCGGTGCCGAAGCCGTAGGCGCGTTCGCCCAGATAAATCTGGTTCATGTACAGCTCGAGGATCTGGTCCTTGGACAGCGCGCCTTCGATCTTCCAGGCGAGCAGGATCTCCTGCAGCTTGCGCGTGTAGGTCTTGTTCCGGGTCAGCAGGAAATTGCGCGCCACCTGCATCGTGATGGTGGACGCGCCCTGCGAGCGGCTGTTGCGCAGGTTCGCCAATCCGGCGCGTGCCACACCCATGAAATCGACGCCGCCATGCGTGTAGAAGCCGTCGTCCTCGATCGCGATCACTGCATTCTTCATCACGGCGGGAATGTCCGCGACCGGCACGAAGTCGCGGCGCTCTTCACCGAATTCGCCGATCAGCACATTGTCGGCAGTAAAAATACGCAGCGGCAGCTTGGGCCTGTAATCCGTCAATGTGTCGAGCGCCGGAAGGTTGGGCGCGAGGATCAGGAAGGTGTACGCGCACAGCAGCACGCCCGCGCACGCGAAGGCGGCACCTGCCGCGACGGCCGCCAGCAACAGGCGCTGCTTCAACGGCTTTCTGGACCAGGCTTTCAGATATGAAAATAATTGCAGCAACGGCATCCCCCTCTGATCTTGCGTGCGCTGCAACTCTAGCAGGCATTGGGAAAGGCAGTTGCAAGCAATTGTTGCGATGCTTGCCATCGGACAAATTTCCTTGCCCGAAGAACAGTGCCGTCATGGCGAAAGCAGCAATGACAACATTGACAATACTGAAACTAGATAGAACTAGAACCCGGTCGTTGCCGATCCGGACGCTGCACCGCTGCCCGTGGTGCCGATGATGATGGTAGCGCCGCCGATGGTCGAGCCGGTCGCCCCGATGTTCGTGGTGCCGATCGTCGTTGGCGTGCCGGTGATGCCGCTGGGCGGTGTGCCGATGGTGACCGGCGTGGTATTCGTGATGCCGGTTGGCGACGTGCCGATCAGCGACGGCGTGGTGCCGACAGTCGAGCCGATGCCGGCCGGCGTTGAGCCGGTCGTGCCGCTCGGCGTGGTGTTGATCGTGACGGGAATGCCGCCGACGGTTGCGGGCGTCGTGCCAATCGAGACCGGCATTCCGGTGCCGGTGGTGCCGATGACGGAAATGCCGGTGCCGGTCGTGCTTGTGCCGGTGCCGATGCCGGTGCCGCCGGTCGTCACTGCGCCGCCCGATCCGATCTGCGCCCGCACTTCGCCATTCGGGAAGGCGACGGTACGGACTTCGAAATAGTAGTTCCCCGCCAGCACCGAAGCGAGCTGTGCATCGGTCAGCGATGTCTTCGTGATCCAGATACCGCTGCCGGTCGAGACGCGCGTCAATGAAAAAACAGCCGGCCCGTTGCTGCCTGGCGCGCCTTCGTGGATTTGCACCGTGCTTGCGGTCGTGCCGCTCAGGGTCACGGTCGCCGTCAGGGTGCTGACGCGCGTATCGACGATGGCAACGCCGATCGCGCTGACGGAACTGCTGTTCGCCGGCACGGTCTCCGCGCCGCTCAGGATTTCGATGAACGTGGCGGCCGTCGTGTTGCCGGTCACGACCACGCCGGTGCCGGCGTCGCCCGGAAACTGCGCCAGAATCTGGCCGCGAATTTCGCCGTCGGGAAAGGCGGCGCTGTGCACAATGAAGTAGTTGTTGCCGGCGGTCAGCGCATTGAGCTGATCATCGCTGAGTACCGCTTCCGTGACCCACAGACCGCTGCCGGGGGCGGTCTCGACCAGCGGAAAGACGACCATTCCGTTCGTGCCGCGCGCACCGGAGCGGAGGGTGACTGCCGTGCCGGCGATGCCGCTCGTCGTCACACTGGCGTGCATCAGCCGCGTTCCCGCATCGACCACCACCACGCCGATTCCTTCCGCGCTGCTTGTCGTGGAAGGCACAACCTCCGCGCCGCCCAGGCTGGCGATGAAGCTGCCGCTGGACAGCGTGCTACCGGACGCGGTCACGGTACCAACGCCGTTGCCGGCGAGGAAAGTAACGCTGTCGCCGCTGCCGCACGCAGCCAGCAGCAATGCCGCTGCTGTCGTCAAACATGCCCGCAAGACCGATGCCGTGCGACCTGATCCCATGATGCTGTCTCCTGCGCGAAGCCTGCTGCGCCGCGTGGATGCGGCGAGGATTCCGGCAGCTTCCGCGACAAGCGCCTCGATGTTGCCGGGCCGCCTTTCGCGTCAGGAATTATTCCCGTGTACCACAGGCAACTTGCAGGTATCTTCAAGCGCGTGCGGAAACTGCCGGACGGCGTAGCGGACGTTTCATCGCAACAAGAACCGAAACGCCGATGCAATTTAGAGCGGCAATCGGGAATGCAGTTCAGAACACGGCATACGCAGGGAAATATCAGCCTCGCAAATTTGCCAGCAGGCTGTTCAGGAATGCATCGCAGACCTGCAATTGATCAAGCGCGATGATGCACAGCGCGAGACGCACGCGCGCGCGACGGCTTGAACGTCTTCAGCGTTGCCACACCGAGGCGCATCGGGCGATGCGGAGTCGGACGCAACGGCAACTGGACGGCGTGCAATGCATGCACGGGGCCAATCAATTGCCGGAGTTCCTGCAGGGATGCGAGATTCTCGTGGTGATGCTGCCGTTGACGCCGCAGACACGCGGGCTGCTCGACGCCAGGCACCTGGCATCCGTCGCCCTGCCGGCATCCGCCGCGCGGCAGATTGCGGACAACATCCGGCGCATGCGCCTCGGGCAGGAGGTCTTGCATGGCGTGGATCGGGTGCGAGGTTATCAGGGCCTGTCCATCCCAACCTTCCCCTTGATGGGGAAGGTGCCCGCTCAGGCGATTGCTGCCTTGATTTCCGACTGGTCTGTCGTTCTCTTCCTATTCCGGCTTGAATGGATGCTTCACGACCGGAATATGCGGATCATCAGCCGGCAGCACATCGCGGATGTAATCCCGATGCTTCCATTCCGGCGGCGGGGGCGTGCCCTGCCCTTCTCGCGGTACATGAGGCGAGGGCAGGGAGTCGGCCAGATTCGGCAGGTAGCGCGGGCAGTTCGGATAAATCTCGCATTCGATGCGAACAACCGCCTTCGCACCCACATACTTGCCGACCACTGCGGGATCGAGGATCACGGAAGCCTTGCCGTTGACCCGGATGCGGCGGCTCTTGCCGTCGAACTTGACGAAGAGCAGGCCGACATTGGGATTGCGCGCAATATTTCCCAGCGTGCGGAACATCGAGTTGCCGTCGTACTCCGGATACTCGAGCGTGCCGGGACCGGTCACCCTGATGAATCCTGGGTCGCCCGACTTGATGTTGCAATCGACATATTCGCCGTAGGTGCTGGCGATGAAAAAGAACGGTGCAGTCTCGATGATGTCGATTTCATCGTCCCAGAACGCGTAGTGCTTGCGATGCGTTTCGATCGCCTCGGCCACGCGACGTCCGTCGAACATGTCCTGAAACTCGCGCATGCCCTCGTGAAAGAATGGACGCTCTTCCATGTCAGGCTCCAATGTGGGATACAGCCAATTGCGGACGCTCTTCCACCGTCAGCTTGAAGATATCCGGACGTGCATAGTGTCCTGCGACGTCGAAATCGAATTTGCCTCTCACCACATCATCGATATCGAGAGTCGCGGTCAGGATCGTCTCGCCGGAGAAATCCGGTCCCGCAAGAATCTTGCCGAGCGGACTGACGATGACGCTGCCGCCGCGCATCAGCACATGATTCTTCTCGTCGGAAATCCGGTTCTTCATCGTCGAAGGGAAATCGGCTCCCGTCAGGTACTGGCATGCCGACAACACGAAGCAGCGGCCCTCCAGCGCAACGTGCTGCATCGACGATGCCCAGCTGTCGCGATCGTCGGCCGTCGGCGCGCAATACAGCGAGATGCCCTTGTCGAACATCGCCATGCGCAGCAGCGGCATGTAGTTTTCCCAGCAGATCACCGCGCCCATGTTTCCCCAGGGCGTATCGACCGTGGTCAAAGTGGAGCCATCGCCGAAGCCCCAGCACAACCGCTCGGCAGCGGTCGGCATCAACTTGCGGTGCTTGCCGAGCAGCGTTCCCTCAGGCCCGAAAAAGAGAACCGTACAGTAAAGCGTGCCACCGGCACGCTCGATGATGCCGATGGTCACGAACATCTTCGCTTCGCGCGCCGCCTCGCCGATGGCTGCAGTCTCCGGCCCTGGTACGTCGATCGCACAATCCCAATATGCAGCGAACTCATCGCGGCCTTCGGGCGTTCTCATGCCGATACGAATATCGAAACTTGCGCCTTTCGGATAGCCGCCGATGAAAGCTTCAGGAAATACAGCAAGCTGCCCGCCCTTCTGCGCGCATTCCTTGATCAGCTCCACGGTCTTGGCGACGGTAGCCGCTGTATCGCCACCGACGGAAGCGGCCTGGACTACGCATGCAGTCAATCTTTTCATTGATTTTCTCCGATTAGGTTCCAAGATAGATTCTGTGAACATCATCCTTGCTGAACAATTCCGGCATGGCCCTATTCACGGCAAACGCTCGATTTCCAATTCCAGCTCCCGGCCTCGTTGGCAAGAAAACAGCTTGATCGTTCGTGGCGAAGAATCAAGCGGACGCAAATGCATGAGTGTTGTTCAGAAAATCGCGTGTACTGCTTTCATTGACGAGTACCCCTTTCTGCATCGTCAGGACCCGATCGGCCAAGCTGCCGATGAAGGCCTGGTTCTGTTCCACCAATAACAGGGTCAATCCTGTCGATTCACGTATGCGGTGAAGCGTATCGACCATCTCCGAAATGATGGAAGGCTGAATCCCCTCGGTCGGTTCGTCCAGCAGCATCAGTTTGGGTTTTCCGCACAGGCATCTGGCCAGCGCCAGCAATTGCTGCTCACCGCCGGAAAGAAGCCCGCCCGGTCGGTCGAGATAGGCATTCAAGCGAGGAAAGTGCTTGAGCACAGAAGAAACTGTCTCATCCCGATCCTGGCTGAAGGAGACAGCTCCCATGCGCAGATTGTCGAGCACCGACAAATGCGGAAAGATCGCACGGCCCTGCGGAACCAGCCCGATACCGAGCTGCGCCCGGCGGAAGGTCGCCATACCAGTGATATCCTGCCCTTCGAAACTGATTGAGCCCGCCGTGGCGGTGAGGTAACCGAGAATGGTGCGCATCAACGTGGATTTTCCCATGCCATTGTGCCCCCAGAGACCGACGAATTCACCCTGGGACAAGCTGAGATTGATGCCTCGCAAAATGCGGATATCGCCGTACCCGGAGTGAATATCTTTGATGTCGAGCATGGTTTACCCTTTCATCTCGAGATCTTTGCCGAGATAGACGTCCTTGACCCGTTCATCATTAAGCACGATGTCGACGGTATCCTCAACCAGCACTGTTCCCCGGTTGAAAACAGTGACGGTTTTCGCAATCATGCGTATGAATTCCATGTCATGCTCGACGACGATGAGAGCGCACTTCTGGTTGGCTGCCTTGATCAGTTCGGCGGTTCTTTTTACTTCTTCATCGCTCATTCCAGCCGCGGGCTCATCGAGCAGGATCAAATCCGGGCGGGTCGCCATGACAATTCCCAGCTCCACCCATTGCCTCTGGCCGTGGGACAGAGCCCCCACCTGATTGCCCGCTATTGGGGACAGGCGCACCGTATCCATGACTTCCTTGACCGCCGTCGCCGCCTCGCGCGATGAATTGACGCGCCTTGCCGACAACCATATGTTTTCTTCTACGGACAATCCGTCAAACACGCTAGGAACCTGCGTCTTGATGCCCAGTCCCAATCGGGCGATCTGGTACGACTGCAGGCCATCGATCGATTTCCCCTTGATTTTTACCGAACCGCGGGTTGGCTTGTACTGACCGCAAAGCAGGCGGAAGAAACTGCTTTTCCCTGCGCCATTCGGCCCGATCAGACAACGCAGCTCGCCACGTTCCAGCCGGAAATCGACGCTGTTGACGGCGTGCACTCCGCCGAAACTGACGCCCAAACCTTGGGTTTCCACGAGAAGCGAATTCATTGCGCGACTCCTCCGCTTGCCGGTTGAGGGGAAGAGTGCTTGCGACCATGATTTGCGGACTTGCTGCCAAAATGCGAAGTGAGTATCGTGCCCCACTTGGCCAGGACAGAGACAAGTCCTTTCGGAAGCAGCAGCACAAAGCCGATCAGCACAGCACCCAGCAAGAGATTGGGATTGACGATGTCGAGGCCGCCGATGTACGAGGTCAGCCATTGCACAAAGAAGCAACCGATGATCGGCCCCAGCAGCGTGCCGACACCACCCACCAGAACCCAGATGATGACCAAGGCAGATTGCGTCAGGCTGAACACCGTCGGGCTGGTGAAAGCCCCCCAGTTTGCGAACAGACAGCCCGAGAGGCCTGCCACACCGCCACCGATAACAAAGGCAGCAAGCTTGTATTTGCGCGAATCGTATCCCAGCAGATCGACACGTTGTTCGTTCTCGCGCAGCGCGACGAGAACCCGCCCGAAGTGACTGCCGAGCAAAAGACGCAGGCCGATATACGCAGCCATTAGAAAGCCGACGCAAACGACGAAAAATGCATCCGGACTGATGATATGGTCGGGACTGCCGGGGACATTCAACGTAGGAATCGAGGGAATGCCGTTGAATCCGCCAATGGCCGCGGTGCCGATGCGATACTGATCGCCGGAGGTGGAATTGGTCAGGTTGAACAGAATCAGCGTCACGGTCAGTGTAATCACGCCGAGATACACATCGCTGATGCGTCCGAAGAAAATGAAATAGCCGAGCGCCAGAGCGAATAACGCAGGAACGACAATGGCTACCGCAAATGCACCGGTCGATTCACCGAAATTGATGGCCGCGATGGCATATGCGTAGGAACCCAGACCAAAGAAAGCAGCTTGTCCAAAGCAGAGAATTCCACCGTATCCCCAGATGAAGCCGAGGGACAGGGCAAGGATGGACATGATGACGTAAACCGTCAATTCCATCAGAGTGAATGTCTCTAGGAAAAGCGGAAGGATCAGTATTGCGGCTAGACCGGCTGCAAGGCAGGCCCCGATGGGGAGATAGTTTTTCATTCTAGACACGTCCACGGAAAAAGCGACCTGTGATTCCCTGCGGGAGCATTCTGACCAGAACAATCGCGACCAAAAGCAAGCCCACTTCTCCGATAACCGGAGTCGACAGGAAAGTGGTGAGTTGATTGACAGTGCCGAACGCGCTGGATGCGGCCAGTGTGCCCGTAAGAATGGATGCGCCTCCTCCGATTACTGTAATGAAGGATTTCGCAACGTAGGCCACACCGATTGTGGGAACCACACCCGTGATGGGCGCCAATACTCCACCGGCCAGTCCGGCGAGTGCTGCGCCGAGAGAGAATGTCACCGAGTAGATCCGCGCCGGATTGATTCCCAGCGCGGCGGACATCGAGGCATTCTGCATCACTCCTCTGGCAACCAGACCGAAATCGGTTCTGGTAAGCAGCAGATACAGCCCTCCCAGAACAGCAATCGCAACGGCAATAATGAACACCGTATACAGGCTGACCTGATACGCGCCAATCGTCATCGATCCCAAGGGAGAGGAGAGGCCAATCGTTGTGTTGCCGTAGATGGAGGTAATCAGGCCAATCAACAGCAGCGACAGTCCCCACGTCGCAAGCATCGTATCCATCATGCGACCATACAGATATCTCACGATGCAGCGCTCCACCACGAAGCCGAACAAACCGACCGCGATGGGCGAAACGAGCAGTATGGCGATCCATATGTTGACGCCCAGCTTGGAAGCGGTGATTGCAGCATAGCCTCCAATCATGATGAATTCGCCATGAGCCAGATTAATCACCTTCATCATGCCGAATACAATCGCCAGGCCGATACTTACCAACACGAGCGTGGCGACAGCATTCAGCACCTCAAGACAAACCACTGCAAAGTAGTCCACAAGACCCTCCCTTGGAAATAACGGCCGATCAGATCTTGATTACGAACTGCTTGTTCTCGTTGGGAGTCTTGCTCAAATTGCAGACGGCTGCAGTGTCGACCGGCTTTTGCTGCTTGTAACTTTCAAGGATCTTCCACTTCTTGTCCTTGCATTCCGCAATCTGAATATCCAGCACGCAGTGATGGGTCACAGGATCGATGGTCACCTTGCCGCTTGGTCCGTCAAAGGAAATGCCGGTTTCCAGCGCCTGGATCATCTTCATGCGGTCCAGCGATCCTGCTTTCTTTACGCCCATCGCCCACAGGTGCACGCCCTGATATGTGGCTGCAGCCAATTCGCCAATATACGGATAATCGGCGCCATACTTTTTATGCCAGCGATCGACGAAGCCCTTGTTGATGGGACTATTGATGGATTCGAAATAACTGAATGCGGTGACGATGCCGTCCGACTCGTCTTTTGAAAGAACGATATGCTCGTTCCCATTATTGAAGGTGGTCGACGCCATCGGGATTTTCTTGTTCATGCCGGCCGCCGCCCATTGGCGATAGAACGCCATATGCGCTCCGCCCACCAGGACCGAAATCACCATATCCGGCTTGGCGGCTTGAATCTTCTGAATCGTCGGGCCGAACTGATTGACATCGAGAGGAAAAAAATCTGCTCCGATCACGGTGGCATCTACCTGACCCGCATATTTCTTGATCCAGTCGGTGGTGATATGACCGTAGTTGTAGTCGGCCGCCAGAATGTAGATTTTCTTCCCCCAGCGCTTGGTCACATAGGGAACCAGCTTGTCGACATTCTGCGCCGGGGTCTGGCCAGTGCAGAATGTATTGCGATCGCAGACGCCGCCTTCGTACTGTGTATTGTAAAAATAAAGGGCATTGAAGCGCTTCATTACCGGACGGATTACTTCGCGCGATGCAGAAGTAATACCCCCGAACAGTGCCGTCACCTTGTCCTTCAGCGCCATCTGCTGTGCATATTGCGCGTAAAGCTGCATGTTGGACTGCGGATCCATGGTCACGATGCTGACCTTCTTTCCCAGCAAGCCTCCGGCATCATTGATTTCCTGCACGGCCAGCTGCATGGCGTCCTGCATTGGCTTGCCCAGAATATCCAGGCCTCCCGACAAATCATGCAAGCTGCCTATCACGATATCGTCGGATCCTTTTGCGAAACTCGACAGTGGTGCTGCAGCTGCAACCGCAGCTGCTCCTGCGAGGGATTTCAAAACCTTTCTGCGGGTGATCGTCATGTTGGATCTCCAATTGGATTGATGGGTAATAAAGATCGATGCATGCAAGCTGAAACAAGGTTGAAACAAAGGTATGGGTTATCTGCTAGAACATCTGCCAGTCGACTTCTTTCTCATAGGCGCTGGCAACCTGATACAGCTTCGCCTCATCGAAGCAACGGCCGATCAACATCATTCCTATCGGGAGTCCGTCGCTCATGCCGCAAGGAACCTGCAACGCGGGGTGGCCGGTGACGTCGAACGGCGAGGTGTTTGCCATCATTTCCCATGCGCGCTGGAATACAAGCTCCAGCGGCGCATCTACAGGAGGTAATGGGGTAGCTTTCATGGGCAAAGTAGGCATGAGCAGAACATCGTAGTCAGCCAGAACCGTGTCATAGGCCCCGCGCAATTGACGCGCAAGATTCTGTGCTTTTGCGTAAAACGTACCTTTGCCAACTCGTGTCATGAACTCGCCTGCAACCATCGTGAATTTCAGGGTTTCGGATAGTTCGTCCGCACGGTGGCGCCATTGAGCATGCGCTTCCATCAGCGAGGGCATGTAAAGCCCCTTCCAGTTGAAGCCGAATCCGTTCCCCTTCATCATCTGTTGCGTGGCGCCCTCGTTGACGATGGGCGTCCAGATGGACTGTCCATGCCTGTGCATTGGAATCGAAACCTCATCGACAGTCGCCCCCAGTCGGCGCAGCATTCCCGACGCATTGCGCACTTTTTCGTCGACGTCAATTTCGGAATTCTCCCAGCCAAAGCCTTCGCTGATGACGGCGACGCGCAAACCCTTGAGCCCCAAATCCAGTCCACCGGTGTAGGCCTGGGGGCCGCCCGCCAAACCCTGGCGCGGGTCGAGGCCGTCGGGACCGGCAATCGCTTCCAACACCAATGCGTTGTCAGCGACATTTCTCGATATCGGACCGACATGATCAACGGTCAACTCGATCGGCATGATGCCGGTGTATGGGACCAGCCCCCAAGTCGGCTTCATTCCCACCAGTCCGCAGAATGAAGCTGGCGTACGTATGGAACCTCCTTGATCGGCGCCGATCGCGAAATCGACTTCTCCACATGCCACCAGCGCCGCCGACCCGGAGGAGGATCCACCAGCGGAATAGCCAGCTTTCCTCGGATTTTCCACCGCGCCCTTGGCGGCAGTATGCGACCCGCCCGACAGGCAATAGTATTCACAGTGCGCTTTGCCGGCGATAACGGCGCCCGCATCCAGCAGTCGGGTGACAACAGTGGCATCCATTTCTGGCACATACCCTTCCAGCACTGAGGATCCGTTCATCATCGGAACGTGAGCAACTGCGATGTTGTCCTTGATCGCAGCTCTCATTCCTTTCAGTTTTCCGTGCGGCGCGCCATGGATTTCGGTCTTCACGTACCAGGCGTTATATTTGTTTTCTTCCGGCTGCGGGTGATAGCCACTGCTTCTCGGATATTTGAGCGCAGGCGAGATCATCTGCATTTCATCTACTACCTGATATGCGCCGATCAACGACTCAAACTGAGTCAGATAGGTATTGACCGTGTCATCCGACAGGCGCAGGCTGAACTCCGCTGCAATTTCCAGTATTTCATTCTTGTGTGGCCGTGGTACCGACATGACTATCCTCGCTCTAAAAATATGACGGCGGCCCGCTTATCTGAAGACCGGGCTTACCAAACTGCTGAAGCAACCAATATCATTTAGTCGAAATATATCGACATGTTTATCACACATGTCGGAGACCTGATTCCTGGACAGCAGACCCGAAGCGACGCCTACTCACCGTCAGCCCCCATTCCCATGACTGCATACTAGTTTTCCTTTTTATTATTGTCAATAAGTATCGACAAATATGAAACATAAAATCATATACCCATGATTTTTAAGGTTTTTATTAATTTTTATCTGTCCGATATTATTGACTTTTCTTGTGCTTTTGCGTGTTCCCCGAAAACGCAGGAAGCACTCTTCAACGCCACCGCTTCTTTTTTCGCAAGACTTGAATTCGCCCTCGGATGATCGGTTTTTCTTCCTCCTGATTATTTTTTGTCGACAATGTCCGACAACATATTTGATGCCAGCCGAAGTTTGGTTTGTGTTTCTTTGGTGACCGCGTGTAATTCTGATCCCCGGCATTGATCGTCTGGTTCGCCTGAAGTTGAGGAAGCGATTATTTCGATGTTCGAACTTCAATATTCGCGGCTCGTGACGGCACGCAGAGCAGTACAGCACGCAATGGGCGGCAATCGAGCCCATCGCCTGCAAGATCGGGCACAGCAGAGACACTGCGGCGAAGGATGCGCGAGCGTGGCGCGGGTCCGCGTCCGGGAGCAAGTGCAGCCGAGCAGGAACGGCTCAAGGCGCTCGAACGGGCGGTCAGGGAGCTGCGCCGTGCCAAAGAGATCCTTCGCTTGGCCGGCGCATTTTTCAGCCAGGCAGAGCTCGACCGCCGCTTCAAGCCACGAGGGCATTCATCGACAAGTACAGGGACACCTTGGGTCGAGCCGATCTGCGAAGTGTTGCAGGTCGCACCATCTGGATGCCGGCATCACGCGGCCCGGCATTGCAACCCGGCTTCGAGAAACGCACACGAGCGGCGTGACGAAGCATTGCCGCAGGCGCGCCGGATGTCGACGCTCCTGCTATTTGTGTTTTTTGGACAGGCGCCACAACGATTGAAACAAGCTTTTTTGCAGCGATGCCAGTTCGCGACTCTCGATTGTGAGTGCGTAATTCTCATTCTTCGATGAAATGTAGACGACGGTATCGTCGCAGATGTACACCGTCATTCCCAGATCCAATTCGGATGGGGCGAACCTGAGCTCGCGCAGTGCGCTTCGGTCTGTGTCCCAGATCGGTTCCGTTTCGCGTGAGTACGATCTGACGACGTCCAGATGTATGCCACGCTTGATTCGTTCGGCGATATATCCATCCATCCAGGCGGCACCCGGAACTTCCAGCAGTTCGTGCATGGACAGGATGCCGTACAGATGTTTGGACTGGCATTCCAGTGTCGTCCACAAAGCGTGTTGTATCCCTTTTTCCCCCTCGTAAAATCTGATGCGCGGTTTGCGTGGGGTGCTATTGAACATCGAACGCAGTTCAGGGACAAGCTCGTCAAGCATGATTCGAGTTTGTTCCCATTCCCGGATCAATACGTTGGGGTCTGCGGGAACGACCTGGCGTACTCCGTCATCTCCGTGAACCTGCGTCAGCAATCCGCGACGCTCAAGCCGTGTCAGCAGATCATATCCATTGGTTCGCGTCACGCCGGCGCGCGTTGCGACGAGTGTGACCGGAGCCCCTCCCAATTCAAGAGCGGCAAGATAGAACCGCTGCTCCTTTTCGTCCAATCCTACTGCGGCAAGTTTTTCGTTCATTACAGCCTCTTGTCGACAACATTCGACATAAAAGTAAATCACCAGACGAATTTAAACCACCGAGCTCGAGAGCGCAATGCCTTAATTATGGAAAGAGAATAGTCAAGATACGGCACGATGCGGGAGCACAACATGTGGATCAACACTGCATCACCCATTGGAGGGTCTCTCTGTTTCCCGAGCCGACTTTGTGGAGCATGACCTTCTTCAATAAAAAATCAGCCTTTTTCATCCTCGCCAGGAAAATATTCCAGCACCTCGGTTCTTCGAATTTCTTGAGCTGATTCGAATTCAGATTGCCGTATTTCCTCCCTAAGGAAATGACTTTTCCAGAAAATTTCGAGCATTCCTGCCAGCCGCCGCAAATGCTCACCTTCTGCAGTAGACGCTTCAATTTGTCGAGTTCATTTGACACACGGAACCACGAATGACCGCTTACCACATATCGCTGTCGAATCATCTCATACCCGGAGGAAAAATCATGGTGATCTAGCTCGCAGCAATCAATCCAGACTTGGAATCTGATTCAGTCCGGCACGAACCTTCGTGCCTTAACTTATATAGCAAGACATATTCAAGAAAAATTTTATGACCTCACCTTTATCAAATACTCCTGTAGGCTTGCAGTCCACCATCGCTTCTCTCAACATTTCGAACAACAGCTCTACAAATGCGCCCGTAGAACAGAAGAAACTTTTTGTAAGCCTTGATGAGTTTATAAAAATCAGTGAAGAGCATGACTCCGGCCTGCACACGATTCTGGTTGGCGGCGGTCCTCGGTCGGTCGCCCAGGCCGTTTCCGAAATGGAACTACTGCGCAGCCATAAGCAGGATTTCCTTGAGCTGCAGGCATTAGGCGCAGAGTACGATATCCAAACCACCATCATCGAGCGGAAAGGTGCGGACTACGTCGCTCGCGGCAACGCTTGGGGGCCGGATCAAGGAGAAGGCACGGTGAATACGACGCCGGAGGCCGCCCAGAACCACAAGCCCCGCTTGCAAGAATTTTACAAGCAAGAGCGCTCAGAGCTGCAAGCCAAGTACGATGAAAAAAATCCCATAGCAGGTTCGACTCTGGCCAGCGCATTCCAGCAGCCGGATGGCACCGAAGAAGCTCCCAACGTTACTCGCGCCGCTATCACTCGTCAGGATCAGGGCCGCGAAGAGCTGGACAACTTCAAAAAAATGCATGGAGAAATCCAGAACGAATTTCCCTTCTACAAATTGCGCGTGATCACCGATACCTCGGTCGACAAGATCGATCTCAGTGCCCCCAACCACCCTCAGGTTCTGGCAAAACCGGTGGCTTCCGGTGGCGCTGCCCGCAGGCTGATGGCAAATGCACTGGTGCTTAATACCGGCACGACTGTGCAGAATCCCATTAGCGATCCCAACGTTCGGAAACATACCTTCTCCGCGCCGATGGATCAGACTGCTGTGTCCGAATTCCTGAAAAACAAGGGCCTGCTGGATGACGAAGGTCAATTGAAAGAAGGTGTGAAGCTTGCGGTCGGCGGTACCGGATTGTCTCTGTATGATCAGTTGATTACCCTGCAACCATCGATGAAACTGATGGAGCGCGATGAGAGCTCGCCCTTCGGCTACAAGCTGACCGACTCCGCCAAGGAGAAATATCAGGGTGCCCTGACCGTCATCAGCAATACGCCTGGAAAATGGATTCCTCCGCGCCATGCGAATAATGCGCAATGGACGCAGGAAAAAGCCGCGTTGACCACACCGGAAGAGCTGCATGCAATGCTCCTGCACAAGGACGGTTGTGAAATTTATGATGCATCGTTCAAGCTCGCCATTGCATCGGTCGCCAATACCCTCGGGATCACGCCGAAACAAGTGACGCAAAGCGGATTGACCACCAAGGAACTGTTGCTGGCA
The DNA here is from genome assembly GCF_003590875.1 of Noviherbaspirillum cavernae. NCBI lineage: Bacteria > Pseudomonadati > Pseudomonadota > Betaproteobacteria > Burkholderiales > Oxalobacteraceae > Noviherbaspirillum > Noviherbaspirillum cavernae. The sequence goes on from NZ_QYUN01000003.1 coordinate 493,509, forward strand.
CAGGGCGCTTCTACGGAGCAGCACGTCGCCAAACTGGCGGAGGCCTCACATCTGGAGGGCGAAGCGCGTGAACAGGCTCTGAAGGAAGCGACCTGGACCCTTGAAGGTGCGCGTCGTCAAGCTTTTCTGTCCACCATGCTGGGCCTGGGCATGACCTCTGACATTCCGAAAACCATTCAACGCATGGAAGAGCTGGCACCGCACACCTTCAAAGGCCGTTCCGGCTACTTGATCGAGCGTGCTCAGCCAGCTGGCGTCACCAGCCCTGAGACCGCGGCGCATGAAAGCAATCGTGAGCAGATGAATGCATTGACCGTCGCCACGAACGACATCACCGCATCGCCGTGGCGGGTGCACGAATTGGGCGTGATGCTGATGGAGGCGGGCATCATCAAGTACGAGTCCGGCAGCTACAACAATCTAAAGGCCGACGAAAACGATCAGCAGCTCAGCTTCACGCCACATGGCGAGGGTGCCGAAGTAAAACAATTCGACGCCTTCATCGTTTCGCCGACATTCAATCGCAAAGCCGAGCCTGCGCTGCAATCGCTCACAGGCCAGGTCAAACCTATCGATCCAAGCATTCCTGATCTGCCTGACGTAACCTCGAATCGCATGCTGCTCAGCCCAAATGGCAAACCCGTTAACGTTCAGGACTACGGCTATAACGGCACGGGCGATGCTCATCCGAAAACAAAGTCCAAGATCGGCCTGAAGGCTTACGACGTGAACAATCGTGATTCAGCCTATGATGTTTCTCCGGGTCTGGCACTCCGTCGCATGGCTCGCGCCCATTTGAATGCGGCAGGATTGAATCTGGGCAGCGATGAGATTATTGAATCGTTCTACAGGAGACATGCTCACGTGACCGATAAAAGTTATAGCGAGGAAACTGCTAAATTCAAGGAGCACTTCACGAACGCCATGGACAAGGCTGCTTTTGTAAACGCAGTGGAAAATGCCGTCGAACAGATTCCTGCGCCACTCCGGGAACTCAAAGGAAATATCTTCAGCACGTCGATTGAAGAATTTTCCCACACGCAGGCCGGTCGAGAAAAAGCGATCATTGTCGGCCGGACCGAGAATCCGCAAAGTCTGAAAGATTTGACGCCAGAGGAATTCGTGGCTGCGCGCCGTCAGCGCCTTTTCGCGGAAGCCATGGATGATTTCGATGCTACACGCGGCACGGACCGGGGAAACCTGCCAAAGTTCGAACCGGCAAGCAAAGAAAGCTATTTCAAGCGCTACATCGATTATCCGATGCATGTACATGAAGCGGTGTATCAGGAAGCCTTGAAGCATGCGACCGGTTTTTTGCAATCGAAAAATGAAGAAGGCAAGAAGCAAAGCGCAAAAACATCCGTTGAGCACACAAGAATCATGGCTCAACAAACCAGTAAAGTCTGATAGGAGCACAACGTTCAACTCAAAGTGAAATGTCTTGAGTCAAGCCAAGGGGAACCATGAGGTTTCCCTTGGCTAACACGACTGCATGATCAAGCGCGTGGAATACCCTCATGGCGCATCATTCCTTTCTCGCGATCGCCTTCCACATTCAGCACCTTGCCCAGGCCGAGGAACATGTTGGCCAGGATCAGGATCGCGGAGGTAGTCGCGATGTAGATCACGGACAGCACAGCCAGTGTCGGGGCGGTGAATTCACGCACGTAGTTGTACATCGCGACCGGCAGGGTCTGCGTCGCCTGCGCGGTGATGAACATCGAGGCGGTGAATTCGTTGAACGACATGATCGAGGCGAACAGCCAGCCGCCGAAAAAACCCGGCACGATCAGCGGCGAGGCGAGGATCGCCTGCAGCGTTGCCTTGTACGGAAACGCATGGCGCTTGACGGAGATGGCGAGTGCCGTGCCGACGATCAAGGCAATCGTTGACGCCCATGCCATCACGATGACGGCTGGACCAAGCAGGTCCGCAAAAGTTTTTTGAAATAGACTGTGCATGGTCTTCAGCGGAACGCGAGGAAGATGCCATGAGCACAGCAGCACTGACGGCAAGGGAGCGTAACGAGACCCGCGTGACTACGCCGCCGATGTCCTTCAGCACCGCGTCGATGGCCTACACCTTGTCGTGCCAGTCCTTCTGCTCCTTGGGAGAACGGTAGAAGATGGAATTGGTCTGCTCGCCTTCCTTGCAGGTCAGGCGGTCGATGCCGCCGGGCATTCGTGCGTACGGGTGCAACGCTACCGGCTGATCGCGTTCGGCGCGGACTGTCCGGGCCGGCCTTCGCGTCCGCTTTCCTCGTCGAGGACGGATGGCATCGGATCGCCTGCGGCATCGTCTCTTCCCTGGATCAATACCGGATTGTTGCCCATCGTGATGCCGTCGCGCGTGATGGTGCAGCCGGCGAGCCAGGCGGATATGGCAACAACAAGAAGCAGCAGACGTGTCATTGAACCCTCCTCGCATGGCTATGCGTATTAGAGCTCGGATCGGCGCGCCGGTTCAAGGGCGGGACGGCTGACGCATCCTTTCTCGATGCTTGTTGATGCAGGTATATAGTGACTATGCGGCGGCTGTGCGGCGGCCACGCGAAGGCTTTCCGGCGCGAAAGCAGGGTGCGCTGATGCGCCCGCCATCAACCCGGTTGCAGATGCGTTTTCAGCAAGGCCGTGAACTCGTCCGCCGCGATCGGCTTGCTGAAGTAGTAGCCCTGCATCTCGTCGCACGCGTGTTCGCGCAGGAAGGCTTCCTGCTCCATCGTCTCGACGCCTTCGGCCACCACGGTGAGGCTCAAGGTCTTGCCCATCGCGATGATGGCTTCCGTGATCGCCTTGTCGTCGGCGCTGGTGGCGATGTCGCGAATGAACGAGCGGTCCACCTTCAGCGTGTCGATCGGGAAGTTCTTGAGCTGGCCGAGCGATGAGTAGCCCGTGCCGAAGTCGTCGATGGCCAGCCGCACGCCCATCGCCTTGATCGCCGTCAACAGCTTGATCGCGCGCTCCGGATGATGCACCACCATCCCTTCCGTGATTTCGATTTCGAGCAGGTGCGGCGCAAGGCCGGTCTCCGCCAGCACGGCGGCGATGTCGCCCAGCAGATTTTCGTCGGCAAACTGGCGCACGGAGAGATTGACCGCGACACAGATCGGCGGCAGGCCCTGCCGCTGCCACGCCATATTCTGTTCGCAGGCGGTGCGCAGCACCCATTTGCCGATCGGCACGATCATGCCTGTTTCTTCGGCGACCGGGATGAAGCGGTTCGGCGCGACGGAACCCAGTTCCGCGTTCTGCCAGCGCAGCAGCGCCTCCACGCCGGTGATCGACCCCTTCTTCAAATCGAGCTTGGCCTGATAGTGCAGCGAGAATTCATCGTGCTCCATCGCGTGCCGCAGGTTTGCTTCCAGCGTCAGGCGCTCCAGCGACAGCGTCTTGATATCGGTCGAATAGAACTGGAAATTGTTCTTGCCCTCTTCCTTCGCGTAGTACATCGCGATGTCGGCATTCTTCATCAGCGTCTGTTCATCCTGTCCGTGTTCGGGGAAGGTCGCGATGCCGATGCTGGCGGTGACGCGGCACTCCTGGCCCATCAGCATGATCGGCTTCAACGCTGCCGACAGTATCCTGCGCGCGACGACAGCGATCTGCTCGCTGTCTTCCGACTCCTGGATCAGGATGACGAACTCGTCGCCGCCCAGCCGCGCCAGCACGTCGCTGGCGCGCAGCACCTGCTTGAAGCGCGCGGCGATCTCCTTCAACAGCCGGTCGCCCGCCTCATGGCCGAGTGTGTCGTTGACGAACTTGAAGCGGTCGAGGTCGATGAACAGCACCGCGAAGTTGCGCTTGTGGCGCTGCGATGTCGAGATCGCGTGATTCACCAGTTCGCTGAACATCAGACGGTTCGGCAGCCTGGTCAGACCGTCGTGCGTCGCGAGAAACTGGATGCGCTCCTCGGCGATCTTCTGCTCGGTGATTTCGCGCGACACGCCGCGATAGCCGAGGAACTGCCCCTCGTTGTCCACCACCGGTTCGCCGCTGACGCTGATGTAGTAAGGCCGGCCGCCGGGCAGCAGGCGGTACATGATGACGTCGCGGAACGATTCGCCACCGTCAAGCAGCACGCGATGCGCATCCCAGCCGCCGCCGGCCTGGATTTCCAGCTCCGTCTCCCACGGCCGCCGCCCGAGGAAGGAACGCTGCGTCGCCATCACGTTGGTATGGCGGCTGTCCATGCGCGTGTAGCGGAACTCGCTGTCCTGTTCCCAGTACCAGTCGGTGGAGAGATTGGTCAATCCGCGAAAGCGCGCCTCGCTCTCGCGCAATGCCCGCTCCACCTTGCGCCGTTCGGTCACGTCGCGCAGCATGCCGCGAAATCCTGACGGCTCGCCGTCGGCATTGACGATGAGCTTCACCGAACCTTCGCTGACTACCTTGCGGCCATCCTTGCGTATTGTTTCCCAGTCATAGCCGTTTGACGGCACGCCGGTCTGATAGACCTCGTTGAATGCCTTCAGCACACGCACCGCGACTTCGGGCGACTGGAAGTCGCGATAGCTGCGCCCGATCACTTCGCTTTCGTCGTAGCCGACCATGCGGCAGAAGGCCCTGTTGACGAGCACGTAGTTTCCCTGCCGGTCGACTTCGTAGTATGCGTCTTCGATGGTTTCGAGAATGTTGCGATACTTCTCCTCGCTCTCTCGCAGCGCCTGTTCGGCCTTGCGGCGTTCGGCCTCGCGCGCGAAATTGCCGAGCGCGAAAGAGATGTTGCGCGCCATGCGTTCGATCAGCTCGATCGTTTCGGCGTCGAATGCATTCCTTTCGATGGAGTAAAAGACCAGCACGCCGATCACGCGTTCATCGAGCAGCAACGGTACCGCCGCGCCCGAGTGGATTCCGCCGCGCCGCGCCGAGTCGTGCCATGGCCGCGTGCGCTCGTCGTTCAGGAAGTCGTTGCTGTGGCAGGCGACGCCGCTGCGGTATGCAAGGCCGACCAGCCCTTGGCCCTGCTCGGAATCCGCGTCGATCGAAATGCCGGCACCGCCGCCGATCTTCTGCGCCTGCGTGCCGGCGACCGCGACCACCTTGATCGCCCCGCTGTCGGCGTCGGGAATGGCAATGGCCGTGACACGGAATTTTCCGCCATCGACGGCGGCATGGCACACGCGCTCATACAGTTCGGGCGCCACCGTGGCGCGCAGGATTGCCTCGTTGGTCGCGTTCAATACGGCGTACATGGCGACGAGGTGGCGCAGCCTTTCGTCGTCCCGGTCGAGTGAATCGATCTTCACGCCATTCCCCCGAACGGCAGCAACGTCCTGCCGGCGGCGTCACCCGTCGTCATCCCAATCCCCATTGCTTGTCCCTCTTGTATTTTATTCATGAGACTTTAGCCAATCGACATCATATAAGCAACAGCAAGTGGCCATGAATTCGCAGTGCGCGCAACGGTACGACGGCTTCACATTGACGATGATGCAACAACCACTTTGAACCATTTTGCGCGCGGAGCAGAAGCGGAAATGCTGCCGGCCGTTCGGCATCGACACTTGCAAGCTATCGGAACGGCGGAGTGCCGGCGTGAAGGATGGCGAGCATGGGCAGGACAGCGATGTGGAGGATTACGGCGGCCGACAGGAGATCACGAAATCGGCAATCGGATGAGAGCATGCATGGACTTGAACGTCATGCACATCAGGCTACGCGAGGCCCGTCTTCACCCAATTGCTTGAAACGCGTTCAAACCCCTCGCTTGCGGCAAGTCCGAAAGCAGCCTGCGGCTCCCTCCATTCATACCGCTCGATCAGGATGCGCGACGGCGCGATGCGAAGCACGTTGAACGAATTGGGTTCCCCTCTGACACGCGTGGATGTCGCGGTTCCGGCCTGAACGACCAACGCGGAGTACTCCTCGATCCTGTATCTCTCCGAAGTGCTTCTCGCATGCCCGACATGCATGTGCCCGGAAAGCAGCACGTCGGCTCCACAATGTGCAAACGCATTCATGGCAACCGTGGCTCGTCCCACCAGGTCCCGCGTGCCGTATGGCGTCGGCAAATCGAAGGGATGATGCGTCACGACGATCTTGACGATATGGCTGTCCAGTGCACACAGCCGTGCGCGGACACGCGCAATCTGTTCTTCGTTGATGCGGCCATCCTTGATGGTGAGGGAGCGCGCCGTATTGATGCCAAGCACAGCGACCTCGTCATCGAGATGGAACGGCTCCAGATCGGGCGTGATGTAGCGCCGGTATTTCACGAGCGGCTTCAGGAATCGTGCAAACACGTTATGCATGGAGATGTCGTGGTTGCCGGGTACGACGATCTGCGGTGTCGGCAGGGTATCGAGGAACATCCTGGCTTGCCTGAATTCCGCCGTGCGGGCGCGTTGGGTCAGGTCTCCGGACACCACGACCAGGTCCGGGCCGATGTCTGCCACGAGCCTGGTCAACGGCGCGATCACGGCCTGGTCGACGCGACCGAAATGCAGATCGGACAAATGGACAAGCGTGCGCATGGCATCACTCCCGTGCTTCCCCGGCTTCGTTCAATGGCGGCGCGATCACGGTCAACGCCTTTGGCAGTATGCGGTAACGCAACGGCGTCTCCATCACAGTAACCTCGCCGTCAATCGCGACACGCAATCGCTTCTTCCGCGAGTCGATCTCGATTTCCTCGACTGTCAGCATGTCGAAATCCCGCGCCTGGCGCAACCGCCCGAACAGGGTCTGGATCCCAAGCATGAACAGCCCGAAACGTCCAACGCGCCGCGGCATGTACAGACCGAGGTGGCCCCCATCGAGAGCGTTGCGCCCGCCGATGTTGAAACCCTCCATGACGTACTCGTTGTTGCCGATAAAAATGAACGGCGTACTTCGATGATGCGTCTTGTTGTCGGTCGTCAGGCGCACGTCGAGGAACGGATAGCGCCGCAGTCCCATCATGGCTGCCCAGCCAAAGGCGCGCCATTTCCCCCAGCCCAACCGCCTTTGCTGCTTCTCGCGATCGCGCACTACGTCAGGATAGATGCCCAGACTGGAGTTATTGAGGAAGAGACTGTCATTGACTTTGCCGGCATCAATCCTGAGCAGATGTCCGTCAGCAATATTGCGTATCGCATCGTCCAGCTCCAGCGGTATGTGCATATCCTTTGCAAAGTGATTCAGCGTTCCGAGCGGCAGCACACCCAGCGCAATGTCAGTCCCTTCCAATGCCGCGCCAACCGCATTGATCGTGCCATCGCCGCCACCCGCAACGATCACCCGCGGCTTGCGCGACACGGCATCCTGCACGGCTGCCAGGATTTCAGCGCCGCTTCCTGCAAGCGTTACCTTTGCGTTGAGCCCGGCGAGTCTGAACTGTTTCACCAAATCATTGACCCATTCTTCCGTATAGCCGGCACCGGAAGATGCGTTGATGATGACAGGAATCAAGTCTGACGATTGCATCTGGTTATTCCATGAGAAGTGTGCCTGGATGCGGTCCATGGGACATCAGCTTTCAATACGGAATCTTGATGTCGTGTGATGTATATGTCGCATTGTGAAGTACAGTATCTTCAGTATTCCTGCAGACGTTGTCCATTCCTGTTTTGTGCCGGGCAAGCCAGTGCTCCCGACAAGTCGAAGGAAACTCCCGCCGCCAGCATCCAGAGACGGACGTTGCGAATCGAAATCACTCCTGCAAGCCTCGTCATCGCTCTCCTTGAGACGGGCCGCATTCAACTCCTGCCGGCTCTTCCGATTCTCGTCGCGGCGTTGACGATCGCCGGGACATTGAGCCCGGCTGTCCAATGGCCGGAAGGGTGCGACACGCGAACCATAATGCTCACCTTCCGGGAAAGCGGCATGTCGGCTTTGCATCGCAAACGCACTACAATGGTTCCGTCTTTTTGTACTCCATTTGATGGAGCTTCCGACCGCCACCAGGAACGTATCGGCACCACCATATCCTTCCTTGCTCCCGACCAGTCATGTCCCAAAACCGATCCTCCGTCACCGCCGCAGCCAGCATCCTCGCAGCGCGCCGCACGAGCAATGAACAAGGGCCGCGTCTGCCCGAATCGTGCCGCCCGCTCGACACGGACACCGCCCTCGCCATCCAGGCCGCCGTCACCGCGCAGCTTGGCGAACGCATCGGCGGCTGGAAATGCGGCATGCCGGTTCAGGGCGCAACCGTCCTGGCGCCTATCCATGCCGGCACCATCCACACCGCAAGTCCATGCGCGGCGTTGGCACGTACCGGACAGGTACGGATCGAGCCGGAACTCGCCTTCATCCTCGGCCATGACCTGCCGCCACGCGATGCACCCTACAGCACCGCAGAAGTCGATGCCGCGATCACCCGCACGCATCTGGCGCTGGAATTGATCGACAGCCGCTACAGCAATCCGGGCGAAGCCGACTTCGCCGAGAATCTGGCCGATGGCTTGCTCAATCAAGGCCTGTTCATCGGGCCGCAGGTGGATGGCGAGAAGGCACGCATGACCGGCGCGATGCCGATCAGCGTGACGCTGGAATCGGGCGAGGCAACGCAACTGGACGGCCGCCATCCGAATGCGGAACCGCGTGCGCCGCTGTACTGGCTGGTTGAATTCCTGCGCAGCAAGGGCCAGGGCTTGCGCGCCGGCCAGGCCGTGATCACCGGCTCCTACGCCGGCAGCTTCGATGTGCCTGCGGAGCAGGAGATCACGATTCGATACGGCGAGCTCGGCGTGCTGAAGGTGCGTTTTGCCCCCGCGGCACCGCCAGCACCGCCGGCACCAACAGCGCCGACATGATCGACGCTGCTGCACTCCTCGGACGCTTCCGTCCGCGCATCACGCTGCAAACCCTGAGCCGTGGCGACGGCCTGCTGGGGATGCGGCCTTCCGGCCAGTTCGGCCCGCGCGGCGGCAATGTGACGGTGGCGCAGATCGACTGGATCTACGTCACCGATGATGGCATTCGCTGGGAGATACCGGCGCCGTCAACGATACTGAACCGTCGCCCTTCTTCCTCGCAATTCCTGGAGGATGAACAGGGGCGGCGTGTGCTGCTGCGCGACCTTGATGCCGAAGCGGATGCACTGGATCGGGTGTGGGACCTGGGCCTGCTGCCGCTGCCCGCTGACACCTTGCAGTGGCGCTCCGATAAGAGCGAGAGCGAGCACGTGCACGGACCCTTGTGGACGCTGGTGCAGGAGGATTTCTTCGGCGATTTCTGGGCGGAGAAGCTGCCCGAGCTGCAGGCCGAAGCTTGGGCCGTGGTGGTGCGCCCCGGTTTTGCGCACGAGAGCGTGCCGGTCGAGGCCTGGCACCTGATCGTCAACCCCGCAACGGGCGAAGTGCTGGGCAAGGAAGTGGCGGCGCGCATGCGGGGCCGCACACCCACCATCACACCCCTCGATCAAACGACCCATGAAGGCTCATGGCTGCTGACGCTCGGGATCGAGATCGACGGCCAGATGCTGGATCTGGTGCCGCTGCTGGTCACCCTGCTGCAACGCGATGCACGCTGGCTGGATGCGAAAAAGCTGGCCGCGATCGACGACAAGGAACTGGTGCGCCTGCGCGCGCCCGGCGGCCGGCGCATCGATGCATTGGCAGCGCCGCTCAAGGCGATCGTTGCCGGCATGCTGGACTTGCTGACCGACCCGCGTCGCAGGGAAGGACCGCTGCCGCTGTCGTCCTGGGACGCGCAGCGATTCGACATCATGTGCGCGAGCCTGCTGGAGACGCAGCGCGAACGTGCCGGCGCACACGGCGCATGGCAGCTGCAAGGCGACGCAGGATTGCGCGCATTGGCGCAGCGGCTGAACACCGCCGGCGGCATGCAGGCAATCGAGCCGCCGTCCGGCCTGGGCGTGCGCTTGCGCCCCTATCAATTGCATGGCGTGGCGTGGTTGCAATACCTGCGCGAGCATCATCTGGCCGGCATCCTGGCCGACGACATGGGCCTGGGCAAGACGGCGCAGGCGCTCGCGCACCTGTTGCTTGAAAAGCAGTCTGGCCGGCTCGGCTGTCCCGCGCTGGTCGTGCTGCCGACCTCGCTGGTGTTCAACTGGCAAGCCGAGGCCAGGCGCATGGCGCCGAGTCTGCGCGTGCTGACCTTGCAGGGCGCCGACCGCGCGGACGATTTCTGCCGCATGGCCGAACACGATGTCGTGCTGACCACCTATCCATTGCTGTGGCGCGATATTTCCGCGTTGAAGATGCAGCCATTCCACCTGCTGATCCTGGATGAGGCGCAAACGATAAAGAACGCCGCCAGCCGCAGCGCCGGCGCGGTGCGCAGGCTGCAGGCGCGCCATCGCCTGTGCATTACCGGCACGCCGCTGGAAAATCACCTGGGCGAATTGTGGACGCAGTTTGATTTCCTGATGCCGGGTTTTCTCGGCGATGCGCGCAGCTTCGCGCGCCGGTGGCGCAGGCCGATCGAGGTCAATGGCGAAACGCTGCGGGCGCAATTGCTGGCGCAACGGGTGCGGCCCTTCATCCTGCGTCGTCGCAAGGAAGAAGTCGCTGCCGAGCTGCCGCCCAGAACCGAAGTCGTCAAGCGCGTGCAATTGCAGGGCCATCAGCGCGATCTCTACGAAAGCGTGCGCGTCGCCGCCGATGAACAGGTGCGCCGCATCCTGCAACGCAAGAGCTTTGCCGGCGCACAAATCACCATCCTCGATGCGCTGCTGAAACTGCGGCAAGTATGCTGCGATCCCTATCTGCTCAAGGGCATCACGCCACACGACGACATGGAACGCGCCAAGCTGGAAATGCTGCGCGACCTGCTGCCCGCCCTGGTGGCCGAGGGCCGCCGGATTCTGGTGTTCTCCCAGTTCACCGAAATGCTGGGCCTGATCGAGGCGGAACTGGACGCGCTGCAATTACCGTGGCTGGCATTGACCGGCAAGACGCCGCCTGCGGCGCGCGGCGCAGTGGTGGCGCAATTCCAGGACAAGAGCGTGCCGATCCTGTTGATCAGCCTGAAGGCCGGCGGCGTCGGGCTCAACCTCACCGCTGCCGACACCGTGATCCACATGGACCCGTGGTGGAACCCTGCGGTGGAGGAACAGGCCACCGCCCGCGCCCACCGCATCGGGCAGGCACAAACCGTATTCGTCTACAAGTTGGTGGTCGAGGGCAGCATCGAGGAGCGCATGCTGGAACTGCAGGCGCGCAAGTCAGCGCTGGCAGAAGGCGTGCTCGGCAGCGATGCAGGATTGGCGCAGAAGTTCAGTGCCGACGATCTGCAGGCCTTGCTCGCGCCATTGGGGTGATGGCACTTGCTGCCGGCATGCTCCGACGCCGGATGATGCCGCAGAATTCCTGTCAACGCTTGCGCCTGTGAGGTTCGGATGGATCACATGCCGCAGCGCTGACGATTGATATATATTCTTTCCGCATGAACGCGCAAACACCCGCCCTGATGCCCGACTTCGCAGATCTGCTGCTCGACGCCGTATTCATGGTCGATGTTCTCGGACGCATCGTGTACGTCAGCGCGGCATGCGAGCGTATCTTCGGCTACACGCCCGGCGAGATGATCGGCAGGGAATTGTTTGACTTCCTCGCGCCGGAAGACCGCGCGACGACCAGGGACGAAGCCAAACAGGTCATGGCCGGGTACCCGCGGATCGGTTTCGAAAACCGCTATGTCCGCAAGGATGGCCGTCGCGCCAGCATCATGTGGTCCGCCCGCTGGTCCGAAGCCGACCAGTTGAGAATTGGTGTCGCACGCGACGTCACGAAGCGAAAACACGCCGAAGCGATGCAGGCAGCCACGTATGCCATCTCCGAAGCTGCGCACACGGCCGGCGACCTCGTGGCGCTGTTCCGCGAAATTCACCGGATCATTGCCGAGCTGCTGCCTGTTGCCGGTTTCACCATCGCGATGTGCGACGCACACACCGGCCGGCTCGCGTTTCCCTACCCCCTTGACGATCAAGCCGACGCGCCCGCCGAACAGGAAGCGATCGCGAGCCGGATGTGTACCGACGTCATCGGCAGCGGGCAATCGAAACTGCTGCACCACCGATCGCCGGCTGCCTTGTCCGATGCTTCCGCATCTTCCGGCGGCAGTGCATCCTGGCTGGCCGTACCGCTTTTTTCGCAACAAGGCGCAATGGGCGCATTGATCGTGAAGAGCCGCGCCGGCACGTTCTACACCGAGCAAGACCAGGAGCTGCTGCAGTTCGTCTCGACACAGGTGGCAACGGCCATCGAGCGCAAGCAACTGCACGCGGAACTCCTGAGGATGGCGCAATACGACGCGCTGACCGGCCTGCCCAACCGGCGCCTGTTCCATGACCGGATGGAGATCGCGCTCGCCAGAAACCGGCGCGAACAGAAGCGGGTGGCGGTGCTCTACGTCGATCTGGACGACTTCAAGCGTGTCAACGACTTGCTCGGCCATGCAGCCGGTGATCTGCTGCTGCAGGAAGTCTCGCGACGGCTGACGCAGTGCGTGCGCGAGGAAGACACTGTCGCCCGCCTGGGCGGCGACGAGTTTGTGGTGCTGCTGGAGCATGTGCCGCTGCCCGGAGACGCCGCGATCGTCGCGGAAAAGATCCGGAGTGCGGTCAGTCAGCAGGCAAGCATCGACGGACAACAGCTCCGGATGCTGCCGAGCATCGGCATTGCGTTCCATCCCGACCATGGCGATGACGCGGAGCAGCTTCTGAAGCACGCCGACAAGGCGATGTACTCGGCAAAAACGGTCAAGGTTCGCGGGTCGGAATAGGCGTCGGCGAATCAGGCCTGCCGATTTTCAATTGGTGGGCGCACCGCTGCCAGGGAGATCGTGCGCATCAAGGATGCGCATAGACGATATGCGGAATCCCGACAAAGCCGGCCCTACTCCTCCAGCGCCAACCCCAGCGTCTCCTTGATCTCCTCCATCACCACATAACTCTTCGACTGCGCCGCGCCGGGCAGCTGCAGCAGCATGTCGCCCAGCAGCTTGCGGTATTCCGCCATCTCGCGGATGCGCGCCTTGATCAGGTAATCGAAATCGCCCGACACCAGGTGGCATTCCATCACTTCCGGAATGCGCAGCACTTCACGCCGGAACTGTTCGAAGGTTTTGGCCGACTTGTGGTTGAGCGTGATCTCGACAAACACCAGCAGGTTGACGCCGACGGCGGCGGGGTTGATGCGCGCGTAGTAGCCGGAGATCACGCCGTCGCGCTCCATGCGCTTGACCCGCTCGATGCAGGGCGTGATGGACAGGCCGACCTGCTCCGCCAGCTCCTTCATTGCCATGCGGCCATCCTGTTGCAGCAGTTGCAGGATGTGCTTGTCGATCTTGTCCAGCGCACGCATCGATTCCTTCTGGATACGCATGATTTATTCCTGAAAATTGATTTATATACAAAAACAAATCCTAGCAGATCACCGTTAGCATAGTTGCATATTCCGTATTTCATTCATTTTTCATTTACCGGAGATTGGCATGCGCGTCCTCGTTCTGGGTAGCGGTATCGTGGGTGTCACCAGTGCTTACTATCTGGCCAAGGCCGGCCACGAAGTCACGGTCATCGATCGCCAGTCCGGCCCGGCGCTGGAGACGAGCTTTGCCAATGCGGGCCAGATCTCGCCCGGCTATGCGGCACCGTGGGCCGCGCCCGGCATCCCCTTGAAGGCGATGAAGTGGATGGTGCAGAAGCATGCGCCGCTGTCGATCACGCCGGACGGCACGCTGTTCCAGCTGCGCTGGATGTGGCAGATGCTGCAGAACTGCACCGCGGAACGATACGCGGTCAACAAGGAGCGCATGGTGCGTCTGGCCGAATACAGCCGCGACTGCTTCAAGACCCTGCGCGCGGAAACCGGCATTGCCTACGAGGGCCGCCAGCAAGGCACGCTGCAGCTGTTTCGCACCGAGGAGCAATACGCGGGCGCGGCCAAGGACATCAAGGTGCTGCAGGATGCCGGCGTGCCTTTCGAGCTGCTGACGCGCGACGAACTCGAACGCGCCGAACCCGCGCTGAAGGCGGTCAGGCAAAAGCTGGTGGGCGGCTTGCGCCTGCCGAACGACGAGACCGGCGACTGCCAACTCTTCAGCACGCGGCTGGCACAGATGGCCGAGGCGCTCGGTGTGAAATTCCGTTACGGCGAAAGCATCGATACGCTGGCATTCAACAACAGCGAAGTCGCAGGCGTCGTGTGCGGCAGCCGCATCGAGCAGGCCGATGCCTATGTCGTTGCACTCGGCAGCTATTCCAGGAATTTTCTGCAGAAGCTTGTCGACATTCCGGTCTATCCGCTGAAGGGCTATTCCATCACGGTGCCGATCGTGAATGCGCAATCCGCGCCGGTGTCCACCATCCTCGACGAAACCTACAAGATCGCCATCACGCGCTTCGACGACCGCATCCGCGTCGGCGGCATGGCGGAGATCGCCGGCTTCAACAAGGAGCTGAACCCGAAACGGCGCGCCACGCTGGAGATGGTCGTCAACGACCTGTTCCCGGGCGGCGGCGATACGTCACAAGCGACGTTCTGGACCGGCCTGCGCCCGATGACGCCGGACGGCACGCCGATCGTCGGCCGCACCGCCGTGAAGAACCTGTTCCTCAACACCGGCCACGGCACGCTGGGCTGGACCATGTCCTGCGGTTCGGGCCAACTGATTTCCGATCTCATCTCCGGCAGGAAGCCGGCGATCAGCTCGGACAGCCTGTCAGTGCTGCGCTACGCGAAATCACATGGTGATGCGACAAGCACGCCCGCCTATGCATAAAAGCGAGGGTTCTCATCCATGAACGCAGATATGCAGCGCGCCGGCGCAATCCTGACCATCGACCTCGATGCAGTACGCGACAACCATCGCCTGCTGCGGGCACGCACTGGAGGAGCGGTGTGTGCCGCGGTGATGAAGGCCGATGCCTACGGCCTGGGCGCGCAACAGGTTGCGCCGGTGCTCGCGAACGACGGTTGCCGGCATTTCTTCGTCGCCCATCTCGATGAAGGCATCCGCCTGCGCGCCGTGCTGCCGCCCGATGCCGAGGTGTTCGTCCTGCATGGGCCGCCGGTCGGCGCGGAGCGCGAATTCGTCGCGCACAATCTGATTCCGGTATTGAACAGCCTGCAGCAGACGACGGCATGGTCCGCTCTGGCAAGGCAGATGAATGCACGCCTGCCCGCGCTGCTGCAGGTCGATACCGGCATGTCGCGCATGGGCATGCCGGATGAGGAGATCGATGTGCTGCTGCCGGACGCGGAAATCCTTGCACCGCTGGAACTGCGCTACCTGATGAGCCATCTGGCCTGCGCCGAAGTCCAGGACCATCCCATGAACGCCGCGCAGTTGCGGAAGTTCCATGCGATCCGCGCACGCTTTCCCGCCATGCCGGCCTGCCTGGCCAATTCCTCCGGCATCTTCCTCGGGCCGGATTACCACTTCGATCTGGTGCGGCCCGGTGCGGCGCTGTACGGCATCGCGCCGGTGGCCGGCATGGCCAATCCGATGCGGTCCGTGGTTCGTTTGCAAGGAAAAATCATCCAGACCCGCACCATCCGCCAGGGCGATTACGTCGGCTACGGCATCAGCTACAGCGCCACCGGCACACGCGACATCGCGACGGTAGCCGTCGGCTATGCCGACGGCTGGCTGCGCGCGATGAGCAATCGCGGAGCCGGATTCATCGACGGCGTCAGGGTGCCGTTCGTCGGCACGGTATCGATGGACAGCATCACGCTCGATGTGACCGGGATCGACAAGGCGAAACTGGCCGCTGGCGCATTGGTGGATTTGATCTGCCCGGAACATCCGGTCGATGCGGTCGCGGCGCTGGCCGGCAGCATCGGCTACGAGATCCTGACGAGCCTGGGCCGCCGCTACCATCGCGAATACCTCGCACCGCAGGACGACCTGCCGCAGGCGGCATCGAATCGCACCGCATTGCGCGCGGCGTGAACGATATTGCGCGACCGGCCGTACACGGTGCGGCGGTCGCGGCATTTCTACAACGCGGGCAGCTCCCGCATCTCTTCCTTGCGCTCGCTGTACCTGCTGGTGAGGTAGTCCGCACGGTCGCGCACCAGCAGCGTGAACTTGTACAGCTCTTCCATCACATCCACCAGCCGCTCGTAATAGGGCGACGGTTTCATGCGTCCGCTTTCGTCGAACTCCTGATACGCCTTGGCGACGGATGATTGATTCGGGATGGTCACCATCCGCATCCAGCGGCCGAGCACGCGCAACGCGTTGACGGCGTTGAACGATTGCGAGCCGCCCGAAACCTGCATGACGGCCAGCGTGCGCCCCTGGGTCGGGCGGATTGCGCCGATTTCCAGCGGCAGCCAGTCGATCTGCGACTTGAACACGCCGGTCAGCGTGCCGTGCCGCTCCGGGCTGCACCAGACCTGGCCCTCCGACCATTCCGACAGCCTGCGCAGTTCCTGCACCTTGGGATGATCCGGTGCGACGCTATCGACCATCGGCAATCCGTGCGGATCGAACACGCGCGTCTCGGCGCCAAAGTGCTGAAGGATGCGCTCCGCTTCCTGCACCAGCAGCTTGCTGTAGGAGCGTTCGCGCAAGGAGCCATACAGCAGCAGGATGCGCGGTGGATGCGTCGACACGTTTGCCGGGTCGAGCTTGTCGAGTGTCGGCACGTCGAGATGCGCGCCGTTGATGTTCGGCAGGTTGGCGAGCTGGTCAGACATTTTTCGCCGTCCTCTTTCCCTGCGCGTCGATCACGGCTTCGCCGTCTTCCTTCGTGAACGGACCTTGCTGCGGCAACGGCAGGATGTCCAGCACGAGCTCCGACGGACGGCAGAGCCGCACTCCCATCGGCGTGACGACGAAGGGCCGGTTGATGAGTATCGGGTGCGCCAGCATCGCGTCGAGCAATGCCTCGTCGCCAAGCGACGGATCGTCGAGGCCCAGCTCGGCATACGGCGTGCCCTTTTCGCGCAGCGCCGCGCGCACGCTCAGGCCGCTCCTGGCGATCATGTCCGTCAGCACCTCGCGGCTCGGCGGCTTGCTGACGTAATCGACGATGCGCGGTTCGACGCCGGTGTTGCGGATCAGGGCCAGCGTGTTGCGGGACGTGCCGCAGTTCGGGTTGTGATAGATCGTGATATCCATTGTTTATGCCTTTGCTTCATACCATTGACGAGAACGATTCACGACATTGACGACCAGCAGCATGACCGGCACCTCGATCAACGCGCCGACCACGGTCGCCAGCGCCGCACCCGATTGAAAGCCGAACAGGCTGATCGCGGTTGCGACCGCCAGCTCGAAGAAATTGGATGCGCCGATCAGGCTCGACGGCCCGGCCACGCAATGCGGCACGCCCAGCTTGCGATTCAGCAGATAGGCCAGGCCCGAGTTGAACACGACCTGGATCAGGATGGGCACGGCCAGCAGGGCAATGACCAGCGGCTGGCTGACGATCGCCTCGCCCTGGAATGCAAACAGCAGCACCAGCGTCAGCAACAGCGCCACGATCGAGTACGGACCGAGCCTGGACACGGCGCGCTCGAACACGCCCCTGCCTCGCGCCAGCAGCGTCTTGCGTATCGATTGCGCCAGAATGACCGGGATGACGATGTACAGGACGACCGAGGCGAGCAGCGTATCCCACGGCACGGTGATCGCGGACAAGCCGAGCAGGAGCGCGACGATCGGGGCGAACGCGACGATCATGATCGCGTCGTTGAGCGCGACCTGCGACAGCGTGAAATACGGATCGCCCTTGCACAGCTGGCTCCAGACGAACACCATCGCGGTGCAGGGCGCGGCCGCCAGCAGGATCAGGCCGGCGATGTAGCTGTCCAGCTGCTCCGCCGGCAGCCAGCCGGCAAACAGATGGCGAATGAAAATCCAGCCCAGCAGCGCCATCGAGAACGGCTTGACCAGCCAGTTGATGAACAGCGTCACGCCGATGCCGCGCCATTCGCTCCTGATCTGCACGAGCGCGCCGAAATCGATCTTGATCAGCATCGGGATGATCATCACCCAGATCAGGATGCCGACCGGGATGTTGACTTGCGCGATTTCCAGCCGCGCGATGGCGTGGAAGACGCCAGGAAAAAGCTGTCCCAGCACGATGCCGGCGACAATGCACAGCGCCACCCATGCCGTCAGGTAGCGTTCGAAGAAGCCGATTGCGGGTGCGGCGTGGCGGGCGGTTGATGCGGCAGAGGAGGCGTTCATGGAAGAATACTTTGCTTCAAGAAGAGCCGGGGCTAGTGTCCTGAGTTGAAAATTCGTTGCAAATAAAAGTGATGAAATCGCGACGAGACAAGGAAAAAAGCACAGCAAGGCCGAGGCCTTGCGAGCATTTTTGACGCAGTATCGGTGCGATTCTCGTCATCTTTTATGCAGCGAATTTCTAACTCAGGACACTAGCGATATCCCGGCGATGTCATGTCAATCTCTTGTGCAGGCAGACTGCCTGCGATGGACACAGGCCCGCAAACTCGGTCGTCTGTTGCAGCGACTGCGGCGCGCTTGTGCGGGCGACAACGCGGTAACCGCGCCGCGCGAAAAAGTCCGCCGCCGTCATGGTCAGCAAGTAGAGCGAGGTGACGCCGATGCCGCGCGCCTCTTCCTCGATCGCCGCGGCCAGCAGCGATCCCAATCCCGCATGGCGCACGGCAGGCTGCACCGCCAGCGAGCGCAGCAAGGCATCCGCTGCGTGGCATTCCAGGCCGACGCAGCCTGCGATGCCGGAGCCGGCATCCGCCACCAGAAACCGCCGCAAGCGTGCAAGATCGACATCCTGAAACGGCAAGCCGCTCTCCTGCAGCAGATTCAGAATCGATGGCAGATCGCTCGGCACGGCGGGGCGGATATCGAATTTCATCTCGCGAATTTCCTCGTGTATCAACGACGCTTCCGGGCCGGCGTGCATGGCGCGCCGCCGCAACAGTTCTCGGTCAGGAAGGCCACAAGATCATTCATCGTGTCGAAGTTCACCGCATAGATCAGCGAGCGGCCGTCCTTGGTCTGGCTCACCATATCGGCGTGGGTCAGCTCCTTCAAATGGAAGGACAGCGATGACGGCGGAATGTCCAGCGCCTCGGCGATCCGGCTGGCGGCCATGCCTTCCGGCCCGGCCTGCACCAACAGGCGGAACACGGCAAGGCGCGAATCCTGGGCCAACGCGGCCAGGGCGGTGATTGCGGATTTCGTTTCCATGTTTCGATGATAGTGGAAATATCGACGATTGGCAAACCGGCCTTTGCATGGAGCCGTCAATCCCGGCTCAATCCTGCATCGCCGGACTACCACTCCAGCGCCAGCAGCCGCGCCGCCATCCTCGGCGCGCACAGCCGGCTGATGTCCTCGCGCACGGCCCAGCGAAAGTCGTCCATCTCCGGCGTCGGCCGGCCCGTGATGTGGTGCGGAAAATGACTGGTGCAGATCAGGTGCGCAAGGCTGTCCATGTCTTGCGGCGCGCGCACCCGGAACAGGTGCAGGCGCTTGTCGCGCCGGTAATCGAAATTACCTATGTCCTCGAATTCGCCTGCCTCGAATTGCAGACCGGTTTCCTCGCGCAGCTCGCGTCGCGCTGCGTCGAGCGCGGACTCGCCGGGGTCGCGCAATCCTTTCGGGATATCCCAGTGCGCCTGCCCGGTGACGTGGCAGAGCAGCAGCTCGCCGCGGGCATTGATCACAAGCGTGCCGCACGAGGTCGCCCGTCCTGTCGATGCTGAAGTTTTTGTCATTGCTGCCAATCCGGTTCCTGTTCGCAATATCCGTTGAGCGGCACGCGACGCGGCAGTTCACGCCGCCTTGCATGCCCGCCTTTGACAAATTGTCTTGCAGTATTGTTTCCACATTGAACTATAGCCGCACGGCACTGGTCACACCGCCATTCAATACGATTCGAACCCGGCTGCATTGGCCGATACCGCATCCGCGCGTCCGCGCGGCATGACGATTCACCAATCCGTGCACGGGCTTTTTGCCACCCTTCTGCTTTTGCGCATTCGGGCCGCGTGCCCGATCGACATCATTCATGAATATTTCCTCACACGAGCGCGCCCTGCTTCCCCTCATCGCCTTGCAAGGTGCGGTCGGCACGCTGGCCGGCTTCATCGGTTTCTTCATCATGCGTGCGCATGACGTGAATGCATTGTTCGGCTTCACCGCCGGCATGCTCACGACGGCGATCGCCGCCACCTTCCTCGCCTATCTTTTCGGTCCGCGCCTGAAGCTGACCGGCAAGCGCCTGCTCAAGCTGGGCTTTCTCGTACCGGGTCTGTTGATCCTGTGCGGCGACGGCTCGATCGCGGTGATGGCGCTGGCCTACGGCTCCTTTGTGGGCCTGAGCTGGAGTGCGCGCCACTGGCTCGAGATGTCGCTGCTGGCCGACGCCGAACGCGACGGCTACGCGGCGCATTCGGGCGCGCTGACCGTGGTGTTCGGCATCGTGACCACGCTGGTGGCGACGCTCCTGCTCGCCGGCACGGCGGAGCAAAGCCGCTATGTCTACCTGCTGTATGGCGCGATCTGCCTCGCGGGCGGCGCGTTGCTGGGGAACCGGATACCGGAGACGCCGCCGGTATCGATCAGGGATCCATTGTCGGTGATCCGGCAGCCGGAATTCATCGCCTGCCTGCCGCTCTTCTTTCTCGAATCCGGCCTGTTCGGCATCAGCCAGGCGCTGGCGTCCGCCGGGGCGGTGAAGGCGCTGAACTCGGCCAGCCATTTCGGCTGGGTGGCGACGGTGGCCGGTCTGGCCGGCGGCGTTGCTCTTTATTTCACGCGCAAGAACCGGGGCGTGCAGAACCGCGTGCACTGGCTGGGCGGCTCGTGCCTGGTGGTCGGCATTGCCTTCGTCCTGCTGGGCGCGAGCGCATGGATACCGGCGCTGTACATCGGTTATACGGTGCTGAAATCGGCCGGCGGTCCGTTCCTCGCCGCCAGCGAACAGGTGCTCAACCAGCGCACGCTGGATATCCAGGGCAGCCTGTCGGACCGCATCTTCGCGCGCGAATTCGTGCTGTGGGGCCTGCGCATGATTTCGCTGCTGATGTTCTGGGCGCTCGCGACCAGGCTGTCGCCCACGCACATCCTCGCGGTCGGCTCCACGCTGCTGGCGCTAGCGACAGCCATGGAGTACGTTTTCGGCAAGTCACTGTTCTGGAAAAACCACACTTCTGTCAACGCGGCAATATGATATTGCGCTGCAAAATGGTGTGCGCCGTGTCGTTTTTACATGCCTCTCCATGCCGGAATGGCACTAGCTTGCACGGCAGCCGCATTCGCCGCCGGCTCGAAATGGAAGGCTGAAACCCGCGCCAATAAAGGCATTGCGCCGATGGTGACAATCGCGGAAAACACTCGCTCCAGCATGATGAGTGAAAAAATTACCTGCATCACGGAAACGCATTATTCATCCAGGTGATAGCAGCTATAGAAAATGAAAATTGGCCAGATGCTGCGTCGCCGCATACAATTCATTTGTCTCCTCCAAGTCTCTCCTGAGATTGGATTCAAGCCCGCCTTCAACCGCGGGCTTTTTTTTTGACGCTGACAGGAGGATCTTGATGCATATCGTCTATATCCACGGCAACGGCCAAACGGCGGAGAGTTTCAACTTCATCCGCTCGCAAATCACGCGCTTCCCCGAGATCGTGCTCGAGTACGACAGCACGAACGGTTTCTACAACAATTTTCAGGACATGCTCGTACGGCTGGACGGTGTGAGGGACATCTTCTTCATCGCGCATTCGCTCGGCGGCATCTATGCGCTGCATCTCGCCAACGCGATCCCGGATCGCGTGCTGGGCGCGGTCACCATGAGCACGCCCTACGGCGGCAGCGAAGCGGCGGAAATCGTCAAATACATCCTGCCCTTCAACCAGCTGATCCGCGACATCCAGCCCAAGAGCGCGCCCATCATGGACGCGAAAAAATTCACCATCCGTCATCCGTGGATCAACATGGTCAGCCTGAAGGGGCAGTCGCCGCTGATGGTCACGCCCAACGACGGCGTGGTCACATTCGACTCGATGCGGCAGCGCCAGGACATCCGGCTGATCGACGTGGAAAGCAACCACTACGAAATCACCCAGAGCCTGTACGCGGTCGAGATCATCCGGCAAGCGCTTGCCGACGTGGAGAATGGCGTTGCGCCGGTGGTGAGTGCGTACGCCTGACGCAGGCAGAAAGAACAGCGCCTACGCGCTTGCCGTATCCGCAGCGGATTGCGCGGGGAGTGCGGGGTGCGCAGCCCGCGTGCGCAGCATCGCTTCCAGCTCCGCTGCCGGCACAGGTTTGCTCCAGAAATACCCCTGATACTCGTCGCAGCCGAGCGCGCGCAGGAATGCCAGCTGCTCCTCCGTCTCGACACCTTCGGCCAGCACCTTCAGCCGCAGGCTGTGCGCGAGCGCGACCACCGATCTGACGATGGCGGCATCGTCCGGGTCGGAGCTGATGTCACGCACGAACGAGCGGTCGATCTTGAGCGTGTCGAGCGGGAAGCGCTTCAGGTAGGCGAGACTGGAATAGCCCGTGCCGAAATCGTCGATGGAGATGTGGATGCCCATGGCGTGCAGATTCGCGAGGATGAGCGCGGCCTCCTCGGCATCCTGCATCAGGATGCTCTCGGTGACCTCCAGTTCGAGCGATGCGGCGTCAAGGCCGGCATCGTCCAGCACCTGGGTGATGAATTCCACCAGATGCCGTTGCCTGAACTGCACTGCCGACAGGTTCACCGCAACGCGCAGCGGCGGCAGCCCCGCATCCTGCCACTGCCGGTTCTGCTGGCAGGCCGTCATCAGCACCCACGCGCCCAGCGGGATGATCAATCCCAGCTCTTCCGCCAGCGGGATGAACTCGGCCGGCGAGATCAGGCCCTTCTGCGGATCGTTCCAGCGCACCAGCGCTTCCACCGCCACCATCGCGCCGGTGCGAATATCCACCTTGGGCTGGTAATGCAGCATGAACTCGTTGCGCTCGATCGCGCTGCGCAGGTTCTTTTCCAGTGCCAGCCGCGTACGCGCCGCGGTGTTCATTTCGGATGTGAAGAACTGGTAATTGCCGCGCCCCATTTTCTTGGCGTGGTACATCGCCCCGTCCGCATTGACCATCAGCGCGCGCAGACTCTCCCCGTCATTGGGATAGACACTGATGCCGATGCTCGACGAGATGTGCTGTTCCTGATGCTCGATGGAGAACGGATCCGACAGCGCCGCGAGGATTTTCTGCGCGACGTGCGCCGCCACTTGCGGGTCGCCGATTTCTTCCAGCAGCACGACGAACTCGTCGCCGCCGATGCGGGCCACGGTATCGAGCTGGCGCACCGTCGCCGTCAGCCGGGCCGCCATCGCCTGCAACAGCTTGTCGCCGTAGTGGTGGCCCTGCGAGTCATTGATCGTCTTGAAGCGGTCGAGGTCGAGAAACATCACCGCCACCAGCCTGCCCGAGCGCTGCGCCGATGCGATCGCGTGATTGATGCGGTCTTCCAGCAGGGCGCGGTTCGGCAACCCGGTCAGACTGTCGTGCAGCGACAGATGCTGCAGCTTGCTGTTGGCGTCGCGCAGCGACTGCACCAGCCGCGCAGTCTTCGACGCCAGGCGCGAATCGACCACCGACAGCAGCAGCGTGACGCCCAGGATGCCGATCGACGCAAGTGCGATGGTGATCGCCAGCCAGTGGCTGTCCACTCCGCCGCGCGCAAGACAGACGCTGTCGCCCGCAAAATTGGCGGCGGCCATGCCGGTGTAGTGCATGGCGATGATCGCCATGCCCATCACGACGGCGCTGGCCAGCTTCTTCGTCTGCGCCATCGACGAGCTGTCATCCCGCAGCGTGGACGTGATCCACAGCGCGGCAATGGATGCCGCGATCGCAATCGCGATCGACGCCGCGAACAATGCAGGTTCGTAGCTGATGGGCGGGGACATCCGCATCGCGTACATCCCCGTGTAATGCATCGCCGCGATGCCCAGACCCATCGCGACGCCGCCGATGCAAAGCCGCCTCCAACCGACCCTGGGCCGGCTCACCAGATACAGCGCGAACGCCGATACCGCGACGGCGATCACGAGCGACAGCAAGGTGACAACAAGGTCATAACCGATCCGGATCGGCAGGCGGAAGGCGAGCATGCCGATGAAATGCATGGACCAGATGCCGGCACCCATGGCGCCTGCGCCGCCGATCAGCCAGACGCAGGACGTCCGACCCTGTGACGAGACAACGCGTCCGGCGAGATTGAGTGCCGCATACGATGCAAGAATCGCAACAGCGATGGAAAGTATGACAAGCCTGCTGTCGTAAGCACCAACCAGATAAGCCACTTCGTGTCCTTGTAAAGCTGCCTGTTACGGCGCAAGGGGATGTAATACCTTATCGTCAGCGCGACGGAAAACTTGAATTTCTCATGGAAGGGATTCGGGTCGTGGAGGTCGTTGCTTGCACGACAAGTCGAGACCATCCGATTGCTTGCCGAATGCGTGCGCACGTTAATGAACCGCGCGTCAGGGAGCCGTGCTTGCGCCATGCCAGGCTTTCCTTCAAGACGGACAGTGCCGTCTGAAAATCGTCCTGTGCCGAATGCTGCGCGGCGAGAAAACTGTGCGCCACATTGGCATCCGACGCAATCGGGAATCCAGCCATCGAGCGAGCAATGCCGTCATCCCGGCTTTCGTCGGGGTGACGAATCGTTTGCACCGTTGTCATTCACCTTCCGGATTTAGATCGCCGTCAGATAGCACGCCATGCACGTGCAATGGACTCCCGTGACTTCGCATATCAAGAAAACAAATATATTCTTCTGAATATATTCGTTCTCAAAAAAATCTCCGTCCGCTACGATGACTGCACTTCATTCAGTCATTCACAGGGAAAACCATGCAGATCAACAACAAGGGCGACGTGCGCGAGAAGCCGGCGATCGCCCGTTGATGCATTCATTCTCGCCGGGACATTCATCGATGCGCCGGCGAGCTTGTCCCTGATGTTATCTTTCCCATACCGAACCATCCGCATCCACTGCCATGAACGCACACCTCGACGAAATCTACCTCGATGCCAATGCCACCACGCCCGTGCTGCCGCAGGCAATTGAAGCCGCAAGCCGCGTGATGCGTGAAGGCTTCGGCAATCCGAGCAGCACGCACGGCACCGGCCTGCGCGCCAATGCCTTGCTGCAAGACGTGCGCGACCGGGCAACGCGCGTGCTGGGTGCGGAGCATGGCCGCGTGCTGTTCACCAGCGGCGCGACGGAAGCCATCCAGACCGCCGTGCTGTCCGCACTGTGCGACCTCCGCGAGCGCGGCGAGCATGCCGGACGCCTGCTGCTGTACGGCGCGACCGAACACAAGGCGGTACCGGCCAGTCTCGCGCACTGGAACAGCGTGCTGGGACTCGGTTGCCGGATCGAGGCAATCCCGGTGGACGCGAACGGCCGTCACGACCTGGCCTTCCTGCGCACGCATGCGCCGCACGCGAGCCTGGTCTGCACCATGGCCGCCAACAACGAAACCGGCGTCATCTCCGATCTGCGCGGCATCGAAGACGCGCTCGCCGCCTGCGCCGTCAAGCCGCTGTGGCTGGTGGACGGCGTGCAGGCTTTGGGCAAGCTCGCGCTGAACCTGGCGCACACCCGCATCGACTATGCCGCATTCTCCGGCCACAAGCTGTATGCACCCAAAGGCATCGGCCTGCTGTACCTGCGCAACGGCGCGCCGTACACGCCCCTTCTGGCTGGCGGCGGTCAGGAATCCGGATTGCGTTCCGGCACCGAAAACATGAGCGGCATCGCCGCGCTGGGCGCGGTGCTGGAGGCGCTGGAACAGCGCGACGCGTTTCGCGAACATGCGGCGCTGCATGCCTTCCGCGAACAGTTGATCGCGGCATTGCGCGACGCACTGCCGGAGCTGGCGTTCAATACGCCGCTCGACCTCGCCGTGCCGACGACATTGAACTTTTCCGTGCCGGGATTTACTGCCAAGGAATTGCTGGATCTGTTCGACGCCGCCGGCGTGCGCGTCGGCACCGGCTCGGCCTGCAATTCGAGCAAGGCATCGCCCAGCCACGTGCTGCTGGCGATGGGCATTCCCGCCGCGCGTGCCGCCTCGGCCATACGGCTATCCTTCGGTCCGGCCGCGACCTTGCACGACATCGCCGCCGCCTGCGAAAGAATCAGAGCCTGCGGTGCAGCCCTGCGGCGCAGCTGCCGGCTGCCATCCGCCAATGCAGACACAGCGCCGCAACACGGTCTCACGCAACTCGTCGCCGACCAGGCCTGCACCTGGTTGCTGGCCGATGCGGCCAGCCGCAGCTGCGTGATCATCGATCCCGTGCCGCAGCTATCGGCGCGTCTGGAAGCCTATGTGCGCTGCCAGAACCATCGCGTGCTGGCCATACTCGATACCCGCGCTCATGCGCCGCATGAATCGGCCCGCGCCGCCCTTGCCGCGACATTGGCCGATTGCATGGCCGCAGGCAACGTTGATGCGTTCGGCTGGCCCGCAGGACATCGCACGGTAACGCTCGCGGACGGCGAGCGGGCCGAGGCGCTGACGCTGGGCGGCATTGTGCTGGCCCGCACGACGCTGCCCGGTCACGCGGCGGACAGCCTTGCCTACCTGGCGGGTACGCCCGATGCAGACGAAAGGCTACCGGCCGATGCAGTGCGTTACGCCTTTACCGGCGATGCGATCCTGCACGGCGCACCGGAGCGTGCAGGCGCTGTGCACGCCGCATTGCACAAGCTGACCGCCACCATCGGCGACGACAGCCTGCTCTGTCCCGCGCATGATGTCCACAACCGTTTCGTCACCACCCTCGCCGCCGAGCGCGACGCCCACTCGCCGCATGCTCGAACGCCGCAGTCCGGCGACACCTTGATCACCGACAAGACCGATGCCGGCAGCGAACAGTCGAACGAGCCGATCCATGACGCACCCCCCGACCGCCGCAGCAGCATCAACATCGCACCGGACGCCCTGCGCGGCTTTCTGCGCGAACAACCGGATGCGCTGCTGGTCGATGTGCGCGAAGCCTGCGAACACAGCTTCTCCGATCTGCCCGTGGTCGATACCCGCATTCTCAACATCCCCTTGAGCCGCTTTGCGGAAGGGGTCGGCCAATGGCTGGGCGGCAGCGAACAGCGTCCGCTGGTCTTCTTCTGCCGCAGCGGCAATCGCGGCATGGCCGCCGCCACATCCCTGCGACGGCTGGGTTATGCCAAGGCGTGGAATCTCGCCGGCGGCGTCGCGCTGAAGGCGACGGCATAGCGGGTGCGGCTCATGCGGCCAACTGCAGCCTGAGCCAATCGCAGGCATATTTCGTGATTACGGCACGCAGTTGATTGTCATTCCGAGCGCAGCGAAGAATCTCGATCGCATCCGCCACACGCACGAACCGTCAGGCCTGTCGCCTGCCAATGGCAAGCGCCCACTGCTGCCCGCCTTCGGACGCAAACGCCTTGATCCGCGCCATGACGGCATCGATATCAATGCCGTTCGCGCGCAAGCAGTCGCGCTTGTAATAACGGTGCAGATAGCGCTCGCCGCCATCGCACAGGATGCCGACGATGGAACCTTCCTCGCCGAATTTGAGCGTAAAAAGCCGCCGACCAGGCGCGGTCGGCGGCGTATCGCGGCAGGACTATTGTTGCCCCGTGTTTGCCCGTAAGCGCTCTATGCGGTCTCGATTGAAGCGTCAGGCTGATCTTGCGCTTGCAAACGGGCTTCGTGTTGCTCCCTGGCCAACCTTGCCCGCTCCTCTTTTGCCGCCTTTGTGGCTAGTTGCTTCGCGTTCAGCGGCTTTGTCTTCTTCACAGGCGCACTTGAGCCGGATGCTGCATGTTCTTTCGCAGTCGTCTTCGGTTTTGCTTCTTCATGCCCCCACGGAATATTGATCGTGACCTTGTTGTCCTTATCCATGGCCTTGATGAACAGGCCTTTCACGCCAATCTTCTCGGACGATGCGGGATCGCCCACATGCGTCGGCAACACGCCCTCGTGTCCAAAGAATTCCGGCAAGCGTCGCAAAATTTCTTCCTCGCCGGCACGATATTGAGCGTAGTGCAAACCTTTCTCGCTGAAGAAAGCATCCTTTTCCTTGTTCGTCTTCTTGCCCTCAAGGACAGATTTGAAGACATCCGGATATCGATTGCAAAGGCTTTTGGCCTGTTGCTTCAACTTGCCCATGTAGTCGCCATCCAGCCTAGGAATGTCAGGTGCGTCGCCCTTCGGACCTTGAATCAGCGTTTTTCCAAGGTCTGCAATGTCATCGGTCGTGACCCCAAGCTTTGCGTAAATTTCGCTCAATGTGACTGTCTTGATCTTCAGCTCATCCGCCTTTTCCCTGGCAGCTGCATAGTACGTTTTGGCCATGTCTGCAGGGATCTGATTGTGCTCAGCATGCAGATCGGCCAGGATCAGGACCGGCTCGATGATCCCGGTCGTTTCGCCGAGCGCCTTGAATGCCTTCATGCTGTTGACTCCGCTGTCCGAAATTTGCGCGGCATCCTGAAAGCCCCAGAACATCGGCATGGCACCCTTTCCATTACGGACGATGGCAGCAAGGGCCTCATCTGTCGTCGCCGATTTCGTCATGCCTCGAAAGAGTTCGGATTTTCTGAGCGTACGCTTCAACTCCTGCACAGGCGTCAGCGGGAACTGCGCCTTCAGTTCCGCAACCGAGATGTTCTGATTGATCCCCGACAGTGATGCTCGCCGTCCAGGAGACGCCACCGCGAGTGCCTCGCCTGGCACTGCCGCCAGCGAGGCCGACGAACCGCGTCGGGTCGGCACATACGCCTCCATCAATGCGCGACGCGCCGTACTTCCAGAAGAATGCAGTGCCGGAAGTGCAGCCGACGTCGGAGGTGCAGCAACCACGACACGAGGCGACGGCGATGCAACGACCACATGTGGTTCTTGATTCGTCGTCGGCAAGCATGGAACACAACTGGTCACAAGATCTTTCATGGCTCTAAACATGAGCAAATTCTCCTTAACAATAATTGATTGAGCCCTTCACCGATTCGGCAAAGAAGCGATGTGTCACGCACCAGCCTCTTCGATCCGCAAATGCAGCGGTTCGAACTTGTTCAGCAGTAACGGCTATATGTGGCGCGGAGAGGGGAAGAGTTTTTAGAATAATTTTGCATTTGCAACATCGTTTTTTGAATGCAAATCGCGCTTGCCGCGTCGAGTGTTTCGTGCTGCTTCGCACTGAAAACAGCTCGTCGAAATCGTGCACAGGCATGAACGAATCAGCACACCAATCCGCGCACTTGTTCCGCATCCCATGGTCAAACTCGACACGACATGTCGGATCGACATGCAGAGGTCGTCATGGAAAAACATCCAGTCTTGCCATCAGCGTCGTTCGGCGCGCAGCAGGCATTCAAACGCATTCCACCCGAGTCGCCAGCAGCTGACCGGAGAGCCGGTCGCATGGACGACATCACGAGAAGTGATATATCTCGCTGTATCAACATCTGGGCGCGCTTCTATCGTCACAAGGATGAACGCAGGGACATGCGCCATGCATGGCCGTCGCCTGTGTCGCAGCCAGACAACGAATGATCGGCTCGTGACCCTGTCGGTGTTAACGTGACGCGACACTTTCGTTGCGAATCCGCCAGGATTGAATTCGGGTACTTCACTTTCATTGCAATTTTGCAAATACTGCCTATGGTCATCTTGAAATTCGCTTGCGCATAAGAGAAGTACGCCTGACAAATTGAAGTGATGCGGTACCGTGCAGGCAACGGCCAGGCTCCCTGCCATATATATGGGATTGCACCGACGGTTGCCGAAGGGTCTAATTTCCGCACACACAAAATGCCGGGAGGGAGACATGACAACCACCTATACAAACGACGGCGCACGGGACGGCTTGTGGTTTTCGATCGAGATCGAGAAGGACGAGTTTCTGGCCTTCATATCGACCGAAGCACTGGCCGCTCACTTCAGGACTCCGAAAAAGCGCAGTGACGCGATCGCCGCGTACAAGGAAAATCAAAACATCATTGACGCGGTAGCACGCCACAAATTCCTCAACGGCTTTCCGCGGCCGATCAAGCTGGGCGCCGCCGATTTTTGACAGGACAGGCGGGGTGTGAAAACGCCGCCCGTTTTCAAGCGGACTGCCTGCTGCAAGGCATCCGGTTTCAGCAACACGATTACCGTTCCAGTGGTTCGCTCTGAGGGAACGGCATGCGAATGGCGATGCGGTTCCGGCGGCGCGAACCCGCATCAGACGCATGTCATTTTTCCATTGGCAGTCACCAGGATTCGCCGGCATCGCCGGCTGTCGCAGATATGGCGGTCCGCACGTGCTGTCGTTGTTTCACGCGGCTGCATGTATATGCCAGCATCAAGAGCGCTTGACCAATGCCTCTGGCCTTGCGAGCGGCGCGAGTACACACGCAGTCTTGAATCTCGCGATTCAATCCTTTTTTCGCGGCGCGGCGGATCACGGTTCCCGCGCATGGGACGCTTTATCTAATAATGGGGAAAGCAAACATGTTCAAGTCCATGTCAACGGGAACCAGATTGATCGCCGCCTTTGTACTGGTGGCGTTGTTCGGGGCGATTGTCGCCGCGATCGGCATTTTCAACATGCACAGAATCAACGACCGCAACGACGAGTTGTACGCGAACGAATTGCTCGGGCTTTCCTACATCAAGGAAGCCAACATCAACCTGATCTATCTCGGTCGTGCGCGCGGAAACTATCTGCTCGCAACCAGTACCGAAGAACGCGAGAAACAGAAGGAGCTGACACAAAAATACGCCGAAGCCGTGCAAAGCAATATGGCAAAGGCCAAACCGTTGTTCGCCGGCGAGCGCGCGAAGGAATTGCTGGCCGGCTTTTCCAGGACGTGGAACGACTATCAGCAATCGACGCAAAAGACCTATGCGCTTGGCGCGTCCGAACAGTTGCAGCAGCGCAGTGCGGAACTGTCGAAGGCCATGTCGGAGACACGCGGCTTCGCCGATATCCTCGACCACGAGTTGGCGGAATTGTCCAGGCAAAAGGAACAGGAGGCGCACGCGGCCGCCGAAGATGCCACCGCACTCTATCAATCGAGCCGGACCTTGATGACGGTGCTGGTTGCCTGCGGTTTGTTGATGAGCGTGGTGCTCGGCGTGCTGATCACGCGCAACCTGACCGGCAAGCTGGGTGGCGAACCGGACTATGCGGCCGAGGTGGCGAACCGCATCGCGCACGGCGACCTGTCCGTGCCCATCGAAACCAGGAGCGACGACCGCACCAGCCTGCTGTTTGCAATGAAGGACATGCGGGAGAGCCTCGTCAACATCGTTGCCAAGGTACGCAGCGGCACGGACACAATTGCCACCGCATCGAGCCAGATTGCGGCAGGCAATCAGGACCTGTCCTCGCGTACCGAAGAGCAGGCCGGCTCGCTGGAGGAAACCGCTTCGTCGATGGAGGAACTGACGTCGACGGTAAAACAGAATGCGGACAATGCGCGGCAGGCAAACGCACTTGCCGTGTCGGCCTCCGAAGTGGCGGCCAGGGGCGGCAACGTCGTGTCGCAAGTGGTGGACACGATGGCATCCATCAACGCGTCGTCGAAACGCATCGTCGACATCATCGGCGTCATTGACGGCATCGCGTTCCAGACCAACATTCTTGCCTTGAACGCGGCCGTCGAAGCCGCGCGCGCCGGCGAACAGGGGCGCGGTTTTGCAGTGGTCGCAAGCGAGGTGCGCAACCTCGCACATCGCTCTGCGGCGGCAGCGAAGGAAATCAAGGAACTGATCGGCAATTCGGTCGAGAAGGTCGATGACGGCGCGAAGCTGGTCGACCAGGCCGGCGTGACGATGCAGGAAGTGGTGGAAAGCGTCAAACGCGTGACCGACATCATGGCCGAGATCACTGCCGCCAGCGCGGAGCAGACTGCCGGCATCGAGCAGGTCAATCAGGCGATCATCCAGATGGATCGGACCACGCAGCAGAATGCGTCACTGGTCGAACAAGCCGCTGCCGCGTCGGAAGCAATGCAGCATCAGGCCGGTCAGCTGGCGCAGGCGGTCGGCGTATTCAAGCTCGACGCCACGTACCGGAACGCACCCGCA
The DNA here is from genome assembly GCF_003590875.1 of Noviherbaspirillum cavernae. Taxonomy (NCBI): domain Bacteria; kingdom Pseudomonadati; phylum Pseudomonadota; class Betaproteobacteria; order Burkholderiales; family Oxalobacteraceae; genus Noviherbaspirillum; species Noviherbaspirillum cavernae. The sequence continues at coordinate 525,478 of NZ_QYUN01000003.1, forward strand.
CCGGTTGCCGGGGAACGCCGCGTTCCTCCGGTGCGCCCGCTGAACAGATCACGCGCGCAGAAGATTGCCTCGCCGGCAGTCTCTGCCATCACCGCGCAACCGAGACCACTCGCGAAAGTACAGGCCACGACCAGCGAGGAATGGGAGCAGTTTCAGGACACGCTCACACGCGGCCGCGTTAGCGGTCAAGCGTAAATCACCAGGCGATCCATTGTGCCGTGTCGCACGCGAAACTGAAGCGATTCGCGCGTGACACGGCAGTTTTTTCTACCGCAGACTGGCATCGGCCAGCAGGCGGATCACGGTGTCCGCAATGTGGCGGTGCCGGTCGTCAAGGCGGCGCAGGATCTCGATCGTCGCGACATCGCGCGGCTGCACGCGCACGCCGGTGGATGTGCCGGTGGATGCGCCGCTTCCCGCAGGCGCCGAAACGCCATTTGCGCCGAAGCGCAGCCATTCGGCGGAAACGCCGAACCATTGCGCGAGGGCGCGCAGCTTCTCCTGGGTCGGGATCGCTTCACCGACCAGCCACTTGCGCGCGGCATGGACCGAAATGGGCCGCCCCGCGAAACGCATGTTGAATTCGCGGGCCAGCTGGGTCGGACTATCAGGGGAATAGTGGCCATTTTGCAGCGCCTGCTGCAAACGGCTGCTGAAACTCAGTCTTTCTTCTCGGGACATGGTTCTGCTGCTTAGTTGCTTAGTTTTTCCAGCCGGACATTCTAATCGTAATTTATTGCCATTTAACCAATTGGCAATAATTCAACTGGATTCTGTTGCAGTTGCGCATTGATGCAGATCATGTTCTGGCGACAAGCAAGCCAGATGTGTTATCGCCACACCCATAATCGTTTGCGTGACTGCCGCCAAGGCAGCTGCCAGCGTATCCACAGCACGCACCGCTTCACAACAACACGATGTTCCGTACGTCCGACGCGCCGAAAAAGGAGACGACGAATGCAAAAATCCCTGCACATCAATGCCGACAAGTGCACCGGCTGCATGCAATGCGAGATGGCATGCAGTTACGAGAATTACGGCATGTTCAACCCCGCCAAATCCCGCATCAAGGTTTTTGAATTCCATCTCACAGGAAAGAAAGTTCCCTATACCTGCACCCAGTGCGACGAGGCATGGTGCCTGCACGCCTGCCCGGTCGATGCAATCCGGATCGATGCGGTGTCCGGCGCGAAGATCGTCGCGGAAGACATCTGCGTCGGCTGCAAGGTATGCACCATCGCCTGTCCGTTCGGCACGGTCAACTATGTGCAGTCCACCGGCAAGGTGCAGAAATGTGACTTGTGCTTCGACAACGTGACCGGACCAGCATGCGCCTCGGCTTGCCCGACCGGCGCGATCACCTATGTGGATGCCGACTGGACCGGGCTCGACAAGATGCGCCAGTGGGCCAACAAGCTCGGCAACCAGGCAAGCGCCTAGCCCAGAGGAGAACCGACATGGCATGGACCGGAAAAATCCTGCGCGTCGATCTGACCGCAGGTAGCTGCAAGACCGAAGACCTGAACATGGAGTGGGCGCGCGACTATATCGGCCAGCGCGGCCTCGCGACAAAATATTTCGTGGAGGAAGTCGATCCGCACGTCGATCCGCTCGCGGCGGAGAACAAGATCATCTGGGCCACCGGCCCCTTGACGGGAACGATGGCCTCGACCGGCGGACGCTATTCCGTCATCACCAAGGGCGCACTGACCGGCGCGATCGCCTGCTCGAATTCCGGCGGCTATTTCGGCGCGGAGCTGAAGATGGCCGGCTGGGACATGATCATTTTCGAAGGCAAGTCGCCAACGCCGGTGTATCTCAACATCGTCGATGACAAGGCGGAACTGCTCGGCGCCGCCTGGCTGTGGGGCAAATCGGTGTGGGAGACAGAACCGGCCATCAAGGCACGCCATCAGGACCCGCAAATTCGCGTGTCATCGATCGGACGTGCGGGCGAGACCGGCTGCCTGTACGCGGCGGTGGTGAACGATCTGCATCGCGCCGCCGGGCGCTCCGGCGTCGGTACCGTCATGGGCAGCAAGAACCTGAAGGCCATTGCGGTGCGCGGCACGCTGGGTGTCGGCAACATCCGCGATCCAAAGGCTTTCTTCGCAGCCGCCGCTGCCGCCAAGAAGGTGCTGGCGGACAACGCGGTCACCGGCCAGGGCTTGCCGACCTACGGCACGCAGGTGCTGATGAATGTGATCAACGAAATTGGCGCGATGCCGACACGCAATCACCGCGACGTGCAGTTCGAGGGCGCGAAGGACATTTCCGCCGAAGCGATGCACGAACCGCGCAAGACCGACGGCAAGAAGAATCTCGTCGCCAATCAGGCCTGCTTCGGCTGCACCATCGCCTGCGGCCGCATCTCGAAGATCGACGAGACGCATTACACGGTGCAGAACCGGCCCGAGTACTGGGGCGCATCCGGCGGGCTCGAATACGAAGCCGCATGGGCACTCGGCTCGGCCAATGGCGTCAACGATCTGGAGGCGCTGACGTACGCCAACTTCCTCTGCAACGAAGACGGCATGGACCCGATCTCGTTCGGCGCAACGGTCGGCGCGGTGATGGAGTTGTACGAGATGGGCGTGCTGACGAAGGAACAGGTCGGTATCGAGGCGAATTTCGGCAATGCCAGGGCGCTCACCTATTTCGCGGAAATCACGGCCAGGGGCGAAGGCTTCGGCAAGGAGATCGGCCTGGGTTCGAAGCGCCTGACCGAAAAATACGGCCATCCCGAACTGTCGATGAGCGTGAAGGGGCAGGAGTTCCCCGCCTATGACTCGCGCGGCATCCAGGGCATGGGGCTGGCCTACGCCACCTCCAATCGCGGCGCCTGCCATCTGCGCGGCTACACCGTCGCCTCCGAGGTGCTCGGCATTCCGGTCAAGACCGATCCGCTCGTCACCGAGGGCAAGCCGGAACTGGTCAAGGCATTTCAGGATGCGACCGCCGTGTTCGACTCGGCAGGCATATGCATCTTCACCAGCTTTGCGTGGACGCTGGCGGACGTGCAGCCGCAACTGCACGCCGCGTGCGACGAGTCCTACACCATGGAGAATCTGGCGACCATCGGCGAGCGCATCTGGAACATGGAGCGCGACTTCAATAACCGCGCCGGCTTCACCAGCAAGGACGACACGCTGCCGCCGCGCCTGCTGACAGAGCCGGCAAAAGTCGGTCCCGCCACCGGTCTGGTCAATGGACTCGACAAGATGCTGCCGGAGTATTACGCGGCGCGCGGCTGGACCAGCGACGGGCAGTTGACGGAGGAAACGCGCGTCCGGCTGCATTTATAGTCCTGCGCGGCGGAATGGGCATGGCGGTTCCGCATGCATTGCGCATGCGGAAGCCGGCAACGGCATCCGAGCGACGCCGACTCAGCCATGTGAAATCAACCAGCCACCGAGGACTCTCATGCAACACGTCATCATCGGCAACGGTCCGGCCGGTGTCATCGCCGCCGAAACCATCCGCAAGCATGCGCCCGACGACACCATCGTTTTGCTCGGCGACGAACCGGAAGTGCCGTACTCGCGCATGGCGATTCCGTATCTCTTGCACGGCAACATCGGCGAACAGGGCACGCATCTGCGCAAGCGCGATGGCCATTTCGAGCAATTGAACATCAAGCAGATACAGGGACGTGCCGCACGCGTCGATACCACTGCGCGCCAGGTCGTGCTGGAAGACGGCACGGCAATCGCCTTCGACAAGCTGCTGATTGCCACCGGCTCCACGCCCTCGCGCGCGCCGATACCCGGCATCGACAGCCCCGGCGTGCACAACTGCTGGACGCTGGCCGATGCGCGCGCCATCATGCAGCGCGCGAAACCGGGAGCGCGCGTGGTGCAGATGGGCGCGGGCTTCATCGGCTGCATCATCCTCGAAGCGCTCGCCGTGCGCGGCGTGCAGTTGACGGTGGTGGAAATGGAAGAGCGCATGGTGCCGCGCATGATGGGCGAAGGCGCGGGCAGCATGATCCGCCGCTGGTGCGAAACCAAGGGCATCACGGTGCATACCTCGACGCGGGTCGAGGCGATCGAGCAGATGGTGGATGGCGACACGCCGCTGCGGGTCAGGCTGTCGAACGGCCAGCGGATCGATGCCGACCTCATCATCTCCGCCACCGGCGTCAAGCCGAACATCGGTTTTCTCGCCGACAGCGGCATCCAATGCCTGCTGGGCGTGCTGGTCGACGAGACGATGCAGACGTCGGTGTCCGGCATCTACGCCGCAGGCGATTGCGCCGAGGCTTTCGACCGCGTGAGCGGCAAGACCATCGTCTCGGCGATCCAGCCGAACGCCGCCGACCAGGCCTATTGCGCAGGGATGAACATGGCCGGCAGACATGCGGTGCAAAACGGCGTAACGCAACTCAACGTGCTCGACACACTCGGCCTCGTCTCTACCTCCTTCGGCCAGTGGCAGGGCGTGCCGGGCGGACAGCGCGCCGAGCTGACCGACGAAGACGGCTTCCGATATGTGCGGCTCGAATTCGCCGAGGATGTTCTGGTCGGTGCCAACGCCATCGGCCTGACCCAGCACGTCGGTGTGCTGCGCGGACTGATCGAATCGCGCGTTCCGCTCGGGGCATGGAAGGATGCCTTGCTGGCCGATCCGCTGCGCCTGTCGGAAGCCTACATCGCGAGCAAGCAGCGTCGGCAGGCATGGCTCGGTTCGACGTGAAAATCGCAGGCGCATGAGAATCACGCTCAAGCTGTTCGCCACGCTCACCGATTATCTGCCCGCGGAACGCAGGCACAACGCGGTCACGCTCGATGTGGCGTGCGACACCACCATCGCCGATCTGGTCGCGCGCTTTCAGCTGCCGCCCAGGCTCGTCCATCTGGTGCTGGTGAACGGCGTCTACGTCGAACCGGCGGATCGATTCGCGCGCACCATGCATGACGGCGACGTGCTGGCCATCTGGCCGCCGGTCGCAGGTGGATGACACCCATCCCTGAAACGCTGTCCCGCGAGATGGCCTGCACTCCGGCGGAGTTCGCCCGCTGGCTTCCCGGTGCGACCTGCAATGCGGGAATTGAAACATCCGTTGCAGCCGACCGCACGCACTATCGCATCACACTTGGCGACGGTGCCATCGACATCAGTACGCAGACGTGCTCGCCACGCCGCATCGCTGCCATCTCGCTGCCGGTGCTGCGGGTGACGTTCCGATTCATCGATCTCGACCCGATGCAGCGCAGTGCGTTCATGGCGCGCTTCGACGCTTATACGCGCCGTGGCGGCGGCTGAACCTGCCGGTCTCGATGCGCAGCCTGTGCGGCAAACCTGCCGGCGCGCCGGTTTGCGCGGACCACAATCGCTGCGATTATCTGCAGAGTGATGCTCGCGCAAAGCCGATCCCTGCGAAGACAGATTCCCGGACACATGAAGCCTCCGCGCCGCTCAGGCGATCTCGGTCACCGTCGCCTTCACATGGAGATTGCGTCCGGCGGCCAGCCCGGCGAAGAGCGCGGCAATGCCCACCGCGATGAAGAAGAATGCCGCGGAATTCCAGTCGCCGCTCACATCGTGCAGCAGGCCGAACGCCAGCGGCCCGAGCGCCGCACCACTGTAGCCCAGGCCTTGCGCCATGCCCGACAGCGATGCCGCGACTGGGGCGTTCGGCGCGCGCAGCACGATGAGCGTGAGGCCGATGCTGAAGCAGCCGCCCTGGCCGAGGCCGAGCACGACGGACCAGAACCAGATCCACGAGGTATCGGCAAACGCGCAACCGGCAAAGCCGATCAGCGTGACGATCATCATCAAGGCAATCGCTGCGCGCTGGTCGCGCCCGCGGGTGGCGATCCAGGGACCGGCCAGCGACGTGATCAGTTGCATGGCGATCGACAGCGACAGCATGCCGCCGGCAGCGAGCGGCGTCAGGCCGCGATCGATGAGCACCGTGGGCAGCCAGCCGAACACGCAATACGCGAGCGTCGATTGCAGTCCCATGTAGGCCGTGACCTGCCACGCGATCGGATCGCGGCGCAAGCCCTGCACGGTATAGCGGCGGGCGGCATTGCGCGCGCCGGCATGGCGCGTCTGCGGCCACCAGACGACGGCGGCAAGCAGTACCGGCACCAGCCAGAAGGCCAATCCGACGCGCCAGCTGTCGCCGGCAAACTGCTTCAGCGGCACGGTCAGGCCGGCCGCCAGGGCCGCCCCCAGACACAGGGCCATGGTGTACACGCCGGTCATGCCGCCCACCTGGCGCGCGAAATCGCGCTTGAGAATGCCAGGCAGCAGCACCATCACGACGCCGATGCTGGCACCCGCGAACAGCGTACCGGCGAACAGGCCGCCGATGCCGAAGAAGACACGCAAGCCGATCGCCGCCATCAGCACCACGAGGCCGTGCAGCACTACGCGTTCGGTGCCGAAGCGACTGGCGAGACGCGGCGCGAGCGGCGCGAACGCACCGAAGCACAGCACCGGCAGCGTCGTCAGCAGCGCCGCCCCGGTTGCGGACAAGCCGGTCGTGTCGCGGATGGCGGAGAGCACGGGCGCGACGCTCGACAAGGCCGGCCGCAGGTTGATCCCGACCAGAAACAGCGCAAAGGCCAGATACCAGGAGAAGGCATCGCTATCGGCTGCATCGGCCTTGCGGAGAGTGGATTGCGGATTGGCTTCGGAGGGAAAAGGCAGGGGCTGGTCGTTACGCACAATAAAAAATCCTGTTGCCGGGTTCCGCGCATCGACAGCAGGCCATCGCCGGCGGGAACCTTCGAAATCGAGAGAGTGTCATTCATCGAGTTGCGCTTCATCCGTTGCATCGAAGAATGAGGCAGCCGATTCAGTGCAACGCTGGAGAAGTCGTGATGACTTGTTCTGCTTGCAGTGCGCACGAACAACGCGGCACCACAGTGCGAAATATAACCGTTGCCAAAAGAACGTGCAGAGGACTGACAGCGGGACGCATTTTTGTCATATCAAAGGGACAACATGAACAAAACGCTGCAACGGACAATGTCCCTGTCTGCCTTCTTCATGCTTGCCATGCTGAATGCATGCGCAGGCACAACGCCTTCCGGAGAGGCGAAGACATCCGCGCCAGCGCGTGAAGCGGAAAGAACCGTGTGTACCATGGACGTGAAGCGCTGTCCCGACGGCAGCTGGGCAGGAAGAACGGGACCGGCGTGTGAGTTCAAATGTCCAGCGGCGAATTGAGCATGCCGAACAAGGCTGCAGATTGGCACGCCATGCGAAGGAAGTCGAACGGCGATAGCGGTTGATGCCGCTACCGCACGGGCTTACGCGATGACACCCCGCGCTCGGAGCAAGGCAATTTCATCCGCTGCAAGACCCGCCTCTGCCAGCACCTTGCCAGTATGTTCGCCCAGCACCGGCGCGCGGCTGTGGATCGCGCCCGGCGTGTCCGACAGTTTCGGCATGATTCCCGGCACCTCCACTTCCAGTCCGTCCGCGCTGCAGATTTTCTCGATCACGCCGCGTGCGCGGTAATGCTCGTCTTCCGCAATGTCCTTCGCGGAATAGATGCGCCCTGAAGGAACTTGCGCCTGCTTCAACTGTTGCAGCACTGCGTCGATCGGCAGACTACCGGTCCATGCCCCGATCGCGGCATCCAGTTCATCCGCACGTCGGGCGCGGCCGTCGTTTCTGGCCAGATCGGGATCATCGCCCAGGTCGATGCGGCCGATCAGATGCATCAGGCGCTTGAAGATGGAATCGCCATTGCCGGACACCAGCACGTACTCGCCGTCGGCACAGCGGTAGGCATTGGATGGCGCGATGCCCGGCAACGCTCCGCCCGCCGGTTTGCGCACCGCGCCGAACGCAGAGTATTCCGGCAGCAGGCTCTCGGTCAGGTTGAAGACCGATTCGTACAGCGCGACGTCGATCATCTGTCCGGTGCCGCCGCGCGCATCGCGCTGGTAGAGCGCGAGCATCACACCCAGCGCGCCGTGCAGGCCGGCAATGGTGTCACCGAGCGACACCCCGGCGCGCACCGGCACACGCCCCGGCTCGCCCGTGATGTAGCGCAGTCCCGCCATCGCTTCGCCGATCGCCGCAAAGCCCGGTTCGTCGCGCTTCGGTCCGTCCTGGCCATAACCGGACACGCGCAGCATGATCAGACGCGGATTCGCCGCGTGCAACGCCTCCCATCCCATCCCCCATTTTTCCATCGTGCCGGGACGGAAGTTCTCGATCAGCACGTCCGCCGACTCGGCCAGCCGCCGCACCAGCTGCTGCCCCTCCTCGCTGCGCAGATCGATGCACACCGATTGCTTGTTACGCGACTGCGCCTGCCACCACACCGAGGTGCCGTTATGCAGCATGCGCCACTTGCGCAACGGATCGCCCTCGCCCGGCGTCTCCACCTTGATGACCTCGGCGCCGAAGTCCGCCAGCGTCTTGGCCGCGAACGGTCCCGCGATGAGTTGGCCGAGTTCGAGTACGCGGATGCCGGAGAGGATTTGAGTGTTCATGGCTTGATATCTGGAAATTGAGTGTTCTGTGATTGATGATGCCTTGCGAATGGCGGTCGATCCTAGCAAAACACAATACGCTATGATTCTGCCGATCATTCTATTCATAAGGGAGTCCATGTGAGCAACTTGAAGTCGCGCGGGGTCTTGATCTCCGCCCTCGCACTACTGGCGGGTTGTGCGTAGCGGCCATCCGGCACCAGTACGCGTCCGGCAGACCCGCTCGCACTCCGATCTCCAATTCGTCCAATCTCATGGAAACAAAAAACATGCTAAAGCACTTGCAACGTATCTGGATCACCCTGTCCATTCTGGCCTTGATCGGTTTTGCAGGGCACGCATCGGCCGACTCGACGCCGCCACAGGCAGTAAAGACCATCGCGGTGGTGCCGATCAAGGATCCTGAGCGCCTTGATATCGCCGGACGTGCGGTGGGTTGGTATGTTCCTGGCAGCTGGATGGTGAACAGGATCGACAGTCGCGTCAAAACCAATCTGCTTGCCGATGTACTGGCGCCTTTGAAAATACCGTTTGGCAAAGACCTGACAGCAACCTTCGTTGATGCGCTCAATGCTGCGGGATATCAGGCATTCATACTCGAAGGCATCAAAGGCCCGCCTGACGATCCTGATTACATTGATCCCAAGTTGGTCAAGGACAAAGCCGACGCCCTTTTGGTCGTTTCCTTCAGCGAGATCGGCTTGTATGTGAGCGGCAAGGAATGGCACTACTTTCCGAACATTTCCCTCTACGGTTCGCTGATTTCCACCGCGGACGAGCAATCCCTATATGACGAAACGGTGTATTACGGCGTGCACGCAACCGACAAGACCGCGTCGTGGTCGGTCAGTGCGGATCCAGCGTTCGTGTATCCGACCTACGACGCATTCATGGAGCGGCCCGACGAGTTAGGGCGGCGACTGAATATCGGCGCCCAGGAGACGGCCAAGCGCATTGTGGCAAATATCAAGAAGTCGCTATGACATGACCTGACTGCCCGCCATCATGGAGGCCCGCATTCGCGCAAGCGATTGCGGGCTTGATTTTTTGTCAGCCAATCGGAACTTCCCGCCGCCGCAAGCCATTCATGGACAGAGAATTTTTCGAACCCGTCGATCGCGCATGACAGCGGCGATCGCCCTCCACACAGGCGAAGTCAGGAACACCCCCATGGCAATCCGCGGAATCGGTCGAGCAGACCCGTCACGACAGCACGATCTGGTAAAGCTGATCGACCTGCACAATACAGTGCAGAATCAGCACGCAGCCGGAAAGACGGTCGAACGTCAGAACGCGGAGGCAAATACATTTGTCGCCGCGCCGCAGAAACAGGCCCTGCATCACCCCGGGCGTGGATCATGGCACTGGATGCAGGCATTCAGACGGTTCGCCAATCGCATGTCCGGCACCAGGAATGTGATGACAAGCCATCATTCGGGATCACCCGGACTCATGGCAGAACGGGAACGGACCGACGAGATTCCGGCAATTCCTCGGGAAGCGGACAGCCCGCTCGAAGTAGACAAGGCGCGCAGCAAAAGGACCACCGACGCGCCCACTGATCGATCGCCCGCCGCGGTACGGCGACAAGACGTGGGATATCTTAAGATGGCCGGTGAAAGCGATCGCTCGTCCCTCGTCAGGAAATCGCGGAATCAACGCATGAAAGTAATGCTGTGGCTGGAAAGCGCCTTGAACGGCACCCTGCATCGCCGGTAACAGGCAGCCATCTGCCCACGACCGAAGGCCGCAGTTCGACAGCGTTCGTTCGCAACATCAGGATCGCTGCCGAGACTGCATCAGCGTTCAATAAGCGAAGCACCTTCCAGCGGATTGATTGCGGCCATGCGGTCAGCCTCATCGCGCACCGTTTTCCTGGCGCGCCGCGCCGGTATCTCCGTGGCGCCGGACAGCGGATTGTCGGGTTCGGATGCTTGCGTCCGCGCCTTGGCAATCTCGGCAATGCCCGTAACGTTCGCTGAAATCGCCTTCGTCATGTCAACTCTCCTGCCGCAACGCGGTCATGAGCGTGAACGTTGAGCGACTGGCTCTGGCCGCTTTCGGCGTGTCGCTTGTCATGCCCGCCCGCAATTGCTTCGCGATGTCCAGGCGACGCGTGAGCAGCTTCTGCAAGGCGCGATCGAAAGCATCGAACGGCACGTCCGCAATCCTGAAACGCACATGGCAAACTGCCATGTCCTTCTGCATGGAGAGTGCGCCGTTGTCGATGCCGCTATCCAGAAAGTTCAGTTCGAGCATGTGCGCAAACAGCTTGAGGCGCGATGCGTCATCGCCCGGAATCGGCAGCACATTGCAATAGGCGTACAAGGTGCCGCGCGCTTTCTCATATTCCAGATGCAGCTCCGTTCCATCCTTCAGACGCAGGCCGACCGCGCCATGCGGCGGCAACCGCAGATTCGCGATGCCATAACGCGTCCCCAGTTCGGCGAACAGCGTGTCCAGCTTGCAGATGTCATGCATGTGTCGACCGGCGCCTCATACCGGCCGAGTGCCGTCCCGTGCGATATGTCATGCGGCAGCCCTTTGCGCAGGCGCGCTTTCATGCAGCCACAGCTCGACTTCCTTGATGCTGCGCTCGCGCCGGATCTCCATCAGATGTTTCAGCGCATGGTTGCGTGCTTCGACAATGCTCGCATCCTGCTCGTCCAGGCTGCGGATCTGCCAGCGAATCACCACGCGACGTATCAGTCGAATCAATGCGGTCATCAGGTCACCTCGTTGAAATTGAAATTTAATGTCATTGAGTGGCATCCGGCACGCATCAGTTCCGGGACGAGTCATTCGCAACCTCGGTCGGATGCGGCGCAGTGTCTTGCTCCCCCTCTTTCCACGGCATTTCGTACAGGTAGATGGTGCTTCGCGGGTAATTCCCGTGCTCGTCAGCGCTCCTCGATTCCTCATCCTTTTCGACCGCGAGCACCTGGAATCGCGTTTTTGGCGGAAACACGACTTCATCGCCATCTGCATATCCGAAATAATAGGAAAGCTGATTCAAGCGCTTTCCCGTTTCGATGTTGTAGATGACGTACTGGGCGTTGTAGTTGTCCTCGTCGCTATAGCTTGATTCTCCAAGGCTCGTGTGGAAAAAGGCGGGTTCGATGACGACCTGGCCGGGGACATACCGCGCGATCGCCTCGGCGCCCAGGCGCGCACCGCGTTGCGCGGATATCTGCCTGCTGTTCCACCAACCGCTCATGGGACTGGATTGATTGAAGGATGCCAGCTTCCCAAGCAGAATGTCCCGGGCCCTGGCGTCCTCGACCTTCTCGTCATAGCCAGCGACCCACCAGGCATTCACAGCCTTTTTTTGCTCCGTCGACAGGCATTGGGAATTGGCAAGATGCCAGCCCTTGCTCCAATTGCCGGTCTTGTTAGCTTCCCGAACGATCTGGGGCAAGGGTGGTCGATATTCGGGCGTTGGCCACCATCCCCGGTCTCTGCCGGCATCGTCATGCCTCGGCAGCTGATTCAGTCCCGAAATTGCGGTTTTGAGAAACGGCCCGAGCCGCTTCAGCGTGACATGGTCGTTGTCGCGGATTGCCTGATTCAATTCGTTGGAGCTGGTGACAAGCACGCGTATGGCCACCAGGTCCTCAATGGGAATGGCACCGATATCCTCGTGGCTGCTTCGATCGTATCCGTGAAGAATGCCCCCGGTACGCAGTTTGTCCATCTCCGCGACCATGTGCTCGTAGAGTTGGACAGCGGCTTCCGGCGACTGGTATTGCATCTGCATTCTCACCACTTGTCCCGACTTCACCAACGCCGCGAACGCCTCCCTATCCCCCTGACTGCTTCGGAAATCCGGATTGGGGCGCGTTAGCAGCGCCAGCAGATCGTCGTCGAGGCGGGAAGCCGAGGAAGGCGAGACTTCAGATGACAGGCCGGCCAATGGGATCGCTGCCGTTCCGGCCGCGATCGGCTCGATGGACTCGTGGTTGCCCGGGAAATTCGCTTCCAGGTTCACAGATGGCAAAGGGACTGCGTCATCATGCTCCTCGGCGCTTTCAAGCTGCGAGGAGCTCGCCATGGACAACACTTCGTCATCGATGCCGGAATGGACAGAAGAGCCGACCGCCAGCGAGACATCGTGGATGTGGTCATGCTCCGGCGCATTTTCGGCAATCGATCCCACATGCGAGGACGACGCATGATCTTCATTCGGATCATCGCGCTCGTATGATATTGCTTCGACAAAGTTGACTACGTAGCAGGGCGTTGGGCTGACCGGGCGCGGAAGACCTTGTATCGTTTTCTCCGCTTGGCTGATCTCCGCTTGGCTGATCTCCGCTTGGCTGATCTCCGCTTGACTGATCTCCGCTTGACTGATTTCCGGCTGACTGATTTCCGGCTGGCTGATTTCCGGCTGGCTGATTTCCGGCTGACTGATTTCCGGCTGGCTGATTTCCGGCTGGCTGATTTCCGGCTGGCTGATTTCCGGCTGGCTGATTTCCGGCTGGCTGATCTCCGGCTGGCTGATCTCCGGCTGGCTGATCTCCGGCTGGCTGATCTCCGGCTGGCTGATCTCCGGCTGGCTGATCTCCGGCTGGCTGATCTCCGGCTGGCTGATCTCCGGCTGCACGGTTGAATGTCTGATCCTGCTCACATTGGGACTTAGCATTAGCCGATCCAATGTGCTCGATCTGGAGCGCCCCTCACGCTGCGGCATAGCAGGTGCCGCCACAGGTTGTGGCACATCAGGTGTGCGCGCAACTTGTGGCACATCATGCGGGGTGCGGGCTGTCGCATCCTCCACCCCGAAACATGATTTCACCGCTATACAAAACCACCTCGTCAATATCTGTCTCCATCCGATTGATTGCCGGTTCGTGCTTTCCCGTGCCGCAGCGACGTTGCCCTCACCATTGATTGGCAATAAGTGGCATGGAACGCGCAGCGGGTTCCCTCGGTGCGTCACGAATCACGCTGGAGCAACGCCACGCACACTTCAGGCTGGCGAATCCCGTGCAACGCTGAGGCATGGCAAATTGGCAATGAAAATCGCATTCCCTCCCCGCGCATGCAATCGAAGTGCGCATCGCAGCGCACGCCACTGTCGCCAGGCGTCATCGCGCAATGTTCAAAACGACAAATTCCATTTACCATAGGCAATAATTTCGCTTCGACGGTTCGCCTCGCTTCCGCGTTCCCGGCACCCCTGCCGGACCGCCACCCGAGAAATACCGAGGACACTCCCGAGCCGCGGCCACCCCATGCGCAGAAGTCAATGAATATTGCCTGCTACATACGCAACGATGCAGTTTTCGAACAGGTCCAGGTGAGCCTCGCGCGAGCGGGGTTCGCCTGCGATCGCTTCACGTCCGAAAGCCTGTTGCTGCGTACGGTGCGCCGGCGCAGCTTCGACTTCGTCGTGATCGATATCGGCCTCGAGTTCGAGGAGAACGAGGGAATTTTTTCGTGGCTCAACTGCCGCACCGACGACAGCACGCCGGTGCTGATCCTGTCGCCCGAGAAGGCCGCCACGCTGGTGGCGCATGTGCTCAACGCGGGGGCGGATGACTTTCTGCTGCGGCCGTTCGAGCCGGTCGAGCTGGTGGCGCGCATCAATGCCGTGCTGCGCCGCTGCGACCGCCGCCAGGTCAGGCGCACGATCGAGGTGGCAGGCTTCGTTTTGGATCAGGACGCCAGCAGCTTTTCGTATCAGGGTGCGCCGATCGAATTGACGCCGCGCGAATTCACCATGGCATGGATGTTCTTTTCCTCGCCCGGCGTCTACATCTCGCGCGAGACCATCGGCACCGCGATCTGGGGCACCGACAGCGAGATCGCGGGGCGCACCATCGAGCAGCACGTGTACAAGCTGCGCAAGAAGCTTCTGCTGGGCGCGGAGCGCGGCATCGTGATCCGTACCGCCTACAGCCAGGGTTACCGGCTCGAACTCACGAGCGTCGAGCGCGAGCCGAAGGCAGCCTGATCAACCCGTCCATGCGTCATTGATCGGCTGTACCCGCCAGCACCGCCGGTGGAATGTTCCGGTACACCTTCAATGCATGCTTCAGGCGCAGGTCGGGCTTGCTCGAATTGCAGGCGCTGACCGCTTCCCATGAATTTCCCATGCGACGCATGTTCTGCGCGAGTACCCATGCGCCGACTTGGATGCTGGTGCAGGGGTCGTACAACTGCTGCTCGTCGGTTCTGCTGATGTGGCACGACTCCCGGCGTACCTCGCAAGTCTCATGGTCTATGCTCCGATGTAGCCCGTCATTCGCTGTTGAACACCACGATCGTGAGCAGACTGTGGTCTTGCGCATCGGCTCCAGGCTCCATGAGGACACGCAGGTGCGTGGCATTCTCGGGAATCTTTTGCAACGAGATGTACCCCTTGGTCTGCAGGCCGCCACTGGAGCCGTAGCTGTTGACCGCACAGCCGCCGGCGTAGGAGAGAACTTCGTCTGCCGCATCCCGGACCTCCACGCCGCTGAAGGTTCGCACGCTGGTCATCGAACGGCAGTGTGCATAGCCGGTCAGGTACAAGGGCCTGGGACCCGGCATGGCGGCAAGGCTGATCACGAAATCCCTCTTCGGGCCATCCGCAGGAGTCAACGAGTAGTTCTGTTCAAAGGCGCGGGTGGTGAGCCGGGTTTCCAGCATGCTTCGCCACGACCCGGAACGGCACGTCAACAGCATGCCGGTACCATCCCTTGCAAGCAGGCCATCCGGCGCGCAGGCTTCGTTCTTCACCTCCACCTTGTTGAGACTGACATAGTTGGCCGTCAGCTTGTTGTCAACAATAAGATCACCGTTTTCGTTGACTGCCAAGCCAACCCATTTCAAACCATTCCAGCTAAAGGCCCGTCCCTTGTCCTTCGCCAGGCGCACGTCGCCAATGCTGTTGCCGGTGTCAGGCAGCAGTTCGAATTTGTCCACCGGGTCTTTCCAGAATCCGTTGGCATACCCCTTCCACACACCGCCCTGGCAGCTCAGAATGCGGCCGAATGCATCGACCGCGATCTTGCCGTTGTGGCTGGCGTCCTTGCAGCGATCGTCGGTTTCCCCCTCCGTCGCCTGCGCAGCAGTGCCGGGCGCCATGTGTATCGGCGCGGACATCCGGTTCAGGTCGGGACGATTTGACACCTCGTTGCGATAGAGGAAATCTCCGGTCGTCTGCGCGTCCTGGAAAATGCTCGATACAAGATGCCCGGCATCGCTTGTCGCGCCGGTCAGCACATTGCGTACCACCGGCACGGTGCCGACCTTGCACTGGCTGATGTACGCAGCGGTATTCATGCGCCAAGACGGGCCTTGCGCCACCATATGCGATGCTTCCGAGATGTAGCCGCCGCCCTTGCCGGCGGCCGCCGCGACCGCAGGAATTTCCCGTTCCGGAATCGGCTCGCCGCCGAAGCCGACGACCAGCGCTTCGAACTTGTCGCTGGTGGGCTGGCGCACCAGCAGGCAGGTATCCTGGTTGTAGGCATTCTTTTCGCTGAAGGATGCCGGCAGAAAATCGCCCTTCTTCAAATCCGCGATGCTGATCGCGTGGACGCTCGCCGGCGTCGGCGTGCCGTTCTTGATGTCGGTGGAATTCGTCGCGATGTACCTGCGCGCCGCCTCCGTCACCTGTGACTGATACATGGCCGCCTGCTGGCCCTTGGTCTCTTCCATCGACCGGTCGATCATGGCGGTCAGGCCGATCACCATCAGCGTCCCGATCGCGAGCGCGCCAAGGGTTTCAATGAGGGTAATGCCGCGTTGCGTGCTGTTCATGCTATTTCCTCGTCTGCCCATGGCGAACCGGGTCATGCCGTCTGCAACCTGGACTACATCTCACATCCCGACACGGCAGGCCGGGATTCAAGGCGCATAATCAGGATTCATTGATCGGCTCTTGCCGTCAGTACCGCCGGTGGAATATTCCTGTACACCTTCAACGCGTACTTCAAGCGGATATCCGGCTTGCTCGAATTGTAGGCGCCTACCGCGTCCCACGAATTGCCCATGCGGCGCATGTTCTGCGCGAGGATCCATGCGCCGACGTGGATGCTGGTGCACGGATCGTACAGCTGCTGCTCGTCGATGCCATGCTTGCGCAGCGTGGCGAACCAGCTGCTGTTGATCTGCATGAGGCCGATGTCGTAGGAGCCGTTCTTGTTGCGGTTGATGGCGGCCGGGTTGAGGCTGGATTCGGTCTTCGCGATGGCGTACAGCATGTAGGGATTGACGCCGTAGCGTGCGGCGGCGGATTCCCAGCAGGCGTGTGCATGGCTCGAGAACGGCCCGAGAAAGGCGATCAGGATCAGAAGAGTCCGGCGCATCGGTTCAGGCCCCCTTCAATCGTCCATGTACTTGAACCGCGAGTTCGACTTGGCGCAATACATGGTTCTGCCGCTGCCGTCCCGCAAAATCGTTCCATGCGGCCATTGCAGTTTATTGTCTGAAGTCGGGAGATTGCATCGATCTCCAGGGGATACCTCGTCATTCAAGGTAAGCGATCCAATGTCCCCATAATCCTCCACCTCGAGCGCATGTCCATACAGTTTTTTCTTCGCAGTGATATTGGCATCCGAGTCGATGTTGCCTCCGGCCTTGATCGCCAGCGCCACCTCAAGGTCGGCCTTGATTTTCGCGTTGCGAGCGACTTCCAGATCGCGCGTCACTTTCAGGTCGCCGTTTTCATCTACGGCCAGCGCGACCCACTGGGCGCCGTTCCATGTGAACGCACGATTCAACGCCAGCACCATGCGCACGTCGCCGCGGTTGTTGCCGGCCACTGGCAGAAGGTTGAAATCCACAAAGGTCGCTACCGGATCTTTCCAGAATCCGCTCACTTGCCGCTTCCACATTCCGGACTGACAACTTAACACCAGTCCTTCCGGACTGGAGGCAATCGCTCCTGTCGCCGTACAAGCCGTGTTTTCCGTGACCACGGCATCGCCCGCCATCCGTACCGGCGTCTTCATCGTGTTGAGGTCCGGGTTATCGGCTACCTCACTGCGATACAGGAAATCCGCAAACACCTTACCATCGTGGAAAATGCGCGATGCGAGATGGCCGCCGTCCGTCGTGCCATTGAGCGCGAACGTGGCACCTCCCGGGCAGGCGACATTCCGGTAGCCGGTGGTGTCCATGTTCCATGACGCTCCCCTGGCCCGTGCATGGTTTTCCTGGCTGATATAGCCGCTGCCCTGCCCCGCATTCGCCGCCACCGCGGGAATGTCCTTTTGCGGAATCGGCTGGCCGCCTGTCGTGACCACCAGCGCATCGAGCACGCCCGCTTTCGGCTGCCGCACCAGCACGCACGTGTTCTGGTCGTATACGTTTCTGAGGAAAAAATTCTTCGGCAGGAACCCGTGATCGATCAGTTTCTGGGTATTGACCGGAAAAGCGGTCGCGGGGGCAGGCGTCTCGCTCACCGGCGCACTGGCAAGCAGCGTCGCGTAATCGGCCTTGATGTACTTGCGCGCCGCGTCCGTCACCTGCGTCTGATACAGCGCCGCCTGCTGTTCCTTCGTGTCTTCCAGCGAGCGGTCGATCATGGCGGTCAGGCCGATCAACATCAGCGTCCCGATCACGAGCGCGCCAAGGGTTTCAATGAGGGTGATGCCGCGTTGGGTCTTGTTCATAGTGGGCTCTCACCTGCGCATGGCAATCCAGACCGGGCTGCCATGGGGAATCTGCAAATTGGCCGGCAGTTTGAATTTGATCTTCGTGTCTCCCTTCACGGGAGAAAACAGCGTGGTGTCACCGGTACGGTACACGCCTGCAAAGACCGAGTTCTGCGCCAGCTCCACGATGTCCGCAACGATGTTCACCGGCGGCAGGGACTTTGCGTAGATATAGATCATGCCGTCGGTGTCACGGTAGTTCGCCCAGATCGACGAACGAGGCGCATTCGCCAGCGACGACCATCCGGGCAGCGCCCTGGACGCGACCAGGGTAGCGATATCGACACTGGGCCCTGTTTCTTCGGGATGCTCGGTGAAATAGGTGATGACGGCTTCGCGATACAGCGCCATGTTTTCCGCGATCGGCATCGATTTCGGTTTTCCGGCGACCGCCAGGCTTTCCTTGTCGAACATCGCGTAGAAACCTGTGAGCGATATCATGATGGTCAGTACCGCGATATTCCACATGGCATACTCCTTTCAACCCTCGGCAAACCGCCGGGCAGCGGCATTCCCGCTGATCATCTGCGCCTTCTGCTGCTTGACTTCCGACTCCAGCATCTCGAAGCGGGCATTGCGCAGGAGGTTCTTCGCCACCGGCGCATCCTTCAGATACAGAAAATCCGTTTCCAGCTTGTACTTCGGACCGCGCACGATCTGCTGGTGCAGCACGCCGACCAGACCATCGGCCAGCAGGGACTGCATGCCGCCGGAGGCCAGCCTGTCGTTGGCCAGCGCATGCAGCTTGCTGACGCTTTGCACGATGTTATCGGCCAGCATGGTGGTGATGATCAGGTTGCCGTTCACGCTCGCCTGTAGCACTTCCGCCGCCATGTCCTGATCGCGGATCTCGTCGATCAGGATGATGCGCGCGCCCCAGCGCGCAAGGTGCCGGAACGCATCGGCGAAACCGCCCTTGTCGCGCGAGGTGGCGGTTTGAAAGCAGATGCCCTGGCCGTAACTGCCTTCCAGCGGCAGCTCGATCGGGTCTTCCCCGGTGACTGCCACGCCGCCATAGGCAGCCAGGCGATCCTTGACCAGGCCGCAGGCGGTCATGGTCTTGCCCGACTTCGGCTGACCGGAGATCACGAGCAGACCGGACAAATCCTTCGCCATCAGGTGACGGATGTATGCCTGCGGGATGCCCAGCTCGGGCAGCGAATGGATGACACCGGCGATCTTGCGCAGCACGAAGACCGTGCCGCCCAGCGTTCGCATCACCGACACGCGGTAGGTCACGGCTTCGTACCAGACCTTGAACTCCGCCACCAGCGGCGCCGCATCCAGGGTGTCGCGGCATACCTTGATCAGGCGGTCGAGGTCCGCCCGCAGCGGAGGGCCGGCCGGCAGCGGATTGGCTTCCGCGCCCGGCACGTCGGAGAACCGGTCTTCCAGGCTCGGATGGCCCAGATACAGATCCGAGAACTCCAGGTCCTTGACTTTGGTGACGTTGATCATGGTTGCAGACCGTGTCAGGAGGCCTGGAAGTTGACCACGTTGTTGCTATCCTCGCTGCAAGTAGTCGATGCCTCCGACGCCTTAGCCGGGAAAATGGTGATCGCATTGCTGCTGCCGGACCCCTGGCTGATCTGGGTCCAACCGGTCGCGCCGCTGATCAGCGAAATGCAGACATCTTTCGGCACATTGTTGTACGTGATCGTGAAATAGGGATGCGCGCCCGTGACGGTCACCGCGCCGTTCCATGCGTTCATCATGGTGCCACTCGCATTCGGTGAAATGGTCGCCGGGAATGCCTTGGCATCCTTCAGAATGCTCGTCATATTCGTCGTGTACTGTTGTCCCGCATACAGTTTTCTCACCGCCGTGCGTATCGAAACGATCTCTTCCAGCGCACGGTTGCTTTGCGCATTGCCGAACGCCGACGACAGCAGCGACACCGCGCCCAGGATCACGATCGCCGCGATCCCCAGATACGCGATGCCCTCCAGCAGCGACGCGCCGCGTTGCCATTTGCCGTAGTTCGCCACATCCTGTTTTTTGATCAATCCGTTTTTCATGTTTTTCTCCCAATCCAAGTTAGCAACACACTATCGAACCGCACGCGTCATCGACGCAAGTTCATGCTGGATGCCGAAGAAGCCGGCGACCAGCCATCCAATCACGATTGCCAGCGTGACAATCGCAAAACCGTTGAGCACCTTCATCTGTATGCTGATCTGCTCGGTGCCTTCCGCGATCCATTCGTCGGCGAGAATCTTGAGCGCCTCGGCGAAGCCCTTGTATTCCGCGTACACGCACAGGTCGTCGATCACTTCCTTCGACGGGAAGCCGTAGCCCGCGTTGCGCAGCGCTTCGCCGCAGTTCAGGCCGGATTTCACGCCGAGCAGCGCGCCGTCGAGACGTTCGCGCAGCCACGGGTCGGCCATGTTGGACAGGCGCGCCAGCGATTTTTCCACCGTGATGCCGGCGAATTGCAGCGCCGAGAACGCCATCAGAAAGCCGCTGCCGATCACCAGCCGGTAGACCGAGTACGGCGCGATCTTGTCGAAGTGGACGCGCAGATTGCCGCGCCATTGCGGCATCGATACCAGCACTCCGATCACGATCGCGATCAAGGCGACGACGAAATACAGCATCCAGTTCTGCACGAACAGCGACATGACGTAGAGCGACTTTGCCGCGCCCTTCCATTGGGAGGGATCGACCATACGCGAGAACTGCGGGATCACGCGCGTGCCGAAGATGTAGATGTAGACGATGATGAGCGAGAACACCGCCGCCGGATAAGTGATGCCGCTGATGATGATGCTCTTGATCTTCTTCTCGGCCTGCACCACGTCGACCACGGCGGTCAGCGTGACTTCGAGGCGGCCGGACTGCTCGCCGGCCATGATGATCATCTGTTCGGTGCGCGGGATCCACCATTCGAGCGCCTCGGACAGGAGGCGGCCGTTCTGCACCATGCGGCGGCAATCGTCGAGCACGATCGCCATCGGCTCGTTGGGCTTCTTGCCCTCGTACGATGCGCGGTCGCGCAACTCTTCCAGAATCTTCAGGAGCGGCAGGCCGTTCGACAGCATCTTCGCGATCTTGCGGTACAGCCGCAGCCGCGCCGAGTCGTTGAACTGTGTCTTGGCCCACCAGCGATTGACGTCAATCCGCATGCACTGCCTCGTCGCTGCCGTTGCGCGCGCCGGCCTTCGTGCCGATCGTCAGGTGTCCGACCATCTTCTCCGCCATGCGCGGATCGAGCACGCCGGCGGCCACTTTTTCAAGCGCGTGGTCGAGGATGGTCTTGCCGCCGAGTTCGGTCAGCCAGTACTGCACCGCCGCCGTCTTTTCGCCGGCGCGGATGTATTTGAAGAATTGTTCGTCGGGAAGAATCACTTCCGCGATCACGCTGCGGCCGGTCGTGCCCTGGTTGCGGCAATGCTCGCAGCCGGAGCCGGCAATGCACACACCGTTGATGTCGCCGCCCAGCGCCTGCTTCACGCGTCCAAGCACGGCTTCAGGCAATTCATGCTGATGCTCGGCAAGCGGCTTCTTGCAGTGCGAGCACAGCACCTTGACCAGGCGCTGGCTGATCAGGCCGGTGATGACCGTGTGGTCAGCCAGCAGATTCACCGGCAGGCCGAGGTCGGCCAGACGGTCGATGATCGCCGCCGCGCTGTTGGCGTGCACGGTGGTCCACACCTGGTGGCCGGTCATCGAGGCACGCAGCGCGTTCTGCGCCGATGCGCGGTCGCGCATTTCGCCGATCATGATGGTGTCGGGGTCCAGCCGCATGGCATTGGAGATCGCCGCCGAGAACAGGCGCGAACGCTCCTCTTCATTGTGGGCATTGGTGACGGAAGTCTGCACCGCGCCCTCGATCGGATACTCGACCGGGTCTTCCACGGTGATGACATGCATCTTGCCTTCGGCTTCAAGAATCTCGCCCGACAGCACGCGCTGCAGCGTGGTCGATTTGCCGGAGCCGGTCGGACCGCTGATGATGTTCATGCCGATCGGCTGTTCCTTCAGGTGCTGCAGCATGTCGGCGTGCGCGTCGGTGAAGCCGAGCGGGCGCAGGTCGATGTTGTCGCCGGCGTCGTTGTACAGCAGACGCATCACCATCACCGCGCCTTCGCTGGTGGGCGCGGTCGCGATCCGCACGCCGTACAGCTGCGACGGCAGCTTGTCGCGGTCGGCGATGCTGGCATCCTGCCGTTCGGTCGGCTTGTAGGAGTTGTCCGACACCGAGGTCATCGCGCCGTACAGCGTGGCCATCAGCCTTTCTCCATACTCACGCGTCTGGCTGATGACCTTGACCAGATCGTTGTGAATGCGGAAGTAGATATCGGTGGAGGTCTTCTTTTCGCGGATATGGATGTCGGATGCGCGCGCGCGGCAGGCCTTGGTCAGCAGCTCCTTGGCGGTGACCTGCATCATCGTGTGTTCGTGGTGCCGGCCGGCGGCGTCGGACATGCCGGACTGGCTCATGCGGGTGACGGTTTCGATGTTGGTGAAGACGGCGCGGTACGGGCGCTTCATCTTTTCCAGGCGGGCGCGGTACGACAGCACGTGCGGGTTGAGTTCCTGGCCTTCGGCGATCAGCAGCCGCCCGTCGGACAGCAGGCAGAGCATCTTCCTTTCCTCGTCGCTGGCGGTAAACGCGCCGGTCTTGCTGAGGACATGCGCGGTGCTGAACTCGATCTCGATCTCGGAGGCGTATGCGGCACCCGGATCCTGCGGCTTGTCGAGAGGCTTTTCGGCAGGCCTGACGTTCGCTTTCTCGAGAAATTTCTCGATGGATGCGTTCATTTTGCGACTCCCCTCGGCGACATCAGCGGCAGCGGCGGCGGCAGGCTCACGCCTGCGTTCGGATAGCTCGGATTGAATGCGGTCGGCGTGCTCGAATAGGCAGCCAGGCGGGTGCGCTTCTTCTTGCCGCTCTGGACGATGACTTCGCTCTGGCTGATCGAGACGACGCGCATGCCGTTGGCGAGCACGTCGCCGGCCTGCGCATCGACGATGGTGCCGTTGCCCATTTGCAGCGTCGCGAACATCTTGCGGCCGATGCCTTCGATCGAGCGGATCACCGGATCGCCAGCGACGGAAGGCTGCGTCAATTGATCGTGCACGACCTGCTTGGCGGCGATGTCATTCTGCTTGGCGATGATGCTTGCCTGCACGTCGAGCTGCTTTTCGCGCGCCTTCAGCACCAGCGTTTCCGCTTCGATGCGGGTCAGGCTGTCCGATGCCGATTCGGCAAAAGCGCTGCCCGCGCATGCGAGGCCGGCAACCAGGATGAACGCTCCGAATTTGACTTGGCAGAACTTACTTTGCATACACCACTCCTTCAATTGACCATGCGCCACCGCGGTAGATCAGTTTGTCGATACGCATGCCGGGCTGACCCAGGATCGTTGCCACTTCCACCAGCGGGATGCCGCCGGCGCTCAAGGTGAACGGGAACGTCTGCCAGTCGGGCATCGGCATCTCGTTGTTCGCGCCACCCACCAAGCCCTGCGGCGGCGGTGGCGGGGGCGGTTGCTCCTTCCTGATGCGGGGCGACAGGTTCAACCGTTGCAATCTGGAAATGAGTGGCTCGAGCGCCGTCTTTTGTTCCAGCAGCGCCTCATCTTTTCCGGGAGGCAGCGTCAGCGCCACGGAATACGTGGCCTTGTCGCCGCCGATGTCGATCACGGCATTGGGCACCTGGGCCCGCAGAAAATCGATGTTCGAGCCTTGGCGCGACCAGGTATAGCTGGCTTGGCCGCCGGCGCACACGTAGTCGTCGAGCGCCCACCCGCCTGCCGTGATGTGCGAGAACCGGCCGAGGCAGGCTTGCACCATCTCCTGCGGCGCGGGTTTCGAGGCCCATGGATGCGGCAGGGCCGAGGGTGCCGCATTGCCCAGCATCTTCTGGCGCGCCGCTGCGATCGCGCGGTCGCGCGCTTCTTCCTCTTTCTGCTTCTGGACCTTCTGCCAGTACATCGCGCCGGAGGCGGCGACGAGGATGAGGACAGAGGCGGCAGCGGCTGCCAGCGGCCAGGAAATCTGTCTCGCGACCGGCTGCAGCCCCCACCACTTGTGCGCGCGCAGCTGTCCGTTGCTCTTGCGCGGCAGCACGTCCTCGAGACGCTTGGCATTGAAATTGTGGAAACCGTACTCTTCCAGCTCGGCATCGCCGATCACGACGTTCCAGCCGCCCAGGCCGTAATCGCCGTGCAGGCGTTCCAGCACCTCGTCCTTCGTGCCGGCGAAGTCGCCGTTCGGCAGGAAGTTGGCATCGCGCACCGCGAAGTACGCCCACATGCCGTCGGGCAGCTTGAAGGCAGCCAGCCAGTTGTGCGCGGACTGCTTCTCGCCGTCGTAGTACGCGCCTTCCATCGCCATCGACTTGGAGACGGCGGCGGCGAGCGAGAACATCTTCTTCCTCGCGCCGTCGCGGGCCTGCGCAAACCCGGCTTGCGCCGTCGTGTGGTCGCGGCGCAGCACCATCAGGTCGAAGTCGATGCGCTTCGCCAGATCCGCCGCTTCCTTCGCCAGCTCGCGCGGGCGGGACAGCGATTGCCAGAAGAGGCCGCAGACGAATCGGTGCTTCCCTATTTGGAGAATGTGAATTGCCATGGCCGCTTGCGTCTGTCAGTTGCTCATGGTGGTCGGCGTGATCAGGATCACGATCACTTCCTTCGACGAATTCGCCTTGTAGCCGCCACCCAGCACGAAATTCTTCGGATGGCCGACGCCTTGCTGGTCGAGATTGTCATCGGTCTGCTCGAAGCCGCTGATGATGAGCGTCTCATTCGACTTCATCGCCACCCGCTGCAGGAAGTTGCGCGTATCCAACGACGGCGTCTCGATCTTGCTGCCGTTGCTTTCGACCGAACGGATCTCGCGCAGCGACGAGATGTCGGTCGAGAACTGCAGCATCACGGTGCCGTTCGTCAGCACGTGCGGCAGGATGCTCATGTTGAAGCCCGAAGTCACCGTGCCCGGCGTGAGCGTCGTGGTGGCGCCGACCAGCGCGGTGATCGTGGTCTGCGACGACGCGAGATAGCTGGTCTGCTTGGCGACCTGCACCGGCACCGGCTGGTTGTTGAGCGTCACCACCGACGCCGTGGTCTGACGCCGCACCTTGCCCTGCTGCGACAGCGCATCGATCACGACGGAGCTGCCCGCCAATCTGCTGGTCGAGGTGGCCAGCACGCCCGCCGAGAAACCGACGCTGCGCGGATCGCGCGCCACGACATTCTTGATGCCGTACTTGTTGTTCAGGGTGGAATACACCAGATCCCAGTTGATGCCGTACTCGTCCGTGTCACTCAGATTCACCGACAGCACGGTGACGTTGATCACCACCTGACGCGAGAGCGCCTTGTTCTCGTTCTCGATGAAGCTTGCGATGCGGTCCAGCGTGTCAGGCGTATCGACCACCGTCATGCTGCCGGTGGCGGGCGACGCCACGACCTTGCCGTAGGACGAGAGCATGGCCGTCACCGCCTTCTCGATGCCGGTGTACACCGACAGGCGCGAGGTCACGTTGGTGTTCTGGCTGTTGCTCGCGGTGACGCCATTGCTGCCGCCACCACCACCGCCGCCTGTGCCACCCGCGCCGCCCGTCACGCCGCCGGTCGAGGTCGCACCGCTGTTGACGTTGGCGGTGAAGGTGGAATCGCCGGGAATGGCATTGATCTGGAAGGTGCGCGAGTCGGTATGGAAGAACTGGATCGTGCCGTCCACGTATTTCCAGTAGACGCCGAAGCGCGCCGCAGCCGTATCGAGCAAGCCCTTGAAGTTGCCGTTCGCGTAGGTGATGCGGACCGGTCCGCCCTGCCTCGTCGCGCCGAGCGGACTGCCGGTCGGCAAAGGCGCAGTCGCCGCCACGGACGGCCCGGCGCCACCGGCCGGTGCGGCGGCCGACGCCTGCGCCGCGCCGCTGGAAATATTCTGCGCATCCGGCGTGACCTTGGTCGGGATGCCGGCGCGCAGCGTGATGCGTTCGGCCAGCTCCGACAGCGAATTCACGCTGCGGTCGAAGGTCGCCGGTTCATAGAAAATCGGCGGCAACGTCGGCTGCCCCACCTTGACGACATTCTTGCCCAGCCAGATGCCGCTCTCGCGCACCACGTTCGGGCTGCTCTTGCCGATGACGCCGGGCGCGGTACGGCCCACATCGCTGACGAGGGGCGACACCTTCGCATCGGCTTGTGTAACATTGCCGCTGATTCGCTCCGCGAGGCCGCTGCATCCAGCCAGCATGACGAGAAGACCGGCTGACGCTGCATGTTTGATCACCATTATTCGACTCCCTTGGCGACGATGCGCAACACCTTGTTGCCATCATAGAAAATCGCCTTCATCGGGATTTCGGCGCTGTCCATGCTCCTGGTCACGGTCGCAACCGCTTCCTCGAACGTGCCCGGCACCGTGGTGCGCGCCTCCACCGCATAATCGACCGGCAGTTCCCACACCAGCTGCCAGCCGGCTTGTGCGGCCCAGCGCGCCAGCGCGGCATTCAGGGTCTTGTCGGCGGGGACGATGTCCCAGGCGGGCGTGGGCTTGGGCGCTTCGACCTGCGACGCCGCAGGCACGGGCCTGGCCGGGGCGGCGGGCTTGGCAGCCGGCGTGGCCGCCAGCTGCGTCGCGGCAGCGCTGCTCTTGGCGCGCTCGGCGTTCAACTGTTCGGAGGGCGAGAGCCTGGCCAGCTGGATCGGCGCGGATACCGGCAATTGCGATGGCATCGCCACGGGCAGCGGCGCGCTGGCGGGCTTGGCCTGCACCAGGAGATCGCCTTCCTCGTCGCATTCTTCGCCCTTCAAGACAGGGTTGATGAGCGCCAGATCGAGCTTCAGATTCATGCCGGGAATCGGCTCCGCGGCATGCGCCGCCACCGACACACAGCAGGCGACCGCGCCGATCACTTGCATGGTCAGACCGGTCATCGACCGAAACTTGATTTTTGAATCCATCACTCCCCTCCCCTTCACACGCCCCGCCGCATTCGAATCGGCATCGGCATCTTGCGAGCATCGACGCGCTTCGTTGCTTGGCGGCGCATCCACGATCTCTTTTGCGTT
The DNA here is from genome assembly GCF_003590875.1 of Noviherbaspirillum cavernae. Classification (NCBI taxonomy): domain Bacteria; kingdom Pseudomonadati; phylum Pseudomonadota; class Betaproteobacteria; order Burkholderiales; family Oxalobacteraceae; genus Noviherbaspirillum; species Noviherbaspirillum cavernae. The sequence goes on from NZ_QYUN01000003.1 coordinate 552,613, forward strand.
AATAAAAATTGCCGGCAGCGCGACATGCAAACCTGCGTCATGTGCAACTGCCTGACTCCCTGAACACTTCGGGAAGATCCGCCACGACTGCATGGATGCGAGAGAAATCGAAAGAATTTCCGCCCTCAGGCATCACGCTGCACACGCGGAGCAGACATCCCATGTGTGGCGGCGTGAACCGAATAGTTCGCTGTCACCAGCACGATACGAATAGACATTTCTGTAATGCAATAATTGCATTTGACCATTACTTAATGCTTTCAGGCAACACTCGCTTCAATAAAAAAATTGCTTGACGAAAAGATGCAACAACGCCTTTGTTCATGCGGGTTTGCGGGCACTTAACCGATGGTTTTAAATACAAACATACAATTGGTTATAAACACGCACATGATCAAACCCGCCCCGCCGATCTGCGGCGTGCGTGAACAGACTTTTTCCGCGACCGCGGGATGCCATGGCAAGCGGCACAGGGACTGGATCGTTTTATGAATGGAACAAAAAGGAGGAGGAAATGCACCGCCGAAAACCGGCTGAACAGCGCGGCGAGGACGCGGCCAGGCACACCCGAACCCGGCGCATCAGCCTTGTTCGTTCATGCCTGATTCTTGTGGGGGAGGGAGAGTGCGCGGCCCGCATCCAATCGAACGGGCCGCGCGGGAGTGGCGCTTACCGCATGCTGTTCAGCATATCGTGCAGTTCGAGCCGGTTGTAGGCGGCGCGCATCGCATCCTTCGGGCCGATCGCCTTCTTCGCCACCAGCTGCGCCAGCACCTCGTTGAGGTTGCGCGACATGTTGTCTTCCTTGCGCTTCATGAAATCGGCCATCAGGTGCATCTTGGACGGATCGACGATGAAGGGCGCGACCTGCTGGTTGTTGTTGAAGATCATTTCGCTGGCCAGCACGAATTCATCGCCCGACTCGGTCGGCAACAGGCTCTGGTAGATCACGCCGATCAGCGAATGCGCCAGCGTCGCCGCCCGCTGCGTGCGCTGCTCGGCCGAGAAGAAGCCCAGCAGCTTGGTGATCGCGCTCATCGCACTGTTGGTATGCATGGTCGCCAGCACCAGATGGCCCGACTCGCCCGCGTGCAGCACCGTGTCGGCGGTGTCGAAGTCGCGGATCTCGCCCACCATCAGGATGTCGGGCTTCTGGCGCAAGGCCTCGCGCAAGCCGGTGGAAAAGCTCGCGGTATCGGTCGGCACCTCTTTCTGCGAAATGATCGATTGCCGGCGCTGCAGCTGGTATTCGATCGGCTCCTCGATGGTGACGATGTGCGCGCTGCGGTTGGCATTGAGATAATCCAGCATCGAGGCGATGGTCGTCGTCTTGCCGGAGCCGGTCGGCCCGGTCACGAGGATGATGCCCTTGTTCGCCTCCAGCATCGTCTTGACGTAGGTCGGCAGCCCGGTCTTTTCCAGCGCGATCGGCTGCAGCGGCAGGCGGCGGATCGAGATCGTCACCTTCTCGCCGCACGACATGCGGTACACGTTGCAGCGCAGCCGGCACTCGGTCAGCACGAAGGGACGGTCGATCGCGCTGTCGACGATCTTGTCTTCCCAATCCTGGTCGATGCCCTTCAAGACCGGCAGCATGTCTTCCAGCGTCACCGGCTCATGCCCGATCTGCTGCCAGCCGCGCGGGGTCTTGATCATCAGCGGCGCGTCCTGCTCGACATGGATGTCGGAAAAAGTCTGGCCGGAATTGACCAGCGAAATGATTTCGTACAGCAGATCGCGCGATACGGAAAAGTCGTTGCTCATGAGTCCCCTTGCGTGGAAGAGTTGGCTTCTCAAAGTCGGCGGCCGGCCGGAATCGCCATCTGGAATCGATTCCACCGGCGATCACGAAGGCTTCCCGCCGCGACGCCGCCATTTGTTGCTTTAAAGAAGTATAGCCCGACTGTTCCAACGGTAGAACAGCTTTTACAGCGTTGCAAGATGAACAATGTCTGGATAAGGGGATGGTGTAGCAGGCCGCGCCGCCACGCGGCGCCTGTTGCGGCGAGGATGAAGTGGCGGGCTGCCGGCTATCGCTTCTGATGCGCGTCCGTGTTGCGCAAGGCTGCGTACTGCTGATCGTATTGAACCAGGCATTGCGCCATCACGAACTGCTCGTCGGATTGAAACAGGCTTTTCTCGAGCCGTGCCACTTCCGAGCACTTCTTGCCGAGCGTGGCATCGGCGCGTCCGAACTGGACCACGGGTTCCGCTTCCTTTTGCAGCGAACGGAGATAACCCGCCGTGCCGCACAGCAGGATGAACACCGCTATCGCACCCGCACCGAGTAATTGATACGGTTCGCGCTTGAGCGTCTGCAGCGTGCGCGCGACGCTGCCGGCACCCGCCTCGCCCGCCTGCCGCGCAAACAGCGAGCCGGTGGCCCAGGAAAACAAGGATGAAAACACCGTGCCGACAATAAGGATAGCGGCAACCGCAAAGATCAAAATCCCATGTCGCGCGATCAAATCCGATGAGAACGTAGACAATACCAGGGCAGCAATCAGGTCCACACCCACCCAGAAAGACACAAGCATGGTCTTGAGAAAAAAAGTTGTCGCCTCATGCGGCGAATAGAGTCCGAATCCCTTACGCATCGTTTCCGTCCCAATAACAGCTTCCCAATAAACATTCAAATACAGCCTGCATCATCGCCGGACGCACCTCTATGCCGGCCTTGCCATGAGTAACGCGGCATTGCATTTGGTTCCGAAGCAGAAAATACCTCGCCGGCGACGCGTGCTATTGCACGCCGCAGGCCCCCCGGTACTTCGAACACCTCGCATTACATTCACCTGCCATCCCGGCAGAGGAAAATAACTGCGCATTCTCCATCTAAAAAGCGACTTCCGGTGGCGGATCGGCCAAGCAGTGAATACGCCACCGAAAATCACAACGTCTTGAGGCGAGACTATGTATGAGAAGGACCCACGCCTGCTGCTTGAGACCTTTCTTCGACTTCTCTCAAAAAGCTTGCTTCATCAATAAAAGGCGTCGTGTCTATTTGGGTATTGACGCGGTTCCGCAACGCATTTTTTACATCCTCCGCTAGTTGATCCACTGTATGGCGCAGATCGGCTCTACCGATGTTTCCCTTGGCAGCGATCAAACTATCCCACAGCGGTGCGAGTTGGTCCTGGGACTCAATGGAGGTTCTGCTTTCCAATTGCTTCATCAGCTCGTTGATCCTTTGTTCCAGGTGTTTATTCGTCACATGGTCGCCAGGCTTCCCGCTGCCACGTTGGTAACTTTGCAAGGCAAATCCTCCGCTCAACGCATTTATCACGCCTTTTACGACCTGATTCTTTCTTTCCTTGCCAGGCACAACATTCATTGCCGGGCCAGGATCGTCAACTCTTACAGAAATAGTCTTGCCGGATTCCGGTTTCCAGGGGAAGTGCGGATCCTGAGGTGCACGTACATTCCTCAGTGTGTCCGGATGATTCGGCTTCCCACGTGGGTTTTCATTTGCGCGAGTCGGTTCAGTCCCGTTATTTATGTCATCAACTGGTATCGGCGTGCGAGACCCAAGAAATGAAAGGTCCTCTTGCGTTCCTCTCAGATAGTCTTGAAGTGCCTGTTCCAGATCTGTTTGACGCGCGGTGCGCTGCGGTTGCGTCTTGTCTTTCGACATCGCTGCAAGGATGAGTTCAAGGGGAGCATGCTGCGACGTGTACTGGAGAACTTTCAAGTCGCCCGATCTCGCCTCTGCCGGTGTGAGGTTATCCGTTCCCCATACAATGGGGGTGGCATCCTGTATGCCCTTATTTTTCGCGTCACGGAGTTTCAGAAACAGACCGGGATAATTTCCTGGTAATACCATGCCAAACTCTTCACCGTCTCCCAAATCGGCACCTGGTTTTATCACGCCCTGATCGATGTACTTGTGCAACTGATTGAGAATGGCAGGCACTTCGAGCTTCGCTTGCAGCTCCCCCAATGTGGCGTGATATGTGCGCACGGCCTTTTTCTGCGCCGCACGCATGAGTGCCATATCCAGCAAGCTTTCGTCGCTTGTAACTCCTTGCAGGAGATGTGTTTCAAAAAAGCGTTCGCCTCCGTGCATGAACATGAAACCGTCATTGGAGAGTCGGTCAGCCGTCTTGATGAGCCGTCCGATTTCCCTGATATCCGCGTTATCGCTCTCCGCGAAAAACTCGGCCATCCCCCAATTTATCGCTCGCGCCGATGCAGTCAGCCAGGATGAGTCAGTAGTAACACGCAGCGATTTGCAGTTTTCGCGAAAGTCGTTGAATGCCTTGTGCAGCTCCGTGGCACGGCTTGAATCTTTGTAATTGTGCGCCTGGATAGATGCCCCCATCAAATGCGCGGCTTGGAGATGATGTTCATGGACAACCTCTTGCGGAAAGTCCGGATCCTTTTTTCTTGTGAGCGCCTTATCCACCTGCTTCGCATAAGCAACAATATTGGCAATCGTAGTGGCTTCTTTCAGGGTCCCGTCTCCTTTCCGATTCTCCATCTTATCGGTAGCTGCATCATTGGGAAGAGCGTCCGCGTGGAATACGATACGGGTTTTGGTACGGATGCCATCGAGCGACTTCCCGTCGTGTTTGTGTTGTTTCAGCGCCAGCTTGATACCTTCTTGCGCATGCCTGAAAATTGTCGTCTGCACAAGAGCGGAACCTTCGATGAAGGCCTGTTGAATTGCTTTCTTTCCGTTTGCAGCATGGCCGAGCATCGCTTGCGGCACTGCCGGCTTGTATCCAGTGATTTCTCCGAAATCAACACCAATATGTTTTCTTCCCGCGCTTAGCTGGGACGTGGCAACATTTTTGGCGAACTGGCGCGCAATATGGGCTACCTCATTCAAACGATTTGGGTCTACTGGAGTTCCTGTGCAGCAAACACGAAATAACTCGCGTTCACCTTCCGGTAGCGCGTTGAATGCTTCGATATGTGTAAGGTCATGACTGTAGAACTCAGCTCTGACATTTGTGTCGTCATAGTAGGCAAATCGGGTGTGATCGTTTAGCGATGCGGGATCTCTAGCGTGCGGCCCTTGCTCCACCAGCTGATGGGGAATCGGCATCGAATCAGATCCATCCACACTGAACTTCTTGTACATCGGGACATGCCACGCAAGCGGAGTGAATTTGCTGTGTTCGCCAAAGTTGTCATAAGGGTTCATATGGTTGTGATGGTCAACCCTGTTACCGACTATCCGTGTCGGTGGCTGCGCCGGCTTTTTCATGCTGAGGACAATCGCCGCACTCTCCCGGTAAGCCGCCTTGGCGCGGAGCGCCGGATCCTCATGCATTGCTGCAGCTTCATTGGCGCGGTTCAAATGGCCGGCAATCTTGCCGACGAGGGATGACGACGGCAGTTTTCGCTGCCCGTCGCCAAAGAAAAATTTTCTGTACTCCGAGCTTTTCAAGTAATCAGGAAAATGCTTGCCAAGCGCCTGCAGAAGGTTGACAGCATCCTTGCTGGCTTCCGTGCTGTTCGGATGCTTGGCCAATTTTCCGATTATCTCGGCGAGCGTTTCGCTCACCAGAATGTTTAAATCATGCCTGACAGGCATCCCGCCGTTTTCGCGTGCCAGCATGGTTTCGGCATAGCGTTGAATGGTTTTCAGATAGCCGGTGGACTCAGCATCCAGCGGCTTCTTCGCGATTTGCTTGCCAACATCTGCAGCGAAGTCCCGGAGTGCGGCGATCTCGTTTTTATTCAGCGGCGTATCTTTGGCGATCGAATTCGCAGCGTCGTTTCTTTCTGGATCAATGTGGTCGCAACATGAAGGATTTTGGTCATTTGGGACCAAATAGGTCGGATGCGACCCATTGCCAAATGGCCGTAACAGTTCCAGCCGATTCAGTTGCGCTTCCAGTTCAGTCACTACGTCAGCAGTGACAGCTTGTGCGTTCGGAGCAGGTTTGCCCTCCAGCTGAATCGCAGGAATGGGCTGATGTCTGCCAATAACGAAGTTCACCATATCGTTTTCCCTATATCAAGAGCGTCTAAAGTTACGCTGAACAAACCACTGATTTTGAATTCGCATCGAATCGTTACGAGTGAATTCATCGATCGATGCGATCAGCCTGTTTTTCACGTACTTGCGGGCGGTTCACCGGGCGGTTCCACCTGCTTTGGCCCATTATTGGCGGCCTGCGCCATCAACCGATGACGCGCCAGGTAAATGTCCGCCAAGGCCAGTGCCGTGAAGGTACGCATTCGGCTTCTCCCGCCCATGCTGCATGCGCGGCAGCGGGTGCTTGTCATGCACGTTGCCCTACGTTGCACATTCAAAGATGACTGCGCTGCCCTGTCGAAAGTAAGTGACACGAAGATGTAACCTGGTTCCATCTCGCCAGGATTCCGGTCACATTTTTGTCATCAAGTGGAACCCGTCGGATGGATGGAGCCATCCACATGGGTCAATGCAGGCCATGGCGCATCGACTCGCGTCCGCCGGGAGTCCCGCATCAGTTCGCCATTGGGCGGATGGCGGTCCCGGGACGGCTGGCGCTACAGCACTTGCCGACCTTGCATTGCTTGATCTTCCTGTGAAGGTGATGGGTCGGTTCGGTCGCCAGGTCGGATGCGCGGCGGATCGATTCGGCATCGTTATTCCGGAATGGGCCGCCAGTCGATCGCTCGGTTCATCCGGCAAAGGTGCAGGTGCCCTCGGATCCCCACCCCTCGTCGCCTGCACCCGCATGGTCGATGCGGGCACATAGCGATACCGGCGCATCAGGTGAAGTCATGGATGTTCGTAAACGTCGCCTTGTTAATCCTGTGGTTCTGCACCACATAGTTCAAGCCCGGCGTAGTCGTCTTCGACTGAGTGTTGACGTCAATCATGAAGCAGTATTCCCACGAATTGTCATCACGCAGAATCTTGTCAATGCGCTTCTGACACTGCGTGGCAGCCTTGGCATCTCCTGCCACATCCGCCCCATGCTTGAGGCCCTTGTAGTAGTTGACGGCGTCGACCACCTCTTTCTTCGGTTCAAGGTAAACCTGGTAGGACCTGGACAGCTTGGGGTCATCCTGCTGCTGCTTGATGAACTGCTTCAGCTTCTCGTACTCGCCTTTCAAGGCCGTTTCCCGCGCCGTGAAATGCTCTTCATGCGCTTCGATCGAATTGGCATTTGTCGGGCCACCCGCGCCGTATCGCGAGCCCGCATATTTTTTTGCCTTGTCCACGGCGATGCGATCGAGTTCGCCCACGACGCGCGCCAGAATCTGGGCTGCATTGGCATACGTCTCGGTTCGGAAAGTCCTTTGCGAGAACTCGCCATCCTCTTCGATATGCGTGTCTCGCTGAGTGACGCTGGTCCTGTACATATCGGCGCTCAAGAGACCCAGGTCGATACCCGACAACGCCATGTCGCCCTCCACCGTGTCCGAAAACGCGTGATGATCGAGCAAGCCACCTATGCCAGGGCCGGAGATGCCCAGGTTGAGCTTGAATGCGGTGGTTTTGCTGCTTTTTTCCACGTGCAAAGAGCCGCCTTGTTCACCCCACGTCTGATTGCTCCGCTTCAGTTCCGCCATCTGGCTGAGGCCGGCCACCACACCGCGAATTCCCTCGAAGGACACGCCCGCGCCCTGGGTGCTCGTGTTGGCAATGCTGTGGGTACCGTCCGTGACCCCCAACCAGCTTACCGACACGTCATCCCATTCCTGCAATACGCGTTTCAGGATGCTCGCCCGGTCATTAGCAGAGGCAGGATCGCACCAGCCGGCACCGTCCGCGCCGTCGCTGGTCGGATTCATGATCTTCGTGGTCAAACGACCCAGTTTCGCGTTGTTGGCAACATCGCCTCCCACACCGGTGTAGAGACGACGGAACCGGATGGCGACTCCTCGCTGCTTCTGATGTTCATACGCATAGTTGGCCTCGTCGCCGACGGCGGCCCCTATTGTCGTTCCTTCGCTCAGCTTCTTGCTCACCTTGCCGGGGCCGATTGATGTCCCGCCGCCGACCTGCCCGCGTTGGTTGGTTTGCGTTGCAATGATGAGTTCATTGCCTGCTGTCCCGGTGCCGACCTCGAACACTGCAACACGCGCACGCGACCCGCGCAGGTCAACCTTCCCGCGCAAGGTGCCAAGAGTCAGAATGCCGGTGAGCGCCTCCGTCAGGCCTCCGGTCTTTGCACCGGTCAGGCCGCCGTTCTCAAACTTGAATCTCGACCCCAGTTCCTGGTTCTTGATCGCGGTCCGGAATCGTTCCGCCACTTGCGCCGAGGTTTGGGTGCCAAGCTTCGGCGTCTCGGCGTTGACGAGAGTGGAATTGACGACGCGGTCGATCGCGGCGCCAAACGCTTGCCAATCGGGAGCGCCTGCGGCCGGCGCTGCGGGAGGCGCTTCTGGTACTGCCAGCGCCGTTGCGGCATCCACGTTGGCCGGCCCGCCGAATTCCGAAGCAATCTCCATCAGGCGTTGCGGCAGATAGCCCTTGTTCTCCAAATTCAACAGGATTTCCAGCTGTTCCAGTCTTGTGGCATCCAGGCCGCCGTTCTGGACCCCGGGGTGCGCATTCGGGGAGGCCAAATGATCATAGACGCGCTTCCTGACCGCCTTCAGTTCGATGGGGGTCAATGCATCGCCATCCTTGAAGCGCGGCAACATCGTCGTCGAAGCCTCCGTTTGCTCCAGTATCGCCAGCCGCACCAGGTTTCTCAACGCATGCATTTCCGGTTGGGTTGCCGGATTGGCCGGGTCGGGGACGATGCCCGTGAGCAAGGCGGAAGGGACTCCCGCCGTCATTCCTCCGCTCTGAAGCAGGGCCCTCTTCACGTTGCCGATCAGGACCTCCTTGACGAGCCGACCCTCCTTGATCCCGCCCATCTGCTCGGAGTTCTTGAAACCGATGGCCGAATCGCCGTTGCCGAGATCGTTGTAGGCGTCCAGCGGATTCTTGCCTTTTTGCGGCAAGAGGTACTTTTTGGCAAATTTCTTGAAGCGGCTGGCCGGCGGAGTGGTGGCGCTTTCCACGAAGCCTGTCAACTTGTTCATGCGTCCGTTGATCAAGGCGAAGGCTGTGGGCTTGCCCTTCTCATCCTCCGCGGCATCGGTGTAAATGCCGTTGCGGATGGCGCCGATGGCCCAGGTATTGCCGTTTTTCCGGTCGTTGTGGAGGGCGAACTCGCTCGCGGATCTTGTTGCATCGACGGCGTGCGCATGCGAAAGGTCGAGATGATCCTTCAGCGCAAGCAAACCCTTGTCCAGCAGCGAAAGCGCGCCCGGCACCTCGGCACCATTCCGCCCCCAAAAGCCCTCCGGGGGGGCCGTTCCAGGCGTTGCTGCGGTTTGCGCACGCGCCACCAATTCCGCATAGACGCTGCTGGGCGCATATTGCCCCGCTCCCTTCGCTTTCGTTTTCTCTCTTTCGCGCGTGGCATCGAGATAGACGTGCAGCATCGCATCGTCATGTCGCGAGACACTTGCATGCGAGCCGGCCGGCGCACCTTCAGCGCGCGCCAGCTTCTTCAACAGCTTGAATCCCACGCCATCGCGGCCGAGCACCTGGGCGAGGTGCCATGCGTTTTCGATGTCGGCCTGGTCGAACCGGGCGCTGGCGTGGGGCGCGACGCTCCCGGCCTGTCCATAGCCTTCGGGAAGAGAGATTCGGTCCGCCCTCCCGTTGAGCGCCGCCGGCGTGCAATTGTCAGGCTGACGGATGCTCCCGAGCAGGTCGATGTTTTGCAGGCAGGCCAACGCCCGTGCCGCGTCGTCGGTGCCATTGGGCAGATGTCTGCTAACACTGCCCAGCGCCTGCGCAAGCAGCACCATTTCCGCACCCTCAAGGCCGGCGGGGACATCGTGTCTCGTCGCATGCATCGCCAGTCGATTCTTGGCCTGGCATAGCACTGCCTCCAGGCGATTCTTTTTATCGGCGCCCTGCAGGTCAGGGAAATACCTGTCGTTCAGGATATCCACGGCGTAACGATCCGGATCGAACGCGCTGGTGAAGTCCTTGCTTTTGGCGCTGCCCAGCTTGACTTGCATCGCGGCGCTGCCGCCGTGGTACTTGCCGGGCGCGGGCGCGACCTTGTTCTTGAAAAACAGGTATTTCCTGGAAGTCGGCAATGCGGGATCCGCATCCTTTGCTCCGACCTGGGTCTTGTTCTTGACCTCGGGCGTCGTCGTGGTTGATCCGAACACCGGGACCGGAGAATGGGTGGTCGCGCTCGGACCGATTCCGTGCCGGGTGAAAAAGTTCTTCATTTCGTATTCCTCATCTCTTGTTCTCGTTTGACCAAACGCGCTCGTCGACAGCATGTGGCGAATCTTCTCGCGCGCCTTCATCGCGAAGGCGAACATCGCGGCGCATCGGAAGCGTTGTATCAATGTGTGGCGATGCGGGCGCATCGGTTCCACAAGGAAGCAGGGAGAAATGAAATGAGAAACGAGATGCAACCCGCCATCCGTGGCGACAGCGGCACGGGCGACACGCGGAATCCTTGCAAGCGGACTCAACGGCCGTGCGCCGAGGGATGCCGACCGCAGCGGCGTGAGCAGATGGTTCTCCGGGCTCCGTACCGGTTCCGGGTCAACGTGGCTCGTCAAGCGCAGTCCTCGCCTGCAGCGATAGTGCGACGCTGGCGCCGGCCGTTGTTCCGGCATTCATGAGCATTTTCGTCGCCAGCAGCCGCTACCGGATATCACTCTCCTTCGCCGGAATTGGGACAGCGAACGCACCACACTCACACATGTATCGAGATTCCCGGGATGCCGGGACTGGAAGATGACTCCCTGGTCGCGCGTGCGATGGTTGTCGAGAAAAAGGTAAAGACGGGAGAAGTGCCCGCGGCGTGATCGCCTCGGTCGACGCTAGAGAGTGTTATGAACTAAGCGGCGCATGAGGTGTCTTGCGAGCATGAATACTCGCAAACCTTACCCCAGCGACGTCAGCAATGAAGAATGGGAATTCGTCGCCCCCTATCTTTCCTTGTTGCCACCGGATGCTGGGCAGCGCGACCATGATTTGCGGGAAGTCTTCAATGGCTTGCGCTGGCTGGTACGCAGCGGGGCGTCCTGGCGCATGTTGCCGCACGATTTGCCGCCCTGGTACACCGTGTATCAGCAGACGCAACGCTGGCTGAAAGCCGGTTGCTTCGAGTCGATCGCCCATGACCTGCGCATGCTGTTGCGCATGGCCTCGGATCGGGAACCGACGCCCAGCGCAGCGGTACTGGATAGCCGGACGCTGCAGTCGACCCGGGAAAGCGGTGGACGTGCTGGTTATGACGGTGCAAAACGGCGCAAGGGATCGAAAATCCATTTGGCTGTCGATACGCTAGGCCATCTGCTGGCGTTGCATATCACGCCTGCCAACGAACAGGACCGCGCGCAAGTGGCCGAACTGGCGGCACGGTGGATGTGGCGTTTGCCGATCAGGGCTATACGGGCGAGGCGGCGCAGAGCCAGGCGCAGAACCACGGCATGGACCTGATCGTGGTCAAACATGCCGAGGCCAAGCGGGGATTCGTCCTGTTGCCTCGACGCTGGGTGGTCGAGCGCAGCTTTGCCTGGGCTGCGCGCTTTCGCCGTCTGGCGCGCGATTACGAACGGCTTGCCGACACATTGGCAGGTCTGCATTTCGTCGCCTTCGTTTGTCTCATGCTCAATAAGGCCGCTACGATGTTGGGCGAAGGTTCATAACACTTTCTAGAGGCGCAGCTTGCCGGCGGCAGGCGGGGCGGATTCCGCCCTGCCCTCTTCCTTCGTCAGGATGGCGAGGTCAACGAGGTCGGAGTCGGTCGGCTTGTCCCAGCCCTCTTCCCACACCGCGTTGCCGAGGAACTTGAAGAACAGCGGGCGCACGATCTGGCTGGCGATGCCCTTGGTGCGGAAGGCCTTGCGCACCACTTCGCTGGCGGGCAGCGCCTCGGCCTCGAAGCGGACGATCCATGCCTGCTGGTCGTCGTCCGGCATCTCGTGGAACATCTCGTTCAGTTCGCCGCGTTTCTGCGCCATGAACTGCTCGATCAGCTTCAGACGCTCGGCCTTGGTGTCGAACACCTTGCGCGGGGCGGGCGCGGACGGCTGCTGTTCGCCGAACTGGCCCGATTGCAGCAGCGTCAGCAGATATTTTTTAGCGTCGTACTTCAACAGCCGCTTTTCCAAGCGGCTCTGCGGGATGCCGGCCTTGATCACGACGTCGATCATCTTCAGGTCGCCCGGCTCGATCGGCTTTTCCGCGGCCGGCAGCATCGCCTTGCACTGCACACGGAACTGAAGGCGCACCAGTGCCACTCACGTATCGAGATCCCTGCGGACGATTGCATCCATGAATCCGAGGGAAATGCCGCCGGCATTGACTCAAGACTCAAAGGAGAGATGAAATGCGTTCGGACACCTATTTCGACGAATACTCAAACGACCCCGCATCACCTGCGCAAGCGGTCACTACCGCGTGCATTGCATCAATGGACACGGCATTGGAACTGGAAGAAGGCTTCCCCTGGTCGCGTGTGCGACGCCTGTCGAAGAAAGGTTGAAATTGGGGAGAATGTCCACGGCGTGATCGCCGCGGAGGGAACTACAAACGCAGCTTGCCGACGGCAGGTGCGTGTTCTCCCCTGCCCTCTTCCTTCGTCAGGATGGCGAGGTCAACGAGGTCGGAGTCGGTCGGCTTGTCCCAGCCCTCTTCCCACACCGCGTTGCCGAGGAACTTGAAGAACAGCGGGCGCACGATCTGGCTGGCGATGCCCTTGGTGCGGAAGGCCTTGCGCACCACTTCGCTGGCGGGCAGCGCCTCGGCCTCGAAGCGGACGATCCATGCCTGCTGGTCGTCGTCCGGCATCTCGTGGAACATCTCGTTCAGTTCGCCGCGTTTCTGCGCCATGAACTGCTCGATCAGCTTCAGACGCTCGGCCTTGGTGTCGAACACCTTGCGCGGGGCGGGCGCGGACGGCTGCTGTTCGCCGAACTGGCCCGATTGCAGCAGCGTCAGCAGATATTTTTCCGGACTGCGCACCGGTTCCATGTTGACGCGCCCCTTGCGCTCGTTCATCACGCGCAGCGCGTCGTCGAGCGCCTTCGCACCGTACTTGAGCAGGTGCTTTTCGGCGCGGTCCTGCGGGATGCCGGCCTTGATCGCGGCGCCGATGGTCTTGAGGTCGACCGGCTCGATTGCCTTCTCCGTCTGCGGCAGCATCGGCGCCTTGCGCCTGACGCGGAACTGCAGGTCCTGGATCGAGCGCCCCGCCCTGTGCTCGACCAGTTCGATCTCGAGGTCGGAGACTTCGTTGACCTTCTTGACCGCCTTCTTCAGCACGTCGCGATTGAAGATCTTGTATTCGAGATAGGCCGAGGTCGGGCTGTCGGGCGCGCCGGTCAGTACCGGCCGCCACCACGCCCACGGCTGGCGCGCGGTCAGGCCGCCGGGATTGTCGGCGTAGCGGCAGCAGATTTCGTACAGCACCAGCGAGGCCATGGTGTTGAGCGAGGCCTGCACCTGCAGCGACATCCTGGCGAAGCGCTGCGGGTCGAGCAGTTCCTGCTTGATGTTGGGCGCGTAGCTCCATTCGAGAATCAGTTCGCCCTCGCGCTGGATCAGGTCGGCGTGCGCGATCAGCGCCGACACGCTCCAGCGCGCGCCCTCGCCCGTGGTCGGCGATTGCCATTCGACGCCGGTGGTGGCCATCTGGCGGAAATACTGCTTGATCAGCTCGGTGTTGTTGGAATTGAAGTCGATGCCGGTCGCGATGTCGGCCAGCCGCACCTGGTAGCGGTCCTTCGCCACCCCCTGGCGTTGCGCATAGTGCAGCATGACGTTGTAGATCTTGCGCGCGGTGACGGTGATCTTTTCCGACTTGGGCACGATCGCCAGCGTGTTGACAGGCTTGCGCAGGGGAAAGTCCGGCTCGGCGCGCACCTCTTTCTTTCCCGCGCTGACGACTCGATTCGGTTTCTTTGTTTCCGGCATCGCGGGGAAGAAAAGAGGAGTGGATGGATTGCCGCAGTCTACAGTGAGTCATTTTCAAAAGCAAACTCACCTCAAGAACATGGGTGCGGATGGCATGAGTCGGTGGCGCGTGGCCGTCTCACTTTCCCAAAAGCTCTCACCTGACTTTGGTCCCGGAGCGGGCTTGGCGCGGCCGCTGTGGCCGCGGCACGCGCGTCGCGGCGGTCGCACGGCGCGGCGGCATGCGCACGCGTTCAAGCGGGTGCCCAATCCCAAATCCACTCACGCGAGGTCCCAGATTTGCTCACTCGAGTCACCAAAAGCTCTCGCCCATGCTCCCAAAAGCTCTCACCCAAAGCACCAAAAGTTCTCACCGGAAACAACGCAAGTACTTGATTTGCAAGGAATAAGTGCTCCCTTTAGTTCTTATAGAGCTTATAGAAAATATATATTTTTCAGCCGCTGAACGTGGAAATGCCGGCGACAACAGCAGGCAAAGCGCAAGATTTTTACGGAAAAGAGAGAATTCCAGAAAATTCGGGGAATTTTCTTTTTTGGCCAACAACGCTATTGACGTAAAATGATTGCACTTTGAAAAACCTGCGGGGAACCGATGATTCACAAAATGAACGAGGCACAGAAGATCCAGATCAGCGATATCGTTGATCAGGCCGAACGAGCGACCCAGATGGTCAACCAGATTCGCTCCCGCATGTTACAACCGAATGCGGCCAAGAGTTCGCCGGTATTTACCTTGACGCAACTGGCGACCCTGTGCGGGATCGACAAGGGTCAGGTCTCGTACCGCGTGAGCAAGGGCGACCTGCCGTCTGGCCAGTTGAACGAGAAGGGCTCGCGGCGCGAATTCACGCTGGAAGAAGCACGCGCCTGGATCCAGAGTTACCGGGCCGAACATCTGCGGCCGGAAGGCGCGCGCGCCGTGACGATTTCGATCGGCAACTTCAAGGGTGGCGTGAGCAAGACCACGACCGCGATGGTGCTGGCGCAGGGCCTCAGTCTGCGCGGCCACAGGGTGCTGGTGATCGACGCCGATCCGCAGGGATCCCTGACGACCTTGTTCGGCATCATGCCCGACACCGAAGTGAGCGAGCAGCAAACCATCGCCCCGCTGGTCTATGGCGATACCACGTCCATCCGCTCATCGATTCAACCGACCTACTGGCAAGGGGTGGACCTGGTGGCGGCGTCGTCCAGCCTGTTTTCCGCCGAATTCGTGCTGCCCTCGCGCCAGATGAAGGATCCCGAATTCCAGTTCTGGAACGTGATCAATCTCGGGCTGGAAGACGTGCGCGACGATTACGACGTGATCATCATCGACACCCCGCCTTCCCTGTCCTATGTGACGATCAATGCCTTCATGGCCTCCGATGCGCTGATCGTGCCGCTGCCGCCGAACGCGCTGGACTTCGCCAGCTCGGCGCAGTTCTGGAGCCTGTTCAGCGATCTGGCCTCGAACCTGGTGATCAATGCCGGCATCACGAAGACCTTCGATTTCATCCACGTGCTGCTGGCGCGGGTCGATTCCGGCGACGTCGCGAGCGATGTGGTGCGCTCCTGGATCTCGGCCACGTATGCGGAAAAGGTGTTGCCGGTGGAAATCCCGAAGACGGCGGTGACCTCCTCGAGTTCGGCGGAATTCGGCACAGTCTACGACATCAACCGCTATGAAGGCAGCGCCAAGACCTACAGCCGGGCGCGCGACGCCTACGACCGCGTGACCGATCTGGTGGAAGTGTCGATTCGCAATTCATGGGCATCCCAATTGAGCGAAGGAGAATGACATGTCGATAAAGGATCGCTTGAGCAAGAAGATGGAAGGCCTGGTGGTGCCGGCCAAGGGGGAACCGGGCGCGGTGCAGAGCCCCTTGCGCACCGGGCCGGGTCAGATGCTGATGGTCAACAGCCTGATGAAGGAGAGCAATGCGAAGGTGGCGGAACTCGAGGACCGTTTGAAGCAGTTCGACGGCGCATTGCCGGTGCGGCTGATTGCGCCGGAGAAGATAGTCGCCTCGCATTGGGCCAACCGCAGCGCGCAGAATTTCGACACGGCCGACTTCATCGCGCTAAAGGATGAGATCGCCAATGCGCAGGGCAATGTGCAGCCGATCAAGGTGCGGCCGGTGAAAGGGCAGGACGATCTGTATGAAATAGTCTTCGGCCACCGCCGGCATCGCGCCTGCCTGGAACTCGGCTTGCCGGTGCTGGCGATGGTGGAGGAGGTCAGCGACGCGGAACTGTTCAAGGAGATGGACCGGGAAAACCGGGCGCGGCTCGATCTGTCGCCATGGGAGCAGGGCATGATGTATCGCCGCGCATTGGACGAGAAGCTCTTTGCGTCGCAGGAACAATTGGCGAAGGAACTCGGCATCGACGCAGGCAACCTGAGCAAGGCGCTCAAGTTGGCGACCTTGGACAGCAGCATGGTCGATGCTTTTTCCTCGCCGCTGGATTTGCAGTACCGCTGGGCCAAGCCGCTGGCCGAAGCCTTGAAGGCGGATCAGGCTGCTGTGCTGCTGCGGGCGAAGATGTTGAAGGAGAAGCGGCAGGATGGATTGTCGGCAAAGGGCGTGTTCGACGCACTGGTTGGTACGCCGGCGAAGGCGGGCGCTACGGAAATCACGATCGATGGGGAAGTGAGGGCGACCATTACGCACAACGGCGATGACGTGTCGATCCGCTTCGCCAAGGGCGCGGTCGGAGTGGACAGGGTGCAGGAATTGAAATGGATTCTGGAGGAGTGGTTGAAGGGTTGATCTGATTCAGCGGTGGACAGAGGAGGGGGAGTTGTACGGTACAACTCCCCTTTTTTATTGACTGTCAGGTATGGCGCCTGGCGCTGTCTGGCTCGCTGTGTTGGCGAAGTGGACCAACTTGAAGGTGCAAGTCTTCTATGCACCCCCGCAAGGAAAGTAGGGCAGCAGTTTGATCTCCTTCATCCTGTCATTCCGAGCGCAACGAGGAATCTCAACTACATGCGTTTCGACTGGGCTCTCGCTGTGTTCGGAATGACAGGGAAGGGCGTTTTGGCGACTACGTTCGAATGAAAATCAGCGGACGAAGTTGTACGGTACAACTTCAATGTTGTCGGGCTGGGGGTGCCTCAAGCTTCGGCGGCAATGCTCCCAAATCTTCTCACCCTGAGCGTGATGACAACCGCTCTAATGCAAGCAGGGCCAGGGGTGTTCCGATCCATCCCAAAACTTCTCACCTCGAAAAGCAAGGCGCCAAATGATTATTCCCAAAACCTCTCACCTGATTCCGTGCGCAATTATTTGGTGTCCGTATTTCAGGCTTTCGTCTTGCTGCAAGTGCGGCGCAGCCACTCTGTACTTGCCCGTCGTGTCTGCATGGCAAGGGCATATCCTGCGCGCGTTTCGCCTTCGCTTCCCCTTGCATCTCCGTCACGCGATAACGCATATTGCGCCTCCTGTACTGCGGCAGCTTCGTGGAAAAACTGCTTCAGCAGCTGATACAGCGCATTCGTCGACAACTCAGGGCCATCCGTCCGCCTTGCCGGACGCGGATTGCGGCAGGCCGGCAAGCGTGCGATCAGGCAAACCAGGCCTGAACAATTCGAACGATCGATCAATCCGCGGTGCGCCAGATAACGGTCAAGGGACGCCAGCAACGCACGGGAAACAGGGACTTGCCGCCCCGTGATCGTATTCAGGAGCCATGCTCCCTCGGCATCACCGGCTTGTGCGCTGCAATGCAAGGCCCCAACCGTTGCATGAACAAGTTCGGAAGCGCGCAGTCCCGTTTCTCGGCACAGTGCCAGCACAAACCGCAAGCGCTCGGACTTTGCATCCCTAGGCCGGGATTCCAGGAAATCCTGCAGGAGATTCCAGTGGAATTCCGGCAAGCCGCGCTCCGGTGCACTCCGATGGGACAGGGAATCCTGCCGTGGCACGTCTGACCACGGATTCGCGGCGAGATAGTCTTGCCGCGTCAGCCAATCGCACAGTGAGGACAGGATCGTGAAGGCCTGATCGCGGCTCCGGGGCGACAGCGCGCCCTCGAACGGTCGCCACAATTCGCTCCATCGCTTCGTTCCGCGAGGGGCACACCAGCGAACGGCCGGCACCCGGAATGGCCAATCGTCCACCTTTCGCTTATCTATCCGGCCCAGAAAATCCCGATAGGCGAGGCAATCTGCGGCAGAAATGGAGGAGAGCGGACGCCGGCGCTCAATCACCGCCCACAGCAGAAACCGCTCCGCCTCCTTGCGATAGGAGCGCCACGTGCTGCCGTGCGCCGGCTTGAGGGCCAGCCATGCGTAAATTGCGGCAATGTCGTTGTCCGCCTGAATCCGGCATTGCGTACCGCGGTTCATCCCTTCCGAACCATCGAGATCGCGCGTCAAGTGCAGGTGTTCCAGCGGCACGATGGCCGTTTGTGCCGCCCGATTCGCCCTGAGTAACTCCGTTGGAACCTCGTTTGCCTTGACGCTTGCCTGAATCCCGAGCGGTACGCCGAGCGCCTGCGCCACCGATTCGGTCTTGAGCCAGGCGACCACTTGCGCGGCAGCCGTCTTGCCGACGCGCGGGACATGAATCCACCAGCGAAAACCCCTGCCATTGATTGCCGTCACCAGGTCGGCAAGGGTCGTCAAGCCGGCAGAATGCAGCCGCCTTGCCAGGGTCGGCGCCAGCCAACCGGCAACCTGATCCCCCATTGCCGGCGGCGCGCCAAGCAGCTTTTCGAGTTCCAGCAGCGCATTCAGCTGTCTGCGCCGCAGCCGTTCATTGCGCAGGGAGCGACGGTCATTCGCTGCGCCGTCGCCGAACTCTTCGTGAAAAATCTCGATCAGTTCCGCTTCGGTGTACAGCTCGTGCGGATCGCGTTGCTCGCGGAACTCCTCCAGACTCGGAATGGCCCTGCGCGCGGATTGCCGCAATGCCTCGGGCTCGATCAGGATGAGCCGCGCATCCGGGAAATGCCCGCGACGGCGGGCCGTCACCATCAATTCCGCACGTATCCAGCGCAAGGTCGCCTTCGCAACCCGCAGTTCCGGATCCGGAGCCACCGCCGTTTCCAGATAACGCGCGGACAGCGCGGCGAGATCCAGCCCTTCCAGATATCCCCGCAGGAACGCCAGATGGTTGGCGGCAACACGCGTCACGACAGTCCCGCGCCATCCTTCGAAGTTCCGCATGTTCGCCAAGTCGTTGAAAGTATTGGAAAAAGTTTTTACAAGTTTCTTGCAGACATCATTTTCGCATAATAAATACCACTATTGATTATTAACATCGGAGGTGTCGGTATTCACGGGTATGCGTGCGGCGGCACGCATGCGCCAGCCAATCTCCGCATGCACGGTGCAATGGAACTTTGCAACGGTGCCTGCCACCCATGAGCAGTTAGGAACCCAAAACTCTTCAGGAGCCGACGTGAGCGACATCACCGCAATCTCTCCCGCTACCAGCATTTCCGCCGGTGGCGCCTCGACCAGCCGCCTTCATCTGGACATCCAGTCGATCGAAAGCCACGGTGCCGGCGCGGCCGATGGCGCGCAGTTCCGCGCCGCGCTCGAACGGCACATGAACGCCGGCACCGGCGGCGTGCAAGCCACCGGCACCGACAACAACGGGTCGCTCGGACAGAAGATGGCGGCACGCGCCACCAACCTCGCGACCGAGATCAACAAGGACCAGAAATACGTCTCCAAGCTCCTCGAAACCGCCACCCGCACCGGCGACTCGATGCAGCTGATGAAGGCGATGATGGCGCTCAACGACTATTCGATCCGGGTGCAGACAGTCGCCAAGACGGTATCCAAGGCGACGTCCTCCGTTGATCAACTCACCAAGCTCCAATAACGCCATGACCGCGCCCCTGTTCCTGCCTCCACGCCACCCGGTCGCGGCGCGCATCGCGACCCGTTCGCGGCTCATGCCGATGACGATGGGACGGCTCTCCGCCCTGTTGCTGCTCAGTCTCCTGTGCGCCTGCGGCAAGGTCGTAGACCTGCAGTCCGGCCTCAAGGATGTCGATGCGAACGAAATGGTGACGGTCCTGAATCGCCACGGCATCGATGCCCAGAAGCGGACCACCAAGGAAGGCGTCGCGCTGTCGGTCAAGGACACCGACATCTCGCGCGCCACCGAGGCATTGAACGCGGCCGGCCTGCCGCGCCGCAACCTCTCCAATCTCGGCCAGGTCTTCAAGAAAGAAGGGATGATCTCCACGCCGCTGGAAGAACGGGTGCGCTACATCCACGGCCTCTCTTCGGAGCTGGAATACACCTTGCAGCAGTTCGATCACGTCGTGCACGCCCGGGTACACGTCGTCCTGCCCGAGCGCGTCGCGCCAGGCGAGCCGATCATGCCGTCTTCCGCGGCCGTGTTCATCAAATACGTCCCGCCGCTGGACGAAGACATGGTCGTGCCGCGCGTGCGCAAGCTGGTCGCCTCCAGCATTCCCGGCCTGTCCGGCGAAGAAGGGCGCAGCAAGGTCTCGGTCGTGCTCGCGGCCAGCGAACTCACCGCACCGGCGGTGGAATGGACCACGGTCGGGCCGTTCCATGTCATGGCCGATTCCGCCGGCAGCCTGATCGGCACCTTCACCGGCATCATCGCCGTGTTCGCGCTGGTGCTGCTGGCCATGCTGTTCGTGATACTGCAGCTGCATCCGAAGACCGCCGACTGGATGCGCAAGCGTTTCGGCAAAGCCTTGCCGCTGAAGACGGATGACGAAGCCGCGCCGCAGACGCCGGCACCGGCTGCACCGCAGCCATCGAACTGAGGAACGGCCGTGCATGCCGCGACACAGCCGCGATTGAAAACGAATGGCGAAACATCGCATCGCGCGATCGAGCAATGCCCTTGAACGTATCGGCATGAGGCAGCCAAAGGAAAACGACATGCTTTCGAGCGAATTCATCGACTGGTGGTTCGAACCCTGGATATGCGCGGAAAGCGCAGTCCCGGCGCTGCATCCCGCCGCCGCCCGGGCGGGGCGGCGCGACGGCTACCGGATCTGGTGCGAACAGGCCCGCGTGGCGCCGGACCTGCCCGGACAATTCGACCCGGATTGGCAAATCGCCGCCGCCGACAGCGCGGCGGAACTGGTCGGAGCAGCACGGCTCTTTGCCGGACTGATCGCCGCAAGACAGCACGACACCGCGGTACTGGACCAACTGGGATTCGACGACCGCAAGTGGTGCGTCAGCATCGCCGCCACCCAGCCCCTGATCGGCTGCCGCGAAGTCTTCGCCGACGACGATCCGATCGAACTGCGCGGACTGTGCGAAATCGCGCGACGGCTCGACAACGGTTTTCCCGGTCTGTGGTCGCGCCTGCGGCTCCTGCTGGCGCCGGAACTTGCGGCCCATCTGGAAACCCGGCTTGCCGCGGCAAATCGCGCGCCGTCGGAGCCGAGCGCAACGCGTGCGCAACGATGCTGGGCACTGTGCCAGGACCGGGCGGAAACCGCCGCATCGCGCGCCGCCGTGCAGGCGCAAGACGAAGAAGAAACGTGCGGCGAATATGCAGCGCAAGCAGCGCAAGCAGCGCAAGCGGAACACACAGACAACCTCGAAGAAATCGAATACGACCTGAACTGAACACGGACGCACCATGACAGCTTTTTGCCTCGACACGATCACCCAGGACGACAGCCTGCGCCCCGATCACGGCGTGCTGCGCATTGCCGCATTCGCCGTCACCGCGGATGCACGCGAGGCAGCGCAACGCATCCGCGACAGCGCACAGGCCGATGCGGATGCGCTGCTGCGGGACGCCCGCATGGAAGCCGCGCGGCTGGTGCAGGAAGCCGAAACGCAGACCCTGCAACGCGCCGATGCCCTGATCAAGGCGCTGGAACAGGCGAACGCCACCTTCCTGCAGCAGGCGGAAGACCTCATCATCGAACTGGCGAAGGGATTGTTCGACCGGCTGGTGCTGGAGGCGACGCCGCGGGAAAAGCTGGAGGCCGCGTTGAAGCGCATCTTGCAGGAAGCGCCGCCGAAGCTGGTCGATCCAATGCTGCGGGTACATCCGGACGATGCGGAACTGCTGCCTGAAGTGGAGTGGGAGGTGAAGGTCGATGCCTCCTTGATGCCGGGGAGCTGCCGGCTGGAGGCGGCGAGCGGGGAATGGTGCGCGGATTTCGGCGCGGCGATTGCGGCGTTGACATCGGCATTTGCGCGCGTGGCGGAGACGCCGATCGAGGAGTAGGGGTGTGGCAGGCTGTCGTCTTCGCTTGCCAGTATTGAGACGCAAATAACAATCGACATTGCCCGTTTGCGGTCGCAAAGGGCTGAACTTTTTTGGGGGAAATATGCCTGATATCGGTGCTGTGAAGCATAACGAAATGCCGCTGATTGACTTGAGCGATACGTCGGAGACGAGCAAGAAGCGGCAGGCGTCGTCATCAGAACCTGGAATCACCACGACTGCGTCGGCAGAATCCAGGGCCAAGCAGGGCCAGGCATTGGGGGCGCGCTTGCGTACCCAGCTCGAGCAGTTAAAGAATAAGGCGTCGGATCCTGGTTCATCCCGTGCTGATCCGCTAAAAGAGCTTTTGGGCAACGCCGCTTTAATGGCGCATGCGAAGGCAGAATGGCTTGCTCCGCTTGCTCAAATGGAGAAGGGCGACTTGAAGGCACGGAACGCGTTCCTGAACGAACAGCTAATACCGAAATTTGCGAAGGCTATCCTGGATCACTACAAGGATGTCGATCCTCAAAAAATGACGGCAGAGCAGAAGCAGGATATTGAAAAGCTTAAACAGCTCGCCAATCCGACACCTCCGCGCAGGACCGCGCCACCGCCACCGCCACCGCGGACGCAGCGGCATGCGGAGATATCGTCTCATTCGGAAAAGGAAAAGCCGAACGTTGAAGGTCAAGACATGTCGCACGAAGAGCATCTGGAGGCACTTCGGCAGAAGAAAGCGAAAATGCACGAGACGGAAATGAAGGCGGCGGATGAAGCCTTGGAAAGACTGGAGACCAAAAGGATCATGGACAACATAAAATTCATCGCAAAGATGATTGAAGATTGGGGCAGAATCGGTAACTGATTGTTGTGCCAGCTTCGCGCCAGGACTCCGGATTCTCGATCCGGCGCAAGCCCTTACCTGCATCACCATGCATTGACAGGTTGTTGAAAAGCTGCCGCGCGGGCTGTCTTTTGCCCGGCGACGCCCGATGCATCATCCGCAGGGCGGAACGGGGAATTCGCGGAGCACTGCTCCGCGGGCACGCTACCCGGCCAGGAGTCGGCCCGCTCGCCACGCTTTCGACAAGCTGCCATGCGTATCTTCCTCTCGCGGATACGCTGCCATCCGCCCGGATGGTCCGTCTGCGCGGCAGCCGCACTCCTCCAGCCCCGCCGGTCATCCCGGCTGCGACGGCATCAATCCAAACCACGATTTGCGGCCGATGTCCGGTGACATCTCCATCGGCAAAAATAGACAGCGTCATTGCGAACTCATCCCCGTCTCGTGTCACTCATGTAGGAATGCCAGCGCAACACGGCGTTCTTGGTTCAGAACAACTTGGAACAATGAGGACACATCATGTCGGATACCTACAGCACCAGCAGCCAGTCCATGCATGCGTTGCGCCGCGCGAACGACAAGCTCGACGGCACGATCGGTCAGATTGACCATTTCATGGAGCGCCAGATGAATGGCGAAAGACCCGACCCCGCAGAATTCATGCAGCTGCTTGAGAAGCAGGCGACAGCGCAGCAGGCTTTGCAGGCGCAATTCAAGCTGTTTGAAAAGCCGATGAAAACCGTCTTGAACGAGACAAAGTAAGCATCATGGAAATTGACGAAATCGAGCAATGGCTGCAGGAGCAGCCGCTTGATGAACCGGTCGAAATAGACGGCGAGTCAGTCTACTTGAAGGTGTGCGCGTCTGGCGCGGAGCTGGGCGCGCATTTGATCCAGTCTTATACGCAGGTTCAGCTGCAAGATGCGCTGAAGCTCGGGTTCAACAGCGCGATGCGGTTTGATGCCGGCCTGGGGCAGACACCCGATGGCAGCGCACTGGTGTTGACGCAATGGTTGCCGCACGTGAGCGGCTGGTCGGACGCCGCAGAGCCGCTGGAAAACATTCTGAATCAATTGAGCATGTGGCGCGCGGCGCTCACACCGGAAGAACCCGGGCCGGCGAGCCAGATCGTCGATCGCAACGAACAACGTCTACGCATGCTCTTCGCAGGGGTCAAATGATGAATACTTTCGACATGAAACGCTGGCTGACCGTCATCCTGGTTGCCTGTTCCCTGCTATGGACCCCGGCGGCAAAGGCGGCAACGCCTTCCGGCTGGAAGGATACCGGACTGTCCATCAACGCCAACGGCATGTCCTTGCGCGACGTGCTCAATGAATTCGGCCGCACTTATGGCGTGCGCCTTGCCAGCAGCGTGAGCGACGGCAGGATGGTGAGGGGGCGCCTGAAGGCTGACAGCGGCACCGAATTCATGGATCGGCTGGCGCAGGAATACAAGTTTCGCTGGTTTGTCTACAACGACACGCTGCATGTCGTGCCGCGCGACGACAACACCTCCATGCGTCTGGAGGTGGGCGAGGATGCGGTGCAGGATGCGAAGGCGGCGCTGATCGGTCTGGGCCTGTTCGACAGCCGGTTCGGCTGGGGTGAACTGCCGGACGAAGGCGTGGTGATCGTCAGCGGCCCGCGTGCCTATGTGGACCTGGCGCGCGGCGTGCTGATGCCCAGCAAGGAAAAGGAAGTGCAGAAGGGCAAGCAAATCATGTTGTTTCGCTTGAAGTATGCAAGCGCTACCGACCGTGTGATCAATACGCGCGGGCAATCCGAGACCATCCCGGGCGTCAAGAGCATTCTGAACGGCCTGCTGCTTGGCCCGGAATCGCCGGAAAAGTTGAGCAGTGGCCACGGCAAGTTCGATGCGGCAAGCGGCAAGCGTTCGCGCGAAGAAAAAACCGGCAGGGGCATGGCGCAAGAGGTTGACACCTATGGTGCGTCGTCCAAGGTGCGGGCCGCCCGCGACAGCGAGGATGACGGCGGCAACGAGCGTGCGGCCAAAGCCAGGAAGGCAGCGCGAGACGATCATCCGCGCATTGAAGCCAACCCGGCGCTCAATGCAATCATGATTTACGACAACGTCAACAAGCGCGAGATGTACAAGGCGCTGATTGCGGAACTGGACGTCGAACCGCAACAGGTCGAGATCGAAGCATTGATCGTCGATATCGATCGCAGCCAATTGTCCGAGCTGGGCGTTGAATGGAGCGTTCGCAGCGGCAATACCGTCGCGACCATGAACAGCACGATGGCGGATTCGCTGGGAACCGACCTGCCGTTGCCCGGTGCGACGCTCCTGATCAGCAACGCGGCCCGCTTTTACGCCCGACTGAAGGCGCTCGAAGGCCGCGGTCAGGCACATGTACTGGCAAAGCCGACCGTGCTGACGCTCGATAACGTGGCTGCTGTTCTCGACCTGAGTCAAACTGCCTATGTGTCCCTGGTTGGCGAGCGCGTTGCCGATCTGGCCAGCGTGAGTGCCGGCACCATGCTGCGCGTCGTGCCGCGTATCGTGCACGAAGGCGACAACACCCGGGTGCGGCTGGAAGTGGACATCGAGGATGGCGCGCTGAACGATCCCAGCCTGAAATCCGGTGTGACGCGCTCAACCATCAGCACGCAGGCCATTGTCGATATGCAGCAAACCCTGATGATTGGCGGGTATCACGCGGAATCCGTGACGAATAATCTGCAAAAGGTGCCGCTGTTGGGCGATGTGCCGGTGGTCGGCAACCTGTTCCGCAGCACCACCGAGAATCACAGCACCCGTGAACGCCTGTTCCTTATCACCCCGCGTCTGACCGGCTCGACCGGCACACCTGCGCCGACCCGTTCCAAGGTTTCCAGGGTAGGGCAGAAGGTGATCAAGGAAGACAATAGTGGAGTGACGAGACTGCCGGAATCGTTAAACCTCGATTACGAGCGGGACGGCAAAACAATGCCGCCGGCCGCCCTGGCCACTCCTGCGGCACCCGTCTCCCGCAGCGAAGCATCATCGCCCAGGCCGGAATCCGGCAGTGCGCCTGTCGTGCAACCCGCATCATTGCGGATGACCGACTCGATTGGCGCGGGGACGCAACAGGCGCCAGCCAAACGCAAGTGCGCCAGGCCCAAGGGCACACCGCTTGTTCCGCTCAAACCGGCTTGATTCTTCCCGGTCAAGCCTGCAGACGTACCGATGTCGCCGGAGATCAAGAATGGTGTTGACGTTGAAATCGCAAGGGAACTGCTGCGCATGTCGGCACTACCCATCTGCATGGTCATCCGGGATCATCAGGATCATTTCCGGATATCGCCATCTTGAGTAAGATGACATACCTACTTGGCATTGCCATCGGCAATCAGCCTCCTGACACAGCGTGTGGACAAACGAAGGCCAGAATCGTGCAGCTAGAAATTTTCGATGCAGCCGGCGTGCTGGATGGCTCCGCGGGGAGCATGAACAGCTTTTTGCGTGACCTTGTCGAACTTGCCGGTCAGGTCGATCAGACCCATGTCGCGCCAGTCCTCGAACTCCAGTTTGGCGAGGTCATTACCAGGACGGCCGTGGTGCTTGGTGGTGAGGCGCAATACCTCTCGATCACCGCCTTGCTGCCTCGTGGCGAACAACCGGAGTCCAGTGTCCGCCTGCCCCGGCATTTCGCTGCATCGCGGCCCCGTGCCGGTGAATATGAATTCCTGTGGCACGCGGATGAAGGGTGCCATGTCGTTGTTCGTAACATTCCCGTCAAGGACCTGGCTGATGAAGCTGGCGTCCTTGATGCCATCCTGGATACGTCGGAGTTTGCCAAAGCATGGTGGCGACAGGCGTCCGCTCACTGAAAGTCGCAGCAGCCTGATTGACCGTTTGCCCGGGCTCCACGCGAAAAACGCTCAGGACTAGCGCGAAAAGCCACACTCCGTCGCATCGACATGCCGGCAAGCGAACTGGCCGTCGGTTGTTCTTCAACGACCGTAATGCACCTTGCCAGGCGACTCGCCCAACAGCATCAGCACCATGTTGCATGGTCAAACCCTTGCGATGCACTGCGTTGGACAGCATGGGAAAAGATTTTTCAGAATCCCGGAACCGTTTTTCGCGTGCGAGTCACTCATGTATGACCGTTCACGCATGTGGCGATCAAAAATATCAGTCTATCAACCGTGATATGGAGGTAAATATGGGTGCAGGTGTTAGTTTGGGTCTGACTAAAGCAGCCGAGATGGCGGCTCATGGGGTCGAGGCTAAATCACTCGCGGATGCTGTGATGCGTATGGAAACGAATCGCGTCATGGCCAACATGAAGGGTGCAGCCAAGATATCGGGAGATGCAAACTCTATTGGCGTGTAATTGCGGACTCGGCAAATGAAGCATCATTTGCCGAGTCAAATCCTGATGCGGCGAACGGTTCGCATATGGGTCATGGAGCATGAATCCAGCAGAATGCGGAGAACGGCTTTCATTCCATGTGGATGCATGAAATGGAGCGCGTTTATTCCGGGGCTGGAAATTTCATTGGGAGGATAACATCGTGAAGATGAATGATAGTGCCGCCGTCGAGCAATACAAAATGGCGCAAGCTCAGGAAAAGAAGATGTTGCGGGTGTCGCAGGAGTCGTTCGATGCTGCGCTGTGGCGTATGGAGCAGCAAAACGCAATCGGGAAAATCAAGGGTTTCGACAAACTTGCCAAATCGATCATCGATGCAGCATAAACCGGCAAGTTGAAAAATTCCCCAGACCAGTGGCGGAAATGATGGACATGCGGCGATCGATGCTGCCTTGTCCATCCTTCGCCTCAGGTTGGAAATCGTTGAGATGGCGCTGAGCCTCATCGGCAATCAGCGACAAGGCGCGATAAGACAACAGACTCTGGCAATTGCGGCAGACCAGGGTTTTGAACAGCATCGCAAGCCGACACGATCAGTTTCTGAAGCCGATGAATCGGCTCATGCCATGGGCAGCGTCATGCGCAGCCTTTAACCCATATCGGAAGCATGTCATGGATCGGAATTGTGGTTACGTATCGGATGTTGAATACCCAGCGGGATTCTTTTGTGAGCAATCCCCGGCGCATCTGAATTTTGCCTGCATATTGAACGGGATCGAGCCGATACCGCTTGACAGGCCTTTTACCTACTTCGAGCTCGGCTTTGGTCAGGGACTTACGTCGAATATTCTCGCTGCCGGTAATCCGCAAGGAAAATTCTATGCGGCCGATATCAATCCTGTCCAGGTGGCCAGTGCACGAAAACTGGCCGCCGCCGCATGCCTGGAGAACCTGACGCTATTCGAGAGCAGCTTTGCCGAACTGGCGGAAGGAAGCGTGCCCGACCTGCCGCAATTCGATTTCATCACGATGCATGGAATCTATACGTGGGTCGTGCCGGAACAGCGCAAGCACATCGTCAACTTTGTCGATCGTTATCTGAAACCGGGCGGCATCGTTTTTCTGGGCTATAACGCAATGCCGGGCTGGGCTTCAACATTGCCTCTGCAACGACTCATGCTGGAGCATGCTGATCAACATCCGGATCGAAGCGACATTCAGGTACAGAAAGCAGGACGATTCGTCGAGCGGCTGCACGATCTCAAGGCGTCTTACTTTGTCGATAATCCGAATCTGGAGCATCGATTGCAGACATTGAAGACGCTCAATCCCGATTACCTCGCACATGAGTACATGAATCGAGGCTGGCAGCCGCTGTATCACGCCGACATCGCGCGGGATTTCGGTGTTGCCGGGCTGGACTATGCGGGATCGGCGGACTTGCCAATGGCATTTCCGCATCTGTATCTGACACCGGAACAGCGACGGTTGCTCGACGAGATTCCGGATCCTGTCCTGCGAGAGACTGCGACGGACTTTTGTCGCAACACGCTCTTTCGCAGGGACATATTCGTGCGCGACATCCGGCGGATGACACAGGCGCGGCAATCGGAGTGGCTGCAACAGCTTGGATTGGCGCTCACGGTTCTTCGTGATACCGCCACAACGACCATGGAGGTCGGCATCGGCATCGGTGCCGTGAGCGGCAGGGACGACCTGTATATCCCGGTGCTCGATGCGCTTGAAACGGGACCGAAAACCTTAATGGAGCTGGCAACACTTCCTCAATTGCGTACTCAAAAGCTGTCAACCCTGGCTGAAATCGCAGCACTCTTGACTGCGTCAGGTCAGGCATCGCCATTTTTTCTGTGCTCCGCGACGATGGAGTGCGAATCCGCGCGCCGCATGAATCAATCGATTGCATTGCATTCTCTCGGCAGTGACAGCTATCAGGCGCTTGCTTCACCTTTGTTGGGCAGCGGTGTCGTTGCCGGACTGGTACAGCGCCTGGTGTATCTCGCCATGTGCCGGGAGTCCATTGATGTGAATGCCATTGCCATGGACGCATGGAAGGGCATGCTGGCCAAGGGGGGGCGTGTCACAAAAGACGGAATACCGCTTGAATCGGAGGAGGCGAGCATCGCCGAACTGGAGGTGATTGTTCAGGCCATTCTCGATCGCCGCGTTCCAATCTGGCGTCAACTGAAGGTGCTGTGATGTCAGCGTAAGGCATGTCCTGGTTATCGAGATAGCCAGGATGCGCAGTCTTGCACGCGCGGTGCGCCGCGTATTCTCCAGCGCCGCCAACTGCGCTTCGGTTGGCACGTCCCCGACACGGCACATGATGCCTCACTGCTGCAAGCGTTTCCTGAGGGATTCAAGATCACGGCGTAGCCAGATCGAGCGCACGCCGGATGGTGAAACGACGATGCCGCACTTGCCCCGCTCGTTGCAGACGCGGACCATGCCGAAACCGCCTGTTCAAGACAAATGCGTGCAGGCCGCTTCGCTGGCTCAGGCGCATTCCGCCCGCACCGCCGCCCGCACGCGCGATACACGGGAGCGCACGGTGCCGACCGGGATGTCGAGTTTCTGCGCCGCTTCCTCGTAGGTCGATTCACCTTCCAGCACCGCCTCGAAAGTGGCGCGGATGCCGTACGGCAGATCGTTCAGCTTGGCATCGACCTTCATGGCCAGCTGGCGCAGCTCGATCAGGAAGGCGGGATCGCTGTGCGCGTCCACGAGCTGTTCGAGCGCCGTTTCATCGAGCACTTCGCAGCCATGGGCGAGGTTGCGGCGCACCTGGTTGCGCGCGAGATTGAGCGCGATGCCGAACAGCCAGGTGGAAGGCTTCGACAGTCCGGAGAACCTGTCTGCGCAGCGCAAGGCCTCCATGAAGGTGTTCTGCACGACATCCTCGGCGTCCTCGGCGTTGCGCACATAGCGCTGCACGAAGCGGATCAGGTGATGGCGATGCTGGCGGAACAGCTCGTTCAAATCGATGGACCGGTCCGCGCCGCACGCATTGACGGACGATGTCTCGGTGACTCCGGCTGCAACAACAGCTGTCTTTGCCATGATGATTCCCCCCTTGTGGTGACGTCTCTTGCGATGTCGGCATCGCGATTCACTGTCTGCGTGCGGCTGCCGTGATTGCAAGTTAGCAGCCGGAAACGGGGGGAAATCGAATTGGTGAGGATTGGTGAGACATTGAGAATTGTTGAGGAATTTGCGGCCTTCATGCGTGCTGCGATAGCAGCCTGTGTTGCCATCACACTCAAGCTGTTCATATCGTGCCGCACCTTGTAAAGGCTTGTGATCGTGCAGCTGACGGGTGCGATCTTGTCTGACGAAGCAATGGGCGCATTCATCCAGACCGGTGCATTTGGAAGATACATTGTGCGCTTTGGACAAGAGCCCAATATCGGGGCCATCAAATCGTGCGAAGCAGGTGTTTTGAAAGACAAACGGCACAAGCGGATTGTGTAGTCCGCTTGTGCCGTCTTTGTTGCCGATGCTGGAGAAAATCCGACCTCAACCTGGCTGCAATGAGTTGCGGTCGTGATTGTTACTCACTAGACGCCAATGGTGGTATGCGATGGGTCGCCCTCGCTATCAGGTGGTGGCGGCGGTGGCGGTGGCGGTGGCGGCGGGATTAGCATACCAAGTACACCAAGAAATACTTGCAGCACGATTTCCTCCAAAAAGTTGATTGATGAGATTTGTTGCGTGATGGCTGACATAGGTAGAGACGCGGTGTTCGATAGTTCCAAAGAAATAAAGAATTCGGGACGCGTACCTCTTTCATTTCCTGTAGCCATGCGATCGGCCAGTATGCTTCTCACTACTCAAACAGCATTCAAGATTGCCGAGACGAGCGCCCCGCTCGTTGCAGACGCGGACCATGCCGAACCGCCTGTTCAATGACAAATGCGTGCAGGCCGCTTCGCTGACTCAGGCGCATTCCGCCCGCACCGCCGCCCGCACGCGCGATACACGGGAGCGCACGGTGCCGACCGGGATGTCGAGTTTCTGCGCCGCTTCCTCGTAGGTCGATTCACCTTCCAGCACCGCCTCGAAAGTGGCGCGGATGCCGTACGGCAGATCGTTCAGCTTGGCATCGACCTTCATGGCCAGCTGGCGCAGCTCGATCAGGAAGGCGGGATCGCTGTGCGTGTCCACGAGCTGTTCGAGCGCCGTTTCATCGAGCACTTCGCAGCCATGGGCGAGGTTGCGGCGCACCTGGTTGCGCGCGAGATTGAGCGCGATGCCGAACAGCCAGGTGGAAGGCTTCGACAGTCCGGAGAACCTGTCTGCGCAGCGCAAGGCCTCCATGAAGGTGTTCTGCACGACATCCTCGGCATCCTCGGCGTTGCGCACATAGCGCTGCACGAAACGGATCAGGTGATGGTGATGCTGGCGGAACAGGTCGTTCAAATCGATGGACTGGTTCGCGCCGCACGCATTGACGGACGATGTCTCGGTGACTCCGGCTGCAACAACAGCTGTCTTTGCCATGATGATTCTCCCCTTGTGGTGACGTCTCTTGCGATGTCGGCATCGCGATTCACTGTCTGCGTGCGGCTGCCGTGATTGCAAGTTAGCAGCCGGAAACGGGGGAAAATCGAATTGGTGAGGATTGGTGAGACATTGAGGATTGTTGAGGAATTTGCGGCTTTGACGATTGGCTTGATATGGTCGGCTTGTTCATCGAACTTTCTGAAATGGAGCGGTACCATCGCGTCATGCCGGCGAGAATCTGGATCTTGCGATGTTTCCGGCACGACGCCGGGCTTGACCTGTCGTCCGCATGCAAAATCGTGCGGACAGGGTCGGACGACATTCTTGAAAATTCTTTCAAGGAGGCGGGAACCACATTGAAAGCCGGTGCCACCCATGAAGGCACATTCGACGGTGCAACCTTCAACAACTCTTTAGGAGAAAATCATGGCAATTGGCGCGATTCTTGGCAAAGTGGCTGAACCCGTGTTGGGCGCATTGTTGGGCGGCGCTGGTCAACCGGCGGAGAAAAAGGAAGAAGATCCCAAAGCGATTGGGGGCTGATTGCCGGATATTCTCACGGTGATTCACCTTTAGTGAGTGAGCGAGCGTGCGATG
This sequence comes from Noviherbaspirillum cavernae, assembly GCF_003590875.1. Taxonomy (NCBI): domain Bacteria; kingdom Pseudomonadati; phylum Pseudomonadota; class Betaproteobacteria; order Burkholderiales; family Oxalobacteraceae; genus Noviherbaspirillum; species Noviherbaspirillum cavernae. The sequence continues at coordinate 584,959 of NZ_QYUN01000003.1, forward strand.
CACGCTCACTCACTATTCGAGCGATCGGTTGGACAGGGCAATCGCGATCTGCGATTCACGCACGTCATCTCAAATTTCAAGGCGCTGATCCGGCGCGATAGCGGCAAACCGAACTTCATCTGGCAGCAATGCCTTGCCGAAATGGCATCCTCCGATTCGACAGACATGCGAACCCTGGTCAGCCGGTTGCGCCATTCGTCAATCGAACTACCAACCCTGCCGATAGGGATTTTCCGAAGCGTCATCAAAAACCCCGGCGGCGCGCCAGTGCCCATGCTGTTCCTGCGCAGGCCAATGTGATGATTTCATCGTGCCCTGCATATTTCGCAAGGCATGATTTGCGCCCCGCGAATCCGGTGCCGGTTCAGGGCGGTAGCGGCGCCATGATCGCCGTCGCACGCATTGGTGCGCACGGCGCACCCTCCATAAATCCATGTAGATGTGCATCGGGGCACGTACCTCGCGCGTAGGCTAGCCGCCTGGGCACAGCCGACCACCCTGCGCAATTCTGCCGTGGAGAACATCGATTTGCCGAATCAGGCCGCGCGGGTACATACCCGGGTAGAGTGGGCATCCATGCCCACTCCGCTCCCGGTCAAGCCAATGTGACGATTGCATTTTCCGTTTCATCGGAACGACAATCAGCGCATCACGAATCCAGCAAATCTCAAGAACGTCCCTGTTTCCCGATCCATTTTTCGATGTCCCCGAAAGACAGCTTGCCGTCATGTCCACCAGTGGCGGCAGACTCGAGCCTCGCAAAGAATCCGCCGCCGTTTTCCATGATCTTTTCCGCGGCCTTGCGGACGTTGTCGGAGACGCGGATTCTCGTCCCGTCCGCCTTGGTCAGATAACCTGTCTCCGCGATCTCTTCCATCTGCTCCACCGAGAGCGTGGCGCAACCGGCCTCTGTTTTCATGAAGTCGAGCATGGCGCTGGCCGCCTTCTTTCTGGAGAGCGGAGGGTGGATGTCTTCGTCATGCGCATCGTCGATGCATGGTTGATGGCCGGAGAGCTTTCCCTTCTCGCGCGCGACGTTGATGTCGCTCATGGAAAGCTTTCCATCGTGCTGGCCATTCTTGATCGACTCGATTCGCGCAAACAGCGCGCCGCCGTTGGCCATGAACGCCTGTGCCGCAGCGCGTTCCTTTGCCGATATCTGGACGAGCGAGCCGTCCGGCTTCTTCAGATAGCCCGTGTCCGCCATCAGCTGCATCTGCTCAACGGTGAGCATGCCGCCCCCCAGATGGTGCTTCTGGAGATTCTGAATCGTCTTGGCAGCGCTCTTTTCGGAAGGGCGAAGATCGTCCCAGCACGCCGGAAGCGAATGAAGCTCGCAGGTCGGCAGCGAAAACAGCGATTCATAGCTGAATTCATTGCATTCGTTCGACAGCAGGTGTTTCTTCTTCGCGCAATCGATGTCGCCGACCGAGAGCAGGCCGTCATGCTTGCCGTTGCCGGCGGATTCGACCCGCGCGAACAGTTCGCCGCCATTGGCCATGAACGCCTGCGCGGCGCGTTGCACCTTCTCGGAAACCTTGATGCGTGTGCCGTCGTTTTTGGTCAGATTGCCGGTGTCGGCCATCTCCTTCATCTGCTCGACAGAGATCTTTGCGTTGCCCAGCTCCTTCTTCTGGAAGCTCTTGATGGTGTTGGCGGCGCCCTTTTCCGATGGCAGCGCCTCGCCGTGCTCCTCCATCAGCGCGTCCTTGAGCCATGTTTTCAATGCCTTCGGAAGGCACAAATCATCGATCATTTTCATCAGTGATTTGAGTGAATTTTCCTCCTTTGGGTGAAAAGACGGTGTCTGGAAGAACATCAACGATGAGAAGTTCTTCATGTATTCCTTGCAGTCCAGAAATCCGGACCCAAACAGTTGCTTGATGTCGATGTTCATGTTCGTGCCTTCATATGCGGGTTGATGTTGATGAAGCCGGTTCACTGGAAGGCATGAACGACAAATCCCGCCCCGCAGCATTTCACCGGTATGCGCATGTGTGGCAGACGGGCTGCACTAGTTCCTGTCTGGCTGGTGAAAACTTGTGCCGAACAAATGTTGTTCAGTCCAGGGTGATCGCCATTCCGGAGTGCGGACGAATGACTATCCCTTCGTTTTCTGGATGGAGCCAATCCCCCCATGTGCATCACACATTGACGTAGTGCTTTGACAAACGCCGACCCAGCTTGATTGATAAAGCCGCCGCTATTGAACTCCAATTGAAAGAAACAGATCGTGTCAATTCCCGTAAAAGAGACATCGCCGACCGGCATTGAATACGGCGGTGAGAATTTCACATCTACGAAAGACGTGAACGACAACATAAACAGGAGGTATGTCAATAACGAATTAAAGGAACTGGAACCCGGCAAACAATTTGGGGATTTATTCGATCCCAAGAGCGGCTTTATCTACACATATGACGACGGAAGATGGAATATTGCGGGCAAAAATGATAGTGGTTTAGACTCTACGGACCCGGCATTTGACGATCAGACAACGTGGTATGACGACGATAAATACGACGAGCAAAACGGAATCCTTTGACTCGTGGCCCTTTGAACATCTCTCTGTCATCTGTCAATGCATCGCGCATTGACAGATGATTGGCAACGAAGTTTGCAATTCTTGGGAGAGAGATTGTTGTTTCCACCTCGCGCCATCGAGGGGCCGCAGGATTCTCCTGCAAGCTCACACCATTTGTGGATGGAGCACGCGCCGTCCGAATTTCCTGCTTCATCTCGCACTGGAATGACGATTCACTTATGAAGATGTCAACCGGTTTTCAAATTCCTCAATAACAATCGAGGCACCTTGGCCAATGCACCGGCCGCCAGATTACGGTGCTGATGACACTGGCTTCCTCCCTTTCCAGACAATATGCAGGGAACTCAATCAGGTCATGCCGCCACATATGGGCAACGACCGACTGCATGGTGTTCTGCCTCGCATATGCAACCAGCCCTGGCAGCGCGCCGCAGGATATTGGGGAGGATGGACATGAAACCACTGCATAACGCCGCCATCGAGCGTCCTGAAAGCCTGTTCAATGTGGAGTTGGTGATGTTCGGGTCGCTCACCAGAGCCGCGGCGGTCCGCACGATTCGGGTCATGGCGCAAACCAAAGACGGCGCCCGGAAGATCTGCAAGGCGTACTACCGACGCGCCGAAGTGAGAAATGCAACAAGAGCGACCGCCGTTAGTGGCATGACGGATTTGTTTTCTGCAGTCGTCCATCCCTGATGGACGCTACAGCCGCGATGGAACCAAGACTTTTGATGTGACCACGGATCGACTATGCCATCATTTAATACCTACACCACCCGCAGCGCCGCAGTTGTGCCGGCGAGTCCGGGTCAAGCAACAGCTTCGTCTACGTCATCTCAGATTGCTCCTTCGACCGACAGAAAGGGGAGGGGCTCCAGCACTTACGGACAGGTCCAAATAGTTGGACTGGCCATGTTCAACAACCTGGCTGGTGTATCGGAGGAAAGCCAAAATAGCCCGGCAGACAATAGTGGCAAGCCAAGGCTTGCAAGCATAAGCAAGAAGGCGCATCGATACAGTCCTCATGCAAAGTCGAAGCCCAAGACCAAGGAGAAAAGCGCCGTCAGCACCGCATCGGTTCAGGCGAGTACGGATGAGGAAGATGTGGAGCTTTTGCATGTTGCGGTTTCAAGTGCACTGAACGTGTGGCGTAAGAACGGGCTGTATTCGTTCCAATCGCTGTTGAGCACGAAATACGAGGATCCATTGGAGCGCTATGCGTTGCTGCACAATGCCTTGATCGAAGTTGGGCGGGAAGAAAAACGGACTACTGAAGTTGATTTTCTGGAACGCAGCATCAGATCGATGAAGGCAGATCTCTTCATGAAAAATGGTGCTGCTTTGCGTAATGGCCTGGCCGGCAAGGAGGCAATGCAGTCTCTCATGACCACGCTTGGCGCCAATTCAGGCATTCCGCCTGCATCGTTGCCGGAGCTGCGTTGCGTGTACGGGGCGAAAGGAATCGGGAAGTTTGATGCGCCGCTGACGCCGTTCAGGATGGCGACCATCCTGCATCAGAAGTTTGGCGCCGCGAATTTCAGCGGTGCGCTGAGCGAACTACGCGCGAAGATGGCGACCGATCTTCTGCCCGATTTGCGTCGGCCGCAACGGCGGCATCAACCCCCCTATCTCTGGCTGACGCTGGCGGATGCTGCCGCGTTCAATCAGGTGCAATCGAGCTTCGGCATCGCTTGCGATTTACGGCGCGATCTGGTCGATAAAGGTCAGGTTCTTCCCAGGGCATCGCATGTCGAGATCGCCATCGTGATTTTGGGTATTGCAGAAAGCGGCAAGGGCAAGGCGAGTGTTCTGGTGAACCAGATAGTCGATACACGTCACATGGACGATCTGCAGAAAGCGAAAGTGGCCGGCATTGTGTCGGCTTCGGTAAGGCGGCTGCCAGTCACCATGTGGCCGGCAGACAAAATGGCGCAACGACTGGATCTGATCGATGAGTTGGACGCGATGGTCATGGATGGTCACAGAGGCATATCGCCGTCGCAGGTGAAAATGGAGAGCCGCGAGAAGGAGTGGAGCGAGAAATGGGCCCGCCAGTTGAGCGACGCGCAAAAAGCAGCCCCCGTGTCATTCGCCGCTCCGGCGGCCTGAGCGCAACCCCCGCAACCTGAACCGGCAACAGTCATAGCAGTGGAGAGATGATGGACGAACTGGAGATATTGGCGAACTTGTGCATGATCGCTCGCATCGAGCAAGCGGTAGCCAAGCAACAGCTGGATGAAGGCATGCAGATGCTGGTGTATCCGATGCAAAGAGGGATGCTGGTGGGGTTGGGTTTCGAGGGTAACGAAGCGCACCGCGTGCACGCACAGGAGGTCGTCCGCAAGCGCTCCGAGAATATCGAACAACTCGGCGCGTGGTTGCCGGCGATGTTTTCGGACGAAGGGATGTATATCGTCAGGCGTTTTGACCACATGCCGGACGTCGGCGAATCCCTGCCGCTGTCGGAGGAAGAATTGATGGCTGCCAAGGAGTTGCTGTCGTGAGCGTCTCTTCCGTTTCTCGCGTTGGCCGTAACGGTTACGGCGCCGATGTCGGCGAAATACATACCGCCGACGGAGTCGATCTCCCCCAGCCGATACTGCGGGAATTGCTGTCTCCCGAACAGCAGGCGCTGTCACTGCCGCAACGCGACACCACCTCGATCGCGCTTGCACCGCTGACCCGCTTCCTCGGCCCGGCGCTGACGGTGGCCAATCCCGTCTGGACGGGCGACCCAGTTCCGCGCATGCGGGCCTTGCAAAAAATTCTCATCGAACACGCACTCGCATTGCCCGAAGCCGAACGGCCGGAATGTCTTGCCGCGATTTCCGTCATTGATCGTAACGTGCAATTGCGCCTGCGTTTGCAGCAGATGTACATGAGCGATGCCGACATGAACACCCAATCCGAAAAACCGGAAGGAGCGGCCGCATGAGACGGAAAATCGTGCGCGAAACGGAGTCGCGCGAGCTGATCATCGCCATCGGCCTGGTCTGGGGACACCTGAATGCATCTCAGTTCGAAGAAGCCTGGCAACTGGCGAAAGCCTGTCTGCGCATCTGGCCGGAAGACCGGCGTCTGGCAATGATGTGCGCCTATGCGGCGGTCGAATTGCTCGAACCGCTCGATGACAGGATGCGCGTGCTCCTGAGCCAGGGCGGATGTTCGGAATGGGAAGCATTGGTTCTGCGCCGTGCCGAAATGCACAATGAAGCGATGGCGGAATGACGACGTCTTGACGCCTGCAGTTTGCAGGGTGCGCACGGCGCACCCTGGCTGACTGCGACCGTTCGATTGAAGACGACATGACGGGCCGCCGATTTGCCAGGCAATGAAAACACGGGAGATAAGGAAAAAACAATGAAACTGGACATGGTCATCGCGCTGAACAAATTCGCGGCGAAAGCGGCGAAGCGCGCAGAATTGTTCGCGGCCGCGGTCGTGATCGCGATCGTCCTCATGCTCGTGCTGCCGATGCCGGTATGGCTGCTCGACATCCTGATTGCATGCAACCTGTGCGTCGCCGGCCTGATGGTTGTGGTTTCCATGTACATGCCGGGTCCGACCGCATTCACGACCTTCCCCGCGGTGCTGCTGATAACGACCCTGTTCCGCCTTGCGCTGGAAGTGGCGACGACCCGCCTGATCCTGCTCGAAGCGTTTGCCGGTCACATCGTCGAAACCTTCGGCAATTTCGTGGTGGGCGGCAACCTCGTGGTTGGCCTGGTCGTGTTCCTGATCCTGACGGTAGTGCAGTTCATCGTCATCACCAAGGGCTCGGAACGGGTGTCCGAAGTGTCGGCGCGCTTTTCGCTGGACGCGATGCCGGGCAAGCAGATGTCGATCGACAGCGACCTGCGGGCCGGGATCCTGACCGCCGAGGAGGCCAAGAAAAAGCGGGCCGAGCTTGGCAAGGAAAGCCAGTTGCACGGTGCAATGGACGGCGCCATGAAGTTCGTCAAGGGCGACGCCATCGCCGGTCTGATCATCGTGGCGGTGAACCTCATTGGCGGCATCTCGATCGGCATTCTCCAGCGCGACATGAACGCAGGCGATGCGATGCGCCTGTATTCGATTCTCTCGATCGGCGACGCGCTCATTGCCCAGATTCCCGCGCTGCTGATCTCGCTGGCCGCCGGCATGATCACCACCCGCATTGCCGACGACGACCACGAAGAGGGCGAAAAGCCCAACATCGGCCAGGACATCGTGTCCGAACTGTTTGCCGAGCCCAAGGCACTGCTGACCGCATCGGTGATCATGGTGCTGTTCGGCCTGATTCCGGGGATGCCGACGCTCGTTTTCCTCGTGCTCGCGGCGGCGCTGGCGGTCGGTGGCATGGTGGGAATATTGAAGCCGCTTGCCGACGCGCAAGCGAAGCATCAAGAGGAAGAAGACGACAAGAAGAATGCAAAGATCGTCGACCTCACGACCTTCTCCGCCACCAAGCCGTTCATCGTTCGCATGTCCCCGAACATGCAGCTATTCCCGGCGACCGAAGGGATTGTCAAGGCGATACGTCTGATGCGTAACGCCGTGCTCGAGCAGAAGGGGATCCCTGATCTGCAACCTATCGAATTCGACTTCAAGGAAACGGTGCCTCTGTCGCGCATCCAGTTCCTGATGTCGGAGGTGCCGCTCGTCGATGTCGAGGTCCGAATCGGCTGGGCCGCCGTGGTGGAGACGACAGAGCGCATGACGGAAATGGGTTTTACCGTCGAGGAAGACAGCATCGCCGGCACGCGCCGGCGTCGTGTCTGGGTAAAGATGGAGGAGGAAGAAAAGCTCAAGGAATGCGGTGTGCGCTACATGCCGTGGGAAGACGTATTTGCCGCCGACGTCGAGGTGGAGATGCTGCGCAACTGCCAGATGTTCGTCGGCGTGCATGAAGTGCAGCGCTTCACGAAATGGGCGGAACGGCGCTTTCCGGAGCTGGGGAAGGAAATCTCGAAAACCGTCACCCTGCCGCGCCTGACCGAAGTCGTGCAGCGCTTGACGCGTGAAGGCGTCGCGTTGCGCAATGCGCGCCTGCTGCTGGAAACGGTGCTGGAATGGGCGCAAAAGGAACGCGACCCCGATGTCGTGGCAGACCACGTCCGCCTCGCCTTCAAGCGGCAGCTCTGCCACGAGGTCGCGCGCGACGGCCTGATCGAGGTCGTGCTGCTGTCGCCGGAGCTGGAAGACAAGCTGCGCAACGCCATGCGCCAGACCAGCCAGGGCACCTATCTCGACCTCGATCCGGAAACCGAGCAGGCCATTCTCGACAATCTCGGCACGCTTGCCGGTACCGGCGGCACACCCGCCTTGCCGCCGGTGCTGGTCACGGCAGCCGACATTCGCCGCTCGGTGCGCAAGCTGATCGAAGAGGAATTCTTCTCGGTTCCGGTATTCGCTTTCCCCGAGCTGACCCAGCATGCGCGGGTGCAACCGGTGGGGATGATCGAGGTGTAAAAATGCATTCGGATGTCGCAGCGTTCTCCCAACAGACGGGGGCAACAAGCAATCCGAAGAATGCAGGGCGGGCTCCACCCGCCATTCAGCGCATGCCCGGCGGGTGGGCCCCGCCCTGCGCCACTGTTTGCAGCTGACGTCATGCCTGCGGTGCAACGCATGCATGGCGAAACTCCGCCACGCCTCTGAAGAAAAAGAATCCGGTAGCGCGACGGAACCGGAATCACAGCCGCCGCCACTTATCGGTACGTCCCGCATTCGATGCATTCCGATACGGATTGACCGGAATTTCTCAAGCGTGATCTTGCTGTACATCTTGTTTTTTAACCTGACTCCTGGAGATATCGCATGAGCACCACAATGCCTAGTTACATCCCTCCGCAGTATCACGATCCCCGCTTCATTCAGGTGGACCCGGACAACAATGACCCCGACGTCTATGACGTGGAGACGGGCGAGATCATCAACACTGAAACCGGCAAGGTCGTCGGCATGGCCAAACCGGGTCAGAAAGACTATAACGGCTCCAAAGAAGATCTGGATGGCGTCTCGTACAAGAAGAAGGATATAGAGAACAACACGTCGAACGTGACAAGCTACCTGGAAAAGCAGATGACCGGCCTGAACGGCAAGATCAAAGACCTGCAAGCTCAGTTCGATAAGGAGCAGGACCCGATCAAAAAAGGGCTGATTGAAGATCAGATCTTCGCGTTGAACGATACCAAGAAGTCTCTCCAGACCAAGATCGATAACATCAAGAATGCCAAAACGCCGGAGGAAAAGAAGAAGGCGGTCGAGGATGCAACGACAACTTCGATAGAGGTAGACAAGATTTTGGGGGGAAATACCACCCCATCGCCGCAGCCGTCGTCGCCGACAACGCCATCAAAACCATCGACAACATCCCGCTTCTCCGACGCGGAACTGCAAACTCTTTCCGACAAGATTTACGAGGCGATGAAAGGCGCCGGTACTGATACGGACAAGGTCAAATACGTTATCGGTATGTGCACTACGCCGGACGGGAAGCTCGACAAGGGCTTGTTCGATCAGTTAAGGACGAAATACGCTCAAGATCATGGGCAAGATTTGCTGACTGACCTGAAAGAGGATTTGACTGACAAGGAAGAATATAGCTTGAAGGAGGGATATGGTCTGGACGTTAATAATTACGATAAATCCAACTTCAGGCTTGAAGGATATGTGCCACCAAAAGGTGTCGACCCTTTTACCCCCGAGAAGGTAAAGGAGCTTTCTGAGAACCTTTATGATTCTATGTCGGGGGCCGGCACTAATACAGAGAAACTCAGAGGCGCGCTCGGCTGGTGCTCCACGCCGGATGGGAAGCTCGATAGGGAGTCGTTCGAGCAACTTCGACGGGAATACGCCCGAACGCATAATCAAGATCTGCTAAGGGACATGAGAGAAGACTTGACTGATGAGGAAGAGGCTGCGCTGAAGATCGCTTACGGCCTGGACGTCAATAATTACGAAAATTCAAACTTCAAGTAAACGAGTAAGCGCCAGCGCTACGGCAGCGAACACGAGGGGGATAGCGATGTCCTCCTCGTGTCTTTTTGACTTCCAGATTCGGTCCGACCGAAATCAGCGAGGCCCGTGGTGGTCAAGCCATGACCGAGCAATCGGACAGTATTGGGCCTTTATTGCCGTTAGGGGCGCATGGCGTTGTGGATCCGCGCCGACGGAACCATTTCTGCCCTCCCGCCACTCATGAACATGAGATAGCCATCAAGCCGGAGTCCCCATCATGTATGAATTAAGAATCCTGAGCGGCCTGCATCGCGGTGCGACTTTGCCGCTGGACGATCGCCCTCATGTTCTCGGTGCCAGCGATGATGCCGATGTGGTGCTGGTCGATCCCGGGATCGAGTCGCAGCATGCGACCCTGTCCCTGTCGGAGACCGGCTGGTCGCTGGCGGAGTTGAGCGGCAGCATCCTGAGCGCCGACAGCAACGACCCGCAGTCGCTGATCGACCTCGCGCCGGGCGAGTTTGCGCGCGTGTGCAATGTCTGGCTGACGGTGGTCGAGCAGGACGCGCCCTGGGAGAATCCGCCGCCGGAGCCGGTCAACGGACGTCTCGACGAAGCGGATGCAATGGACGAGATCCCGCTGTCGGAACTGGTGTCCGATGCGCCGCTCGCCGCTGCGGGCGATGGCAGTGTGCTGGAGGCCGTGGTCGATGGGCCGGTAGTCGTCACCAAGAGCGGCAAGGGGGGCAGGCGGGTGGTGTATATCTCGCTGGCGGTGGCCACGGTGCTCTCTGCCGCGGCGTCTTACGCCATCACGTCCAGGCCGGAGCCGACGCGCGAGCCGGCAAAACTGGATGCCCGTGCGCATATCGGCTCCGCCGCCCGGCAGCCGCACCGCCCGGCGGACAAGACCGTCGCTGCCGCGTTCGATGCGGTCAATCCCGACGGATCGGCGCAGCGGCCCATGACGGCGGAGGAGCTGCGCGGCGCCTTCCGCAAGCGCCTTGCGGAAGCGGATCTGCTCAAGCGCTTCGATCTGACCTTGCAGGACCGGCAGTGGTTCATGCAGGCGGCGCTGGATGACGACGAAGCGGCGCGCTTCGAACGCATCCTGACCGGGTTCATCAAGGCGCACAACATCACCTTCCCCGTGCAGGCGAAGGTCGGCAGCGCCGAGGCCATGCTGCCGTTCAAGATCCGGCAGGTGATCACCGGTGCGAACGCCAGCATCGTGACGCAGGACGGCGATCGGCTGTACGTCGGCGATGAATTCATGGGCGTGAAGCTGGCGGCGATTCAGCCAAGCAAGCTCACGTTCACCGGCAAGCGCAAGATCGAGGTGAAATGGTGATGGCGCCGGCTGCGACCGAGCTGGCGATCGCGGAGGCACTGGCCGTCATTCGGCCGAAGATTCCCGAGTGGCTGGGCACGCTGCCGAAGAATCCCGGCTTCACCAGCCGCGGCAAGGTGTCGCAGGTGCTGGGCACGCTGATCGAGGCGCACATGCCGCCGGTGCAGATCGGCGAGCTGTGTCATCTGCTCGATCCCGCCAGGGATGAACCGATGCTGGCGGAAGTGGTCGGCTTCACCGACAGGGCGGCGATCCTGTCGGCCCTGAGCCCGCTCGAGGGCGTGTCCAACCGTACCGTGATCGAGCCCCTGCGCCGCGCGCACATGGTGGAGTCTGGCGATCATTTGCTGGGCAGCGTGCTGGACGGGTTCGGCCGGCACATGTTCCGCGCGCCTGCGGCGAAGGATCATGTCGGTACCTGGCGGGAATGGGTGCCCGTGATTCGCGGCGCGCCGGCCGCCACGGACCGGCCGCGCATCTCGCAGGCGCTGCCGACCGGCGTGCGTGCGATCGACGGCATGATCACGATGGGCGTCGGCCAGCGCATTGGCGTCTTTGCCGGGCCGGGCTGCGGCAAGACGACCTTGATGGCGGCGGTGGCGCGCGGGTGCGAGGCGGATGCGATCATTTTCGGGCTGATCGGCGAACGCGGACGGGAGTTGAACGAGTTTCTGCAGCATGAGCTCGACGAAGAGCTCGTCAGGAAGACCATCATCGTGGTTGCCACCTCGGATCGCACCTCCATGGAACGCGCGCGCGCCGCATTCACGGCGACGGCGATTGCCGAGGGCTTCCGCAAGCGCGGGAAGAAGGTGCTGCTGCTGATCGATTCGCTGACGCGTTTCGCGCGGGCGCAGCGCGAGATCGGTCTTGCGGCCGGGGAGCCGCCGGCGCGCGGCGGCTTCACGCCGTCGGTGTACACCATGCTGCCGCGCCTGATCGAGCGTGCCGGCAGCACGCCGGACGGTTCGATTACCGCGATGTACACGGTGCTGGTGGATGGCGAGAACGCCTCCGACCCGATCGGTGACGAGGCGAAGTCATTGCTGGACGGGCATATCCTGCTGACGAAGAAGCTGGCGGAGCAGGGACACTATCCGGCCATCGACGTGCTGGCCTCCATCAGCCGGATCATGGGCAACGTGACGACGAAGGATCATCGCGGTGCGGCGTCGCGCTTCCGCGAACTGATGTCTCGCTATCAGGAGATGGAGCTGCTGATTCGCCTGGGCGAATACAAGTCGGGCACGGATCCGGTCGCGGATCGCGCGGTCGAATTGCGGCCGCAGCAGCTGGCTTTGCTGCGGCAGGACACGTCCCGCAGCGCGGAATTCGATGAAACCATTTCCACCCTGAAGGCGCTGGCCAAATGAATGCGGCGGGCGGTCAGATCGGATTCGGCGGCCGGCGTGCGAAGCGGGAAGTCATCGACGTGCCCGAACCGAAGGTGCAGGATCAGAGTCTCGACAAGCTGCTGAAGGTGCGCAAGCAGCGCATCGACCGCCTGGAACGCGAGCGTCGGGAGATGCGCGAGGCATGGCGCAAGTCACGGGCGGATCTGAATGGCCGCAAGCAGGGCTGGCGCGACGCGGTGCAGGCGTACAAGGATTTCTGGCAGGAGGCGCGCGAGAACTTCTACCGGATGAGCACGACCAGCGGACAGTTTCGCAAGGCCAAGGCGATCTACGAACGGATGAAGGGCGATGCTGCGCAATTGCGTCTGGAGTGTCTGGAAGACGTGGCGCGATGCAGGAAGGGCCGCACAAAATTCTTTGAAGCGAAGCAGCGCGTGCTGCAGGCGCATCGACAGCAGGAGAAGCTGGGCATGCTGCGCGATGAACTCCGGAAGCTGACCACCTTGAACGAGATGTGACATGTCGAGCGTGCGCATACCTCCCTCCATTTTCCGCGAACCCGAGAAAGCCATGGCCGAGCGCCCCAGGGCGCGGTCAAAACCATTTGCGCCGCCACCAAAGCCGTCTGCGCCGCCGGTGCCGTCCGCACCGCCATCGGCAGCACCGCCCCCACGTCAAAAGCCGCACACAGCTTCGCAGCAACGCACGCCGGGCGAGCGGACTGCTGCACGCGACCGAACCCAGAGTGCGAGCCATCCGGCGCCTCCTTCGAACGATTCCACGCAATCCGGTCCGGCGGCATGCGGACCGTTTCCGTGGCTCGGGGAACGGGGGGCAGGCGGGGGCGATGGGAGTGATGGCGAAGAGGGCGGCGGGGGCGGTGCCGATGCGGCTGATGGCATCCGCGCCGCCGGGCTCGATACCGAACTCGATTGCGGCACGCTGGCCGATGAACTGATGCCGATGATGGAGGATGACGGCATTTTCCAAATCCTGATGCCGAACGGCCATACCCTGGGTGTGGCCGTCAGTATCCAGTCCGCGCAGGTACGGCTGCTGCTGAATCCTTCCGACGCCAAACTTGCCGAACGTCTGCGACGAAAGAAAATGGAACTGGAAGGGGTTCTCGGACGACGTATGGAAAAGGACGTGGACATCACCGTGTTGTAGCAGCGCTGCCGGCAACCAGAGCAGCCGGACTGGGTGGTGACACGGTGAGATGCAGTCAGACCTACGTGAACCCGCCCATGCCGGATATCGAATTCCTTGCCGATTGCCCTACCTCCCTGTCCGCCAGCGCCGCGGCGATTCCCGTCACGGCCGCGCCGGCCACGATGACGGCAGAGGACGCGGACCTTTCCCGCCTGGTTGGACGCGGGTGTTCGATTGCGCTGCCATGGCTGGAGCCGAACGCCGCGCTCGATCTGTGCATGGCGGATGCCGTGCCGGCCGGATTGCCGGGGGCGCTGGCGCTCCGTGGTGCGTTCGGTGCCGTCGTCGCCGAAGACGGCGTCCGCTTCCTTCGCGCATTGACCGGCATCGACCTGACGGCGGAACTGGACGCCGACGACGCCCGCTGGGCCTGGATCCAGTCGGCCTGCATCGGCAGATTGGCAGGAACGCCTTTCGCCGATGTCGAGGAAATCGGCCGCTCTCCCGAGACAGAACTGGAGAGTGCGGCAGAGATGCCTGCATTGCGGCTTGCGCTGCGCTCGCACGGCCACGTCGTCATGGTGCGCACACTCGCCGCGGCCGGCACATGGCTGAACCTTCTCCGCGCCACCGAATGGACTCCGCATCGGGCACCTCTGTCCGAGCTCTTCGGTCTGGCAGTCGAGATGCCGGTGCGCATCGCACGACATACCTTGCCTGCAAGCGCGCTGAAGGCAGTCGCCGCCGGCGACATCATCGTGCCGGACAGCCCGAACTTCATGTGTGACGGCACAGGGGCCATCCGGCTCGGTGCCGTGCACGCGCATGTGCGCTACGAAGCGCCATGCACCTTCACTATCATTGCCCTGGAGAACAGAGTGGAAACGATCGAACAGGATGTGAACGACTATGCCGATGACTTCGATGAATCGCTGGTCGCGGATATGGAGGGAAGCGCTGCCGATGAATCGATGTTGACAGCGCTCTCCGGCGACGACGAGCCACGAGAGCAGGATGCTGCTTTGGACGCACCATCGCCGGAAGAAGCGGAACATGCGTCCGCGCTCGACACGGTGCCGGTCACGCTGGATTTCGAGATGGGCAAGGCCCGCATGCCGCTCGGCGAGTTGCGCACGCTGGGGCCGGGCACGATCGTTCCCTTCAAGGGTGGATCGCCGGCATCCATCGCCATCCTGTCGGCCGGCCGCCAGCTCGGGCGCGGCGAACTGGTGGATGTTGACGGCCAGCTCGCGATCCGCATCACGCAGTGGGGCCGGACATGATGAGCGGTCAATACGATGTCGTCTCGTTTGCGATCCTGCTCGGGCTGCTGTCGCTGATCCCCCTGCTGATCGTGACGACGACCTCGTTTCTGAAGATCTCGCTGGTACTGCTTGTGCTGCGCAATGCGATCGGCGTGCAGCAGGTGCCGCCGACGCTGGCGATCTACGGCATTTCGCTGGCGCTCAGCATATTCGTGATGGCGCCGACCGTGCAGGAGATCGGCAAGCATGCAATGAACATCGAGGTGGCGGGCAAGGCGCGGAGTGCGCCGGTGATCGAGCAGGCGCAGCAGGCGTTCGAGCCCTTGCGCATGTTCATGCTGAAGTACAGCCGCCCCGATCAGCGCGAACTCTTTCTTGCGTCGGCGAAGAAACTGTGGCCCAAGGATGCCGCCGACCAGGCGAAGTCGAGCGACGCGCTGATCCTGATTCCGGCGTTCGTGGTGTCGGAGCTGCAGACCGGCTACGAAATCGGATTCCTGATCTACATTCCGTTTGTCGTGATCGACCTGCTCATTTCCAACCTGCTGATGGCGCTCGGCATGCAGCAGATGAGTCCGCAGACCATCACGATTCCGCTGAAGCTGCTGTTGTTCACCTTGGTCGACGGCTGGGGCAAGCTGCTCAATGCCCTTGCCATGTCCTACGCATAGGAGATCGCGCATGTCGGCAGAGACGCTCAACTTTTTTCAGCAGGGTCTGTGGCTCGCGATCATGCTGTCCGCACCACCCCTGATCGTGGCGACGCTGTTCGGCGTCATCGTTTCCCTGATTCAGGCTGTCACCCAGATCCAGGACCAGACGCTTCCGTACGTGGTGAAGCTCATGTCGGTGTCGCTGGTCGTCGCGGCGGTGGGCCGGTGGTTCGGCAGCGAACTGCTGCAGCTCGCCAATCAGGCCTTCACGTTGATTCCGACCATCGGTCGCTGACGGCACCGGTCTCTTCATCATGCCAGGCTCACTCCTCGTCGATCTTCAAACACTGCTGATCAGCATTTCGTTGATCACGCCGCGCGCCTTGGTGTGCCTGATGATCCTCCCCGGATTCAGCTTGCGCACCTTGACCGGGATGGCGCGCAACGGCGTGGCGATCGCGATTGTACTGCCCGCCGTGCTGCCGACTTTCCTCTATGTGCAGCAGACGCCGCCGGATTTCTTCATGGCGCTGATGCTGGTCTTCAAGGAAGCAGGGATCGGCTGCATGCTCGGCGTGCTGATGTCGATACCGATATGGGCAACCCAGTCGATCGGCTCCATTCTCGACACGCAGCGCTCGCCGATCCAGATTCAGTCCAACAATGCTTCCATCGATCAGGATGCGAGCGCAACCGGTGCGCTGCTGCTGCAGGCGATCGTGCTGGTGATGATCCAGGCAGGACTGTTCGTTGTGCTGGCGCGCATCCTGATCGAGAGCTACGGGACATGGCCTGCATTCAGCCTGCTGCCGCCTTTCGAACCGGGGCATTTCGACGTGCTGATCAAGCGTTTCGGCGATCTGTTCTGGCACATCGTCGTCTATGGCGGCCCGGTGCTGATCCCCCTGCTGCTGATCGATTTCGGCTTTGCCATTCTTGGCGTATTCGCCTCCAACCTGCAGATATCCTTTGCGTCGTCGCCGGTCAAGAGTCTGACCGGGCTGTTCATCCTGCTGGTGTACTGGCCCACGTTCTCGCACCATGCCGCCGGCGATTTCGCGCGCATGCTGGATCTTGCCGCCACGCTGCTTCAGGCGTCACCCAGATGAGCGACCAGAAAGGCGTGCCGTGAGCGAAGAAAAGAACGAACAACCCACCGACAAAAAAATAGAGGATGCCCGAAAGAAGGGCCAGGTCCCGATGAGCAAGGACTTGGCCCACCTGGCTTCGCTCCTGGTTGTCGGCGAACTGGCCTTCACGACCGAACCGCTGTGGCATGAGGCCATCAATGCCTTGTTCGCACTGCCGTTGCCCCGCATCGGCCAGCCGTTCATTCCTGCGCTGATGGAGATGCTGACTGCGGCGGGAATCCTGCTGCTGATCGTGTTCGCCACGCTGTTCGTGGTTTGCATCGTGGTCGGAGTCGCCGCGCATTGGGGCCAGTTCGGCATGCTGGTTGCGCCGGAGGCCGTCACGCCCTCGATCGACAAGCTGAATCCGGTCAATGGCCTGAAGAATCTCATCAGCAAGAAGAAGCTGATGGAGCTGTTGCTGACGATGTTCAAGGCGGCATTGATCGGATGGATCGTCTTCGTTCTCGCGCGCGACCAGCTTCCGAACATCGTTCAACTGTCCACGGGTGCGCCGAAGGATGTGTATTCCGGATTCATCGAATTGCTGCGCACGATTTTTCACGTCATCCTGGGCGTGTGCCTGTGTCTGGCCATCATCGACTTTGCGGTGCAAAAGCATGCTCACACCAAGTCGCTGATGATGGACATGGAAGAGATCAAGCGCGAGCACAAGGAATCGGAGGGTGATCCGATGGTCAAGGGCATGCGCAAGCAGATCGCGCGGCAACTGGCGATGTCGGGCCCGGTCGCAAAAACCGAAAAAGCCAACGCCGTGGTGGTCAATCCGACGCACTTCGCCGTGGCGATGTTCTATGACCCGGAGGAGACGGTGGTGCCGATGGTTCTGGCAAAAGGCAAGGACGACGTGGCGCAGGCAATGATCCTGCGCGCTCGCGAATGCGGCATCCCGGTGATTCGTCATGTGTGGCTTGCGCGCACGCTGTATGCGACATGCAAAGATGACACCGTCGTGCCGAGATCCAGCTATGAGGCGGTCGCGCATGTCTACGCCGTGGTGAATGAACTGTATGCGGCGGATGATATCGGCCGCTCCGTGGAACTGGAGAGCATGGGCGAGCCGCCTGACTCTTGCAGGACTTGAGGGAGGAGCATGGAAACCAACATCCTTGCAAAGAAGGCGGCATCGCGTTCCGCACTTGACCATGCTGCGGCCATGCCATCACCGGCGAATGGCGTCGAGGGAAAGAACCATTTGACCGGCGCGGTGGCCACCGTCGTGATGGCGCAAACGGCTTCTGTGCGGCGTGGATCCGGCAGCGCTTCCGATGACATGCAGGATGAATGTCGAGGAAAAGCGCGTGCGCCGAAGCCTTCGGAACATGACGCCATCGGCCCATCGGCGGACAAGAAGCAGATGCCCAGGGGGGCGAAGAGAATGCATGACATGCCGCCCGCGAAAGGGCTGCCGCAAGTTTCCGATGCAGAGCGGCGGCGCGCGGCAGGCGGGCAACTCGCAGGAAAAGATGCCGATCCCTCGCAAGATCAGGGTGCGGCGTCGTTGACGATCGGCGACATGAACCTGGCGGCCGCATTCGACGTCGTCATGGAAAAGAACTCTGGCGAGCGTGAAAAAGCGACAGCCGATGTGCGGCCGTCGAGGCCGGGTGATGACGGATTGGCAGGAAAGCATGGGGCGCGCGATCTCCTTTCGATGGAGAGCGCATCGCCGGTCCAGGAAAGCCGGGTCGAGTATTTGGCAATGGTTGCCGCTCCCGGAAGCACGACACTCGCGCCGCCGCAATTGGGAAAGACGACCGGGCTGCGTGCCTTGCGGCCGAAGTCGCGTGTCGAGTGCGAGCGCCGCTGCGGATCGGATGGCTTTTGCGATCCGTCGGATGCGCATGGATGCGGCGGGGAGTACTGCATCCGCCTGGGAATGACGGAACTCTTTTGAGCGGCGTTGCCACCCATGGATGCAGTACGCGACTGATTTTCAATTTTTGAAAGGGGACTATTATGAGCGGAGTGGGCGGAGTTGGTGGTGTTGGTGGTTTCAATTTTGGTGGACAAGGGGTCAATCTCCAGGACATGAAAACAGAGGATCTGGAAAAGATGATTTTTGACCCGAATACCTCGCAGGGCGACAAAGACGCGGCCTTGGAGGAGTTGATGAAACGCCTGCAAGAAGAAGCAAAAGCAGGCGGCCCGGAGGGAGCAAGCGGTGAAGGCGGTGAGGAGAGCGAAATCCAGAAGCTCCTCAAGAAGCTGATGGACGGAACCATTACGCCGGAAGAGATGGAGAAACTGAAAGGATTGACCGGGAAGAGCGAGGAAGAGCTGAAAGAAATGGCAGGTGTCGATGCCGGCGATCCCAACGACAACAGCGTTTAGTAATCACGCAGCATGACCTGGTCTGACAGATGCCCGCTTGGTGCAGGGGTCGTCAGATCAGTCTGTTTTCCGGGTTTGAACGGCTGGTGCAGGTTTGCTGCGCCAGCCCTTTCTGCGGCCGCATTCGCCGGCACCCGACCCGCAAGAACAGCAGCAGAACACGCTGCGGACAAGCATTTCCACAACCGCGGCTCCGACAGTCTCGACTCCCTCGAACATTCTTTCCGCACCTGCGCGAATCTGAGGATTCTTCTGAACGGCAAAAAGAATCTCCAGATCGGAGACGGCAACCATGTTGATGCATTGGGTAGCGCAATCGCGCACTTCATCGATGCCATCGAATGGATGGTGCTCCTTTGACCGTATCACATTGTCCGGTTGCGGCGTTCGATGAAACACGAGGAACGGCAGATCAATATCGACGCTTGGAAAGGTACCTGATCCGAAGAGCCGGAAGTGAGAAATTTCCGCGCCTGAAAAATGACTTGCGGCGTCACCATCAATGCGCCAATCGCGAACAGCGTCAGGAATTCACCGGCGGTCATCTGATAGATATTGCCTGGTGGTGAGGCTATCCAGAGCAAGGAAACCAGAAAAATAAGCAGCAAATAGACCACCCCGCATTTTATTGATTTCGATTGACGTTTGACGAAAGCGACGTCGCATCAACTGCTTTTTGTTCATGCTGATAGGGATGTTGTTTCCTGTACAGTCTGCTGAATGGTCTGCCGAATGGTCTGCCGAATGTGTTGCCGGAAAACGGTTGCTTCGATCGTTATTGACGATATCCGGCCTGCCGCATTTGACGATCGTCTCGGTGACGGTGTCGACACAGAAACTCGCGTCATGATATTTGACAGATGTTGCATTGGCATGCTTCGGCAGTTGCGCCTTCCATTGCGTGATCTGGTTCGGATGAGCGTCGAACTGCTCCGCCAATTCCGGGAAAATTTCGTCTCCATCATTGGCTGCAATGGCCGCACCATCTTATTTGACGGCACCACTTCTGGTTTGATTGCAGAAAATCGATTCATAAAAAACAGCGCCTGCTTTACTTGATTTTTCAGGCGTGGCTATGCGTGTCAACATTTGATCAAACCCACCCGATAGTGCGGGCATCAAAAATAAAAAACCCATGCCTGCGTTGAGCAGGCATGGGAAGCTTCTCGAACGTTACCGAGAAGGGAGACACGGTACGAACGCAAACCGTTGGAGGCTGGAATAGCGAGGATCGTTCACCAGCTTCCTGGATACGCGGATTCAGCTCAGGATTCAGCCAGCGCCTTCTCCGTTACCTTTGTGAGTGGCGCTGACGATGCTGGAGTTCCATATCCGCCGCCACCAGGAGTCTCAACGACAAAAATGTCGCCAGGATTCATGTCGGTGGTTGATACAAAACCCAACTCTTCCCGCCGGCCATCGGTACGGATGACATAGTTCCTGCCACATTGGCCCGGTTCGCCGCCAGCAGTGCCAAATGGGGGAATGATCCGGTTATTCGACAGGATCGAGGCTTTCATTGGCTCAAGGAAGCGTACTTTGCGAATGCCGCCATTGCCGCCATGCCATTCACCGTGGCCACCGGAGTCCGGCCGGATTTCATAGCTTTCAAGCCGCACCGGATATCGCCATTCCAGGATTTCCGGATCGGTCAGACGCGAATTGGTCATGTGGGTCTGTACCACGTCAGTACCGTTGAAACCATTGCCGGCACCCGAACCACCCGAGATCGTTTCGTAGTACTGGTAATTGTCGTTGCCGAAGGTGAAGTTATTCATCGTTCCGGGGGCCGAGGCAAGCACACCGAGCGCACCGTACAGTGCATTCGTGATGCAGCTCGATGTTTCAACGTTGCCGGAAACGACCGCAGCCGGATAGCGCGGGTTCAGCATCGAACCCTCCGGAATGATGACGTTCAAGGGTTTCAGGCAGCCCGCATTCAGCGGAATCTCGTTGTCGACCAAGGTACGGAATACGTACAACACCGCCGCCATGCAGATTGCACTGGGCGCGTTGAAATTGTTGTTCAACTGTGGCGAAGTGCCGGTGAAGTCGATGTCTGCACTGCGCTTGGCATGATCGACGCGGATCGCCACATTGATGACCGCGCCATTGTCGAGTTTGTACTCGTAATGACTATTCTTCAATGCGGTGATCACACGGCGCACAGCCTCTTCTGCATTGTCCTGCACATGCTTCATGTAGGCCTGTACGATTTCGAGGCTGAAGTGATCGACCATCTTCAGCAATTCTTCGACGCCTTTCTGGTTCGCGGCGATCTGCGCCTGCAGGTCCGCGAGGTTCTGCGAGATGTTGCGGGCCGGGTACTTGCCGGACGAGAGCAGCGCAATGGTTTCCTGCTCGAGGAAGCGACCGGCCTTGACCAGCTGGAAGTTGTTGATCAAGACGCCTTCCTCTTCCACGATCTTGCTGTCCGCAGGCATGGAGCCGGGTGTGATGCCGCCGATATCTGCGTGGTGTCCGCGCGAGCCGACGTAGAACAGCACTTGCTTGCCTGCGTGATCGAATACCGGTGTGATCACGGTCACGTCCGGCAAGTGAGTGCCGCCGTGGTACGGATCATTGAGCATGAAGACGTCGCCGGCCTGCATCTTGCCGCTGTTTTCGCGGATGATGGTCTTGATGCTTTCGCCCATCGATCCCAGGTGTACCGGGATATGCGGTGCATTCGCGATCAGATTGCCTTGGGCATCGAACAATGCGCAGGAGAAGTCGAGACGTTCCTTGATGTTGACCGAGAACGCCGTGTTTTGCAGACGCAGCCCCATTTGTTCGGCAATGCTCATGAAGAGATTGTTGAACACTTCCAGCATTACCGGGTCAGCTGTGGTGCCGATTGCCTTGCGCTGCTGACGTGCCTCAACACGTGTCAACACCAGATGGTTGAGTGCGGTTACTTCCGCGCTCCAACCAGGTTCCACGATATTGGTGGCATTCTTCTCCGCGATGATGGCCGGGCCGCGCACCACGTCGCCAGGACGCATGTCGTCGCGGCGATAGAGGGTGGTGTCGTGCCACTTCCCGCCGGAGAACAGCTTGACGATTTCGGCGGCATGCAACGCCCCTTCGCGTGGCGATAATTCCTCCACATGCGCGGAGGCCTCTTCCGACAAGCCGATTGCTTCCACGGAAATGGCTTCGACGACCATCTCCTTGTCGTGCATGAGGAACGAATAGCGCTTTTTGTAGGAGATTTCGAATTGCGCAATCATTTTCTCCACTGCGTCGAACGGCACGACGATGACGGAATCCGTTCCGTCATAGCGCAGATGGGCGCGTTTGATGACATCGATACGCTTCTGCTCCACGCCTTGCGACAGCAGGTCATTGCGAGCTTCATCTGCCAGCGCGCCGAGTTTCTGTTCCAGCTCCGACATGACTTGCTGCGACAGGGACAGTTCCAGGGCTTGTTCACGCATCGCAGTCTGGTCCGCCAGACCCATGCCATACGCGGACAATACACCGGCGAATGGATGGGCGAACACGCGTGTCATTCCCAATGCATCCGCTACCAGGCATGCATGCTGTCCGCCTGCACCACCAAAGGTCGTGAGCGTGTATTCGGTCACATCGTGGCCGCGCTGCACCGAGATGAATTTGATTGCATTGGCCATGTTGCCGACGGCGATTTCGATAAAGCCTTCCGCAACTTCCTCTGGCGTGTTGCGTTTGCCGGTGGCGCGATAAATTTCTTCCGCCATGTCGGAAAACTTTTGAACGACAGCATCGCGATCGAGTGTTTCGTCGGCATTGGGACCGAAAACCGCGGGGAAATATTTTGGCTGGATCTTGCCGAGCATGACATTGCAGTCAGTGACCGCCAGTTTTCCGCCGCGGCGATAGCTGGCCGGGCCCGGATTCGCACCGGCGCTATCCGGGCCGACACGGTAGCGCGTGCCGTCAAAATGCAGGATCGAACCGCCGCCGGCTGCCACGGTGTGGATGCTCATCATCGGAGCGCGCATCCGTACCCCTGCTACCTGTGTCTCGAACTCGCGTTCGAATTCCCCTGCATAGTGCGACACGTCAGTCGAAGTGCCGCCCATGTCGAAGCCGATGATTTTGTCGAAACCCGCAGTCTTGGCAGTGCGTACCATGCCGACGATGCCTCCGGCAGGACCGGACAGAATGGAATCCTTGCCCTGGAAGCGATGCGCGTCTGTCAATCCGCCATTGCTTTGCATGAACAGCAGGCGCACGCCATCCATTTCGCTTGCAACCTGGTCAACATAGCGACGCAGGATCGGAGACAGGTACGCGTCGACCACAGTGGTGTCACCGCGGGACACCAATTTCATCATCGGGCTGACTTTGTTCGAGATCGAGATCTGGGTAAAGCCGATTTTCTGAGCAATGCTGCCGATCGCTTCTTCATGCTGGGTGTAGCGGTAACCATGCATCAAGACGACGGCAATGGCGCGATAACCCTGTGCGTAGAGCGCGGTCAGTTCCTGATGAACCTGCGCTTCGTTCAGAGGCTGGACGATATCGCCTTTGGCACCGATGCGCTCATCGACTTCCACCACCTTCTCATACAGCAATTCAGGCAGCACGATATTGCGATCGAACAGTCGCGGGCGGTTTTGATACGCGATGCGCAGAGCATCACGATACCCTTTGGTGATAAACAACACGGTTGGATCGCCCTTGCGCTCGAGCAGTGCATTGGTGGCGACCGTAGTCCCCATCTTTACCGCTTCCACCAGCTTTGGCGAAATCGGATCGGTTGGCTTGATGCCGAGCAAGCGCTTGATTCCGGCGACTGCCGCGTCCTTATACTGCTCCGGATTTTCGGATAGCAGTTTGTGCGTAATCAGCTTGCCATCAGGCCGGCGTGCAACGATGTCGGTGAATGTGCCTCCACGGTCGATCCAAAATTGCCACCGCTTATCCTGTTCACCCTGTAATACCTGTTGTTGACTCATGGTGCATTCACCTTTCGTTAAAGAGATGAGGCCGCGCGTGCGGCTTGATCGTAAAGTCCGGACATCTTGCGCAGATACTGCGCGAGTTCTTCAAGTAATGATTTATTGAGGCCAAGCGTCGCAAGCGCATCAACCAGATGACGCTCGCGGATTTCCCGATAACGCAGCAAATACTCCTGGCCCAATGAAGTAGTTGAATACGTCACCTCCTTGCCATGCTTGTCGGAACTGATAACGCCGAGTCCGATAAGCTTGCGTATCGAGTAAGCCACCACATGCGTGTCCTCGATATTGAGGACGAAGCAGATATCGCCGAGTCGCCGGTTATGACTGCCGTGATTCACATGATGCATAACCAGGACGTCCACTGGCGTCAGATCCTTCAAGCCCGCTGACTTCATGCAGGAAGCAATCCAGCGCTGAAATGCATGTGCAGCACCGACCGTCCCAAGTTCCATCTCGACGAACGCATCTTGTTCGGCCTGCTGCAGCTTGGGAGTCAGCCTTGGCTTGCCCGTTACCCCATTGTTTGTAACGGCATGCTGTATCGGCACGCCGTTTGGATTCGGTTCATTGGTATCGGATTTGCGCATCGCGGCCCTCTCCTGGCCCTCTACTGCTGGCACTCTGAATTCTTCGTCAACTTTTTCTTGACTGTCAAAGTATATTGGCTATTGTAGACATACTATCGACGAAATCAATAATACTTTGTTGACATTTTATCGACGTAAAGTTTATTATTCAAGAAAAATTCAAGAAAAAATCCAGGGGGAAACAATGAGGTCAGGGTTCGCGGCAGTAAGAAGCATGATGCTTGCAGTTTGCACGGCCTTGTTGTTCGCGCAGAGTTTCGTGCATGCGGAGGCGCTGAAGATCAACATGGCAACTGCGTACGCAGCAGACAATTTTCATGCGCAAAACCTGCAGCAATACGCCAGCGATGTCGCCACGGCGACCAGTGGGCGCGTCAGCATCAAGATTCACCCGGCAGGAACTCTACTCAAGCCCAATGAGATATTTGAAGGTGTCCGCCGTGACAAGGTGGAAGCGGGCGAAGTCATCATGTCCAGCCTCGCGAAGGAAATTCCCTTGTTTGGCATGGATTCGCTGCCATTCATCGTGTCGGGCTATGAGGATGCGCGCCGCATGTGGGATGCATCGAGATCAAGCGTTGAGAAAGCATTGAGTGAGCGTGGACTTCAATTGCTCTATGCGGTGCCGTGGCCTCCTCAGAATCTTTATTCCAGAAATCCAATCAATACCATGCGTGACTTCAAGGGTCTGCGCATGCGCGCGTATAGTCCTGCGAGCGAGCGCATTTCAGAGCTGGTGGGTGCCAAGCCGGTGACCATACAAGTGATAGATCTTTCGCAGGCGATCTCTGATGGCAAGCTCGATCTGATGATTACTTCGAGCTGGACTGGCGTTGAGACCAAGGCTTGGTCCAGGATGCAGCACTATTACAGGGTGAATGCATGGATCCCCAAGAATATAGTGTTCATCAACAAGAAGATTTTTGATAGGCTAGACAGCGACACCCAGAAGAAACTTTTTGACGCTGCGCGGGTGGCCGAGCAGCGCGGCTGGAAGCTCAGTCAGAATAGCGATCAGGATTACGAAAATCAGCTTGCGGCAAACAAGGTCAATGTATCGATAGTGGATCCATACATCCGGAGATATTTGGATCGCATCGGTGAAAACCTTGCGCGGGAATGGTTGAAGCAAGCAGGCAGCGAAGAATTGAAAATCCTGTTGAAGTACACAACAGATCGTTCAATGAAGTAAGAGGCTGAAGCAACATGTAGTTCTAAGCTCCCGATCCAATAAAATGGGGGAGGGGAATCTAAGTGGTAATACACAAAAAGGAGCGTCTTAGCATGTTTGGAAAAACAATCAAACGAGTTGTTCAAGTCGGTGTTGCGCTTTCGTTCAGCGTGTCCGCCTACGCACAACAGGAAGTCAAGATCGGCGTCATATATCCTCTTACTGGAGCTGCCGCCTCCAGTGGCGCGGAAATGAAGAATGCGCTTGAACTGGCGGCCGATATCATCAACAACGGTGCCAAGGGGATTCCGGATCTGCCGTTCTCGGCAGGTGGCGGCCTCCCTAACTTGAAAGGCGCGAAGATCAAGCTGATATTCGCCGATCATCAGGGCAATCCGCAAGTTGGTGCCACAGAGGCGGAACGCCTGATCACGCAGGAAAAAGTGATCGCCTTGGTGGGTGCCTATCAAAGTAACGTGACGGCGACGGCAAGTCAGGTTGCCGAGCGCAACAAGGTCCCATTCCTGAATCCGGAATCTTCGTCGGCAACGCTGACACAGCGCAATTTCAAGTGGTTCTTCCGTACCACTGCTCACGACGACTTGTTTGTGCAGAATTTCTTCGACTTTTTCAAGGACATGGAAGCGAAGAAAGGTATTCAGGTGAAGCAACTTGGTGCCTTTAACGAAAATACCTTGTGGGGCAACGAGACAACCAAGCTGGAGACAAAACTGGCGCAGGAAAAGGGTTACAACTTGGTGAAGACCATTACGTACCCTGCGAAGAGCACACAATTGACGTCCGAAGTTCAGGCGCTCAAGGCTGGCGGCCCGCAAGTCGTGATGCAATCCTCCTATCTGGGGGATGCGATTCTGGCGATGAAAACCTACAAGGAACTTGGCTTTTCCCCGGACATGATCCTCGCGAACAACGCAGGGTTCACCGATACCGAGTTCATCCGCACTTTGGGTAAAGATGCAGATTATGTGATTACGCGCGAGGTATGGTCGCTTGACTTGGCCAAAAAGAATCCATTGATCAAACAAGTCAATGACCTCTTTAACAGCCGATACAAAGCGAATTTCACTGGAAACTCCTCGCGTACCTTCACAGGGCTGATGACATTGGCAGACGCAATTAACCGTGCTGGTTCAACCGATACAGAGGCAGTTCGCAAGGCGCTGACTGAAACCAATATCCCCGGCAGCAAGTTGATCATGCCGTGGAAAGGGATCAAGTTTGACGCGACCGGTCAGAACGTGTACGGCTCTGGCATCCTGGTTCAGATCATTGACGGCAAGTACAACACAGTATGGCCGTTTGACCTCGCGACACGTGACGTCACGTGGCCAATGCCGAAGTGGGATCAGCGCAAGTAATCTCGTATAGTCGGACCACGCCGCCGGCACCTTGGCGGCGTGAAGCAGGTTAGATTCATTGGGCCAGCCCGCAGCGTCGGGTTGCGGGCGGCTGCATAGGTTCATCGATCGTCCGAATTAGCAGCCTTAAATGATGTGAATGAGTTAGTTAGTAGGAGGAGAATCGCAATGTCTTTGGAAATATTTTTGCAGACCCTGGCATCTGGGGTGCTGATCGGGTTGATCTATGCTTTGGTGGCGATCGGACTCACCATGATTTTTGGTGTGATGGACATCATTAATTTTTCGCATGGCGAATTCTTGATGTTCGGGATGTACTCAAGCTTTTGGCTGTACGCCCTATATGCGCTGGATCCGATATTTACACTGCCCTTGACGACACTATTCTTGTTCGGTTTTGGAGTGATGGTGTACAAGCTGGTCATTAGCAAGATCGTTACTGCGCCGATGGTGTCGCAATTGTTTACGACGTTCGGGCTGATGTTGTTGTTTCGAGGTATCGCACAGTTTTTCTGGAAGCCGGATTTCCGTACCGTTGACCAATCGATTGTGAGCGGCTCTGTGCAAATTGCCGGATTTCAGATCGGACTTCCGCAAGTGACTGCCGGCGTCGGGGCCATTCTGATTACTGCCGGGGTTTATTTATTCTTGACGAAAACCAAAGCTGGTGCGGCACTTGAGGCAACCGCCGCAGACAAGGACGCGGCGCGCCTGATGGGAATCGATTCACAAAAAATGTTTGCCCTTGCTTGGGGTATCGGTGCTGCATGTGCAGGCATCGCAGGCGCTTTGCTATCGACATTCTTTCCGATTTTCCCGGAAGTAGGGGCGAACTTTATTCTGATTGCTTTCGTCGTGGTGAATCTCGGCGGCTTTGGCAGCATTGTTGGCGCGCTCATTGCCGGTGTTTTGGTCGGTGTGATTGAGGTGGTTGGAGGATTCCTTCTTGGCCCGCAATACAAGCTTGCGATCGTGCTTGTGTTGTTCCTCGCAGTACTGATGTTCCGCCCGCAGGGTTTGATGGGTAAGGCTTGATAGAGAATTATCGAGGAAACGAAAATGAACAAGAATCCAACAATTGTACAACCCATCGAAGCGAACGTTGCTCCGATGCAGACCATTAGTGGTGGTCACATCATTCTTTTGGCGGTGCTTGTGGTTGCAGCACTCTTTCCGTGGTTCTCCGATAGCCCATCACACCAGAATGTTGCGATCCTCGTCATGATGGCCGCGCAGATGGGCGTCGCATGGAATATCGTCGGTGGCTACGCAGGGCAGGTATCGCTTGGCCATGTCGCGTTTTACGGTTTGGGTGCCTATACGTCAACGCTTCTGTTCACCCAATTCGGAGTCAATCCGTGGATTGCAATGCTCTTGGGTGGAGTGTTCGCAGCAGCAATTAGCCTTGTAATTGGCTGGTCGTGTTTTCGACTGAAAGGACACTATTTCACAATGGCAACCATTGCCGTTGCCGAAATTGTTCAAATTGTTTTTACCAATTGGGAGTTCGCCGGCGCTGCTGTCGGAATCACCATTCCCATGGATCAAGAAGGATGGGGTGCTTTCGTTTTTGCTTCTAAGGTCCCGTACTATTACATCGCATTGGGCCTGTTGCTGTTGACGTTGTTGGCCAATTTCATCATTGAAAAAAGCTATCTTGGCTATTATTTCCGCGCCATCAAAGATGAGCCGGATGCTGCAAGAAGTCTTGGCGTAAGTCTCAGCAAATACAAGCAGATCGCTTTTGCCGTGAGCAGTTTCTTCACCGCCCTCGGGGGCAGCTTTTATGCCCAGAAAGAACTTTATATCGATCCCGCTTCTGTCTTGGGTACCGCAGTGTCTATCAAGATGGCGCTCGTATCGATTTTGGGAGGGATTGGCACCCTGTTTGGTCCCGTTATCGGTGCCGGTGTTTTGACGATTATTGATGAGGGGACACGGGTGATGTTTGGCGGTTCCGGACGCGGAACAGATCTCATCATTTATGCCACACTCATCGTGGTGATTGCCGTGTATTACCCGACTGGTGTCATGGGCTGGATCAAGAATCTATCCGCCCGCAGGGCACTGAAGTCGCAAAACGCAAAAGGAGTATAAGAATGAGCTTATTGCGCGTCGAGAATGTAACCAAGAAGTTTGGCGGTATTACCGCAAACCAGGACGTATCGTTCGAAGTCGGAGCGGGCAAGATCGTTGGCTTGATTGGCCCCAATGGCGCGGGAAAAACCACGATGTTCAACAGCATCGCCGGCTATTTTCCGCCGACTTCGGGTGATATCTGGCTGAATGATCAAAAAATCTCAGGCCTTACGCCGGAACAATGTGCGCATGCAGGTATCGGGCGTACCTTTCAGGTCGCCCGCACCTTTACCAGCATGACCGCGCTGGAAAACGTGATGGTTGGTGCGTTTCTCATCAATCGCGATGTGCGGACCGCGCGCCGCAATGCAATTGATTTTCTCAATTTCGTCAACCTTGGTCGTTTCAAGGACAAGGCTGCGGGCAGCATGACCATTAGTGAGCAACGCCGCCTTGCTGTTGCGCGAGCTCTTGCGGTAAATCCAAAGCTGCTGCTGATGGATGAAGTGATGGCAGGCTTGAATCCGACCGAGGTGAAAGACATGGTGGATGTCGTCCTCAAGATTCGAGATCGAGGAATTTCATGTTTGATCGTGGAGCATGTGCTTGAAGGGATCATGCCGATTGCGGATGCGATTGTCGTGCTGGATTATGGCAAGAAGATCGCCGATGGCAAGCCGGAAGAAGTATCCAACAATCCGCAGGTGATTGCGGCTTATTTGGGAGAAGAGTGATGCTACAGGTTCGTAATCTAAAGGTAAGTTACGACGGTGTGTTGGCAGTGTCGAAGGTTGATTTGGATGTTGGCAAGGGGAAGCTCGTTGCTTTGGTTGGGGGGAACGGCAATGGCAAATCGACTACCTTGCGCGCAATTGCAGGTCTCAATGCGGCGGACCAAGGCCAGATTACTTTCAATAATACGGAAATTCATAATATTCCTGCTCACAAGCGAGTCCCAATGGGATTGTCACTTGTACCCGAAGGGCGTCGCTTGTTTGCCCGCTTGACGGTGGAGCGTAATCTCGAGCTGGGAGCGTACACTAGGGATGACGCGCAAGAAGTTCAGAATTCGATCGAACATATCTACTCGTTGTTTCCCATTCTGAAAGAGCGTCGCAGTCAACTTGCCGGCACGATGAGCGGTGGCGAGCAGCAGATGCTGGCGATTGGTCGAGGCATGATGGCCAAGCCAAAGATGCTATTACTTGATGAGCCATCATGGGGTATTGCACCAAAGTTCGTGACGAAGGTGCTCGACACAATACAGATGGTAAATGAGCAAGGCGTATCTGTACTATTGGTGGAGCAAAGTCTGCACAAAGCATTGGCAATCGCCGACTACGGCTATGTGATCCAGACCGGCCGAATAGTGATGGAAGGGACAGGCAAGGACTTGCTGAATAACGAGGACATCAAGAAAGCATACTTGGGGTTGTAGGTTTCGGCAGGAGAGTTTTCTCCCGATGGCGATTGGTTGGGTTGGCAAATTTGTCAACCCAACTATGATTTGGCGAAAGTTCTTGCATTTGCGTGCGTGATGTTGTTAGTAGGGGCGAGGTGTTCGACCTTTTTTGTCACTCACTTGATCAAAGCCATGTTGATGAGAAAAATCTCCGGGTAGTAATTGTCCAACATAAGAAAGAAGTACGCCCGGGTTCATTTTCAAGGTGATGTGTATTCTCCGGTTAAGATGTTGGTGACGGGTTTTTGAAGGACTCAAATCACCCAACTCAACATTCATTTGGAGTTTTCCGTAATGCCAAAGGAAAAAAACAACTCGAAGGCGACATTTGCCCAACCTTCGGTGCCTGCTACCAAGATGCCAATAGTGTCTTCTGCGCATCTCGCTTCGGGACGCAGTGCAGAATTAAGCGAATTCGAATTCGGCTTGATCATTGCAGGAAATGCCTTCAATCGATGGGCCGTCAGATGTATGTCTGCGGCCGGCATGAAGGATATGACGTTTACAGATGTGTTGGTGTTGCATCACGTTAATCATCGTGCACGTGAAAAGAAGTTAGCCGATATTGCGTTTATCTTGAATATTGAAGACACCCATATCGTCAATTATTCTTTGAAGAAGCTCCATACTTTGGGCTTGGTTAAAACAGAACGCAGAGGGAAGGAAGTGCTGTATTCGACCAATGAAGCAGGTCAGGCGCTGTGCAAGCGCTATCACGAGATTCGCGAGCGCGTCCTTGTGTCCGGTTTGACGGGCGATGGAACGGAAAGTTTTGAATTAAGCGAACTTGCACGTTTTCTCAGAATATTGTCCGGTCTTTATGATCAAGCTGCAAGATCAGCGACGTCGATGTGAAAAATGGGCCCTATAGTCAAACTGGTCAAGTCCGTAAAATTTTCTCACTGGGAGTTGACGGGTTGGTGAAACCCCTGCATAATCTCGTTTCTCTGCTGCTGCCGAACAAGACGATTCGGTGGGGTGTCGCAGGAATGCGGTGCGGGCGGGGTGGTTCTTTAACAATTAACAGCCGATAAGTGTGGGTGCTTGATGGGAGTGCGGCAGCGGGGTTTTGCCTTGCTGTGTAACTTTACAAATATCAAGTGCTCGCAAAGAAATATAGGTAAGTTCGCAAGAAGTTACCTGTCAGTATTTTGAGTGAGCGACCAGTCGGAAACGACTGTGCCCGAGAGGGCAGAAACAGAGATTGAACTGAAGAGTTTGATCCTGGCTCAGATTGAACGCTGGCGGCATGCCTTACACATGCAAGTCGAACGGCAGCGCGGGAGCAATCCTGGCGGCGAGTGGCGAACGGGTGAGTAACATATCGGAACGTGCCCTGGAGTGGGGGATAACCAGTCGAAAGACTGGCTAATACCGCATACGATCTACGGATGAAAGTGGGGGATCGCAAGACCTCATGCTCGTGGAGCGGCCGATATCTGATTAGCTAGTTGGCGGGGTAAGAGCCCACCAAGGCGACGATCAGTAGCTGGTCTGAGAGGACGACCAGCCACACTGGGACTGAGACACGGCCCAGACTCCTACGGGAGGCAGCAGTGGGGAATTTTGGACAATGGGGGCAACCCTGATCCAGCAATGCCGCGTGTGTGAAGAAGGCCTTCGGGTTGTAAAGCACTTTTGTCCGGAAAGAAATCCCCTGGGATAATACCTCGGGGGGATGACGGTACCGGAAGAATAAGCACCGGCTAACTACGTGCCAGCAGCCGCGGTAATACGTAGGGTGCAAGCGTTAATCGGAATTACTGGGCGTAAAGCGTGCGCAGGCGGTTGTGCAAGACCGATGTGAAATCCCCGGGCTTAACCTGGGAACTGCATTGGTGACTGCACGGCTAGAGTGTGTCAGAGGGGGGTAGAATTCCACGTGTAGCAGTGAAATGCGTAGATATGTGGAGGAATACCGATGGCGAAGGCAGCCCCCTGGGATAACACTGACGCTCATGCACGAAAGCGTGGGGAGCAAACAGGATTAGATACCCTGGTAGTCCACGCCCTAAACGATGTCAACTAGTTGTCGGGTCTTAATTGACTTGGTAACGCAGCTAACGCGTGAAGTTGACCGCCTGGGGAGTACGGTCGCAAGATTAAAACTCAAAGGAATTGACGGGGACCCGCACAAGCGGTGGATGATGTGGATTAATTCGATGCAACGCGAAAAACCTTACCTACCCTTGACATGGTCGGAATCCTGCTGAGAGGCGGGAGTGCTCGAAAGAGAACCGGCGCACAGGTGCTGCATGGCTGTCGTCAGCTCGTGTCGTGAGATGTTGGGTTAAGTCCCGCAACGAGCGCAACCCTTGTCATTAGTTGCTACGAAAGGGCACTCTAATGAGACTGCCGGTGACAAACCGGAGGAAGGTGGGGATGACGTCAAGTCCTCATGGCCCTTATGGGTAGGGCTTCACACGTCATACAATGGTACATACAGAGGGCCGCCAACCCGCGAGGGGGAGCTAATCCCAGAAAGTGTATCGTAGTCCGGATTGGAGTCTGCAACTCGACTCCATGAAGTTGGAATCGCTAGTAATCGCGGATCAGCATGTCGCGGTGAATACGTTCCCGGGTCTTGTACACACCGCCCGTCACACCATGGGAGCGGGTTTTACCAGAAGTGGGTAGCCTAACCGCAAGGAGGGCGCTCACCACGGTAGGATTCGTGACTGGGGTGAAGTCGTAACAAGGTAGCCGTATCGGAAGGTGCGGCTGGATCACCTCCTTTCTAGAGTTTGCACGAGCGTCAAGTGCTCACACTTATCGGTGTGTTAATAAGAAGAGACAGAAAACAGTGGGCAATCGGTGCGGCTGGCCGGTTGAAGGTGACTGAGATCTGATCAAGCGGGTCTGTAGCTCAGCTGGTTAGAGCACCGTGTTGATAACGCGGGGGTCGTTGGTTCGAGCCCAACCAGACCCACCAGGAAAGATTCGGGGGTTTAGCTCAGCTGGGAGAGCACCTGCTTTGCAAGCAGGGGGTCGTCGGTTCGATCCCGTCAACCTCCACCATCATTCGCGGAAATGTCAAACCCAAGTCGGCGGCGCAGTGCGTCGTGGGATTTGGGTTTGATCTTTCAGGATCAATGGCTGTTTTTGTTCTTTAACAATCTGGAAGAAGTAGTAAAGATTTATCAGTGCAGACTGATGTGTTTGTGATGAATGCGTCGGGATGTGCTGGTGGGTTGTGATTGTATCAATCATATGTATGAAAGAGTTCTCGTCGCAAGATGAGTAGTCTGGATTACGGCATATTCAAACTCAAACTCTGTAACCGTTTCTGGCAACAGAAGCTAACGTTATAGGGACAAGCGAATAAGTGCACATGGTGGATGCCTTGGCGATATCAGGCGATGAAGGACGTAGTAGCTTGCGATAAGCCGCGGGGAGCCAGCAAACAGGCTTTGATCCGCGGATTTCCGAATGGGGAAACCCGGCCGTAAGGTCATCGTTATCTGAATACATAGGGTAACGAAGCGAACGTGGCGAACTGAAACATCTAAGTAGCTGCAGGAAAAGAAATCAACCGAGATTCCCAAAGTAGTGGCGAGCGAAATGGGACCAGCCTGCAAGATTTAGCATTAGGGATAGTGGAACGGAATGGAAAGTCCGGCCATAGCGGGTGATAGCCCCGTACGCGAAATCCGTAGTGTGGAACTAGGCTTGCGACAAGTAGGGCGGGACACGAGAAATCCTGTCTGAAGATGGGGGGACCATCCTCCAAGGCTAAATACTCGATATCGACCGATAGTGAACCAGTACCGTGAGGGAAAGGCGAAAAGAACCCCGGAAGGGGAGTGAAATAGATCCTGAAACCGTGTGCATACAAACAGTAGGAGCCTCGCAAGGGGTGACTGCGTACCTTTTGTATAATGGGTCAGCGACTTACATTCAGTGGCAAGCTTAACCGTGTAGGGAAGGCGTAGCGAAAGCGAGTCCGAACAGGGCGTTC
The DNA here is from genome assembly GCF_003590875.1 of Noviherbaspirillum cavernae. Lineage (NCBI taxonomy): Bacteria > Pseudomonadati > Pseudomonadota > Betaproteobacteria > Burkholderiales > Oxalobacteraceae > Noviherbaspirillum > Noviherbaspirillum cavernae. The sequence goes on from NZ_QYUN01000003.1 coordinate 619,295, forward strand.
AGTCGCTGGGTGTAGACCCGAAACCAAGTGATCTACTCATGGCCAGGATGAAGGTGCGGTAACACGCACTGGAGGTCCGAACCCACTAACGTTGAAAAGTTAGGGGATGAGCTGTGGGTAGGGGTGAAAGGCTAAACAAACTTGGAAATAGCTGGTTCTCTCCGAAAACTATTTAGGTAGTGCCTCAAGTATCACCACCGGGGGTAGAGCACTGTTATGGCTAGGGGGTCATCGCGACTTACCAAACCATTGCAAACTCCGAATACCGGTGAGTGCGAGCTTGGGAGACAGACGTCGGGTGCTAACGTCCGGCGTCAAGAGGGAAACAACCCAGACCGCCAGCTAAGGTCCCAAAGATTGGCTAAGTGGAAAACGAAGTGGGAAGGCTAAAACAGTCAGGAGGTTGGCTTAGAAGCAGCCATCCTTTAAAGAAAGCGTAATAGCTCACTGATCGAGTCGTCCTGCGCGGAAGATGTAACGGGGCTAAGCCAGTCACCGAAGCTGCGGATCTGCAGCAATGCAGATGGTAGGAGAGCGTTCTGTAAGCCTGCGAAGGTGTCTTGTAAAGGATGCTGGAGGTATCAGAAGTGCGAATGCTGACATGAGTAGCGATAATGCGGGTGAAAGGCCCGCACGCCGTAAGCCCAAGGTTTCCTGTTCAACGTTCATCGGAGCAGGGTGAGTCGGCCCCTAAGGCGAGGCAGAGATGCGTAGCTGATGGGAAGCAGGTTAATATTCCTGCACCGTCGTATGATGCGATGGGGGGACGGATCGCGGAAGGTTGTCCGGGTGTTGGATGTCCCGGTTCCTGTATCAAAGAAGGCTGTTAGGCAAATCCGGCAGCGTAATTCAAGGGTATGGGACGAGCGAACTTGTTCGCGAAGCAATCGGAAGTGGTTCCAAGAAAAGCCTCTAAGCTTCAGTCATACGAGACCGTACCGCAAACCGACACAGGTGGGCGAGATGAGTATTCTAAGGCGCTTGAGAGAACTCGGGAGAAGGAACTCGGCAAATTGGTACCGTAACTTCGGGATAAGGTACGCCCTGGTAGTTTGACTGGCCTGCGCCAGAAGGACGAAGGGGTTGCAATAAACTGGTGGCTGCGACTGTTTAATAAAAACACAGCACTCTGCAAACACGAAAGTGGACGTATAGGGTGTGACGCCTGCCCGGTGCTGGAAGATTAAATGATGGGGTGCAAGCTCTTGATTGAAGTCCCAGTAAACGGCGGCCGTAACTATAACGGTCCTAAGGTAGCGAAATTCCTTGTCGGGTAAGTTCCGACCTGCACGAATGGCGTAACGATGGCCACACTGTCTCCTCCCGAGACTCAGCGAAGTTGAAATGTTTGTGATGATGCAATCTACCCGCGGCTAGACGGAAAGACCCCATGAACCTTTACTGTAGCTTTGCATTGGACTTTGAACCAATCTGTGTAGGATAGGTGGGAGGCTTTGAAGCGGTGACGCCAGTTGCCGTGGAGCCAACCTTGAAATACCACCCTGGTTTGTTTGAGGTTCTAACCTTGGCCCGTCATCCGGGTCGGGGACAGTGCATGGTAGGCAGTTTGACTGGGGCGGTCTCCTCCCAAAGTGTAACGGAGGAGTTCGAAGGTACGCTAGGTACGGTCGGACATCGTGCTAATAGTGCAATGGCATAAGCGTGCTTAACTGCGAGACTGACAAGTCGAGCAGGTACGAAAGTAGGACATAGTGATCCGGTGGTTCTGTATGGAAGGGCCATCGCTCAACGGATAAAAGGTACTCTGGGGATAACAGGCTGATTCCTCCCAAGAGTTCATATCGACGGGGGAGTTTGGCACCTCGATGTCGGCTCATCACATCCTGGGGCTGTAGCCGGTCCCAAGGGTATGGCTGTTCGCCATTTAAAGTGGTACGTGAGCTGGGTTTAAAACGTCGTGAGACAGTTTGGTCCCTATCTGCCGTGGGCGTTGGAAGTTTGAGGGGGGCTGCTCCTAGTACGAGAGGACCGGAGTGGACGAACCTCTGGTGTACCGGTTGTCACGCCAGTGGCATTGCCGGGTAGCTAAGTTCGGAAGAGATAACCGCTGAAAGCATCTAAGCGGGAAACTTGCCTCAAGATGAGACTTCCCGGGAACTTGATTCCCCTGAAGGGTCGTTCGAGACCAGGACGTTGATAGGTCAGGTGTGGAAGCGCAGTAATGCGTTAAGCTAACTGATACTAATTGCCCGTGCGGCTTGTCCCTATAACCTTGGCAGGTTACAGGCAAGTGTTTGCGTATGCCGATTGTGCATCACGCCCGCCAAAATACGCGCAGACCCCTGCGCAAATTACTGCTTCTTCCCGGATTGCGTTGTTTGACCCGCCAGCTCACCGGCACCAAACGACACTACAAGTTATGCCTGATGACCATAGCGCGTCGGTCCCACCCCTTCCCATCCCGAACAGGACCGTGAAACGACGTCGCGCCGATGATAGTGCTGCAACCAGTGTGAAAGTAGGTAATCGTCAGGCTTGTCTCCAGAAACGCCCCCGCCAGCAATGCCGGGGGCGTTTCGCTTTGCAGAAACGCCGCGACAATCCACGACGCCGCCCCCTCGCTACAATTCCCCGCCGCACTGCGGTCGCTCGTTGTTATAAAACTGCCGCCACTTCTCGATCACGATCTTCGCTTCGCGGCGGGTGACTGACAATTCCCAGTTCAGGCATTCATCGCGCAGCTTGCCGTTCGATTTGTTTCTCTTGGGGCGCTTGAGCCGTAGCGACAAGCCTTCTGCCTGATATAGGCGGTAGACCCGCTTGTGGTTGTCTTGCCAGCCTTCCCGCTTCAACATCACATGTACACGCCGATACCCATAGTGAACCGTGGTGGCAATTTCCTTGATACGCATAACCAATGCCGACGAATCCCGCGCCACTGATTGGTGGGCATACAGCGAGCGCGACATCTTGAATAACGCGCAGGTTTGCGTCAGGCTCGCCCGGTAACGGTCGCGCAGTTCATCAATCAAGGTGCGTTTGCGGGAAGGCTTCAGAGCTTTTTTGAGAGCACGTCCTGCAGCATGGCTTTGTCCAGCGACAGATCCGCCACCAGTCTCTTGAGCTTGGTGTTCTCTTCCTGTAGTTGACGTAACTGGCGCAGCTCTGACGGCCCTGGGCCACCGTACTTCTTCTTCCAGTTGTAGAACGTCGCATCGCTGATGCCGATCTTCCTGCAGACCTCTTCCACCGGTGTGCCGAGCTCGGCTTGCTTCAATGCGAAAGCAATCTGCTGTTCCGTAAATTTGCTGAAGCGCGCCGCGATAAATGCCGCAGAAATGATGAGATAAATCGCATCTTCGGCACTTTCGCAGCAAAAAACTTAATTACACTTCGGCGTACTCGGAAACGTGGTACATCTCAGCGGCCTTCTTAGCTGCATGCTTTACTTCGAGGCTGCAACTCGAATTTGCAAAAGACTTGGCCAGTTTATAGGCCAACCTGCCATTGTCCCCCTCGTAGCCGTTCTGGCACGAATAAAGGGTGATGAATCCAGACCACCCCATGATCACCTTGCCGAGATAGCGACCGCCGCAATTTCGCTCGAAGTGAAATTGCTCGCTGGTCAGCTTCTCAGCCAGTTCATCGACACTTACCGTACTCGCATTGGCAAGTAGCCGAGTCCATCGGGCTTTCGCTTGGGCGAAATGCTCTACGATTTCATCGTTGCCGTTGACCAGCGCCTCCAGAACCATCCTCATAACATCTCCCCTTGTCTTAAAAAAGTGAGCCAAGCGCAGCGGGCTCCCAGTTCATGATAACAAGTTCCCTGCCGAGCATGAATGCTCGCAAACCTTACCCCAGCGACGTCAGTGATGGAGAATGGGAATTCGTCGCCCCCTACCTTTCCTTGTTGCCACTGGATGCCCGGCAGCGTGACCATGATTTGCGCGAGGTCTTCAACGGCTTGCGCTGGCTGGTGCGCAGCGGTGCCTCCTGGCGGTTGATGCCTCACGATTTGCCGCCGTGGCACACGGTGTATCAACAGACGCAGCACTGGCTGAAAGCAGGCTGTTTCGAAGCCATGGCGCATGACCTGCGCATGTTATTGCGCATGGCAACGGATCGGCCGCCTACGCCGACGGCGGCCGTGATCGACAGCCGGACGTTGCAATCCACTCGGGAAAGCGGAGGGCGGGCGGGGTATGACGGCGCCAAACGGCGCAAGGGATCGAAAGTCCATTTGGCCGTCGATACGTTAGGGCATCTGCTGGCGTTGCACGTCACGCCGGCTGACCGGCAGGACCGCGCGCAGGTGGCCGAACTGGCGCAGACGGTACAGGAAGTCACGGGCGGCACGGTGGATGTCGCGTTTGTCGAGCAGGGATACACGGGCGAATCGGCGCAGAGTCAGGCGCAGGACTTTGGAATGGGCCTCGTGGTCGTGAAACATGCCGAGGTCAAGCGAGGATTTGTCCTACTTCCTCGACGCTGGGTAGTGGAGCGAAGCATTGCCTGAGCAGCCCGCTTTCGCCGACTGGCGCGCGACTATGAGCGACTTGCAGACACGCTGGCAGGACTCCATTTCGTCGCGTTCGCATGCCTCATGCTCAGCAAGGCCGCTTCGATGCTGGGACAAGGTTCATAACACTCTCTAGAGACATTGTCGAAAGTAGAAGCGTTCGGCGAATCGTTCATGGGATGTGTCACTCTTTCGTTAATCGTAAAGACATCAAGTTACCGACGCCCGGCGTCGCGGCCGTTTACCCGGTTGACCGACTCGGCAATGACACGACCATCCAGCACCACCTGGACCGGACGGTTGGCAAGCGTATCCAAGCGAGAGAGGATCACGTCGCGGGCTTGCGTCCGCTGGTCAATCTGCCGCTGCAGTTGCTCGGTCATCTGCTTGTCTTGGTAGCCGGGTCCTTTCTGCAGGTTCAGGCGCGCCTCCAGTCGCTGAACTTCCAAATCGAGCGCGCGGGCGCGGCCGCGCTGCCCAGTTTCGGATTCAAAGAACTTTTTAGATGCATAGGCCAAGGCCAATGGAGCCGCAACGACGGCGGCGCCAGCTACCGTACTTTTTATTGCACCAGCAGCCAGAACGCCGGTTGCGGCGCTTCCCGCACTGGCGAGAGGCTTGCCGGGAAGCTGCGAAAGGCGATCGGACGGCTTCATCGGGCCGCCAAAGCCAGCCGGCCAGTTGGTGATGGTAACCGGCATGCCAGCACCACCAATACCACTAGCAGCGTTCCCGAGTACGCTGCTTCCAGCGCCCGCAATTCTGTTCTTTAGCAAGCGCCATCCTGTATATGCTGCGGCGCCACCGGCTATAGCAGTAGCCGGATTTTCAGCAACCCACCCATTGAGCTTTGCCCAGGCAGTTACAGCGGACGTAGCAGGATCGGAGAGTTGTGCTTTCTCTTTCGTTATTAAGGCCTGCTTTATCTTTCCAAAGTTGCTGTTCATGGTTTCAGCTTTATCACTACCCACCATATCGTCGAGCGCCTGCTTTTCGGCGGACTTGACTGCGGTTTTTACATCGCCCAGATAGTCCATCAATTGCTTCCAGAACTTTTTGGTGTACATATCGCGGAACCCGGCCGCGTCGAGCTTGAACGGATTATCAAGGCCCTTGCGTTTCATCTCGGCCGCAAGGTCCGTGATTCCATCTACACCGTACTCGCCATAGAATTTTCCATTGGGCATGTACTTCTTTACATCGATACCAAATTTCGCAAGCCCCTTTACATAGCGGTCACTTGAAATATGACCAAAGCCATGCTCCATGAATGTGGAAACTTCCGCAGGTTGCGTTTTTGGCGCCAGCTTCATCAAGATTTGTGTCATGGCTCCGGTAAAGTTAAGGCCACCGATGCCCTTAATCCCGACTGCCGCAGCGCTATTGAGATACTTTGGTGCTTCCATCGCCATCGGGCCGGCTTCATACCGTCCGCTTTTGGCGTGAAACAACAGCATGTTATGTGCGTCTTTAATCTGCCTGGGATCGAGCTTCAATTTGTCTTGCAGATCAAAATCCAGATCGGCCATCTGCTCGACGGTTGCGCGAAATGCAACCGCCGCCCGTGCCGCTTCTTCAATCGATGGTTTGATTTGATCGAACTTCATGCCCGCTGCGGAAAATGCTTTCATTCCTGCTGCGATCTCAGTGGGCAAGGCCAGATTGTCGCTGGCAATATCGATCGCGTACCGGCGCATTTCAGCCGCTTCTTTGACCGTCATTTGTGCCGTTTGCTTCATGTCCAGAATCGTCTTCTCGAACTCCAAATTGCGGCGCAGCGCGTCCGACAGTATTGAATATCCGCCGGCCGCGACGGCAAGCTTGCTCACCGCTGAAAATCCATTAAGTTGCTGATAGAGCTTTTGGAACCCTTGCGCCATGCTGCGTGCTGCGCTGCTGGACTGATTGGTGAAGTTGCGGACATGGGTGCCAGCGGCGTTTAGTGCCGAAGAGAGCTGGCTGGTGTTGGCTGTCAGCCGCAGTTCAAGATTGAGATTTCCGCTCACTGGTGTACCCTATGGTTATGACATATCTAATCATTGTGTTTGTTCTAGCGATGGCGGTCCCTACGCTGCTTTTGCTCGTCGGACGCTTAATCGCCGGCGTCGCTTGGGTGGTTGCGGGACTGGGTCATTTAGTCGCCGCGTCGCTCTTCGCACTTGCTGCTCATCTTGATCGTCATCATCAGACGCATCGCTAACAGCCATTCCCAGCATGTACAGCCACTGGCCGTCTGTCAGTTCGGCGGCGGGCTTACCAAAAACGAAATAAGCTTTCTCAGCCCATCGCCACTTAAATCTTTCAAATGCGGCGTCTCGGGATTTTTTTTACTTCTTCTATAAGTTTCATAAGAGCGGCATCATCCATCGTCCGCGCGGATGGCGAAAACCGGCGTTCGTGTTCGAGATACTTCTCCGTGATCAGCTTCTTGTCGTCTCGCGTAAGCGTCGCACGCGCCGCGTCAGCATTGGGAAAGACCATCGCTTTCGTAGCGGGGTCCACGACAGCGAGGGCGATCAGCTGCAGAGATTTCTCTGCCTCGAACACTTCCGAGTTCGATAAGGACAGTTCAGTGTCATGCTTGATCAGCAACGCATCGGCGGCAAGGCATGCCGTTTGATAATCCTGATCTGTCAATATGCGCAAGCCGAGCGGTACACCATTGATTTCAACGGTACCGATGGCGTCGCGTCCTGCTTTCAGTTTGGTGATTAAGTCCATGTTTTTTCCTGATAGACGTGTTACTCAGCAAAACGGATGAAAATCTCGGGGATGATCGCTCCGGCTTCTGCCAGTGATGCAATTTCAGGAGGACGCTTGCAGACTGGCTGATTACGAATCCCCATCCTTTCCACATCCAGCAGGAAATAGCCATACGGGTGGCGGTCGCCAGAAAAAGGCGGAGCATTGAGCGCGGGAATAAGCGCGTTTTCTTCGAAAGGGAGTCCCAGCAAGCCGTTAAAATGGTCGCCCCAATGCGCCGCGTTAAGCATCTTGTTCAACGTAAGCACTTCGCCGTACAGTTGTGCGGTTTCCATAGCCCGCTTCGTGTACCGTTCAGCTTTGTCCAGTGCGATTCGAAGAATGGCTTGCAGGCTGACTTCCTTCAATTCAGAAGTCAGCTCTTCTATTTCCTGGGCCTGACACTCGGCCTTGCGCTGAAGGCCCTCGATTAATTGATCAATGTGTTCCGTAATCTTGTCGCCCTTCTGCCACTCGGGACAATTGCGTTCGCGCGCTGCCTCAATTTCCTCGTCCAAGGCTGCCAGATCGGTCGCTGTCGCAATCCCGAGTTCAACATCCGCAAGTAGGCTGGTTCGCTTGTCGAATAATGGGGACATATCTGGCAATTGGCCGTTCACCTGCACCATCTCCGCGTTTTTCGTTTCGATGGTTTCCTTGATCTTCTCCAGAAGCGCCTTGGCGCCTTCAAGCTTCTTTGCGGCCGCAGCTACCACCTCGGGTGCTGCGAGCTTCTTTCGGATGCCCGAAATTTCCCCAAGTATTTCCTCCATCGTGCGGTCATTTTCGCCACGACTGCGGATTTCGTTAGCGCTTGAAAAAGCAGCGAAGAGCTGACTCGTCAGGGGGGATTCTGTTGCTTTCATTGTGTTCTCCAATTGGTTAAAAGTTATTGTTTCTTTGCGAGTATTTGTCGGATGCGCATGTCCGTTACCCCATACTCAGCAGCAAGTTCGGCATGGTTGAACCCGGTAAATTTCTTTCGGATTTCAGCATCGCGACAAGTGAGGCGATGGACAAGATTTTTAGGCAGATAGAATTGGCGGCCGCCTTCGCGCTTTGCAAACGTGTAGGCGATTGACTCTCCGATACCCCTTGCTTTTTCTGGCCGCATTTCGGCCACTGATTGCAGCACTTCAGCGGCTGTGTCCGCCAGACTTTCAATCACGTCGCCAGTTTTGTCTTTTTTCATTCGCCACTTCCTTTTCGTTTACTAAGAATCCAGTTACGTACATCGGTCGGGTCGAATAGGCGCATGCAACCCGGCCCAGTCTGAAAGTACGGCGGCCCGCTTCCCTGTCCCAATAGCAGCTCCATGCGAGACCGGCTTATTCCGGTCAACGTTGGCAAATGCTTTGCGCGCAGCCTGCCGCCTTCGTTAAAGATGCGTCGAGCTTCCGCTTCGAGTCTGGTGGTGTGTTTGCGATTTTGGTGTTTGGTCATCTGAGATGCTTTTGGAAAAGACGAGCACAAACGGGACTATATGGACCGTGCCGACCGGGAATAATTAAAGCGCTTTACTCTTTATCACCGTGACGGCAGGACGTTCAAGGGGGGATGCAGCGGAAGAGGAAACGAATGCTTAGAAAAATCCGGCGATTACAGCCGCGCGGCCGTAATTTTGACGACTGGATAGGTGCGCGCCAAAATAATCGCGCCACGGGCGTTTATAAACGAAACTAAACTGCTTTTCGCGGCACACTTGCCAAGTAGCAAGCGACAAAGGGTGCCAACGGGGGGGGAAACGCCGGCCTCAAGCGCTCTCTGTGATGATTTCTTCCGTGATCTTCATGGCGCCAATGAGCGCAGCATAGTTCATCGCCCGCGCAACCAGGTTATTCACCACAAGCGGATAACAGATTGAGCTGGTTTCCTGCTGTTTTGCTCCGCGTGTTGATCGGGTCAGCTTGGTACGAATTGCCTCAAAGGCGGTTGTGTCGAAAATTTCTTCCGCCTTGCCGCCAGCACGCACGATCTTATGCGCAACGTATTCGCCGACATGACGGCCAAGCGGCGCCAGCTCCACCACCTCGCAACGCTGCACCACTTCCCGCACCTCGGGATTGTGCGCGGTCAGAATGGTTTTCAGTTCGGATTGGCCGATCAGGACGATGCTGAGCAGCCGGGCCATGCCGTCTTTCAGCTCCCAAAAGCGCTTGAGGTGCTTGATCGTCGCAATCGGTAGACTGTGCGCCTCTTCGATGACGATCAGATGATTGTTCCCCGCGCGGTAAGAAGCTTTCAGCAAATCATGCACCTGGTGATAGCGTCCCTCAAGCGAGCGAGACACAGCAGCGCCGGGATTGAGGCAGCGGATGATCGCCTCAGCGATCTGGCCGGACTTTAATACGCGGCCCTTGGCGTCCGTGTCCTCCATGGCGAGGATATACGGCTCAATCACGATGATGGAAGCACACTCACGCTTGATGCGTTCGTGCAGCTCTTCGCGCAGCGTGCTCTTGCCGCTGCCGGATTCGCCGACCAGGGCGCAGAATCCGCCATTCTTCGCCACGTCCCACAGCACCTCCCTGCAATAGCGGAAGTCCGGCGACAGAAAAATGTCGTCGGCCGTGTTCAAGTCATCGACGAATGGATTGCGCGCCAAATTGAAGTGCTGACGTGCTTTCAGGGATAAAGCCTCATTGCGTAACAACATGACATCCTCCGTTTTGACAGTGTTCTTTTTGACGGGCTTGCGTTGTTCCTTTGCGGCGTGCACCGGCGGCGGTTCGGCCGACTTTCTCTCTGCGAAAATGCCGTCGATTTCCCGGCCCTTCGCGCCATGTGCAGAGAGGAATGCCTTTACCTCCCGCGTGAACTTGCGAATTTTCGTTTTCGGCCATTCGCCATGCGCCACCATCCGGGACATCGTCCAGGTGCTGACGCCGGTCGCACGCGCAAGCCGTGCCTGGGATACGTCGATTCGCTTCAGCAGTGCTTGAAACTGATTCATGCGTATTTGCCTTTCAGTGTCGCTACTTCACGGCGCGCAAGTGGGGCGGTGCGCTCAATCTCTCCTGTATGGCGTCCAGCTCGGATTCGGGCACGCCGGCCGGATACCATTCCGAGATCAGGGCGGTGCGATGCGCATCCATCGGCAAACCGCGCCTTACCATCTCCATTGCCGCCTTGGTGACTGTCCACGGCTTTTCCTCGACGCGAGGGCTACTTACCTCCATATCCGTGCCCTTGCGCGCCGCATAGGCGGCAATCGTCGAATCCCGAAGGTATCCCACCGCGTCCACATTCGAAAATGGCCGCTGCTTCGCGCGCTTCTTTGCTTCGGCCTCCTCCTGGGACGTAACGCCGTAAGCCTCCTTGAGGGCATCCTTGCGCGCGGTATCGGCCGGCGTATCCGCCAATGCCTTGTAGCTCTCGCCAATGACGACAGCCGCTTCCGTATAGCCGTATTCATTGACTTCCAGCGGCTGGCATTCGTAGAGCACTTCTTTGCCGTCTTCGCCTTTTCGGATGACGTGGATGGCCGGCATCCGGTAGGGATTGATGCAGACGATCAGCTTTTCGCCGACCAACACATTGGGCACATGGGCGACTGGATACTGCCGCGACGGATGCCCCTTCAACGCGTAGCTGATACGCAGGCTATCATCGACGTTGCGCGTCTGCGGCCGGGTAGAAAGCAGTAACTGGCATATCTCGCGCGGCGGTGCTATGCGGAGCTGCTCCGGGCGAATGGTTTGCCATAAGCCATATCGCGTATGCCCATGGCGGCTATGCTGCCGGGCGCCGTTGAACCAACGCGCCCATATTCCTGCCAGTTCGTTGAGTTCGTCCAAAGTCTGCACCGGCTGGCCGATGCTGAGGCGGCTTTCAAAATGACACTCGACAAGATTCTGCGCGCGCTCAACGGAACCGACTGCACGCGGGTTACCCGGCGCATGCGTCAAGTGCCGCACGCTCAAGCGATCAAGCAGGTTATTGAACAGGTGGCTGGTATTGGCACTCCCTGCGTCATCCATCAGGATGAACGGCACACCGTGAATCGGTTCCTGTTGGTTTCCCTTTGACTGTATGCAATGGATGAAGAAGTCTGCCAGATTGGCGCCGGTTTCGGCGCCAGTGTAGTACCGAACCTGTATGGTCCCGGTTGTGTGATCGGTGCAGGTGTACCGGATAACCCGATCATTCTTGATGCGCTCGAAGTTCTGCGGCTTGTTCTTGTAGAACTCTTTGTCGCTCATCACTTGCAGGCCGCGCTTCGGCAGGTAGAACAGCACGCAAACGGAAGCGTCAATCTGCCAGACGTGATTCGGGTGCAGGCTTGCCAATTCGACGTGCGGCGCCGGGCGGCTCAACTGGTCCGGGTGCAGTCCCCATTCGCGCAGCTTGCGCGTAACGGTCGTAGGCGACAGCGGCGACACATCGCCTGTAACCGAGTCGATACGCTCGGCCGCGATCTTGCCGTTTTCCCGTAGATCGGCAAGCGCCTGTTCGATGCTGATAATGCGCTTGCCATTGGCGCGCGTTCCTGCCATCAGGTAGGCGGAAATGGTCTTTGCTTCGGCGGGCATCAACCCACTTTCGCCCTTGTCGGCGCGCTGCTTGCGCGCGAAGTCGAAACCAAGTTCTCGCAGCTTGCGAAAGATCGACGCTCGCGACAGCGACAAGTCGGCCGCCGCTCGGTCCACCAAGGCCGCGCGCTCGCCGTGCTTGGCCACCTTTAGCGCGGCGCCAAGCGCGCGCAAGGTGTCCTGAACGGCGAGTGCAGAGCGCATGGATTTAGTCTTGTTTCTGCGTGCTGAGGTTGCGCCAGATTCGATGCCCTTCGTCCGTGCCCGCGAAGTAGGCATCAGCGGCGGTCGTTCCTATCCGAAACGGCGCCAGCATCTTCTTGCCATTCAGCCGGTAATCAAGGGCAGCGCGAACGCCGGCTTTATATTCTGTGCTGCGCGGGTCACGCGGGACAGAAAAAGCCTGCGTCATGAGTTCATCGACGGTTGTCATGGTCAGTTTTCCCCTTTTTCGCGCTCAAGTTCTCTTGTTTGCCGTGCCGGCCGATTTGAAGTCTTGCAGCCACGGCGGCATCACGATTGCTTCCAGATCGACCGCAATGCGGAATTCCTTTTGCAGCACCACCAGCGTCTGCATGACGGATGACAGGGCGTGCCCTTGCAATACCTCGATGTCTTCCGGCAGGCTGTTTTCCGCTTCGGCGCGCGCTTGAATTTCGACCAGGGCGCGGCGCAGTTCGGTCTGAGAGAAGTTTGCAAGCGTTTCGCAGGCATCCAGCAGCATGCGACGCGCAGGCGCCCAATGCCATTCCTCGGCCGGCGTGCCGGCCTTCTTGCGCTCCAGTTGCGCGGTGAGCTGGTCCAGCTTCCTGTTCTTGGCCTCCAGCAGCTTGTCCTTGGCTGCGCTCTCGGCGCGCAGTTCTCGCAGGGCGGCGCGCAGCTCGCGCACTGTCATCCTTGCGATGTCGTCCAGATCGCCGATGCCTTCGACTTCGCCGCCCTGGGCGAGCGTGCCGGCGTCGTCATCGTCCAATACCAGCAGCTCGAACAGCTTGGACGTGCCAATGCGATCCAAATGCGACGATGTCGTCGTATTCGAGAACTTGAGGGCAGCGTTGATCATTCGTTGTGCGGTGCGCACTTCCAAGTTCAAGCGTTCGCACGCGGCCATCCATTCGCCGTGCGGCTCCTGGCTGCGAATGAGCGCAAGGCGCGCGCCTGCTTCCAACATAGCGCGGGCTGATTCGCCCATGTAGTGGCGCGCCTCGTCAATCATGCGGTCTCGGTCGTAGGCCAGTTCATAGGTGAACTGGCGGGCAATCCGGGCGTATTGCTCAAGTCGGTTGGCGGCCAAGGCGTTTTCCTGCCCCTTTGCGATAAGGGCGCGCGACTTACCACCGGCTTTCGTCGTCGGTTTTGCTGGAGATAGACCTGTCATGCTTTCCTCCGGCTGTTCTGGTTGCCCAAATGGAGAAACACTTATCCATTTGAGTTCACTCGCTGCGGAAAACGCCCAACGTCGGGCGTTTTTCCAGTCGAATGTGAAAACGTTTTCACATTCGAAAACGCGAAACGCTTCGCGTTTTCGGAGTCGCTCGGCCAAAAGTCGATACGCATCGACTTTTAACCCTCATTACTTGAACAGCTCGTCAGCGATGGTTTCGGCTTGGTAGATCAGCATTGTTGGCATGGATTGCTTTGCACGCGCGGCAGCAATGCCATCCGCAAGACCGTCCTGCCGGCCGCGCTCTGCGCCGTAGGCCCTGCCTTTTTCAAAGGCGTGATCTCCAGGGATATGGTTGTAGTGGAGGGAATGGAAGCCGCTGGGCATTTTTTCGGCTGCATCCTGCTGGGCCTCGTTGGCTGCGCGGCAGGCACGCACAATGATGTCCAAGGCGTCAGACAGTGAGAGCCGGAACGCGGCGGTCATTATCTGGTTCGGTTCATCGTCGGTATGCAGGCAGGCGCCTTGAAGCAAGCCGGCGACTTCGGGACGAACGGAGCGTGATTCGGAAGAGGCCCAAGCGTCATAACCGGCGCGAAAACCGTCGCAGTAAGCGCTCGGAAACCCGCGCTTTGCACCGCTGTTGAAGCTGCTGTCCAAAGCGTCGATCGCCATGGGCAGATAGTCTGATACGGCGCGCGAAAGCAGTGATTCAATCTGCGTAGCGATGTGGGAAACTGGATTTACAGATGCGGCGGCGGTAGGTAGGCCAGAGGCGGCCTGAGTGATCGCTGCGATTGCCATTGTGAGGCTCCTAGTTGCATTTTGATGAAGCCATGTTTTGAGCATGGCGGCCAAGCGCTCAAAACCGCAACTAGTCGGCGGGCATATTTCCCTTGCGGGTCTTGTATTAGCCTCACGCTCGGCCTTGGAAAGCAGGCATTTGGTAGTCTACAGACGAAATTCTACGAATAAAACTGGTACAGAAACCGCTGAATTTCGGCTGCGGGGCCACCGCTAGTTGTTGGGCGTTTTGAGCGCTTGATAGGAATGTAACGAAACTTGGGATTTTGGGCAAGTTTTTTGTAAGTGCCTTTTGCTCTGCGTAACCAAATGCGCGGGCGTTTGCGCATTTGCTCGCAGGAAATCTAGCAGCGCTGATTGATTTGGCTTCAAACGCTGTCGACGTCGACAACTTTAGGAGGAAAACGGCAAACGTTCGCCGTTTTCCTTACTGTTGTGCTTCGGCCCAAAAGCGTCACTGGTGACGCTTTTGAAATGTGCAAACGTCTGCACATTTGCGAAAACGTTTTCGCATTTAAATTCATCTACGTTGATGAGTTTGACTCAGTCAAACCTATAAGCGTTTATAGATTTGACACGAAAAACCTTCGCGCCTATGCCCGCCAAATATGCGAACGCTCGCATATTTGAGGTCAACTCTCTCAGCGCTGATAACTTTGATGTTTTGTGACCGCGCCGTATGGGCGAAGTTACCAACGTTGGTAAGTTTGGTGTGTCTGAAAAGAGCCTTATTTGGAAAGCAAAACGGAAATCGATTTCCGTTTCAAATGCGAAATCAATTTCGCATTTCGGACAGCGTCCGCTGTAGAAATCTTAGTTCGTCAAATGTGCCGACGTCGGCACATTTCTACGCTGGTTTGTGGTCTTCGAATAAAAATGGAAACTCCGGCACGCACAGTTCTCGAATTCGAGCCGCGATATACTCGTCGCCCCAGGTATGGCCGCCCAAACATAGATAGAAGTTTTCGCCATTGTGCTTGGCAAAGATGATCCATTCCCCGGTTAGCTTGTTGTCTTCAGCTCGTCGTATGTAGGTGCCATGAACAAGTTCGTGCGTGAACTTGTTCATCATTTCTGGCGTGATTTCGCCGCCCGATAGTTCAGCGATGATCAGCTTTTCAAGCCCTTCCTTCCCCAAGCCATTTCGAATATTTTGTACCAGTCCAGGGACGCCTGTACCTAGATAGTGCTTGTGCCATAGGCCGCGCAAAGGCAGCTTATCAAAGAGAGACGGCGGCTTTGTGCTGCTGGCCCGGCCGCATCCTTCAAGCGCTTCCACTTCATGCATGATCTTGAACGGATTGACTCCGAAAATTTCCATATGCGCGAACAGATCGACGAGAAATAGCGAGCTGTACCTTCCTGGGATTGTTCTGTTTAGCCCCATGGCCTCGGCGAAACTCTGAAGTTCTTCGGTTTTGTCTACCGAGTTGATGAAAATTTTCTGTGCGTTTGTACTCGGGGATTTTTCGTTCATATATGGTCGAGGATATTGAGGGCAGAGGCATGATGTCGCAGCGTACGGCCGCATGTTATTCTCTGCTCGCCATCGTAAACCTTAGAGCTTCCCGATGCCCTCTGACAAAAAGGACTACGTCGATACAATCGAGGCGATCACGTCGCTGGCGACGGTGACATCCATCCGCAATAAGCTGAGCAAAGTCCGGGCACGCACCGAAGACCAGCGACTGGCCGGCCTGCTCGATACTGCAATCCGCTTGTTGGATACATCCGGCGTGCGTGCGACGTTCACGCTCAATCTTACCAAGCCCGAGTACGGCAAATTGCACGCTTATTGCAAGGCGGTTGTCGACTCGATCAAGCCACAATGGCAAATAGTGGCTGAGCGTAATGGGTGGGTGTATGGCAGGGAAAAAACGTAGGACGTTTTGATTTTTCTCAGGCGATGCCTGAAATGGATGACGCCCGTTTTGTGAGGTATCAAGGCTAATTCTTTTTCGGCCTTTTTTGTTTTTCCTTTAAGTAAGTTTCTTACAACCCACGTCCTACGTCATCCCGGATAGTTGCGCGTCTTCCCGCGTTTATCTCAGAGATTCCATAGGATTTATCTCATTTCCCCTCAATTTGCTTTTCTTCACGACATGACTCCTGTTCTACAAGATGAAAATCATGTCGGAAATTCTAGTTCTCAACGGCACTATTTATTGGGGTATGGTCACTTGCGCGCTTGCGCCGGTACTTTACTGCCGCCTGCACGATTGGGTCTTGGTGAGGGAGTTGCGCGAGACGATTAGCGTTGATAGCTGAAATCCGAAATCGGTTTTTAATGCTAAGCTTTCTAAATATGTATACATAAAATTCAATCAGTTCGACTATCGCCCATATTTGCGCAAGAATCCTTGATAGATTAAGTTTGATGTATACAATATGTATTCATGATTTGCTGTTAATCCCGACATGGGGACCTCTTGGTCTTGCCGTGGATGGTAGATGGTCGGCGTTATTAATTACTCGGAAATCGGTAAATAGGGCGACACAGTCCACCCCATTTCATAAGAAGCATGACTGATTTTGTCGTCCTGGTTGGCGACGCCTGAGGAAAACTCAGGCTTTGCCGGAGGGGTTTTACTCTTCCCTGGAAAAGAGTCCCGCATTAAGTTCAACGGAGTAACACCAGCATGGCCACCCCTGTTTCCATCACACGCGATTCCTCGCAAACCGACCGGGCTATTCTTGGCATTCGCGATCTGGTGTTGCGTGGCGAGTTCAAGGGGGGGGAGCGGTTGGCAGAGGTTGAGTTGGCGGAAAGGATTGGCGTGTCGCGTACGCCGATTCGCGCGGCCTTGCAAAAGCTGGAAGAGGAAGGTTTGCTTGAATTGGCGCAGCCTACCGGATACATCGTGCGGCGGTTCACCGAGACCGATCTCGATGACGCAATCGAGGTGCGCGGCACCATTGAGGCGCTTGCTGCGCGGTTGGCGGCTGAACGGGGAACCTCGCGTGTGGTGCTTGGCCAGATGCGCGAGTGCCTGGCGGAAATCGACGCCGTGCTTGCGGAAAAAATGGTCGATCTTGAGCACCTGAATCGTTATGCGGCGGCCAATGCGCGCTTTCACCAGCTGATGCTGGAAGCGGCGGGGAGTGAAATCATCGAGCGTTCCCTGAAGCGCGTGGTGTCCCTGCCTTTCGCATCGCCCAGTGCGTTTGTACTGGCGCAGTCGAAGATTCCCGATGCATTCGATTTGTTGAAGATCGCGCAGGCACAGCATCACGATATCGTCGATGCCATCGGTGCGCGTGCCGGGGCGCGCGCGGAGGCGCTGGTGAAGGAGCATGCGCGCATCGCGCGCAAGAATCTCGAATTGGCGTTGCTGCATGCAGATGCGCTCGATTATGTGGTCGGCGGTTCGCTGATTCGGCGTTATGCGGACGACGGGAGATAGGCGACAGATAGCAAGCACGAAACGTTTTACCTGTAGACAACCAAGATGAGGAGACCAATGAACAATCCAGTCAACACACAGCGCCGCACACTGATCGCTGCCGGCGTCGCCACTCTGGCAGGGGCATTGCCGTTGCGCGTTTTCGCTGCCGATCCGGTCCGGGTCGGATTGATCGTGCCGATGTCGGGGCCGTTTGCTTCCACCGGCAAGCAGATCGAAGCCGCGGTCAAGACGTACCAGAAACAGCATGGCGACACCGTTGCGGGACGCAAGGTCGAGATTCTGCTCAAGGATGACGGCGGCATGTCGCCGGAAGTCACCAAGCGTCTTGCGCAGGAACTGATCTCGCGTGACAAGGTGCAGGTGCTGGCGGGATTCGGATTGACGCCGCTTGCGCTGGCCGCGGCACCGGTCGCGACGCAGGCGAAGACGCCGATGATCGTGATGGCTGCCGCGACCTCCATCATTCCGCAGCGCTCGCCGTTCATCGTGCGCACCGGCTTCACGCTGCCGCAGGTGACGGCACCGATCGCCGAGTGGGCCGTCAAGCAGAAGATCAAGAGCGCTGTCACCTTGGTCAGCGATTACGGTCCGGGTCTCGATGCGGAAAAGGTATTCATCAAACGCTTTACCGACGGTGGTGGCAAGGTGCTCGAGAGCATTCGCGTGCCGTTGCGCAATCCGGATTACGCCCCTTTCCTGCAGAAGGTCAAGGACCTCAAGCCGGAAGCCTTGTTCGTGTTTGTGCCGTCCGGCGAAGGCGCCGCCGTGCTGAAACAGTTCACCGATCGCGAGCTGGCGGACGCCGGCATCCGCCTGATCTGCACCGGCGATGTGCTGGATGATGATTTGATGCCGAGCATCGGCCCGGCCGCGGTCGGCGTCGTCAGCAGCCATCACTATTCCGCTGCCCATGTCTCGCCCGAGAACAAGGCGTATGTCGAAGCCTTCATGAAGGGCAGCGGCAACATGCGTCCGAACTTCCATTCGGTCGGCGCCTATGACGGCATGCACCTGCTGTACGAAGCGCTGAAGAAAACCGGCGGCGATCCGTCCGGCGAGAAGCTGCTCGAAGCGATGAAGGGCATGGTGTGGACCAGCGTGCGCGGTCCGGTCTCGATCGATCCGGCGACGCGCGACATCGTGCAGAACGTCTACATCCGCAAGGCCGAGGTCAAGGGCGATGGCGTGTACAACGTCGAGTTCGACAAGGTCGAGAAGTTCAAGGATCCGGGAGTCTGATCGTCTGATCGGATAAATCCGTCGTGAAGGGAAGAGTGTGCTGCAAGCGCGGGAGGGACTTGCACACGCTTTTTCCTGCAATGTTCATAAGAGCGTCTACCAAAATGATTCTGAGGGTGTTGCGCCCCTTGCAGGGCGCACCTTGGCTGGCAAGCCAAGGCTGCTACGCAGGCGCAAAGCATGCTTTGCGAATCCCCTGCTTCGCCCTTGCCGTACAGACGTACTGTCTGCGGCGGCGCCCTTGCAGGGCGCGCACTGGCTTGCATGCCAGTGCCGTTTCGCAGGCGGGCAGCAGACTGCCCGAATTCCCTGCTCAACCCTACTCAGAACCGCTTCGCTTCATTTTGTTAGACGCTCTAAGTGGTTTGCAGTCATCAGCGTTGTGCGCTGAATCATCAAAGCTATTCCCTGGAGATCGTCATGTTCCCGAAAAATACCTGGTACGTCGCCTGTACCCCCGATGAAATCGCCGACAAGCCGCTCGGCCGTCAGATCTGTGGCGAGAAGATCGTGTTCTATCGCGCCGGCGACGGCAAAGTTGCGGCGCTGGAGGATTTCTGTCCGCATCGCGGCGCGCCGCTGTCGCTGGGCTTCGTGCGCGACGGCGATCTGGTGTGCGGCTACCACGGTTTGCAGATGGGATGCGACGGCAAGACGGTCGCGATGCCGGGGCAGCGCGTGCGCGGCTTCCCGTGCATCCGCAGCTATGCGGTGGAGGAGCGTTACGGCTTCATCTGGATCTGGCCGGGCGACAAGGAGCTCGCCGATCCGGCCCTGATCCATCATCTCGAATGGGCGGTGAGCCCGGAATGGGCCTACGGCGGCGGGCTGTACCACATCAACTGCGAATATCGCCTGATGATCGACAACCTGATGGATTTGACGCATGAAACCTACGTGCATTCCACCAGCATCGGGCAAAAGGAAATCGACGAAGCGCCGGTATCGACCCGGACCGAAGGCGACACCGTGATCACCAGTCGCTTCATGGAAAACATCAGCGCGCCGCCATTCTGGGCGATGGCATTGCGCGCCAATGGCTTGCCGGACGACCAGCCGGTCGATCGCTGGCAGATCTGCCACTTCACACCGCCTTCGCATGTGCTGATCGAAGTCGGCGTCGCGCTGGCAGGCAAGGGCGGTTATCACGCCGCACCCGAGTTCAAGGCGTCGAGCATCGTGGTGGACTTCATCACGCCGGAAACCGATACCTCGCACTGGTACTTCTGGGGCATGGCGCGCAATTTCCGTCCGGGCGACCCGGAGCTGACGGTGCAGATCCGCGAAGGCCAGGGCAAGATCTTCGGCGAGGATCGCGAGATGCTCGAACGGCAGCAAAGGAATTTGCTCGAACACCCGCAGCGCAAGCTGCTGATGCTCAACATCGACGCCGGCGGCGTGCAGTCACGCCGTGTGCTGGACCGGCTGATGATGCAGGAGCGCGAAGCGGAACAGGCACGGCAGGCAACACGCATTGCCTGAGTGCGACAGACATTACATTTTTTCGGCAGTTCGATGAATACGATAGACGTCAAGGTGGTGAGCAAGTCCAGGGAAGCGGAAGACATCTTCAGCTTCGAGTTGGCGGCGGCAGGCGGCGCGGCATTGCCTGCGTTTAACGCGGGTGCGCATATCGATGTCCATGTCGGCGGCGGCGTGGTGCGGCAGTATTCGCTGTGCAACGATGCGGAAGAGAAGCATCGCTATCGCATCGCCGTGCTGCGCGATCCGAAGTCGCGCGGCGGCTCGATCGCCATGCATGACCGCATCCATGCAGGCGATGTGATCAGGATCAGCGCGCCGAGGAATCATTTTCCGCTGCAGCAGGCCGAACGCAGTCTGCTGTTCGCCGGCGGCATCGGCATCACGCCGATCCTGTGCATGGCGGCGCAACTCGCGCGGCAGGGTGCGGATTTCGAGATGCACTACTGCACCCGCTCGCGCGAACGCACCGCGTTTCTCGAACTCATGGGCGCATCTCCCTATGCAGACCGTGTGCATCTTCATTTCGATGACGGACCGCCCGAACAGAAGCTCGATCTGCCGGCCGTGCTGGGTACTGCCGACGCCGGCAAGCACCTGTATGTCTGCGGGCCGACG
Organism: Noviherbaspirillum cavernae; assembly: GCF_003590875.1. Taxonomy (NCBI): domain Bacteria; kingdom Pseudomonadati; phylum Pseudomonadota; class Betaproteobacteria; order Burkholderiales; family Oxalobacteraceae; genus Noviherbaspirillum; species Noviherbaspirillum cavernae. The sequence continues at coordinate 639,986 of NZ_QYUN01000003.1, forward strand.
GGTTTCATCGATTATGTGACCGGCACAGCCAGGCAGAGCGGCTGGGGCAAGGAGCAGATCCATCTCGAGTATTTCGGCGCGGCGCAGCAGGGCACGTCCGGAGACGCCACCTTCGAAGTGAAGATCGCCAGCACCGGCCAGTGCTTTGAAGTGCCTGCCGACAAGACCGTGTTCAGCGTGCTTGACGAAAACGGCATCGCGATCCCGGTGTCATGCGAGCAGGGCGTGTGCGGCACCTGCATCACGCGCGTGCTGGACGGCGTGCCCGATCACCGGGACCTGTATTTCACCGACGAGGAGAAGGCGAAGAACGACCAGTTCACGCCGTGCTGTTCGCGGGCGAGGAGCAGGACGCTGGTGCTGGATCTTTGAACGGGCTGCGCACGCGTTATCCATCCCTGGCAGGTCGGGGAAGAACGCGCTGAGCCGGTCGTGTCGAGGCAGCCTTGATGTGCCACCCTGCCTCGACAGGCAGGCCGCGTTGCCCGGTTCCTGCGCCTGCCCCACCAGTTGCAGGGGCGGCACCGAACACCGCAGGCTGGGCTATGCGCGCATGCGGGATTTCCCGCTCATGTGCTCGAACGGGATGCTGTATTTCTTCAGCGTCGCGCGATACAGGTTCGACAAGGATTCCAGACGCGGATGGGCCGGGTTCAGGCGGCGCGCGTTTTCGACAAGCCGGTGCGCCTGCGTCCCCAGTTCGTCGTCCCATCCGGTGCGGTCGATGCATGTCAGCACAGTGACGGCGGCACTGTGCACCACGTCGGGATTGTCCGACATCTTGTGCGCGGCGTGCGTCACGAGTTCGACCGCGCCGCGATAATCGCCCTGCCCGAGCCTGTCTTCGCAGGCCGCGGCCAGATCGGCCACCTGCTGCCGGCTTTTCTGCGCCAGACTGTCGCTCAGATCCTTGCAACCGGCCCGCTCCAGCAATGCGACGGCTTTGGCCATGGCCGCATCGTCCGCGGCATTGTTCATCACGTCGAGCATGACCGTTGCCGCGCTGTCTTCCATGCCGTTGTTCAGGCAGCTTTGCGCCAGCACCATTTTCACCTCGTTCGACAAGCCGGCATTGCCGCTGCACGCGTCGACCGCGGCGGCAAGCTGTTCCAATGCGCTCTCGGTTTCGCTTTTGAATTCATGGATCAAGGCGGAGGAAATGGCGCCGCAAGCCTCGGTCTTCTTGAAGTCGCTCAGGGATTTTCCGAGCTCGCGCACGATTGCAGCGGCCTGATGCACGTTGCCTTTTCCAAGCAGGGCCTGCACCAGATGAACATAGTCTTCCGGGTCGCGGAAGCGGGAGTGGCGCACCTTGCCGATCACGTCCTGAAACGCCGCCAGCGCGGTGTCGATGTCGCCGGTTTCCAGCGCCAGCCGGCCGAGCTTGCGCAGGCGTCGCACCGTGTGCGGCGACAGTGCGACCGCATTCATCAACACCTGTTTTGCCTCCGGCAGGCGTCCGCCTGCCTCGAGTACCCTGGCCAGATAGTCATAGGCATCCCACAGCTTGCCGTTTTCCCGCAACAGCCTGGTCAGGAGTTCCTCGGCTTCGCCGAGACGGTTCTGCATGCACCATGCCTTGGCCAGGCCAAGATGCGCCCACTCGACAGCCCGCGTTTCGGCCAGTTGACCGTAGATGGATTCGGCTTGTGCCGGCTGTCCCTGGCGCAGGTGCAGGTCGGCGCGCAGAAACCGGAAGTCGAGCGCATATGCCGGCGAGATCGATTCACCCCGCTCGCAGCACAGGATCGCTTCCTGCAGGTCGCCGTGCTCCATCGCCCGGTACGCCGGGATGAAGGCCGCCCGCTTTTCCAGCGCGCGGCCCACCCGCTGCAGCAAGGCCCCGGCGGTAAACGGCTTGAGCAGGTATTCGGTCGGCGCCAGTTCCACCGTGCTGATCACCTTGCTCTGGCTGCGTTCGCCGGTGACCATCAGGAACAGGGTCGTCAGGGGAAGCAGGCGATGCTGGCGCAGGTCTTCCAGAAGTTGCTGACCGTCCTGCCCTTCGGACAAATCGAATTCGCACAGGATGATGTCGAAGGATTCTTTCTGCAGCATGGCGATGGCGGTGCTGGCCCGCATCACATGGCTGATGCGTGTGATCCCGCATTGCGTGAAGATGTTGTGCAGGCTGGTCCGCACATTCGTGCTGGGCTCGATGAACATGACAGTCAGGTTGCTAATTTCGTCCATGATCCAGGTCAGGTGCAAAAACAGGGTAAAGAGACGTCGGCGATGGGCAAGGGTGCCGGCAAATATGACGACAGATTCTACTGTACCGCTGGCAATATGTTGCGCCTGACATTGAGCATGACGGGAAAACCGCGGGCCATGCGGATGGCGCGACCGGAGTCAGTGTTGTCTATTATTCATGCAGCCTGCCCGCGGCGATGCTTAGCATCCCGGCTCAGGCACCGCGTTCATCGGGAGCATGATGTGCCGCATGATGGTTTGGCCGTGACCCTGCGATTTGATGTATTCGTCCAGCATGCGCTCGGTGATGTCTTCGATGCGCCAGATGACCCGGTCATCGTGCGCCGCGTCGTTCAAGGGCTGAAGTTCGGCGCGCACCCAGAATGCTGTGCCGTCCTTGTGAACGGCCAGCAGGTTGCGCAGATGTGTCGGGGAATATCCCGTCGATGGCGTCTGCCATGCGGCGTTGCCATTCGCACTGCGGGGGAAGAGCGCCGTCAGGTGCAGGCCGCTCAGCTCCTCGCGTTCGTAACCGAAGATGGTCGCGAGTTTCCGGTTGCAGTGGTCCACGCTGCCGCGGCGCACCAGCATGCATGCGAGCTCATCGCCGGAACGGACGTCTTCCGGCACGCATGCGTGCGGCGGTTCTGCGAATGTGCTTGCCATGTCTGCCATCTCGGTCGGGTTGTTTCCCCATGAGTGGCTGGAACGGGGGCGTGGGTTCCCCGAGGGCTGCCGGCAGGCGGCACGGCGCGGCTACCGGTTCGCCGGGCGCAATTCGCGGCGCAGGATCTTGCCGACATTCGACTTCGGCAGCGTGTCGACGAACTCGATGAACTTCGGCCGCTTGTAGCCGGTCAGCCTGGCCTTGCACAACGCCATCAGCTCGTTCGCGCTCAGCGCCGGGTCCTTCCTGATGACGAACAGCTTGACCGCTTCGCCGGAATGCGGGTCGGGCACGCCGACGGCGGCCGATTCGAACACGCCGGGATGGGCCGCAACGACGTCCTCGATCTCGTTCGGATAGACATTGAAGCCGGACACCAGGATCATGTCCTTTTTGCGGTCGACGATGCGGATGAAGCCCTGCTCGTTCATCACGCCGATATCGCCGGAGCGGAAGAAGCCGTCCGGCGTCATGGCCTTCGCGGTTTCATCCGGGCGGTTCCAGTAGCCGGCCATCACCTGCGGACCGCGAATGCAGATTTCGCCTTCGGCGCCATTGGCGACTGCGCGGCCGTCATCGTCGAGGATCGCGATGTCGGTGTCGGGAAGCGGCAAGCCGATGGTGCCGGTGAATTCCTTCATGTCCGGCAGATTGCTGGTGACGACCGGCGAGGTCTCAGACAGGCCATAGCCTTCGCAGATCGGCACGCCGGTCGCCGCAACCCAGCGCTCGGCGACCGCGCGCTGCACGGCCATGCCGCCACCATTGCACAGGACCAGCGTCGAGAAATCGAGGCTGGCGAAATCGGGATGATTGAGCAGGCCGTTGTACAGCGTGTTGATCGCGGGCAGGATGTTGAACGGATACTTGCGCAGCGTGGCGATGAAGCCCTTGATGTCGCGCGGATCGGTGATCAGGATGTTGGCCGCGCCCCGGCGCATGCCCAGGAGCGCGCACGCGGTCAGCGAGTAGACATGGTAGAGCGGCAGCGCGCACACGAAATGCAGATGCTCGACGCCGCTGCGCTCCAGCACCGGCGCGACCCAGGCCTCGACCTGGAGAATGTTGGCGACCAGGTTGCGGTGCGTGAGCATCGCGCCCTTCGATACGCCGGTCGTGCCGCCGGTGTATTGCAGGATGGCGAGATCGTGCGGGGCGATGTCGGGCTTGCGGTAGCGCAGGCGTTCGCCCTGCGACAGCGCGGCGGTGAGGCGTGTCGCCTGCGGCAGGGAATATGCGGGCACCATCTTGCGCACATGGCGCACGGCGAGATTGACCAGCGTGCCCTTGATCGGACCGAGGAAGTCGCCGAGGCGCGCGATCAGCACATGCCGGATCTGCGTCTTTGCAAGCACCTTCTCGACCGTGGCCGCCATGTTTTCCAGCACGATGATGGCAGTCGCGCCGCTGTCGTTCAACTGGTGCTCGAGCTCGCGCGGGGTATACATCGGATTGACGTTGATCACGACGCCGCCTGCGCGCAGCACGCCGGTCAGCGCGACCGGGTAGGCGAGGCAGTTCGGCAGCATGATGGCGATCCGCGCCCCCTGGTCGAGTCCGCGATCCTGCAGCCATGCAGCCAGATTGCGGGACAGCAGTTCAAGATGGCCGTAGTCCAGATGGCGGCCCATGCTGATGAATGCGGTGCGCGACTCGAAGCGGCGGAACGATTCCTCAAACAATTCCGGCAGCGATTGATAGCGTGCCGGATCGATTTCGGCGGGCACCTCGGCGGGATATTGCGTCAGCCATGGCTTGTTCATCTCACGTCTCCTCCGGGCTGGTTGAACGATGGCGCATCGTTCAACCGCCTGCAAATACGACAACCGCTGCGGCTTGTAGTTTTCTTTGACTGCCGGCTGCGGTTCGCGAAGTCATAAAAAATGCCAGTCAGCTGAACTGACTGGCATCCCTGGAAATTCCTGTTATCTGCATCACATCATTTGCCGGTGTCGTCGCGCATTGTCGAACGCACCATGCCGGTACTGTGTCCGCACCATTTCGTCGCGAATTCTAGGCGGGGCGCATCACGCAGACAAGCGCGAAAGCGGCAAGAGGGTATTCCGGAAGCGGCAACAATCGGTTCGGCCGCCCGCCTGCATGCGGGCAGCGCGGAGCGGACGGTTCAGGTAGAGGCCTTGCGCGTCGCGAAGAGGCGGCCAGCAAGGCTGACGCCGATGAGCGCAATTGCCCCGGCCACGATGCCGGTTGCGATCGACAGCAAGACGGGCGTTAACCATTCCAGCACGGGCCCGATGTATGGAACCGTGCCGGCGGCATGCGCCATGTGCTCGATCGGCGCATGCGCGGCGGGAATGCCGTGGGTCAGGATGCCGCCGCCCACCGTAAACATGGCAATCGTGCCGATCACGGACAGGCTTTTCATCAGGTGAGGTGCTGCGCGCAGCATCGCTTCGCCGGTGCGGCGCACCGTGCGCCGCCACAGGCTGTCGCCGCCCTTTTTGCTGAGATAGAGTCCGGCGTCGTCCAGCTTGACGATGCCGGCCACCGCGCCATAGACGCCGACGGTCATGACGACGGCCACGGTCGACAGCACCGCGACCTGGGTCGTGAACGGGGCGCTGGCGACCGTGCCCAGCGTGATGGCGACGATTTCAGCGGACAGGATGAAGTCGGTACGGACCGCGCCCCGAATCTTGTCGCTTTCGTAGGCGGCCACGTCGACCGCCGGATCAGACAGGGCGTTCACGAGGTCGGCGTGGCGCGCACTGTCCTCTTCCTTCGTGTGCAGCAGCTTGTGCGCGACCTTTTCGACGCCTTCATAGCAGAGGAACACGCCACCCACCATCAGGAGCGGCGTCACCGCCCACGGCGCAAAGGCGCTGATGGCCAGTGCCGCCGGCACCAGGATCACCTTGTTTTTGGTCGAGCCCTTGGCCACTGCCCATACGACCGGCAATTCGCGGTCGGCCCGGACGCCGGCCACCTGCTGCGCATTGAGGGCCAGATCGTCGCCGAGCACGCCGGCGGTTTTCTTTGCCGCGACCTTGGTCAGCACAGCCACATCGTCCAGCACGGTGGCGATGTCATCAAGCAGGGTCAACAGGCTGGCGCCGGCCATATCGGGGATTCTCCAAAATAAAGGGCGAACAAGAAGCGCGTGCCGGGTGCGTGCCGGATGGCTGCTTGCAGGGGCGTCCAGTGTACGCAGGCGTGCAGCCATTGTCCACGATGCAAGAGGCGGACTATTTTTCGCGTGCGCCGCACAGAACGCTGCGGCCCGGACGCGCTCCTATACAGGGCAGTCCGACCGCCATTCGCCCCGAACTGATTCGAAGCGGTCCGCGCCGAGCCGAAAGCCCATGCGTCCGGAGTACGGAAATGCACCGGCAATGATTATTTCCACAAGGCATGGAATTTTCTGCTGAAAACAGCATATTGTTCCATAGGTAAATTACCATTTTATAAGCGAGACAAAAACACTGGCATTCTCGTGAATATCTGGTATATTGAGTTCCAATAACGGTTCATATATAGATCGTTGGTTCATATATAAAACAAACGTCGGGTCAGGCATTTGGCACAGGCAGCGGCGACACTGTTTCCTGACGCTGTTTTTGGTTACGAAGTCATCGTCCACGAGCATCGTCATCCACAAGGCAAGGACATCATGATCGAAATCGAATTCCGTAATGTCGGCAAGAGTTTCATCGACCGGCAGACCAACCAACCGCGTGCCGCGGTCACCAACGTCAATCTGTCGATCCGCAGCGGCGAAGTCGTGTCGATCATCGGACCTTCCGGCTGCGGCAAGAGCACCTTGCTCAACATGGGCGCCGGCCTGTACCTGCCGACCGCCGGCGAGGTGTTCGTCAGCGGCGAAAAGGTGACGAAGCCGGTGCGCAAGGTCGCCTTCATGCTGCAGAAGGACTTGCTCATGCCGTGGCGGAATATTCGCGCCAACGTCGCGCTTGGCCTGGAGATCGACGGCGCTTCGCAGCAGGAGCAGCATCGCATCGCCAACGAGCTGCTGGCGAAGTGTCATCTCAAGGGTTTCGAAGACCACTACCCCTATCAACTGTCCGGCGGCATGCGTCAGCGCGCCGCGCTGGCCCGCACGCTCGCGGTCGATCCGCAGGTGCTGCTGCTCGACGAGCCGTTCTCCGCACTGGATGCGCAGACCAAGATGGTGCTGCAGCAAGATCTCGCCAAGATGCTGTTCGAGAAGCGGCGGACTGCGCTGTTCATCACGCACGACCTGGTGGAAGCGATCGCGCTGTCGGATCGCCTGCTGGTCATGAGCGAGCGTCCCGGCACCATCATCGAAGAGATCGAGGTCAACCTGCCGCACCGCGACAACCCGCTGGAGCGCCGCAAGCTGCCGGAAATCGGCCCGCTGCAGGGAAGACTGATGGAGTTACTGAAGGTAGGGAAGGAAGAGAGCGCCGAACTGCACTGAAGTGGTCAAGCGTCCATGTAGTCAACTTAATGAGGAACCAGGAGTCAATATGAGCATGAATAAAATTCTCGCATCGCTTTGCTGCAGTCTCGCATTGGTCGCCGCAGTCGCTCCGACCCTGGCGCATGCCGCGCCGGAGGAAGTCACGTATTTGCTGCCTGCTCCGCCGAACACCCCGGCGTTTGCGCCGTGGATGATCGCGCAGCAAAAAGGCTACTACGCCGATGAAAACATCAAGGTCAACTTCGTCACGGCCAAGGGCGGCGTCGATGTCGCCAAGCAGATCGGCGCGGGCAATGCATTGATCGGCGGTGCGATCGGCGACACGCCGATCATCGTGCGCGCCAACGGCGTGCCGGTGAAGGCGATCGCGGTGCTCGGCGCTGGTTCGCTGACCCTGCTCGGCGTGCATCAAGCCGACAACATCAAATCGCTGAAGGACCTGAAAGACAAGACGATCACCGTCATGTCCTATACCGATACCACTTACTACGCGCTGCTGGGCAACATGCGCGCGCAGGGCATGAGCAAGACCGACGCCTCCATCCAGGGCGCGGGTCCGGCCGGCGTGTGGCAGGTCTTCGCCGGCGGCAAGGCACAGGCTCTGGCCGGCGTGCCGGACTGGATCGTCAACGCACGTGATGCCGGCGCCAAGGTCGACATCATCGAACTGAACGGCTTCAAGAGCATGGCACAGGCCATTCTCGCTTCCGACGAAGCGATCAAGACCAAGCCGGAACTGCTCAAGCGCCTGGTGCGCGCAACCCTGCGCGGCATGGACGACATCATGAAGGACCCGAAAGCCGCGACCGCGGTCTACGTGCAGGCAGTGCCGACCTTCAAGGGCAAGGAAGCCAGCGTCGAGCAGGTGTTCGACCTCTATCGCAAGTACGTCTATGCGAACCAGAAGACCCTCGGCTACATCGATCCGGCGCGCATGGAAGCGGTGCAGAAGTTTTACGTCAGCGAAGGGATCGTGCCCAAGGCGACTCCCGTCGATGAACTCTACACGAATCAATTTGTAGGAACAGCACGATAATGGACACAGCAACTACGGCAAACCGCACGGTGGCACCGCAGGAACAACAGGTGCGCCGCCCTTTCTTCAGCGAGAAGGCAAAAACCGTTGCGGGCAGCCTGGCCTTTCTCGTTTTCTTTCTGGTGGCATGGCAATGGGGCCCGGGATGGATCGGCATGCCCGAATTCATTCTGCCCAACCTGACCGCCGTCATCAAGGAAGCGGGCGTCATGTGGACCAGCGGCAACCTGCTGCAGCATTTCGGCATCACCGCACTGGAAGTGGTGTTCGGCTTCCTGCTCGGCGCCCTGCTCGGGATCGGTTGCGGCGTGGTGCTCGGCCTGTCGCCCAGAACGGAAGCCATGCTGTCGCCGTATATCCTGGCCTTGCAGATCGCGCCGAAGGTTGCGTTCGCACCGCTGTTCGTGATGTGGCTGGGCTACACCGTGTATCCCAAGATCATCGTTGCGGTGCTGATCGTGTTCTTCCCGATCATGATCAATGTCCTGTCCGCGGTGCGTACCGTGGACCCGGACATGATCAACCTGGTGCGCACGCTCAATGCAAGCCGCTTCCAGATCTTCCGCCTGGTCGAGTTCCGCTCGGCGATGCCGGCGCTGTTCTCCGGCCTGCGCATCGCGTCGACCCTGTCCGTCATCGGCGTCACCGTCGGTGAACTGGTCGGCGGCAACAAGGGTCTCGGCTACATGCTGGTGGAAGGCGAAGGTCAGGGTAATACGGCTGCCGTATTTGTTGCGATCTGCGCGCTGACCATCATCGGCATCGTCGCGTACGGCGCCGTGGTGTGGGCGGAGCGCCGCGTGCTGCACTACATCCCCAAAGCAACCACCACGACCGTCTGATTGGAGCACCGCAACATGTCTGCAACCAATCAACCCAATCAGCTGCTGGCCGGACGTCGCATCTTCGTCACCGGCGCGGCGCGCGGTCTCGGCCTCGCCTTTGCGACGGCCATCGCCGAAGCCGGGGCGACGGTCGCCATGGCCGACATCCTGCAGGAGCCGTTGCGGCAATCCGTGGCCGATCTGCAAAAACGCGGCTTCAAGGTGCACGGCTTCCCGCTCGACCTGGGCGATCCGCAATCGATCGAAGCCTGTGCCAGGGCGGCGGTCGAGCGCCTGGGCGGGCTCGATGGCCTGGTCAACAACGCCGCCATCACCAACTCGGGCGGCCGCACTTCGGAGCAGCTGGAAATCCCGATGTGGGACAAGGTGATGGAAGTCAACGTGCGCGGCACCTGGCTGATGACCAACGCCTGCCTGCCTGCATTGCGCGCATCCGGCCGCGGCAGCATCGTCAATCTGTCGTCCGACACGCCGTTGTGGGGCGCGCCGAACCTGATGGCCTACGTCGCCAGCAAGGGCGCGATCATCGGCATGACGCGTTCGCTGGCGCGCGAAGTCGGCGGTGACAACATCACCGTCAACGCGGTCGCGCCCGGCCTCACGCTGGTCGAGGCCACCGAATACGTACCGAAGGAAAGGCACCAGACCTACCACGACCGGCGCGCGATCCAGCGCGATCAGGTGCCGGAAGACGTATGCGGCGCAGTCGTGTTTGCCTTGTCCGATCTTTCCCGTTTCATCACGGGCCAGGTGATTGCCGTCAATGGCGGCTTTGTAATGCATTAATTTTTTTCAGGAGTGATGATGAGCGATTTGTCAGAGCAAAAACAGGCCACGCGCAGCTGGGATCGTCCGGAAGGCGCCAGCTTTGAAGATTGGATGACTTCCCGTGTCGCGCGTTTTTCCACGCGTAAATACGACTGGGACGCGCTGAAATTCCAGGCCGACTACGACCCGAAATTCCGCCGCGCGCAAATGCGCTACATCGGTACCGGCGGCACCGGCGTCGCAGCCGACGTCAACACCGTGCCGTCCGAAAACTTCACGTTCTCGACCATGGTGATCCCTGCCGGCCATGAAGGCCCGCCGCACCTGCACATCGACGTTGAAGAAGTGTTCTTCGTGATTCGCGGCAAGCTCAAGCTGATCCTCGAAAAAGACGGCGAGCGTTTCGAAACCATCCTGACCGACCGCGACGTCGTGTCTGTGCCGCCGGGCGTGTATCGCGAGGAAATCAACATCGGCGATGAAGACGCGCTGATGTGCGTGATGCTGGGCGCGCAAAAGCCGATCACGCCGACCTATCCGCCGGAGCATCCGCTCGCCAAGATCAAGCGCGAGCTGAAGTAATCGGGATCAAGCCACATGAACGCATCCTCCGATCAATTGCAGGCGTCGCTGTCGCTGCTGGACCAGCGCTTTGCCGAACGCTCCGTGCAAACGGCGTCGGGCACGATCTCTTGCCGCACATGCGGCAAGGGACCGGCGACCGTCGTCCTGCTGCACGGCATCGGTTCCGGTGCAGCCTCATGGCTGCGCTGCGCGCTGCAACTGGAACAGGATGCGCAAGTGATCGCGTGGAATGCGCCCGGTTATGGCCGTTCCACCCCGATGTCGAACCCGGCACCGAGTGCGGCCGACTACGCGGCGCGCCTCGCAGAATTTCTGGATGCACTCGGCATTGCGCGCTGCGTGCTGGTGGGACATTCGCTCGGCGCGATGATGGCGTCGGCATTCGTGTCGGCGCATCCCGGGCGCGTCTCGCAGCTGGTACTGCTCAGTCCCGCGCAAGGCTACGGCAGCGCGGCGAAGGATGCGCGCGGCGCGGAAGTGCTGCAGCAGCGCCTGGGCAATCTGGAAACGCAGGGCATCGCCGGCATGGCCGAACGGAGCCCGGACCGCATGCTGTCGCCGCAGGCGGACGAAGAACAGCGCGCATGGGTGCGCTGGAACACGAGCCTGCTCGATCCGGCCGGATATACGCAAGCGGTGCATATGCTGTGCGGCGACGATATCCATCGCTATCCGCCGCAGGGATTGGCGGGCCGCATGTATTGCGGCAGTGCCGACGTGGTGACCACACCGGAGGACAGCCGCATGCTCGCAACGGAATTCGCTTATCCGTTCGCGCTGATCGATCGCGCAGGCCACGCCTGCTATGTCGAACAGCCGGACGCGGTGGCCACGGCAATTCGCCAGGCCATTCAATAGAACGGTTCATATCATGACAACACTACAGTTGCCAGTCGAAGAGCCCCAGGACAAATACCTCGTGCCGGGGTTGGAACGCGGCTTGCGCCTGCTGTGCGAATTCAGCCGCAAGGACAAGAGCCTGTCCGCACCGGAACTGGCAAGACGGCTCGACGTGCCGCGTTCGACGGTGTTCCGCCTGCTGGCGACGCTGGAACGCATGGGATTCGTCGAGCGCAACGACGGCGGACGCGACTATCGCCTCGGCATGGCGGTCCTGCATCTCGGATTCGAGTATCTCGCGTCGCTGGAGCTGACCGAGATCGGCCGTCCGCTGCTGGAGCGCCTGCGCGACGAGATCCACTATCCATGCAACCTGGTGGTGCGCGACGGACGTTCCATCGTGTACGTCGCCAAGTCGGTTGCGCCGACCGCCTTCGTCAGTTCGGTCAGCGTGGGCACGCGTCTGCCGGCGCACGCCACCGTGCTTGGCCGCGTGCTGCTGGAAGACCTGTCGCTGGCCGAGTTGCGCGAGCTGTATCCCGAAGAGCGCCTTGAGCGTTTCTCCGACAGCACGCCGAAGACCGTGCTCGATCTGTTCCACATGCTCCAGGAAGACCGCCAGCGCGGTTACGTGCTGCAGGAAGGATTCTACGAGTCGCGCATTTCCACGGTCGCCGCGCCGGTGCGCGATCAGAGCGGACGCGTCGTGGCGGCGCTCGGCGCCACCATCCCCGCGCCGCATATCGACGAGACGCAACTCGATCTCATCGTGCGCCGCGTGCGGGAAAGCGCGGATGAACTGTCGCGCCTGCTGGACTACGTTCCCGAAAAATCGGGCGGCATGGTCGTCAATCTATAAACAAGGATAAGCAAGCATGTCCATGATCAATCTCGAAGGCAAGGTCGCCGTCGTGACCGGCGGATCGTCCGGCATCGGACTGGCCACCGTCGAGCTGCTGCTCGAAGCGGGCGCAGCGGTTGCCTTCTGCGGCCGCAATGAAGAACGCCTCGCGGCAGCCGAAAAAAACCTGCGCGAACGCTTTCCGCAAGGCCGCATCCTCGCGTCCGCTTGCGACGTGCTGTCGGCGGAACACATGGCCGCATTCGCCGAACGCGTGCAGCGCGAACTCGGCACGGTGTCGATGCTGGTCAACAACGCCGGCCAGGGCCGCGTCTCGACTTTCGCCGATACCGAAGATGCGGCGTGGACCGAAGAACTGCACCTGAAATTCTTTTCCATCATTCACCCGACCCGCGCTTTCCTGCCGCAAATGAAGACCACGCAGGAAGCCGCCATCGTCTGTGTGAATTCGCTGCTGGCCAGGCAGCCGGAGCCGCACATGGTGGCGACGTCCGCCGCCCGCGCCGGCGTGCTCAATCTCGTGCGTTCGCTCGCCACCGAGTTCAGCCCGTTCGGCGTGCGCGTCAACGGCATCCTGATCGGTCTGGTCGAATCCGGCCAGTGGCGTCGCCGCTACGAGGCGCGTCCGCCGGAAGAGCGCGACATGACATGGGCGCAGTGGACCGGCCGGCTGGCACAGAAAAAACAAATTCAAATCGGCCGTCTCGGCCTTCCCGACGAAGCGGCGCGCGCCATCGTGTTCCTCGCGACACCGCTTTCTTCATACACCACAGGCAGTCACATCGATGTTTCAGGAGGTCTTTCCCGCCATGCCTAAGCAAAATAAAGTTACCGTCGGCTGCGCCATTGCAGCCTTTCTCGAGCAGTGCGATGTCAAGGCGGCCTTTGGTGTCATCTCGATCCACAACATGCCGATCCTCGACGCCTTCGGCGAGCGTGGCAACATCCGTTTCGTCATGGCGCGCGGCGAAGCCGGCGCGACCAACATGGCCGACGCCTATGCCCGTACCACGGGCGGTCTGGGCGTGACCGTGACCAGTACCGGCACCGCCGCCGGCAATGCCGCCGGCTCCATGGTCGAAGCCATCACCGCTGGCACGCCGGTTCTGCACCTGACGGGCCAGATCGACAGTCCTTACCTGGACCAGAACCTCGGCTTCATTCACGAGAACAATCAGCAGCTCGCCATGCTGGGTGCCGTGTCCAAGGCTGCCTTCCGCGTTCGCACGCCCGAGACGGCACTGGGTATCGTCAAGCGTGCCGTACAGATCGCCATGACCGCGCCCACCGGCCCGGTCAGCGTCGAGATTCCCATCGACATCCAGCAAGCTTTGATCGAACTGCCGGCTGATCTTTCGCCGCTGCCGGTCGAGACGCAGGTGCCGAGCGCGGCTGCGCTGGACGAGCTGGCCAACCGTCTGGCCACGGCCAAGCGTCCGCTGCTGTGGCTGGGCGGCGGTGCACGCCGTGCCGGCAAGCAAGTGGAACGCCTCGTCAAGCTCGGCTTCGGCGTGGTCACCAGCACGCAAGGGCGCGGCGTGATTCCCGAGAACCATCCGGCCGTTGTGGGTTCGTTCACCGCCGTCAAGCCGGTGGAAGCGCTCTACCAGACCGTGGATGCCTTGCTGGTGGTCGGCTCGCGTCTGCGCAGCAACGAAACGCTCAAGTACGCACTCAAGCTGCCGGCCACGCGTTACCGCATCGACGCCGACCCAACGGCTGACGGCCGCTGCTACAGCAACGACTACTTCATCGCCGGCGACGCCGAATTGGCGCTCAAGGGCCTGGCCGACCGCCTGGAAGGCAAGCTGGCGACCGATCCCGCATTCGTCGAGGACATCAAGCGCGCGCGCGCGGCTGCTCTCGCCACTCTGCATGAGGATGTCGGCCCCTACACGAAACTGATCGACAAACTGCAAGCGGTGGTCGGCACCTCGTTCAACTGGGTGCGCGACGTGACGCTCTCCAACAGCATCTGGGGCAACCGCCTGCCCGAACTGCACGACCCCAAGGCGGGCGTGCATGCGCTGGGCGGCGGCATCGGCCTGGGGCTGTCAATGGGCGTGGGCGCTGCCGTCGGTGCGGCGGTCACCAACTCCGGCAAGAAGACCTTCCTGCTGGCCGGCGACGGCGGCTTCATCCTGAACCTGGGCGAACTCGCCACTGCGGTACAGGAAAAGGCCAACATGATCGTCATCCTGATGAACGACCAGGCCTATGGCGTCATCAAGAACATCCAGGACGCCGTGTACGGCGGCCGCAAGCATTATGTGGAACTGCACACGCCCGACTACGCCCTGCTGACGCAATCCATGGGCCTGGGCCACGTGCGCGTGCGCGACCTCGACCAACTGGGTGATGCCATCCAGCAAGGCTTGGCCGTGGATGGCCCGTTCATCGTGGAAGTGGACATGCTCGCGATCGGCAGCTTCAAGACCAAATTCGCCGGCCCGCCGGTGAAGAAGCCCGAACCCGTGGCAGCGAACTGAGGAGAAGCCTTCATGCTGCATGTATCAATGATCGGTTGCGGCGCCATCGGCGTCGGTGTCATGGAGTTGCTCAAGAGCGATCCTGAAGTGACGTTCGATCTGGTGATCGTGCCCGAGAACGGCGTGGACGCTGCGCGCAGCGTGGTGTCCTCGCTCGCGCCGCAGGCCAAAGTGGCGGCCGGGCTCAACGGCAGCCGTCCCGATCTGCTGATCGAATGCGCCGGTCATCGCGCCATCGAGGAGCACATCATCCCGGCGCTGGAGCGCGGCATCCCGTGCATGGTGGTGTCGGTCGGTGCGCTGTCCGAACCCGGACTGGTCGAACGCCTGGAAGAAGCGGCGCAACGCGGCAAGACGCAGGTGCAATTGCTGTCGGGCGCGATCGGCGCGATCGATGCTCTTTCGGCGGCGAAGATCGGCGGACTCGACTCCGTGGTCTATACCGGCCGCAAGCCGCCGTATGCCTGGAAGGGCACGCCGGCCGAAGACAAGTTCGATCTCGACAAGCTGGAAACCGCGACCGTGATTTTCGAAGGCAGCGCGCGCGACGCGGCGCGGCTGTTCCCGAAGAACGCCAACGTCGCCGCCACGCTGTCGCTGGCGGGCCTCGGACTGGACCAGACGCAGGTGCGCCTGTACGCCGATCCGGGCGTGACGGAGAACGTGCATCACGTCGAGGCCAAGGGCGCGTTCGGCGGCTTCGAGCTGACCATGCGCGGCAAGCCGCTCGCGGCCAATCCGAAGACCTCGGCGCTGACGGTATTCAGCGTGGTGCGCGCGCTGGCCAATCGCGCCCACGCGGTATCGATTTGAAAATTGATAGGGCAGTAACACGGCGTTTGCGATAGAACCTCGTGATGTTTCCTTCCCGGCAAGGGAAAGGCGGGATGGGTTGAAATCGGGGTATCGGACCCCATCCCCATCTCAGCCCTCGTCGTCATGGCGAGGTCGTTATTGGCAAGGCAAGCATCGTCCGAACATAGACAGAACTGCATTGAAAGCTGACATGAACCTGAACGAAACTCTTCCTATTTGCATCGCCGGCAACTGGCGCCTCGGTCAGGGTGATCGCTACGCGACCCTGTATCCGGCCACCGGCGAACCGGTCGCCTATCTGAATGCCGCCAATCTCGCCGATGTGGAAGAGGCCATTCAGGGCGCCGACAAGGCATTCCGCACCAGCGGCTGGGCGCAGAAGAAGCCGCACGAGCGCGCCGTCGTGCTGTACCGCGTCGCGCAATTGATCCGCGAGCGTTCCGAAGACCTGGCGCAATTGCAGCGCCTCGACAACGGCAAGCCGATCAGCGAAACGCGCGCACTGGTGGCCAGCGCCGCCGCCACCTTCCAGTTCTTTGCAGCAGCCTGCGAGACGCTGGAGGAAACGATCACGCCAATGCGCGGCGACAACCTCACGATGAGCGTGTACGAGCCGATGGGCGTGGTCGCGGCGATCACGCCGTGGAATTCGCCGATCGCCAGCGAAGCGCAAAAAATGGCGCCGGCATTGGCAGCAGGCAATGCGGTCGTGGTCAAGCCGGCGGAAGTCACGCCGCTGGCCGCGCTCGAATTGGCAAAGATCTGCATCGAAGCCGGCGTGCCTGCCGGCATGATCAGCGTCTTGCCGGGCAAGGGCTCGGTGATCGGTGACGCGATCACGGTGCATCCGCTGGTCAAGCGCGTGTCCTTCACCGGCGGCACCACCACCGGTAAGCACATCGCGCACATCGCCGCCGACAAGATGATGCCGGTCTCGCTCGAGCTCGGCGGCAAGTCGCCGACCATGGTGTTCGAGGATGCGGACCTGGATCACGCCGTGGCCGGCGTGTTGTACGGCATCTTCAGTTCGTCCGGCGAGTCCTGCATTGCGGGTTCGCGCCTGTTCGTTGCGCACGGCATTTACGACACCTTCATGGAGCGTCTTGCTGCCGGTGCCGCCGCCTTGCGCGTCGGTGATCCGACCGACGAACGCACGCAACTCGGACCGTTGATCACATCGCGTCACCGCGAATCGATCGAGTCCTATGTCGCGCTCGGCGTCGATGAAGGCGGCCATATCCGCACCGGCGGCGTGCGTCCGACCGGCTCGATCTACGATCGCGGTTACTTCTACACGCCGACCATCATCGAAGGCGTGCGCAACGATCAGCGCATCTGCCAGGAAGAGATTTTCGGCCCGGTGCTGGTGGCGATGCCGTTCGAAGATGAGAACGACCTGATCGAACAGGCCAACGACAGCGTGTACGCGCTGGCGGCAGGCGTTTGGACGCGCGACTACAAGAAGGCTTGGCGCTTCGCACGTGCGGTGCAAGCGGGCAATGTGTGGATCAACACCTACAAGCAGTTCTCGATCTCGACGCCATTCGGCGGCTGGCGCGATAGCGGTCTGGGCCGCGAGAAGGGTCGCCTCGGCATTCTGCAGTACATGGAACAGAAGAGCCTGTATTGGGGCATGAACGAACAACCTTTGCCTTGGGCCAAGTAAGGTTTTAGCCCTCCCCCTTCAAGGGGAGGGGACATGACGAAAAGCGGAATTCAGGAGAAGAGTAATGGACGTACTGGGTATCGATGAAATCACCTACGGCGCGGACGATCTGCCGAAGTGCAAGCAATTCTTCCTCGACTGGGGCATGAAGCTGGTCGAAGAAAGCGCCGACGCGCTGGTATTCGAATCGCTGAACGGCTGCCGCGTCATCGTCAAGAAGAGCGATGCCGCCGACCTGCCGCCGGCGATCGAAGAAGGTCCGACTCTGCGCGAAGTCGTATGGGGCGTGTCCGCTCCCGAAGTGCTGCAGCGTTTCGCCAAGCGCATCGAAACACTGCCGGGCTACGTCAACCAGGGCGATCGCCTTGGCTGCACCGATCCGAACGGTCTGGCCGTGCGCTTCCAGGTGACGAAGAAGCGCGACGTCTCGGTCGAGTGCGCGCAGATGAATACCTGGAACGAGAAGAACCGCATCAACCAGCGCAGCCCGGCCTACGAACAGGCGGCGCCGATCGAAGTCGGTCACGTCGTGTTCTTCGTCAAGGACGTGAAGGCATGCGAAAAGTTCTACACCGAGAACTTCGGCTTCGTCGCCTCCGACCGCTATCCCGATCGCGGCGCATTCCTGCGCTGCGCGGCCGAGGGCGGCCACCACGACATCTTCCTGTTGCAGACGCCTGCCGCGCGTGCCGGCCTGAACCATGTCGCCTTCACCGTGCGCGACATCCATGAAGTGTTCGGCGGCGGCATGAACATGTCGCGCAAGGGCTGGGACACGCAGCTCGGCCCGGGCCGTCACCCGATTTCGTCCGCCTACTTCTGGTACTTCCAGAATCCGGCCGGCGGCCTGATCGAGTACTACGCCGACGAAGACCAGCTCGACGAACACTGGGAAGCGCGCGACTTCGAGCCGGGCCCGACGATGTTTGCCGAATGGGCGATCGAAGGCGGCATCGATGGCAATACACGCCGTCAAAAGAATGCGGCAGCGCCGAGCGGAAAGTTCCTGACGGACAAGCCAAAACACTAACCTCAAAAGACAAGGGGACAAGCACGTGGCATCTCTCAAAATTGGCGTCGTCGGCGCCGGCATCGGCGGTCTGACCGCAGCAATCGCCCTGCATCGCGCGGGCCACGACGTTGTCGTCTTCGAACAAGCGAAAGGTTTCTTTCGTGTGGGCGCAGACATCAACCTGACGCCGAATGCAGTCGGTGCGCTCGACGCTCTGGGCGAGAAGGTGAAGGCAGGCATTCGTCGTACAGCGGCACGTCCGACGCATCGCCTTTCCCGCACGTGGGACACCGGCGTGGAGACCTCGCGCCTGGTCATGGGCAACGAAGCCGAAGAGAAATACGGTTCGCCGCAACTGACGATCCACCGTGCCGACCTGCTGGCCGCGCTGGCGGAAGATTTTCCGCTCGAACGCGTGTTGTTCGACAAACGCGCCGAGGCGATTACGCAGGATGACAGTGGTGTTGACATTACGTTTGTCGATGGCAGCACATATCACGTCGACGTGCTGATTGGCGCTGACGGTATCCACTCGGCCGTGCGTACCTCGATGTTCGGCAAGGAAAACCCGCGCTTCACTGGCGTGGTGGCATTCCGCGCCGTGGTGCCGGCGTCGAAGGTGGCGAACGTGCCGAACCTGCAAGCGTTCACCAAGTGGTGGGGGCCGAATCCGCAAAGCCAGATCGTGACCTTCCCGCTCAATCGCGGCGAGGACATCTTCATCTTCGCGACCATCGGTCAGGACAGCTGGCATCTCGAATCGTGGACCACGCCGGGCAAGGTATCGGAATTGCGCGAGCTGTATGCTGACTTCCACCACGATGCGAGAGCGCTGCTCGACGCCTGCGACGAAGTGCTGAAAAGCGCGTTGTACGAGCGCGATCCCTTGCCGGCCTGGTCGAAAGGACAAATGACCCTGCTGGGCGATGCCTGCCACCCGATGCTGCCGTTCATGGCGCAGGGCGCCGGCATGGCGATTGAGGATGCCGTTGTGCTCGGCCGCGCGCTGGCGAGCGTGAAGACGGCAGCAGAGGTGCCGGCGGCCTTGAAGCGTTATGAAGACACGCGCCGCGAACGCACGAGCAAGATCCAGCTCGGCTCGCGTGGCAATGAATGGATGAAGGAAGGCGGTAATGCCGACTGGGTCTATGGCTATCAGGCATGGAATGTGTCTGTCGATGGAGAGGCGCATGCCTGACGCGCCGAAGACCATGCTGTTGACGATCCTGCTGAAGCACGATCAATCGAAAAACCTGGACGCGATCCAGGAACACATGAAGCAGGTGGACTGGTGGGAGCGTTTCCCGGTCGAAGGCACGCGCGTCGTGTCATGGACGGTGGCCATGGGCCTCGGCCAGATCGTGACGCTTGAGTTGCCGCCGGAGCTGCTGCCGCTGGTGAATGTGGAGCTGGAACGTTCCGCATGGGGTGTGTTCCGCACCGAGTGCTATCCGACCTATGACTTTGTACCCGTGCGCGAGCGTATCCGCGAGCGCGTCAGAAATGGAGGTAAATAATGAAAGAGCTTTATCTGGATCCGCATCAGGCGCGCCGTCGCCAGCCCACGCCGTTCGAGGACTTGCTGGGCGATTCCATCGAACGCGGTTACGCCGCCGGCATTGAAGATCTCGCCGCGATGGTTGCGCACCTGAACCGCACCGGCCCGAACTGCCCGGAGAACGAAGGCATCTGGACCGAACAGAACTTCCAGGAAGCCATGGCGCGTCTTTCTGCCTGAAGACGACAGCAGCCAGATCATTTGAAAAGGATATTGACATGAGAACGTCCCCCAACGATCCCGTCGACGCCGTGCTCGCCGAGGGCTTGAAGAACCTGTGGTACCCGATCTGCCCGTCCGAGTTTGTCGGCGAGCGCCCGGTGTCGCTGCGCCGCCTTGGCCGCAAATTCGTGTTTTGGCGTGACCAGACAACCGGCAAGCTGCACGCGCTGGAAGACCATTGCCCGCACCGCGGCGCGCCGCTCTCGATGGGCATCGCGCTGGGCGACCGCATTGCCTGCGGTTACCACGGCGTGCAGGTGCGCGCCGACGGTGTCGTCACCAGCGTGCCGGGCAGCCCCGGTTGCAAGCTGGAAGGCGCGAAGGCCACCCGCTCGTTCCACGTGACCGAAGCCGCCGGCGCGATCTTCCTCTACAACTCCAGCGAAAACGTGGACACGCCGCCGCCGCTGGTGCTGCCGGAAGAACTGACCAACGACCAGGAATATTCGTCCTTCCTCTGCTACACCGAGTGGGGCGGTGACTACCGCTACGTGATCGACAACGTGATGGACCCGATGCACGGCACCTTCCTGCACAAGCAATCGCACTCGATGGCCGAAGGCGACGCCACGGCGACCTTCGGCGTGCGCGAAACCGACACCGGCTTCGTGTTCGAGAAGGAAGGCCAGCGCGGCGTCAACTTCGACTGGACCGAGTGGGCCGACACCGGCATCCACTGGATGCGTCTGGCGATCCCGTATCCGAAGACCGGCGGTCCCGGCGGCAGCTTCACCATCATCGGCAGCTACACGCCGATCGTGCCGAACGTGGCGGCAGTGTTCCACTGGCGCGTGCGCAAGCTGGTGCCGGGCTGGCAGCGCGACACATGGCGCTTCCTGTATCGCAACCGCCTCGAAGCGCGCCACTGGGCCGTGCTCGAGCAGGACCGCGTGGTGCTGGAGCTGATGGAGCCGGATGCCAATCAGCGCGAAATCCTGTACCAGCACGACATGGGCATCGTCCGTCTGCGCCGCCACGTGCGCAAGCTCGCCCAGGCGCAGCTTGACGAGCAGGAGGAGAAGGCGGCATGACCGAGCGCCTTCCGGTGCGTCATGTGAAAACCGACAAGGTGGCGGAGCTTCCGACGGCCACCTGGTCGAACTGCCTCGTGCTGGGCAACGAGATCGCCATCTCCGGCATGACGGCGCATCCGGCCTCGCGCGACAACAAGCTCGGCGCCTACGAGCAGACGATGGTGGTGCTGGAGAAGATTCGCGCGCTGGCAGAGGCTGCCGGCGGCGGCATCCACAACATCTACAAGCTCGTGATCTACGTCACCGACATCGCCGACAAGGATGAAGTGGGCCGCGCGCGGCGCGATTTTTTCCAGTCGCCGTATCCGTGCTCGACCCTGGTCGGCGTGAACGGGCTGGTGTTTCCCGAACTGAAGGTCGAGATCGATGCGTTCGCGCGTCTGGATGTCGATCTGCGGACTGCGGTGCAGACTGCAGCGTAATTTTGACTATAAGTGAGTCGTCGTAATGGATAGCAGCAACCTCATTTCCGTTCGTGTCCAGGCCATGCGCTTCGAAGCGCAGAACATCGTCAGCCTGGAGTTGGTGTCGCCTGCGGGCGGCGAGTTGCCTGCCTTCGAAGCCGGCTCGCATATCGACCTGCATCTGGGCAACGGCCTGTCGCGCAGCTACTCGCTGTCGAACTCGCCGAAGGAGCGCCACCGCTACGTGGTCGGCATCCTGAACGACCGCAACAGCCGCGGCGGCTCGCGCTACGTGCACGAGCAGCTGCGCGTGGGCACGATCATCAGCATCTCGGCCCCGCGCAACAATTTCCCGGTCGATGAAACGGCAGCGCACAGCGTGTTGATCGCGGGCGGCATCGGCATCACGCCGATCTCCTGCATGCTGGATCATCTGCGCGGCCTCGGCAAATCGGCCGAGCTGTTCTACTGCGCCCGTTCCCGCGCCGAAGCGGCGTTCGCCGATGAACTGTTGGCGCAGGCGGGTGTGCAAAGCCATTTCGACGGCGAGAAGGGCGTGCCGCCCGACCTGCGGGCCTTCCTGGCAAGCAAGCCGGCCGACGCGCATTTCTACTGCTGCGGACCGACGCCGATGCTGAACGCCTTCGAGAGCATCTGCGAAGAACTCGGTTTGCCGAACGTGCACATCGAGCGTTTCTCCGCCGGCGAAAACGTCGAGACGGTGCAGGAAGACGAATACGTGGCCGAACTGGCGCGCAGCAAGAAGACCGTCACCGTCCCGGCCGGCAAGTCGCTGCTCGATGCACTGCTGGATGCCGGCCTGCACGTCGATCACAGCTGCCGCGAAGGCGTGTGCGGCGCCTGCGAAACGAAGGTGCTGGAAGGCGTGCCCGAGCATCGCGACGGCGTGCTCAGCAAGAAGGAACGCGAATCCAACAAGACCATGATGGTCTGCGTATCGGGCTGCAAGGGAAAACGGCTGGTGCTTGATCTTTGACGTGAAAAATTCCTTCGTCTCGATGGCGAGGGAGTGCGGTCACAACCCGTTTTCGGCTTCGAGCGCAGGCTGCCTGTTTTTCAGGCAAGCCTGCGTTTTTGCATGGTGCAACCTGTGCGCATCATCATGCAATAATGGCATGCGCAGCGGCAGCAGAAAACAGCTTTCGCTGGCGTAGCAGAAAAGGACAGGTTTTGACCGAGATTGAAATTTCCAGCTGGAATGAATTCGTATCACTGACATCGGAACTGGACGGCTGGGCGTTTCGCGGCCAGCAGGACGCCAACTGGGCATTGCTGAGTTCGCTGTCGCGCTATCTGCAGGCCTTCATCCCCGACCAGTCGGGCTGGCGCACGCGGGAAGAACGCGCCATCCGCATCTTCCGCCGCAAGGCGCACAACTATCTGAGCAAGCCGGTGGCGCTGGACGACGATCTGCGCTGCCTCTCGCTGATGCAGCATCACGGCGCACCGACACGCCTGCTGGACTTCACCAAGTCGCCGTTCGTCGCGGCCTTTTTTGCACTGGAAAGCGCAGTCAGCGACGCCGCCGTGTTCGCGCTGAACACGCCGGTGCTCTGGAATGCGCCGCCGGTCAACAATCCGCTGCTCACGCGCGACACCATCGATCCGCGCAAGAAGGGGAATTTCGACCGTTACTTCCTGCAGAATGACAGCCAGATCATCTGGATCGGCGAGCCGACCGAAATGGACATGCGGCTGGTCGCGCAGTCCGGTACGGTGGTGCTGCCGGGCGTGCTGGACAAGTCGCTGGACGAAATATTGAAGGAATATCACGCCGAGGAAACGCTGATCAGGAAGATCATCCTGCCGCGTCACGTTCGCGACGAGGCAATGAAGGCCCTGTACCGCATGAACATCACCAATGCGACGCTGTTCCCCGATCTGGACGGATTGGCAAAGTCCATCAAGTTCGAGCTGGAAGTGATCTGGCCGAGACTGATCGATGACGCGGTGAAGCCCGGAGCGGTTTGACAGCATTGCGGATGAACGTTGTGCGCAGCGCGTCGGTCAAAGGCATGTCGCATTCGTGGCAAGCCGAAGTAAAGCTGTTGGAGATCAAGTGGACATATTGAGCGAGATACTCACCGGACTGCGATCGGAAGGCATCATCACCGGCCGCTTCACGCTCGGCGCGCCCTGGTCATTCGTCAAGAATCCGGTGAATGGCGCACCCTTTCGCATCGCGACCGAAAATCCCTTCTGGGTCCGCGTGCGGGACGCGGCGCCGGTGCTGGTCCAGCCCGGCGACTTGATCGTTTTGCCGCACGGGGACGAGCACATCATGTCGTCCGCTCCGGTTGACGACGCCATCCTGTTCGACAAGCTGCTTGTCGACATGGGGATATGTCCATTGCCCAACCGGCCGCTGGCCTTCCGCGCGGGCGGCGATGGTCCCGTCACCGATCTGTACACCGGCATCATCCTCTATCGCGAGCACCGGCGAAATCCGCTGCTCAACATGCTGCCGCCGATGATCCACATTCGCGCCGCCGACATCACGCCGTGGCTGATGTCCACCATGAAGTGCTTCATCGAAGAGTCGATGGCCTGCCAGCTCGGCTGGAATCACGCCGCCGCATGCCTGGCCGACTTGCTGTTCGTGCATGTGATTCGCATTTATCTGCAGGCGAACACCGAGAATATCTGCGGCTGGCTGCGCGGCTTGAGCGATGGGCAGATCAGCCGCTCGCTGTTGCTGATGCACAAGGAGCCGCAGCGCGAGTGGTCGGTGGATGCGCTGGCACTGGCGGTCGGCATGTCACGCTCGCGCTTCACCGCCCGCTTCCAGCAGCTCGTCGGCGAATCGCCGATCTCGTATTTGACGGCGCATCGCATGTACATCGCGGCCGAGCATCTGGCTGCCGGCAAGTGCCGCATATCCGAAGTTGCGGCCAAGGTCGGCTACAACTCGGAGAAGAGCTTCACGCGTGCCTTCCGGCGCTGGTCGGGCGTGCCGCCGAGGACCTACCTGCGTTCCTCGCCTGTGGCGGAGATGCAGTTGTAGCAGGTTTTTCAATTCCCGATGCCGCAATCCCCTGTCATCACGGGCGAAGGCGGAGCGGGTCATTCGCGGAACACTGCACCGCGCCTGTCTCGGCAACCGCGCCGCCGCATTGCCATTTTTTCTCGCAAACCCCCTCCGCACCGCACAAGCAGCGTGCATTGCCGGCACCGCATTTGTGCGCCCGTTTTTTTCCATATCCGTTTGATAATCGCGGCCCCCAATTTAGGCCGAATGGTTCCCTTTTTGAGCTTTCGTGAGGTTGTTCGGGGCATATCGCTGCGCAAGAATATGTCTGCACTGTGACAGCGATGGCGTCACGACAATGAATCAAGGAGACCTCCGTGCTGAGTGAAGAAAAGAACCGTTTGCTGACAGAAGTCGGGCCCGGCAAGCCGATGGGGGAATACCTGCGGCGCTATTGGCATCCGGTTGCCGGTGCCGATGAATTTGACAAGAAGTCCGTGCGCGCAATCCGTCTCTTCGGCGAAGACCTTGTGCTGTTCAAGGACTTGAGCGGCAATTTCGGCCTGATCGAGCGCCGCTGCCCGCACCGCAATGCCGACCTCGTGCACGGCTACGTCGAGAAGGAAGGCCTGCGCTGCAGCTATCACGGCTGGCAATTTGGTCAAAGCGGCCAGTGCCTGCATCAGCCGTTCGAGGAAGTCATGGACCCGAGCGCGCGCATGCGCCAGGGCACGAAGATCAAGGGCTATCCGGTGAAGGAGAAGGCCGGCATGCTGTGGGCCTACATGGGTCCGCTGCCCGCGCCGGAACTGCCGGACTGGGACTTCCTGAATTTCAAGAACGGCTTCGCGCAAGCGATTTTCTCGGAGCTGCCCTGCAACTGGTTCCAGTGCCAGGAAAACTCGATCGACCCGGTGCACTTCGAGTGGACGCACAACAACTGGATGGTGCGTCAGCAGGATCCGAACGGGAGCAACGTGCCGACCCACCTGCAGCTGCAGTTCGAAGAATTCGAATACGGCCTGACCTACAAGCGCCTGCGCGGCGGCGACACCGAGGACAACATCATGTGGACGGTTGGTCGCGTTTGCCTGTGGCCGAATGCCTTCTACCTCGGCCACCACTGCGAATGGCGCGTTCCCATCGACGACGAGAACACCCTGTCGGTGATGTGGATGTTCGGTCGCGTGCCGAAGGAAATGGAGCCGTATGAACAGAAGAAGATCCCGAGCTGGGTCGGCCCGCTGAAGGACGAGAACGGCGAATGGATCATCTCGCACGTCATCAACCAGGACTTCGCCGCATGGTACGGCCAGGGCCGTATCACCGATCGCACGAAGGAAAAGCTCGGGCAAAGCGACAAGGGCGTCGTCATGATGCGTCGCAAGTTCTTCGAGGAACTGGATGCGATGGCGGAAGGCAAGCAACAACTCTTCGCGCAGATCTGGGATCCGGCGCAGAACGAGGACGTGTTCCTGCCCTCGGCCTGCCGCGAGGAGATGATCCATGGCATGCCGCGCGAACAACAGAACGTGCACCACTTGCTCGGGCCTTACCTGAACGACTGCTTCGGCCAGTATGGCCAGCCGGACCGGGTGCGCGAAGAGTACGAGAAGGCCGTCGGCCAGAAGATGAAGATGGCGTCGACCTTCGTGAATGCCGTGCACGGCGCGCACAAAGAAGAAACAACGAGCAAGTAAAAAGTCGTATCACAACTATTACCAATTCAGGAGAGCAAGATGGCAAAACAGATTTCCCGTCGCACCATCCTCAAGGCCGCCGCTGCCAGCGCAGTGGTCGGTGCAGTTCCCATCCGCAGCTGGGCCGCGGAATCCGCAAAGATCGGCGTGATCCTGCCGACATCCGGCGTGTTCGCCTTCCCCGGTCAGCAGTCGCGCAAGGGCATCGAGTACGCCGCGCTGGTGAACAAGGAGCGCAACGGTCCGAACATGGAGTTCATCTTCGCCGATACCGAATCGAAGCCGGAGAACGGTCGCGTCGCTGCGGAAAAACTGATTCGGCAGGGATGCACGGCGCTGATCGGCGCATGGGATACGGGCGCAACCATCTCTGCCGCGCAAGCGGTCGAGACCGCCAAGGTGCCGCTCCTGATCAACATCGGCTCCGCGCCGCAGATCACCGAGCAGGGCTTCACGCAGATCTTCCGCAACTTCGCATCGGTGTCGTCGATGATCGCTTCCGCGGTCACGCGCATCCATGAGCTGGTGACGACGCAGAAAGTGATGCCCAAGAGCGCCGTGGTCCTGTACGTCAACGACACCTTCGGCCAGTCTGCGCTGGCGTCACTCGACGCGATCTGGGAAAAGGCAAAGGTGCCCATCAAGATCGTCGACAAGATCGGCTACGACGTGCGTGCCAAGGACTTGTCGGTCGAAGTGGCGAAGGCCAAGGCGACCGGCGCCGAGCTGGTGCTGCCGATCACGCGTACCAATGACGCCATCATGATCGTGCGCGAAATGGTCAAGCAGAAATACAACCCGATGGCCATCATCGGCCCGGGCAGCCCCGGCCCGTACGAACGTGCCTTCACCGATGCGCTGGGCAAGTTCGGCGACGACTACATGATCTGCGTGCCGTGGTGGAACCCGCGCAATCCGCGCGCCAAGGTCATCGCCGAACGTTACGAAAAAATGGAAAAGGGCAACCGCTTCGAACTCAACGTCGGCTTCTCGTTCGAGGCAGTCGAGGTGATGGCGGATGCGGTCAAGCGCGCCAAGTCGAACGACCCGGCCGCGATCCACGCGGCGCTGAAGACCACCAACATCGAGGATCACATCATGTACGGCGGTCCGATCCGCTTCGACGAAAAGGGCCAGAACCCGAACATCGGCGTGGCCTTGCTGCAGAACCGCGACGGCGTGCCTACCGTGGTCGGTCCGCAGCAGATCACGATGGCCGCGCCGGCATTCCCGATGCGGCCGTTCGCCGGTCGTTGAGGCGGCCGTCCCGAGCGCAAGCACCAAACAAGGCGCGCTGCTTCGGCGCGCCTTTCCGTATCTGAATCAATAGAATCCTATGCTCACTTCCAACCTGCCTCTCTACGCCAACATGGTGGCCAGCGGCGTGCTGATCGGCGTGATCTACGCGTTGATCGCGCTGGGCCTGACCATCGTGTTCGGCGTGATGCGCGTCGTCAATTTCGCGCACGGCGAACTCGTGGTGGTCGGCATGTATCTCGGCTACCTGATGTGGTCGGCATTCGGCCTGTCGCCCATCGTTGCCATGCCGATTTCGGCCATCATCATGTTCTGCGCAGGCTACCTGCTGCAAACCGGACTGATCAACCGTTTCATCCGCCGTCCCCATCACGTGCAGGTGATCCTGTTCGTCGGCCTTGCGCTGTGCATCACCGGCCTGCACATGATCATCTTCGGACCTGAAGCGCGCCCCATCAGCAGCGCCGCCAGTTTCGAAGTGGTCGAACTCGGCTTCCTGCAGCTCGATGCGGTCCGCCTCTACGGCGCGCTCGCGGCATTGGCTCTGATTGCACTGCTGCTTGCCTTCCTGCGCTATTCCGATACCGGCGCATCGATCCGCGCGGCGGCCGACAATCCCATCGGTGCCGCCGCCATCGGCCTGCGCGTCAATCGCGTGTTTGCCATCACCGCCGGCATCGGCCTGGCATGCGCGGGCGCTGCCGGCACGCTGATCGCGCCGATCTTCGACACGCAGCCGTATCTGGCCAGCGACATGACCACGATGGCCTTTGTCGTCGTCATCATCGGCGGGCTGGGCAGCGTCGTCGGTGCGCTGGTCGGCGGCGTGCTGATCGGCATTTCCGAAAGCATCGCCGCATTGGTGATCAATCCGGCGATGAAATCCATGATTTCCTACGGCCTGTTGATCGCGATGCTGCTGATCCGTCCGCAAGGCTTGTTCGGCGGGAGGCAGCGATGAAAAACCTGATACTGAAAGACGGCGGCATCGCCGCACTCGTGTTCTTCGTGCTGCTGGCCTTGCTGCCGGCGGTGACCGGCGATGCGCTGATCTCGATCGCCACGCTGGTGCTGATGTTCGCGGTGTACGGCATCGCATGGAACCTGATGATGGGATACGTCGGCCAGCTGTCGCTCGGTCACGGTCTCTACATCGGACTCGGTGCGTATGCGGTGGCGCTGGCCACCGGCACGCACGGCCTGTCGCCGTGGCTGGGCATCCTGATCGGCGCGGCGATCAGTGCGGTCGTGGCGGCGGTGATCGCCTTCATCGGCTTCCGCTTCTCGGTGCGCGGCATCTACTTCACGCTGCTGACCATCGCTTGCGCGGAAATGATGCGTATCAGCTTCGACAACTGGAGCTATGTCGGCGGCACCGGCGGCTACTTCCTGAAGGCGGCGGGCGATACGCATCCGCTGCTGTCGCTGCGCGGCGATTCGACCTTCTTCTACTTCGCCTTTCTCATCCTGACCGCGATCACATTCCTGTGCAGCGCGGCCCTGATGAAATCGAAGTTCGGCTACTTCTGGCGCGCGATCCGCGAAGACGAGGATGCGGCGCGTGCCCTGGGCGTGCCGACGCTGCAACTGAAGATTCTGGCCGTGGTGATCAGCGCGATCATGACCAGCATCGGCGGCTCGTTTTACGCCTTGTTGAGCGGCAGCCTGTTCCCCGACACCATGATGGGCATGCGCTTCTCGATCGAGATCGTCATCGCCCCGATCATCGGCGGACTCGGCACGCTGTTCGGCCCGATCGTCGGCGCGCTGTTCGTCGTGCCGCTCGGCGAGTTCTCGAATCATGTCGCGCAAAGCACCGGCATCTACGGACTGAATCTGCTGATCCACGGCGCGCTGCTGCTGGTCGTGGTCTGCTTCATGCCCGAAGGCCTGTGGCCGGCGATTGCGAAGCGCTTCGGCCGCCTGCGCGCGCCGGCGGCGGCCAAGGCATCCACACCTGCAACGGAGGGCCAATAATGACTACACCATTGTTGCGGGTGGAAAGCCTGACAAAACAGTTCGCGGGCCTGAAGGCGGTAAGCAATGTGAGCTTCGACGTCGCCGCCGGTTCCATCGTCGGCCTGATCGGCCCCAACGGTGCCGGCAAGACCACGTGCTTCAACATGATTTCCGGCGCGTTGACGCCGACGCAGGGCCGCGTCGTGTTCGAAGGTGAATCGTTCGACGGATTGTCGCCGGAGCAGATCTGCAAGCGCGGCGTGGCGCGCACCTTCCAGGTGGTGCGTCCGCTGCTCGACATGACCGTGCTGGAAAACGCGATGGTCGGCGCGCTGCTGCGCTCGCCCACGCTGGAACATGCACGTGATGTCGCCGCCGATACGCTGACCAAGGTGGGGCTGAGGCACAAGATGGACGTCAAGGCGCAGTACCTGACGCTGCCGGATCGCAAGATGCTGGAACTGGCGAAGGCGCTCGCGACCAGACCGAAGCTGTTGCTGCTCGATGAAGTGATGGCCGGCTTGCGCCCGACCGAGGCGAACGAAGTGATCGAGGTGCTGCGCGCGCTTAATCGCGACGGGCTGACCATCGTGCTGGTGGAGCACGTGATGCGCATCCTGATGTCGGTTGCACAACACGTCGTGGTGCTGCATCACGGCGAGCTGCTGATCCAGGGAACGCCGCAGGAAGTGACGCAGGATCGCCGCGTGATCGAAAGCTATCTGGGAAGGAAGGCCGAAAGTGTCGAATGAAGTATTGGATGACGTATTGAAAGGGAACGCACCTCTGCTGGAGGTCGACAACCTGAAGGTGCACTACGGCGAAGCCGAGGCGCTCGCCGGCGTGAGCTTTCACATCATGCCGGGCGAGATCGTCTCCATCGTCGGCGCCAACGGCGCGGGCAAGACCACATTGATCCGCGCCATCGCGGGAATGCTGCCGGCGAAGACGGGCAGCATCCGTTTCAAGGGCAAGGACCTGAAGGGACTGGACAGCGCCGCCGTCTGCGAGCTGGGCATTGCACAGGTGCCGGAAGGCCGCCAGATTTTTCCTTCACTCTCGGTTGAGGAAAACCTGCGGCTGGGCGCAACGCTGCGTCGTTCGCGCGCCGACCGCACGCGCAACATGGATCGCGTCTATGCGACCTTCTCGCGCCTCGCGGAACGCCGCAGTCAGCGCGCGGGCACGCTATCGGGCGGCGAGCAGCAGATGCTCGCGATCGGCCGCGCCATCATGGCCAATCCGTTGCTGGTGATGTTCGACGAACCGTCGCTCGGCCTGTCACCTGCGCTGACCGATGAAATGTTCGCCGTGATTTCGGCGCTGCATGGCAGCGGCCTCTCCGTGGTGCTGGTGGAGCAGAACGTGGTGGAGTCGCTCGCGATGTGCCAGCGCGCGTATGTGCTGGAGAACGGTGCGATCGCACTGGAAGGAACCGGAAAGGAACTGCTCGACGACGATCGCGTGCGGCAGGCGTACCTGGGCTTGTAACACTGCCTGTCATTTCGTGCGGACACGAGGATCAGCACTTCCGCTTTCGAAAAGATGTGAGTTTGTCATTCCTTGTGTCGTTCGTAGTGACGGTAATCGACCCGTTTGCATCGGCAAGCCGTCACTATCGAATTGCCGCCTCATGACGGAAGGGCTTGATGAATCGGGACTGTTTGATCGAAGAATTGCTGGCTGGTGCGATAGCAATGAACCATAGGTGAAACAGCTGCAATGTTTGTTCAGAGAAGATGTCTTATTGCAGCAACGCTGTTACCGATTCTGTTCGTTTGTCGCACCGATTGAACCTTCATTGTTGACGTGTTTTTCGTCGCTACCTAGAATCAATTCATTCGATAAAGAAACATTCGTTCGAATGGCGAACGATGTTGCGCAAACGAAGAATAGCGAAGTGATGGGATGACACCGGTCAGCAGATCGCTGACTGCCTCCCGACAATGAATCACAACTTCGTTGTGTAAAAAGAGGAAAGATCTCACGGTCTTTCCGAGGGCAATTGGATGCCTGAATTTTGTAAAACAAACAGGAGAACCTGATGAACAAGAAATACATTTTGGGAGGCATGCTGATGAGCGCTGCCGCATTCGGCCACGCGCAAACAGCCAGCAACGTCACGGTCTACGGCCTGGTCGACACCGGCGTGGAACACGTCACGAACGTGGCCACCGGCGGCGGCAACACCGGCTCGCTGACCCGCATGCCGACCAACACCGGCAACTTCCCGTCGCGCATCGGCTTTCGCGGCACGGAAGACCTGGGCGCAGGCCTGAAGGCAGTGTTCACGCTGGAAAACGGTTTCGGCCCTGACACCGGTGGCCTGAACCAGGGTGGTCGTCTGTTCGGCCGTCAGGCTTTCGTCGGTCTGTCCGGCGACTGGGGTACTGTCAGCGTCGGTCGCCAGTACACCATGCTGTTCTGGGGCACGCTGGACGCCGATATTCTCGGCAGCAACGTCTTCGGTTCCGGTTCGCTCGACTCCTATCTGCCGAACGCCCGCGCCGATAACTCCATCGCTTACCGCGGCACGTTCAGCGGCTTCACCGTTGGCGCAACCTACAGCCTCGGCCGTGATGCGACCAATGTTGCTGTAGCGAATCCGGCTGCCAATAACTGCGCCGGCGAAAACGCAGCCGACTCGAAGCAGTGCCGTGAATATTCGGCATTGCTGAAGTACGATGCGCCGACCTGGGGCGCGCTGGTGGCGTATGACCGCAAGTACGGCGGCAGCACCGGTAACGGCACCACGATTGGCCCGACATTCGACGGCCTGACTAACAGCGGCCTTACCGACACCCGCACCACCGTCAACGGCTACGTCAAGCTGGGTCAGGCGAAGGTCGGCGGCGGCGTGATCCTGCGCAAGAACGAAGGCAGCGCGACGCCGAAGTCCAACCTGTACTTTGTCGGCGCAGCCTACTCGATCACTCCGGCATTCGTGGTCGACGGCGAAGTGTACCGTCTGGACACGAAGGACAGCCCGAACGACTCGAACCTGTTCGCAGTGCGCGGCACCTACAACTTCTCCAAGCGTACGGCAGCCTATGTCACCGCAGGCCGCATCAACAACAGCGGTGCAGCGACGACCTCCGTCAGCAGCGGCGCACCTGGCAGCAACTCGCTCCCAGGCGGTTCGCAGACCGGCCTGATGGTCGGCATGCGCCACGCGTTCTGATGCAGTTGTAATCTGAAGTATCGAGCTTGATACAGCCTCCCGTTCCTGGAACGGGAGGCTGTTTTTTTTTGATGGCGGGAATTCACTCCAGCCGGATTTCGCCGTCGAACGTGACGCTGAACTGAAGCGCCGCGATCTCCAGCGTCATCTTTGCAGGCATGGTTTCGGTGCCGTCGAGCACGTGTTCAGCCATGGCCTTCGCCACGGCGCGCTCGATCTCGCGCTGCGAACTGACGCCGACCAGTTTCAGGAACTTGCGGATGCTGATGTTGAAAGTCTCTTCGTTCATGGAACTCTCCTTTCGAACAGCAAGGCAGGGCAGGCATGCGCAATCGCGTTCTCATGCTTGCCGCCACGGCATCACGCTGCGCCCGTTCCCCTTGTGGGAGAGGGAACAGGCAGATGACGCCGGGTTCAGCCTACCGCACTGGTACGGCTGATCATTGCCAAAAACTCTTCCCGCGTCGACAGATTCTCGCGGAATGCGCCCAGCATGCGGCTCGTGACCATCGCCACGCCGGGCTTGTGCACGCCGCGCGTGGTCATGCATTGATGTGAAGCCTCGATCACGACGGCGACGCCGTTCGGCTGCAGGATTTCATTGAGCGTATCCGCGATCTGCGCAGTCATCTTTTCCTGGATCTGCAGGCGCTTGGCATACACCTCGACCAGCCGCGCCAGCTTGGAAATGCCGACCACGCGGTGCGCCGGCATGTAGGCGATGTGCGCCTTGCCGATGATGGGCACCATGTGGTGCTCGCAATGGCTTTCGAAGCGGATGTCGGTCAGCACGATCATCTCGTCGTAGCCCTCGACCTCGGAGAAGGTGCGCGCCAGGATCTGCGAGGGCTCGTCCTTGTAGCCAGCGAAGAATTCCTCATAGGAACGAACCACGCGCGACGGCGTGTCCAGCAATCCTTCGCGCATCGGATCGTCGCCCGCCCAGCGGATCAGGGTGCGCACTGCGGCTTCGGCTTCCTCGCGGGATGGGCGGGCGGCGAAGTCTGCCAAGTCTGTTTTGTGAGATGAATTCATGGGTTTTTCCAAAAGCGATGGGTCAATCCGACAGTGTAAATCAGTGCATGAAATCCTGCGTGAGGCGGATCAGTCCGGGACTCGGTGCGTGACTGTGAAATTTCATCGAAAGCACCCTTGAACTGCGCAGTTTTTGCTACTCATACCTCGAATGGGTGATGGAATTCGTGATTTGCCTGAATTACTCTTTGGAAAAATTGTCATTCGACAATTGATTGCCAAAACAACTCCAACTCCCAGAGAGGAAAAACCATGCAAGGGAATTCAACGAAAACGCAACTGGCCGCAGCTGTCAGCCTGGTTGCATTGCTGCTGTCGGGATGTGGATCGTCCGGCGATTCTTCCACGCCCGCGCCGTCATCCAAGGCGGCAGTTACCCAGATCAGCGGGACGGCCGCGACCGGCGCGCCGTTTTCCGGTGCCGCCATCAGCATCATTGACAAGACCGGTGCGGTGGTCGGGCAGGCCACTTCCAACAGCGACGGCAGCTATTCCGTCACCTTGTCGGCCGGCGCGGCCGCGCCGTTTGTGATCCAGGCTGTGCGCGACGACCAGACACTGATCAGCGTCGTGCCGGATTCCGCGACCGCAACCGTGAACATCACCCCGATCACCAACCTGATCGCGTCGCGCCTGTCGACATCGGGCGACCCGGCCAAACTCGCTGCCGAACTGCAAGCCAATCCCGGCTTGCTCGACCCGGTCAAGGTCAATGCCAAGGTGGATGAAATCGTTGCCCTGCTCAAACCCTTGCTCGACGCCGTCGGCGCAACGGTCAATCCGCTGACCGGAAAATTCGCGGCGGACGGCACCGGTACCGACCGCGTGCTGGATTCGCTGTCGATCAGGATCACGCCGGACAGTGCGACAACGGCGAATATCGAGGTATCGATCAAGCAGGCGGGCGCGGAAGGCGAACAGCCTCCGGTGGTGCAGTTCACGAGTGCGACAGCAACGCCGCCTACTCTGCCGGCGGTCACCGCGAGCAACCTGGTGCCGAGCGGCACAGCGGTATTGATCGCGGACCTGATGCAGCGCCTGACCGCCTGTTTTGCATTGCCTGTGGGTGAGCGCACCGATACACCCGACGCTGCTGCAACGGCCGCCAACGTCACGGCTCCCGCCTGCAGGTCGCTTTTTGTGGACAATGATCCCGCGACCTTCAAAACTAACGGGAAGGTGATCGGCTACAGTGGCATCGGCAATGGCAACCACGGCAGCAACATCAACTATGCGTTCACCGGGATATTCCGCAACGGCGCAACCGGAGTCTTGTTTGACCGTGGCAGTTACGACTTCACACGCGGCAACGGCGATCTGGTCATCAGTTACCGCAATGTCGACAGTTTGGGCGGCGTACAGAATCAGGCATTGGTGGCCCGGCTATCGACTGCGGACAACAAGCTGAAGATCACCGGCAATAATTATGCATATGATGGTGGCGTCGATGCATATATGCAGCTGCGCACCTTCATCAATCAGCCGTCATCGGACTACTACAGCACCGGCTACAACTTCAGCATTCCGAACAACGGTCTGTTCGAAAAGGTTGTGGTCACCTCGCCCAAGGGTGAAGTCCTCACCTTGCTGCCAAGCATCGGCGCGAATTTGCTGAACCTGGAAAAAGGCGGTGTCTCCTTGGGCACCAGCTTCTACCGTGTCCGCAGTGTCTACGCCGACAGCGCCAATTCCGGCAACCCTGCCAATGCCGACACCAAACTTGCATTCAGCGCGACGCCGATGACGGATGCGGAACTGGCCTCCTATCCGCAGCAGAGTTCATGGAAGTTCGAGTACTACCTGAAGAGCGCCCCCGGCGTGCTGGCGGCGACGCAGCATTACCGGACCCGTGCGCGCGCGTTGACGATCGCCGAGTTCAGAACGCAAGGCCTGGCAAACCTGACAGACGAGGTCATCGGAGAGTTGAAGGCCGACACCGCTGTCTCGGGGGTATTGAATCTGCCCTTTGTCGAAGGCGGACCCGCGGACCTCGACTGGGATGTGCCGGCTGGTGCGCTGGCGCCTACCACGATCAAGATTTTCGGTCGCGGGCCGTTGATCAACGGTGTGCGTGAGATGTTTGACGACAGCGTGGCGGTCAACTCCAGCAAGCGCAACGCCATCATCCCCTGCACCAAGCAGACGCCCGCCGATACGCATTGCACGACAAGCAACGGCGTGACCGACTTTGCAGCGGGCGGCTTCCTGAACGGCTTCATGTTGAACGGGCGCGATCCGGTCGGCCGTGAAATCAGCCATTTCTACGCGACATACAAACTCGTCTTGCCGTAAGGGCAGATGGATTGCCGCAGGGTGCAAATGCACCTTGCGCGCAAGAAAGCTTCACACGAAGCGCCTCCATGCGAGGCGCTTTTTCATGCGTCTGCGGATTTCGTACTTATTTCTTGTAGTCATCGTGTTGTGGACGGTCAATTCGTGAGCGTCACCAATCTCTGCATGCTCTGCTCCATGACCGACGATCATGTCTTGCTGGTCGAGGCCATGCTGCAGAAATTCGATATCGCGAACATGCGCCCGCATGCCTGCAAACCCGGCACGGGTGACGAAGCTTGTGAACAGTTGTTGCGCAAGGCCCGTCGCTCGACGACATGCGTGCTTTTCTTCCGATGAACTCGACAAGCTGGAAGCCGGTCAGGCGCGACGGGTCTTCCGGGAACAGACGCTGGCAAGGAATCCTCGCCTTCGACAGGTGAGTGTCACGCATCGCGCAAGTCGCATGCGTTCACATGCTTGCATCACAGCCGCGCGTCGTCGCCCCACAGCTGATGCATGTTGAAGCGGATCGCGGCACGTTCCCCTCACAGCACTTCGCGCACCGCATTGAGCGGCACCGAGGTGTCGCGCCGGATCGGGAAGGACAGCGGCGCGCCGCGTGGGCCGACCAGCGCATGCACGACGGGCGTGGTCGTGGTTTTTCCCCTCGATGTCACCACGCCGATTTCACCGTTCTCCAACCGCACGAAGGTGCCGGTGGGATAGGTGCCGAACTCGCGCACGAAGCAGGCGGCCAAAGCCGGATCGACGTCTTTCTTGTGAACCAGCAAGACATTGTGGATCGCGGCGTTGGGCAGCAGCGATTTGCGGTAATCGCGCGTCGATACGGACGCGCAATAGCGGTCGGCCACGGCGAGAATCTTCGCGTTGGCGCTGGTGGCCGCGCCGGGCCTGGCGTTCGGATAGCCGCTGCCGTCTTCGTTCTCGTGATGCTCAAGCACGCATTCGAGCCAGTCGGCATCGGTTATGCCGGCCTGCCGCGCCATTAGTTGTTCTATGAAAAGTATTCCCGATCGCCTTCGCAAGCCGCACAGATGCGGGCTTGCGTGACAAATGTCCCGAATTTCATCAATCGCGCATAGTCGATTTGTCCTGCCTGGCAGGCGGTGAAACAGGAGTTCGGTACTACGCATTAAGGGAGCTAAGGCCCATGTGCCGGAGGTGTTGCATTTTTATAATTAATTCACCCAATCAAGCATTGCCGCCCGGTTAGAGCGGATGCGATCGCCAGAGAGTAAGTCGCTCGATACAGAGCTTCAGTTCCAGCCAGGAAAGACCGAGGGGAACCATGCAAGAGATACATTCGCTACTGCAGCTTCTTGTCATGCTCGTCGCAGACCCGCGCACGGCCATCCTGTTTGCGCTGCTCATCATTGCCGCGGTCAGCGACTACCGCACCTATCGGATTCCGAACTGGCTGACGATGGCTGGCGCGGCTTTCGCCCTGCTCTACAGCGCGTTCGTGCCGTTCTCGCCGGAATACGGTTTCCTGTGGTCGCTCGGCGGCCTGGCGCTCGGCTTTGTCATCACCGTGCCGCTGTATGCGCTGCGCGCGATGGGGGCGGGGGACGTCAAACTGATCGCGATGGTTGGCGCGTTCCTCGGCGTCTCGGATACGTTGTACGCAATCGTTTGCACCTTCATCGCGGGCGGCGTCGCCGCCATCGGATATGCCCTGTTTCATCGAGCGACCGGACGCATGCTTGCCAATGTCAAGAGCGCCGCCGGGTATCTGATGTTCTCGGCCGCCGCAGGCATCAAGCCGCAGGCGCAGATGGCGGCAGACAAGTCGATCGGAAAAATCCCGTACGCCATCAGCATCGCCGTCGGCACCATCGGCTATGTCGTGGCGAAGCAGCTGGGCTACATGTAGATCGCAATACCAACCCTTGCAAACCTCGACAGGTCGGACATGAAAAACATCAAAGCAATCGTCTTGCTGTTCCTCGCCGTCGTGATCGGCCTGGCAGCCGCGGTGTATGCCGCAGGATGGGTCTCGCAACAAGGCGGCATCGCATCCAACAAGGTCGTCGTTGCCGCGGTCGATATCGAGCTTGGCAGCAAGGTCACCCCGCAGATGCTGTCGACGGTGGACTGGCCCAGCGGGGCCATGCCGCCCGGCGCGTTCAAGGATGTCAAGGAATTGCAGGACCGCGTGGTGAAGGCAAGCATTCTGCGCGGCGAAGCTGTCCTCGAAGGCAAGCTCGCACCGGCAGGCACGCAGGGCGGTCTGTCGGCGGTGATCGCCGAAGGAAAGCGGGCCATGACGGTGCGCGTCAACGACGTGGTGGGCGTGGCCGGATTTGCCCTGCCCGGCAACCATGTCGACGTGATGCTCAATACGCAGCAGGACAAGGACGGCAAGGATGGCGAGGCCAGGCAGATCAGCAAGACGGTGCTGGAAAACGTGCTGGTGCTCGCGGTGGCGCAGGAGGCCAGCCGCGACGAAACCAAGCCGAAGGTCGTCAATGCGGTCACGCTTGAACTGTCGCTGGAGGATTCCGAAAAGCTCGACCTGGCCCGCAACGTCGGCACGCTGTCGCTGGTGCTGCGTAACCAGATCGACAAGAAGTCGGTAAAGACCGCAGGCGTCACCAAGAAGCAGCTGTTCGGCGAAGCGCCGGTGAAGATCGCGGACAAGCCGAAGCCGGTAGCCGCCAGGCCCGCCATTGCGCGCAGCAAGCCGGTGGAACTGCCGCCGGCGCAATGTGTCGAGGTCATCCAGCATGGCACGCGGGCGCTCAACTGTTTCTAACCATCGTCGTCAGGGAGCGTTCACATGCAAAATAAAACCATAACGATCATGATGCTTGCCGGACTGGCGCTTGGCAGCCAGGCATACGCGCAGACAAAGCCGGCCGCAGGCCAGCAGCCTGCGCCGGCACCGTCCTTGAAGCCGTGCACATCGGTGACCGTCGATCCGGCAACCAATGTCACTCTCGGCAAATCGTCGGTGGTGAAACTCAGCACGCCGGTATCCCGCATGGTGGTCGGCGGCATCGGGTCGAGCCGTGCCGGGAGACCGGCCGATGGCCGCAATCCGCAGCCTGGCGTTCCCGGCGCGCCGCCAGCGGGCGCGGCGCAGCAAGGTGGCGACAGCGTCGCCGATGTCGACATCACCCTGCTCAGCCCCACGGAGCTTTTCGTGCTGGGCAAGAAATCCGGTTCCATGAATCTGGTCCTGCAAGGCAACGACGGGCGCTGCGTCGTCAAGGACATCATCGTCACCATCGACCCCGGCACGCTGCAGGCGAAACTCGCCGAGCTGATGCCGGAAGAAAAGGACATCAGGATCAAGGGCGCGGAAAACGCGATCGTATTGACCGGCAAGGTCAGCGACGCGCTCAAGCTCGATGACGTGGTCACGCTGGCCTCGGCCTACGGCGACGGCAAGAAGGTCGTCAACATGCTGCGCGTGACGACGCCGCAGCAGGTCATGCTGGAGGTGAAGATCGCCGAAGTCAGCAAGAAGCTGCTCGACCGGTTCGGCCTCGATTACTCGCGTGCCTACACGTCGGCCGACGGACTGACCTCGCGCATCATCTCGGGCATCATCGGCGGCGGCTCCGCCGTGTTCGGGCAATTCAGTCCCAACATCAGCGGCGGTGCCATCACCGGCAATGCCGCCAGCGCCGTCAGCGGCACCTCGGCGGCGGCGATTGCCAATCTCAGCACCACGTCGCGCGGCGCCACGCTGTTCGGCATCGACGCGCAAAAGCAGGACGGCCTGATCCGCGTGCTGGCGGAACCCAACATCATGGCCATCAGCGGGCAATCGGCCAGCTTCCTGTCCGGCGGCAAGATCTTCATCCCTGTGGCACAGAGCAACAGTGGCGGCGGCACCGTCATGACGCTGGAGGAAAAGGAATTCGGCGTCGGCCTGAAGTTCACGCCGACCGTGCTGGACGGCACGCGCATCAATCTCAAGCTGGTGTCCGAAGCGTCCGAACTGTCGCAAACCGGCTCACCCTTCACCACGGTCAACGGCGTCACCTCGGTATTGCCTTCCATCGCCACGCGCCGCGTCGATACCACCGTGCAGCTCAACGACGGCCAGAGCTTCGCGGTCGCCGGTCTCGTCAAGAACAACGTCACCGAAACCATCAATAGCTTTCCCGGCGTCGGCGAGGTGCCCGTCGTCGGCGCGCTGTTCCGCTCCACCGAGTTTCAGAAGGATCAGACGGAACTCCTGTTCGTGATCACGCCGCGCCTCGTCAAGCCGGTCAGCGCGGACATCACGCTGCCGACCGACAACCACATCGTGCCCGGACGCGCCGACGCGATCTTCATGGGCAAGTCCGAGGGTGCGCCCGAGGCGCTTGCGCCAGCCAACAAATAAGCGGAGGACATGATGAAAAAACTCTCCATTGCGCTCATGCCGGTGCTGCTCGCGGGCTGCGCCTCCAGTGCGACGCCCAACTACGACGCCCGCTTCGGTGACGCCGTGCGCGAGGCGCGGCAGCGCATGACGATCAACCAGGACGCCGGCAAGAATGCCGACCCCGTCGCCGGCATGGACGGCAAGGCAGCCAGAGATGCGGCGGTGCTCTATCAGAAAACGTTCACCGCACCGCCGCCGGTGGTGAATGTCATCAATATCGGCGGAGGGGTTGGCAGCAAGTAGCGTCGGGATGGTGTGCAGACCGGATTCATCGCCGGCGCGGAATCAGAGGTTACCTGCTTTGGCAGGAAGTCGTGGAAGGGCAGTACCCGTGAAGCAGCAATGCAGTCTATGCGGTTCAACAATCATCATGAAAGGAAACAAAATGAACATCACTCTCAAATCACTTGGTCAATCCATCCGTTCCTTTGCGAAGGACGAGGAAGGCGCGCAGGTTGTCGAGTACGCGCTGATCATCGCCGTCGTGTCGATTGCGCTGGTGGTTGCACTCCAGCAGCTGACGGCCGCCGGCGGCGGATTCTCGGCTTTCATCACTCGCGTCACCAACTGCCTTACTAACGGTACATGCGCGGCGGCCCCCGCCGCCGGCGGCTGATAGCGGTGTCTCTCCGTAATTTGACCTGGTTGTAGCCAGCGGTGGTTGCGCGGTCGTCGACTGCGCAACCATTCGCAGAGCCGATCCGGTGTTCGACATCTTGCATGTTTCTTGTCCAGGTGATTGCCATGTTCATCCAATTTCTCGACGACGACGATGGCGCCCAAGTGGTGGAGTACGCGCTGATCATCGCGGTGATTTCCATCGCCCTGATCGTCGCGTTGCAACCGCTTACGACCAGCAATAGTTTTTCGGATTTCATCGAGCGCGTTTCCACATGCCTGACAACTCCTGCGGACTGTAGTTGAACCAGGTTGGATACAGAATCAATGCGGAAGCGAAATGACATACGGCTTCCGGCAGTTTCGTCATGGCGGCAACCCGAAAATTTGGCGGAGGATGAAATGAGATATGCGCGTCAACGTGGAAGCCAAATAGTGGAGTTCGCGTTTGTTCTGCCTGTCTTGGTTCTGATGCTGTTGTTGATCGTCGACTTTGGATTTTTGGTCTACAACAAGGCGGTCATCACGAACGCGAGCCGGGAAGGCGCACGCTTTGGCACGGTATTGACGGCAACGCCGTGGACGACCGCGTCGGTGGCGGCGGTGGCCTGCAATTACGCAAGGAATTCCGTGATCAATGTGAGTACCGGGACGCGTAACGCCAACTGCACCGGCACCGCCGATCCGACCATCGTGGTGTCCAACCCGAACGGCAATGTGCCGCCGCATTTCAACGATCCGGTGACCGTCACTGTTACCTACGCCTATTCGGGTTTTCTTCTCAATACGGCGAATGCCAAATTTGGCACCTTCCCGTTGAGCTTGACGGCTGCCAGCACCATGGCGCATGAGTGAAAAGGGGAATGTGATGATGCCTGGATCGCGCAGAAATCAGAAGGGTGCCGCCGTAATCACGGTGTCGTTCTGGTTCATCGCCTTGATCGGAATGACGGCGCTGGCGTTCGATATCGGTCATTTACTGATCGTCCGCAACGAACTGCAAAACGCCGCCGATGCCGCCGCCCTCGCGGGTGCCAATTGCCTGGACAAGACAACGGCCGTATCGGGAACCGATTGCACGAATACCGCTTCTGCCACATTGAACTGGACCATGGCCCGTACGAAGGCGAGCAATTCGATTGGATTCAACAAGTCGGACAGCAAGACCCTGGTCAACGGTACCGTGGAGACCGGCTACTGGAACGTCAACGGCGGAACCACGATGCAGGCAACCACGCTGACACCCATCGGCCCGTGCACGGTGGTGAGCGGCGTCATGACAACGGCGTGCGACAAACCCGCCGTCAGGGTGACGCTGAGCCGTACCACCGGGAGCAACGGTGGGGCGGTGGGAACGCTGATCGCGACGATGTTCGGCGGCGCCGCCATCCCGATTACCGCCAGCGCGGTGGCGGTACGCTCCGCGCCCGGGCAGGTAATGCCGGGAAGCCTGATTCCCATGACGATCAATAAATGCATGTTCGACCTGTATTGGGACTCGACGACCAATACGCCGAGAAACGCCACCACGGAGAGCCTGAAGGGCGTGCCGCAGGTCATCGGCCAGCCATGGGTAATCCGTATCGGCTCGTCCTACCACTATCCGAATTGCGAATCCGGCCAGTGGACTTCCTTCACCCAGGATGTGAATGATGTACCCACGGTAAGAGATCTGATCAATAACGGCAACCCGGATCCGCTCTCCATCGGGCAGGACACCTGGATAGAACCGGGTACCAAGTCATCGCTCTACGACACCCTCGACGACAAGTACCCGACCCCGCCAGGCGCGAACGTCACCGTACTCGTGGTGGACCGTCCGTCCGGTCTCGATAGCAAGGGAACCGCGCCCATCGTCGCCTTCGCCGGCTTCCATATCAACGATGTTAACAAGCAGGGCAAGTACATTCAGGGGCATTTCATCAAGGAAATTACCGTTACCACCGGCTCCAGTGGCATCGGGCCTTCCTATGGCATTTACACGCCGCCGCGCCTGGCCCAGTGACACCGCAACCCAAGCTAAAGAGACCCTATGAAGATCGCGCTAATCTCCCCGCATAGGAACCAGCTTCAAGAGCTGGGTCGAGCGCTTGAAACCGGTTCGCACGCCGTCGTGTGCGTTGACGCCGCGACGAGCAGCCTGCGCACCGTCGCCGAGCAGGAGCAGCCGGATTTGATGCTCATCGAGGGCATGTGCTGCGATCCCGACGAGCTGCATCAGGTCGAGCATGTCACCACCCATCATCCGAATACCGCAGTCATTCTGATCTGCGCCACGCATACGCCGGAGTTCCTGATCAATTCGATGCGCGCAGGCGTGCGCGAGGTGCTGCCGTCGCCCGCCGATGCCGATGCGCTGCAGGCGGCGGTACGGCGCGTGGCAGCAAAACGTGAAGGAAGCAGCGGCCAGAGCGCCGGCAAGATACTCGCCTTCATGTCGTGCAAGGGCGGCAGCGGCGCGACCTTTCTTGCGACCAATCTCGGCTTTCAGCTGGCCGAAACGAGGAATGTGCTGCTCATCGACCTGAACCTGCAATTCGGCGACGCGTTGTCCTTTGTGCATGACGGCAAGCCGGCTTCCACGATCGCCGATATCGCGCATGACATCAGCCGGCTCGACGCGTCGTTTCTGGCGGCCAGCACGGTGAAGATTGCGCCGAACTTCAGCATCCTCGCTGCGCCGGAAGACCCTGCGCACGCGATGGAAATCAAGCCGGAACATATCGATGCCATCCTCCGGCTGGCCGTCGCGCAATACGATCTCGTGCTGCTCGACATGAACCGCTCGCTCGACACCATCGCGGTCAAGGCGCTGGATCGCGCCTACCGGATTTTCCCGGTGCTGCAGGCGGGCGTGCCCTATCTGCGCAACGCCGGCAAGCTGCTGAAGGTGTTCGAATCGCTGGGCTATCCGACGAGCAAGATCGCGCTGATCGTCAATCGCTACGAAAAAGGCGGAGAGGTGGGACTGGACGACGTGCGGCGCACGATGGGTGCCGTCAATCTTCACACGGTTTCCAATTCCTGGAAGCAGGTCAACGCGTCGATCAACCACGGCAATCCCCTGGTGCAGATGGCCCGCTCCAACGTGGTGACGCGCAACCTCGCCGATTTTGCGCTGTCGCTCAATCCGCGCGAGGAGGAAAGCCGCGGTTTGTTCGGGCGTTTGTTCAGCCGGGCTTGAGGAGGGATTCGTGTTCTCTGCAAAAACCCCCCATCCCCATCCCGGCATTCCCCTTGAAGGGGAGTGAGTATCAGGTGATGCGATCGGCGCCGCAATTGTTGATTCGCGATCAAGCGCAAAGTCAGTACACCACAACGGAGCAATGGACATGTCCCTGCGAGAAAAACTGAATGTCGTCGCCATCGAGCCGCTTGCGCGCGGAGAGCG
This sequence comes from Noviherbaspirillum cavernae, assembly GCF_003590875.1. Taxonomy (NCBI): domain Bacteria; kingdom Pseudomonadati; phylum Pseudomonadota; class Betaproteobacteria; order Burkholderiales; family Oxalobacteraceae; genus Noviherbaspirillum; species Noviherbaspirillum cavernae. The sequence goes on from NZ_QYUN01000003.1 coordinate 684,212, forward strand.
GCAGCGCGCGAGCGATGCGTACAAGGAATTGAAGGGCAGGATACATCTCAAGCTGCTGGAAAAATTCGATCTCTCGGCGCTGGAAATGCTGACGCCGGAAAAGCTGCGGCAGGAAATCTCGTCGATGGTGGAGCGCCTGCTGCAGGAGGAACAGGCGGCGGTCAACGAGGCGGAGCGGCACTCCCTGATACGCGACATCCAGCACGAGATGCTCGGCTTCGGACCGCTTGAGCTGCTGATGGCCGACCCGACCGTGTCCGACATCCTGGTCAACTCGTACGACCAGATCTATGTCGAACGCCACGGCATGCTGGAACTGACCGATGTCAGCTTCACCGACGAAAAGCACCTGCTGCGCATCATCGACAAGATCGTGTCGCTGGTTGGTCGGCGCATCGATGAATCCAGTCCGATGGTGGATGCGCGGCTGCCCGACGGCTCGCGCGTCAACGCCGTGATCCCGCCGGTGGCGCTGGACGGTCCGATGATGTCGGTCCGGCGTTTTGCGCATATTCCGCTCAAGATGGAAAACCTCGTCAAGGACCTCAAGACCCTGACGCCGGAGATGGCCTACCTGCTCGAAGGCCTGAGCAAGGCGAAGGTCAACATGCTGATCGCGGGCGGAACCGGCGCGGGCAAGACGACGCTCTTGAACATCCTGTCCGGTTACATTCCGGCGGCGGAACGCATCGTGACCATCGAGGATGCGGCGGAGCTGCAGCTGCAGCAGCCGCATGTCGTGCGCATGGAAACCCGGCCGATGAACATCGAGGGCAAGGGCGAGATCACGCAGCGTGCGCTGGTGCGCAATGCATTGCGGATGCGGCCGGACCGCATCGTGATCGGCGAAGTGCGCGGTGCGGAGGCGGTGGACATGCTGCAGGCGATGAACACCGGCCATGAAGGTTCACTGACGACGATCCACGCCAACACGCCGCGTGATGCGCTCGCCCGGCTGGAAAACATGATCGGCATGGCGAACCTCAACCTGCCGCATCGCGCGGCGCGGCAGCAGATTGCATCGGCCATCACGATCGTCATCCAGGCGCTCAGATTGACCGACGGCAAGCGCAAGATCATCAGCATCCAGGAAATCACGGGCATGGAAGGCGACGTCATCACGATGCAGGAAATCTTCGCCTTCAGACAAACCGGCATCGGCACGGACGGCGCGGTGCAGGGCTACTTCCACGCGACCGGCGTCAGGCCCAAGTTCGCGGATCGCCTGCGCGCGTTCGGGGTGCAGCTGCCGGATGCCATGTTCGATCCGTCGAAGCATTTTCAGTAGAAGGAAGCGCGATCATGTTGACTTCGCTGGGTGGAAACTACTTCCTGACCGTCATGGTGCTGGTGTTTGTGGCGGTCGTGCTGCTGCTGGAAGGCCTGTACCTGATCTGGAAATCGTACAAGGGGCCGGAAGCGCGAAAGATCGAGAAGCGGCTGCTGGCGCTCTCCGCGTCCCATGACGACACGCGGCAGGCGCAATTATTGAAGCAGCAGATGTTGAGCGGGGTTCCCACGCTCGAGCGCTTCCTGCTGCGCGTGCCGCGCGTCCATGGCATGGACCGATTCATTCTCCAGTCGGGGCTGGACTGGACCGTATCGCGACTCCTCTTGTCATGTGCCGCGCTGGGCGCACTTGGCGTGCTGATCACGACCGTGCTCGCGCATCAATCGCTGTTGCTCGGCTTGCTGGTTGGCGGTGTGTGTGCGGCCATGCCTGTGCTGTACGTGCACGGCAAGCGGCGCAAGCGCCTGGGCGCGATCGAGCAGCAGCTGCCGGACGCGCTGGACCTGATGGTGCGGGCCTTGCGCGCGGGTCATGCCTTTTCGAGCGCATTGCAGATGGCGGGCGAGGAAATGCCGGAGCCGATTGCCGGCGAGTTCCGCATCGTCCACGACGAGGTCAACTTCGGGATCGCGTTGCAGCAGGCGCTGACCAATCTGAGCGAGCGGGTGCCGATCACCGATCTGCGCTACTTCATCGTGTCGGTGATGATCCAGCGCGAATCCGGCGGCAACCTGACCGAGGTGCTCGGCAATCTGAGCCGGCTGATTCGCGAGCGGCTGAAGCTGGTCGGAAAGATCAGAGTGCTGTCGTCCGAAGGGCGCCTGTCGGCCTGGGTGCTGGTGGTTCTGCCGTTCGCGCTGGCCGCTCTCATGAACTACGTCAATCCGGAGTTCATGTCGCCGTTGTGGAAAGACCCGATCGGCATCGTGATCCTCAAGTACACGCTGGGGCTGATGGCCATCGGCATTCTGATGCTGAGAAAGATCATCCGGATCCGCGTATAGCAAGGAGAGCGACATGATTGTGTTCCCGATACTCATCTTCATTTCCGTGACCCTTGGACTGGTCGGATTGTTCTTCTGGCTGACGCCGACCAGAACCAGCCAGCGCCTGCAGGCCATCGCTCAACCGGCGGAGAAGTCCGAGTGGATGGAAACCGTGGTCGGCATCGTCTCGCCTTTCGCGAAGCTGTCCACGCCGACCGGAAACTGGGAGACGTCGCCGCTGCGGGTGAAGTTCATCAACGCCGGCATCCGCCGCAACGACGCTCGCCTGATCTACTTCGGGCTGAAGACGCTGCTGCCGCTGTTGTTCGCCGGGATTGCCTATTTCGGCCTGCGGTCCGGCGCGCACACGGACAACAACCTGACCTTCCTGCTCTATCTCATGTCGGCGGCCCTGATCGGCTGCTACCTGCCCAATGCCTTCCTCCACTGGATGGCAAAGACCCGCAAGCGCGAAATCTTCGAGAATTTTCCCGATGCGGCCGACCTGATGCTGGTGTGCGTGGAAGCGGGCCTCGGGCTGGACGCCGCGCTCACCAAGGTGGCGGACGAGATCAGGATCAAGAGCGTCGCGCTGGCCGAAGAAATCCATTTGACCAATCTCGAAATGCGGGCCGGCGGCACGCGCGAAAAATCCCTGCGCAACCTCGCGCTGCGCACCGGCGTCGAGGAAATCGGCACCTTCGCCACCATGCTGACGCAGGCGGACAAGTTCGGCACCAGCATCGGCGAGTCGCTGCGGGTGTTCTCCGATGACCTGCGGTACAAGAGGCAGATACGGGCCGAGGAAACGGCGGCCAGGATACCGACCAAGCTGCTGTTCCCGCTGGTGGTCTGCATCTTCCCCGCGATCATCATGGTCATCATGGGGCCGGCGGTGATTCAATTGCTGCGCACGGTATTGCCGATGATGAGCGGCACTGCGACGTAGGCTTGCGACACGCCATGCACGACTGCCGGTCAAGCAGGGTTGTGCATGTCATCGGCGCTAGTTATCGGCGCAAGTCATCGCTGGATGCGGCAGATAGCCGTGTCACTGCATCGATGACAGGCAGGCAAAACACGAGAAAGAAACAGGGAGAAAGCCCTGTTTCGCTAATGAGACTGGTTGTGCTCCAATGCGCTTCCACCCAATGCCTCATGCATGTGCGCCCAGCCGTACGGCCTGGCGTCATGGGCACCGCCTGGCGCATGCAGTTGTGCGAGCCGGTGCTTGATGGCGTAGACATACAGTTCCAGCCGATTGGCCACGCCCAGCTTCTGGTAGATGGAGGTCAGGTGATTGCGCAGGGTGTGTTCGGAGATGAAAAGTCGCTGCGCAAGCGTCTTGTTCAATGTGCCGCCTTCCTCTACCAGCGTGTGAATGATCTTGCGCTCCCTGGCTGTCAGCGTTGCCTGCTTTTGCGCTTCGGCGTCGAGGCTGGTGGAACGGGCCGGATTCGTCATCTTGCCGAACACTCTGCCCAGGGTTTCATGATCGACCCACAGCTCGCCCAGGTGAATCTTTTCAATGGCCTTGAGCACCTGCTCCGCCGAGGCATCCTTGTGCAGCATGCCGCGCGCACCGGAGAGGATCGCCTGATCCAGCGTTGCCTGATCACGCATCCCGGTAAAGATCAGTATGCGCGACGCGGAATTGGCCAGCAGTGATGGAAAGATGTCGATGGAGCATGTTCCGCCGAGGTCGAGATCGAGCAGGATGACGTCGGGGATCGTGCGCGCGGCGTTGGTCACGACTTCCTCGCAGCTGCCTGCGGTGCAGACCAGTTCCATGCGCGTCCTTTCCGCTTCGATCAGCCTGCTCAGGCCCCAGAGTATGGTCGGGTGATCGTCGGCCAGCATGACGCGGATTTTCTGTTCAAGCGGTTTCATGGATGCACCTGTTTAGTGTCCTGAGTTGGAAATTCGCTACATAAAAGATGACGAGAATCACAGCGATACTGCGTCAAAAATGCTCGCAAGGCCTCGGCCTTGCTGTGTTTTTTTCCTTGTCTCGTCGCGATTTCATCACTTTTATTTGCAACGAATTTCTAACTCAGGACACTAGAGTGGTATTTCGACATGTACGGCAGTCGTGCCGCTCGCGCGCTGCCGGACGCGGGCGCTGCCGCCGAGAAGGGCGGCGCGTTCCGTGATCGAGCGCGGCGTGAAGGCTGGTGCTTGCATTGCCGCGCCTTCGTTCTCGATATCGATATCGAGCCGCCCGTCGATGCAGCGCAGGTTGACCAGGCCGCGTTGGGCGAGGGTGTGCTTGCAGATGTTGCTGATCCCTTCGTTCACGATCTGCAACACCTCGGCGGCAAGACGCCCGTTCACGTTGATGTCACCTTCCAGGTTGACGGCGATATCGATGCCGTAGAACTGCCTGACATGGCTTGTCCGCTGCATGAGCTCGGGCAGCAGCGATGCTTCCATGCCTGCGGTGCCGGCCTTGAACGTCGCGGCGTAGCTGCGCAAGTCGGCAATGACCTGCGTTGCCATTGCCGAAATCCTGTCGAGATCCTCGACCAGCGGATTGTCGGCGGCGGCGTTCCTGCGCACGGCGGCAAGGCCGTGCGTCAGGCCGATGTAGGGCTGGATGGCGGTATCGTGAAGATCGAGCGCGATCCTGTGCCGCTCGCGCACGGCGGCCTCCGACGCCATGCGGTCAAGCAGGTCGATGTTTTCGATGACGGGGAAGGCTTGCGCCGCGATGTTGTTCAGAAACAGGGCATCGTCCCCGGCGAAACGGCGTTCATCCGAGACGACATAGAGGCGTCCTTCCTTGTGCGGGGACGAAATGGGGACGCTGATGAAGGAGGCGGCATCGAGCAGATCGGCGATCTCGTCGTTGCACATGGCGTCGCATTTGATCCAGCCGCTGCGGCCGCCGGCATGCACTATGCATTGCGTCGCCGACGATCCCGGCCGGCGCGAACGTTTGCCGAGCGCGACGCGGCCGGCTGCATATGCCAGCAGCGGTGCCGCGATCGCCGGATCGACGTGATGCGCATCGGCCTGCGGCATCGCATCGCGTGTCACGGCCATGCGCAGGGAGTACGCGCCGGATTGCTTGTCGCGCAACACCAGGATGCAATTGCTGCCGCCATGGAATGTATTGATCCTGTCCAGCACGGAAGCGATGGTGCGGTCGACGCCGAAGCGCGGGTTCGACAGCTGGCTTGCATCGCGCAGCATGGCGAGGCGGCGTTGCCTCGCCGCATGCGATCCGCCCCAGCATGCGCTGACGCCGCCGAGCGCCAGCAGGATGGCGCTGCGCAGCAACAGGCACGCCACGTCCGCGGGCGCGGTCGATGCCAGCGCGCTGGCGCAGAACAAGACCGTCGATGCGATCGACATCCGCAGGCCTTCCGCGAATCCCCAGCGGAACGATGCGGCGAGAATCGCAAAGTTGAACGAGAGAAAAGCAAAACTGTGGATGCCGCCCGTGAGCAGCACGATCGCCTCGAACCACAGGACGTCGGCCCACAGGATCACGCGGCCTTGCAGAAAGGGAAGGGCAAACCGCGAGGCAAGGCACAACACGGCGCTGTAGACGACATGACCGGCAGCCGCAATCCAGGCGATATCGGACACCCGGTCGGGGTAAGCGCGATCGAAGACGATGGTCGCCAGTATCGCGACCGCCACGACCAGTCGGATGCTGCCGAGTACCGATGCATCGGCATCATCCGCAGCGGCAGCCGAAGTGGTATCCGGCACATGCTCCTGCTTGCCTGTCGATCGATATGCAGTCATGGCGCACTCACCTCGGGGAACCTGTTGGGGCAATCCTGCAACGCGTTGCTTCAGGTCCATGCGTCAGGAAGATGGACATGAAACTTCATGCATCGTGACGACATGTCGATGCGCGTTGCGCATGAAGTGCTTCCAGTAGATGCTTTTTGGACACTTTTGTTTTGAGCAACAACAAGGTTCGGGAGACTGGCGGGGAACTTTTTCAGGGTATGTACACAACCAGACAGGAAAATCTTGCACTGAGGCATCGATTTTTCCTTGCCAGCTGACTGCGCAAGCATTCATGTCAAATTGCGATATGGGACGACATTGCCTACCCTGATACAAGGGCTGATACGGGGAATGTCGTCCATTCCTGCAACCGCCGCCGGAGCGGGAGTGAAGAAAACAGGCGCTGGCGCAGGATAACGGCCGACCTCATCGCAGATCGATACCAACTTCGGCATGCGGCACAGCGCGTGCAACCGGACAAGGGTGATGCGCAGAGAAATGACATTGGCGTTTAGAGCGTCTAACAAAATGATTCTGAGGGTGTTGCGCCGCCTTGCCGTACAGTCGTACTGTCTGCGGCGGCGCGCCTACTCAGAACCGCTTCGCTTCATTTTGTTAGACGCTCTTAGCGTCATGCTTGCGATGGGCGGCTGCATGCTGCGTGCGGATGCCGCTGCAGAGCCCGTGACTCCCATCGATCCCGCGAACATGCCGGTTGTCGCATCGCGTTTCATGGTGACGATCACCGAACCCGGAACGTATCGTCTGAGCGGCAACCTGATCGTGCCGGATGCCGACACGACCGCCATCGAGATCAATGCCGACAATGTCATCATCGATCTGGGCGGCTACGCGATTGCGGGTCCGGTATCGTGTTCGCCACCGCCCGTATCCTGCTCTGCCACGGGTACGGGCAACGGCGTGCATGCGGTCAGTCGCGACAACATCGTTGTGCGCAACGGCACCATCTCCGGCATGGGCAACGTCGGCATCTACCTCGAAACGAATACCGGCAGAATTGAAAACGTCACGCTCGCGAACAATGCGGGCGGTGGTACGGCCCTGTTCGGCGGCGTCATCGTCGGCAGTGCCGTGCAGTCGAACGGCGGTGACGGCATCACGGGCATCGACCTCTTGCTGCAGGGAACTGCGGTGCGCGACAACGAGGCCTTCGGATTCAAGGCCTACGGCAACTCGGCCTACGCCAACAGCCTGTTCATCGGCAATAATCGCGGCGGCGCCCAGGTCAATGCCGTGCCAGAAGCGCGTGGCGGTAACCTCTGCAATGGGTCGATGTGTCCCTGAATCGGTGAACCGCTTGCAGCGCGCGTAACACGTCTTTGGAAAGGCCGGGATGTGTCATGCGTTGGCGGGTAGAACCCGCCCTACGGCAGATCGAGTAGGGCGGGTTCTACCCGCCAATACTGAGCGGCCCTACTTCGCAGGCAAGCTTCCTTGCGTCAGCACCGGCTGGGTGTCGCCGGGCGGCAGCGGCGCGGAGATGTAGAAGCCCTGTATCTCGTCGCAATGCAGCGTTCGCAGAATGTCGAGCTGTTTTTCATTCTCGACGCCTTCTGCCACGACCCGCATGCCGAGCGCATGCGCCATCGTGATGATGGCCTTGAAGAAGACCTTGCCGCGTTCGGTGCGTTCGATCTCGGAGGTGAAGGCACGATCGACCTTCAGCACGTCGAAGTCGAGCCGCTGCAACTGTGACAGCGACGAGTATCCGGTGCCGAAGTCGTCCACCAGCAGCTTGATGCCCATGCGGCGGATCGCGGTCAGCGCGCTGGAGACGTCCGGGCTCTCCGCCATCATCAGCGATTCCGTCAACTCGATCTCGACCAGGCTCGCGGCGATGCGATGGCGTGCCAGCGCGGACGAGAGCAGCTTCGGCACGTTGACTTCATTGAACTGGCGCGGCGACACGTTGATCGATACCGGCACCAGCGACTGCCCCGTCGTGCCCCATTGCGCCAGCTGTGCGCAGACCTTGTCGATGACCAGTTCGCCGATGCCGAGGATGAGAGTGCTCTCCTCGGCCAGCGGGATGAATTCGAGCGGGCTGATCAGGCCCTGCGTCGGATGATCCCAGCGCACCAGCGCCTCCATGCTGGATGTGACGCCGGTGGCAAGGTCCAGCCGAGGCTGGTAGTGGATGACGAACTGGTCCTGCTCGATCGACTGGCGCAGCTCCAGCTCCTGGTTGATGCGCACCCGCAAGGCGTCGTAGAACCGCTGGTCGTAGAAATGGAAATCGCCCTTGCCGCTCTCCTTGACCGAATACATGGCGACGTCGGCATGGCGCAACAGCGTTTCGGCATCCGTGCCGTCGGCGGGAAACAGGCTGATGCCGATCGAAGTGCCGACCGTGTGCACGCCTTGCGACAAACGGAAGCTCTGCCGGAAAGCCAGGTTGATGCGCGCGGCGACATGCGCGGCGTCCTCCTTGTGCTCGATCTGTTCGATGATGACGACGAACTCGTCGCCGCCCAGCCGTACCACGTGGTCGTGCGGGCGCACCGCTTCCTTCAGGCGCGCCGCCGCGTTGCGCAGCAGCTCGTCGCCCGCCGCGTGTCCCATTCTGTCGTTGACGCCCTTGAAGCCGTCGAGGTCGATGAACAGCAGCGCCAGCAGCGCGTCGTTGTCCTGCGCGTGGCGGACCGCCTTCGGCAGATAGGTCTGCGCCCAGTGCCGGTTGGGCAGATCGGTCAGGGGATCGATGTTGCTGCGCCGTTCCAGTTCATCGACGTGCGCCTTGACGTCGCTGATGTCGCGTACGGTGATCGCGAGATCGCCGTCGGAGCGCAGCATCTTGAGGTGCATCCATTGCGGCGTGAACGGGGAATTGGGCCGCACCTGCACGTCGTCCTCGTATTCGCCGCTTTCCATCGCGTCGCGCATCATGCCGATCAGGCGTTCGGGATCGGCATCTTCATACAGGAGCGAAATACGCTTGCCGATCAGGTTCTCGCGCCGCTGGCGTATGAATTCCGCGCCGCGCCGGTTGCTGTCGATGATCGCGAAATCGGAGATCGCGCCATCGGCGCCGGTGATCGCGCGGGCGATGTAGAAGCCCTCGCTGCCGCCTTCCGTCGCCATGCGGTACGTGACCTGCGTGATCTCCAGCTGGCGCTTGCGCCACCCCAGCCGCAGCGAGAATGCCATCGCGATCAGCGTGAATGCAGCCAGCGCAAGCGTTGCCCATAGTGCATAGCGGATCAGCGCGGCGGCATTGGCGTGGTAGGGCGCGAGCACTTCCTGCTGATCGAGGCCGACCAGCCCGATCAGCGGAAATTCGTCCGCTGCATCCCAGCCGACATAGCGGCTGCGCTTGTCGGAAAAGTATTGCGCGCCATCGAACAGAACGCTGCCGGCGGCCGCGTCGAAGCCCGGCAGCGCAGCCAGCGCGGGATTTTTCGCGGTATGCACGGTCGGGCCGATGCGCGCCGCGAGGATGCCGCCTTGTCCACCCACCACGCCAAGAAAGCCGTAGCGGCCCAGCGTGATCTCGTCGTAGTTCAACGTGAAGTACTCGGTCTGCACCGCGCCCACCACGGCGCCGTCGAACTTGCCGTCGGGGTCGGTGAGCCGGCGCGAAAACGGGATGACGATATCGCCGCCGGCCCTGCCCAGCACCGGCATGCCGATCTGGAGCGCGTCAGACGACGATTTCTTGAGCGCCTGGAAATACTCGCGGTCGGCGATGCCGGGATGCATTCGCGCGGGGCGTGAACTGGTCAGGTTCGCACCTTTGCGATCGACGATCATGACATTGAAGAGGGATTCGGCTGGAAACAATCCCGTATCCCGCGCATGTTCAAGCCGCAGGCGCCCGTCTGACAGCATCCATTCATATTTGACATGAAGCAGGATCTGATCAACGAACTGCGCCGTTCGCGTCAGGTGATCGGCGTAGTTGCGCGCCAATGCGGCCGCCTGATCGAGCGCGACGCTCTCGACGCGCTGTCGCTCATTGTCGAGATGCGCATTCAAGACACTCCAGCCGATGCCGGAAATCAGCAGTGCAATGACGGGCCACAGCAGCAGCAGACGAAAATTCCCTCGCACGAAGTCAAGTTTCTTCGCAGCATTGTGAATGTAAGCAGCAATATTGCGCATCGTCATCGTCGAACCGGCGGCGCTTCTCACATCCGTTGCATCACCGGTTCATCAGGGTTCACGGCCTGCGGCAACGCAGGGCTTGTGGCGTTATATCGCCGAAAAGCGGCTCGCATGGATATTTATAGTGAAGGTTTGAGCGGTGCGTCGCGAGACACCGCAAATCATGACGATCCCGTGCGCGATTTCCATCACTGCTTTACATCAACTGTGCAAGTGCATCCCGGTATTACTCTTGCAGGATCAGAGACTTCCATGCCGGCAGGACAGCACATGCGCAGAAATCTTCTTGCAGCATTCCGTACGATTTTCCTGCTGGCATTCACGATCGCCCTGATTGCCGGCAGCATCAATGCGTGGAATGCCGTGCCGCAGGTATGGCTGGTCTATCAAGTGCAGTCGCCCGGCGCGGCCCCGCTCAAGGTGGAGCATTGCGACCGCGACGCTGCGCGCGAGTATTCGTATCGCGAAGGTCCCGACGGCGCGCGCTTCAACATCGAACTCTGCTTCAGGGCGATTCGCATCGGCGAGCTGAAGTTCATTCCCTACCTCACCAGCAGGGACGAGGTGGCATGGATTGAGTTCAAGGGCTCGCCGCAGGTCGCGGCATATACAAGAACGGTGGCGCGCTCGTTCGCCCTGTCGCAGGCCGATGTCGAGAGCGCGCTCGGGCAATGGCGCAGGCAGCAGCGGGAAGCGCGCATGGACGGATTTGTGCAACTTGCCGTCACGCTGCTGCTGTTTGCTGCGTGCGGATCGCTTCTGCTGTGGTTGGCCCATCGCATCGCGATGCCGGGGCGCGGCATGCAGTTCGGCAGGAGATTCGGGCTGTTTCTCCACAGGCTGACGGCAGGTACATTCTGGAAGTAATGCGGGAGGCAATGCGGGAAATCATGCCGGAAGCAAGGAGCCGGCGGGATTCTTCAGCAGGTGTGCCGCCTCCTCGCCGAAGACGAGGCCGGCAATCGATATCACGATCAGCAACAGCGGTGCGATCGAGAACATCGTGTAATACGAAAGCGCCGCTCCCATGCTGGCCGCGTAGTCGTCGCTCCAGGATGAAAAGGTGGCCTTGGTCAAGCGCCAGAGCTTGTTCAGGTTCATGGCGATCACGATGAAAAAGTCGGCTCGCGGCGCTGCCCGTGCGCAGTATCATCGTTGCGCGCCGGGCGCCGTCTTTCCGGGCGGAGGCGCAACCGGTTTTTCCTGGGCCTGCGCCAGCAATTGCGCACAGGGACTGTCTTCCTCCGGGCCAGGGTTGATCAGCGCCAGCAGCGAGGCCAGCGGCGCGGCCACCGCTCCGAGCACCGCGGCGGCGCCCGCCCTGAGCGCCACCGCGCCCTTGTCCACACCGACTTCAGGCTGTTTGAACGTGCCGGTCACATACAAGGGTGAGCGCAGGGACAGCAGACGAACGCCCTTGCTCTGCGGCTCGATCTTCAGGTTCAAGGCTTCCTTCGCAAGGTCGATCTGGCCATCCACCCCGATTTTCGCGTCCTCGGTATCGACGATGAAGGTTCGCGTCTGCATCAAGCCGTCGCTGACGCTGAAGTCTGCGGCCATGCAATTGATGCTGACCTGCCGGTCGCCGAACAGCGTGGCAATCACGACGCTGCCGACGTTGAGGCCCATCGCTTCCAGAATCAGCTTGCTGATGCTGCCCTGACTGATCAGTGCCTTCACCTCGCCGTTGGAGGAGGCGAGCAGGGCGGCGAATGAATCGCCGGTGGCGGTCAGCCGCGCATTGCCGTTGATCTGGCCGAGGCTGGCTTGCATGGCTTCCACTTTCGGGAACAACCGCTTGAGGTGCAGTCCGCGCGCCGCGATGTTCATTTGCGCCTTGACCGGTTTGCCGCGTCCGTTGATTTCCAGATCCGATGTCAGCCTGCCGCCGGCCACGCCGAAATTCAGCGGTCTCATGGCCAGCACGCCATTGTCGAGCTGAATCCTTGCCACCAGATTGTCGATCGGCAATTCCGTCGCGCGCACGATCTTCGCTCCCGTGAACTGCACCTGCACATCAATGCCGGTCCAGCGGTCGGTCCTGAACGGCTCGACCGGCAGAACCTTGCCGGGTGGCTGCTTGAAGGTGGCACCGCGCTTTTTCTGTTCTTCCGGTGAATCGGTGCCGAGCAGGACGCGCAAATCGTTCAGATTCAGGTAGTTCGACACCACTTCGCCGCGCAGCAGCGAGCGCGGCTTTTGCTGAACGTATTCGAGCGTGCCGCGCAGGTCGCTGGAGCCGACCTTGCCGGTGAACTTTTCATAGCGCAGATGTGTATTGCCGCCTCCTATCCTGCCGACAAGCCGGCCTGCGGTCGAAAACTTCGGCGTCTCCGGCAGCAGCACGCCGATCAGCGGAAACAGCTGCGCCATGCTGGCCCCCAGCACCCGGGCGTCGACATCGAGTTCGCTGAAACGGGCGGGGTCGGTGAATGTGCCGTCGATCGTGATTTCGGTGTTGCCGATCTTCAGTTCCGCTTCCACGGGATATCGAACGTCGTGCCGCTGCAGTGACAGCAAGGCGCCGGCCACCCCGCTGCCGGTCAGGCGTTCGCCATTGAATTTCCCATCGAGCTGCCAGCGGATGCCGCCGGGGTGTTCACCTTCGGCAAGCGTATCGATCCGCGCAGTGATGTCGGCGCGCTTGACCGCATCGAGCAGACGCACGGTTCCCCTGGTAAGCGCAAGGTCGTGCAATGCGATCTGCCATTCGGACTCGTCTTCGCGTTTCGGCAAGGTCCAGTTGTTCCGGCGCTCCTTGTCCTGCTCCAGTACCAATTGCGGCTCGGTCAGCAGGAGCGAATTGACGTTGATGATTTTGCGCAGCAGCGGCAGCAGTTCTATCGTGAAATCGACTTGTTGCACGCGCGCCATCATCGGCCCGGTTGTCGCCCAATCCGGATTGGCAAGCGTGACGTCATGCGCGCGCAGATGCGGCCATGGCAACAGACGCCGCTCGCCTGTCAGCGGCCGCACCGGCCTTTCCCAGCTCAATGACAGGTCGCCATTGATGGCAAAGGGCCGGCCTGCCGCTTCGCTCGCGCGTTCATTGATGTACGGCTTGATGCGGTTCCAGTCAAAAGCTGCAAGGACGACCAATCCGCAAGCGATCAGCATGAGGACGACAAGCAAACTTCCCAGCGTGATTTTGACACTGCGACGCATGTCACTCTCGCTGCAAGATTCACGCCTGATGTTTGCCGAAGCGGCAGAAAATCATCGCGCGGATTTGACCTGTTTCGCGGAACAAAAAGTGATGTAGCTCAATCCCTCACCAATGAGCCAGGTTAAAAACTCCAGTGAGATACACAAGGACGATACAAGGACGGTTTCTGCGGCGCAGTTTCGTATGTTCTTGTCCAATTGAAACCGGCATTTCCTGCGAAGAAACGAAAGGAATCACCATGAGCGACACATCGATAGGGCGCACGGTCGAGCAGTTGCAGCACAGCTTTTCCTTCAGGGACGATCAGGCCAGGCGGATCGCCATCGTTTTTTCGCATTTCATGAAGCTGCGGGATGAATTGCTGGCGCAAGGCATTACCGCCAACACGGACATGATCGCGGCGCAGTTGACGCGCGCGGCCGTGTCGCTGCAGTCGAAGTAGGCGCGCAGGGCATCAGGTGCGCAACTTCGGCAGCGCTTCCCCTTTCGGGACGAAGCGCAGTGCGACGCCGTTATTGCAGTAACGCAAGCCAGTCGGTTTGGGGCCGTCGTTGAACAGGTGTCCTTGATGGCCGCCGCAGCGGGCGCAATGATATTCGGTGCGCGGCACGATCATCTTGTAATCGGTTTTCATTCCCAGAGCACTTGGCAGCGCGTCATGGAAGCTGGGCCAGCCGGTCCCGCTGTCGTACTTTGCCGCGCTGTCGAACAAGGGCAGATTGCATGCCGCGCAAATGAAAGTGCCGCTTCGTTTCTCGTGGTTGAGCGGACTGGAGCCGGGTCGCTCGGTATCTTCCTCGAACAGGACGCGATAGCTTTGCGCAGGCAGCAGCGTCTTCCATTCGGCTTTCGATTTCACGAGCGGGAAAGAAGGCGCGTCATCTTTCGCCAGCGCGGGGAACATATACGCGAGGGCGATACCGGACGCACCGCACAGCACGCGGCGGCGATTCATGTTGAACTCCTGATGCATCCATTTGACAACGCAACGCTGGAAAAGTTGGCCCCTCGCCTCTGCGGAGCGCTGCCTGTGCAAGGCCAGCAGCCGCGCTTGATGCGATCGATATCGAAAATCGATTCGCACTGCGGATTTTCCGGCGCGGCGTATAGTGATCTGTGTCCTGCGGCTTCTTGCCGCATCCCGCCGCGAGGTGCCAGTGTCCTGTTTCGCAAGTTCGTTGCAAAAGAAAAGTGACGAAATCGGGGCGAGACAAGGAAGAAAGCGCAGCAAGGCTGATGCCTTGCGAGCATTTTTGACGCGGTATCGGCACGATTCTCGTCAACTTTTATGCAACGAATTTGCGAAACAGGACACTAGATGTCCGCCTCTGTTCCCGACGATCCATCGCTGTACCGCCGACATTCCCTGCCGGTACGGATCATGCATTGGATCAATGTCATCGCGGTGATCGCGCTGTTGATGAGCGGACTGCAAATCTTCAACGCGCACCCGGCGCTGTATTGGGGGAAATCGTCCTATACCGGCCAACCTCCCGTGCTGGAGATGTATGCAAGGCCATCGCAGGACGGCGAGTTGTCCGGCATCACCACGATCCTGGGCCACGAATTCTTCACTACCGGCATCCTCGGCGCTTCGAAAGCGCCGAACGGCAAGGTCGTCGAACGCGGCTTCCCGGCGTGGGCGACGCTGCCGGACGTGCAATGGCTGGCGCGCGGGCGTCATTGGCATCTCTTCTTTGCCTGGGTGTTCGTGCTCAACGGCGTCGCGTATGTGCTCTATTCGGTCTTCAGCCGGCATCTCTTGCGCGACCTGACGCCGGATGCGCGGGATTGGCGTTCCATCGGGAAATCGATCAAGGAGCATGTGCTGTTCCGCCATCCGGTGGGCGAGGCCGAAAAGCATTACAACGTGCTGCAAAAGCTCGCCTATCTGATCATCATCTTCGGCGTGCTGCCGCTGATCATCGTCACCGGCTGGTCGATGTCGCCGCGCCTCAATGCGCTGTTCCCCGGCTGGGTCGATGTGTTCGGCGGCCGGCAGTCGGGACGCACGATCCATTTTCTGGCGGCATGGATACTGGTTGCATTCGTCCTGATCCATGTCTTCGAAGTCGTCGTCAGCGGCTTCTGGAACCATTTGCGTTCGATGTTTACCGGCATTTACCGGTTGCGCACGGCGGAGGCCCGCGATGAAAAAGAGTGATCCCTCAAATGATCCGGCGCGGCGGAAATTTCTGCTGCGCGCGCTGGCTGCCTGCGGTTCGGTGCTGCTGGCCGGTTGCGATCGCCTGTCGCGCACCGAATGGTTTCCGCCCATCCTCAAGAGCGCGGAAAAGCTGACGCAGGCCGCGCAGAAGCTGGTGACGCCGCGCGCCTCGATGGCACAGGAATTCGACGTGGCAGACCTGTCGCCGACCTTTCGCAGCAACGGTACCGCCAATCCGAGCAACCGCTTTTATCAGATGCTCGTCGCCAACGGCTTTGCCACTTACCAGCTCAAGGTGTCCGGACTGGTCGCGCATCCGCGCACGTTTTCGCTGGAAGAACTGCGCGCATTGCCATCCAGAACCCAGATCACGCGCCATGATTGCGTCGAGGGCTGGAGCGCGATCGGCAAGTGGAAGGGCGCGCGCCTTTCCGCCCTGCTCGACAGCGTCGCGCCGACGCCGGAAGCGCGCTATGTGGTGTTCTACTGCGCGGACCCGATGGACGAGGCCGGCACGAAGTATTACGAAAGCATCGACATGGACGACGCGTATCACCTGCAGACGCTGCTCGCCTATGAACTCAATGACAAGGCGCTGCCGGTGGCGAACGGTGCGCCGGTGCGGCTGCGGGTGGAGCGTCAGCTCGGATACAAGATGCCGAAGTACATCATGGCGCTCGAACTGGTCAGCAGTTTTGACAAGATCGGCGGCGGGAAGGGGGGCTATTGGGAGGACGAAGGCTATGAATGGTATGCCGGCATATAATCCCGGTTCGGCGTGCCATGCATATTCACGAAATTGATGACAGATATTTCGCGGAACAATTGGACACGATTTCCATATTGCAACATAATCTCGACCTTTTATTTTTACGCTGTCTGTAAAAAAATTCTGCTGTTGCGGCGGACTGTTTTTTGAACCATTCGCCGTCCTGTGACTCGCATTTCATCCAGATCCAATCCCGAAAAAATAGCGGTGCCCTGCATTGAAATCGCCGCACGCTGCCCTATATGGGGGAACCGTGTGCGATGGTTTTCCACGCATGAAACTGAATGACCCCGTTTTCGGCATGCCGAGTTGCCAACCGATGCAACGCGTGCCACCCATAATATTGACGCAATGACCAAGACCGCCAAAACTCTCTCGCTGACCGCCAAAAAGACAGTGACCAAATCGACGATTGCCGCAACGACTTCCGAGCCGGCTGCCCCCGCATTGCAAAAGGCGGCGCGCACCATTGCCAATGTGGTCGATCCGCTGCAAAGCCCGACCAACGTCACCGTCATTACCAAGGGACGTGTGCGGCGGGTCGTCCAGGACAGCGCTGCGGTGCCAGTTGCGGAAGCGTCGGCAGAGGCATCAACAGTTGAGGCATCGGTGCCGGACGCGCCGCCGGTCGCAGCGCCGGCCGCAGTGCCGGCCGATGCAAAGAAGAAGAGCGTGGTCGTCCGCAAGTCAACAGCGAAGGCACCCGTCGTGCCCGCCGCCGACACGCAGGCGAAGAGCGCGGAGGCGGCGACCGTCCACATTTCGGATGCGGCCTCGCTGGCGGCGATCGACACCTCCGGCTATGTGCTGCCATCGGCCAAGGTGCCGGGCCGGCGCGGCCGCCGTCCCTCCGAATTCCAGCCGGAAAACGACGAGATCGCCGCGCTGAATGCCGTCGAACGCTCCGAACTGAAAGCCGCGTCGAAGGCGAGGACGCGCCAGATAAAGGGTGCCGAAGAGGGCGTGAACGAGGGCGACCTCGAAGCGCGGCGTCAGCAGATCAAGCTGCTGATCAAGCTCGGCAAGGATCGCGGCTTTCTCACGCATGCCGAAATCAACGACCATTTGCCGGAAAACATCGCCGATCCCGAAGCCATTGCAGGCCTGATCGGCACGCTGAACGACATGGGCATCCAGGTGTGCGAACAGGCGCCCGATGCCGAGACGCTGATGCTGTCGGACAGCGTGGTCACCGTCACCAGCGACGACGAGGCCGAAGCGGCGGTCGCCACCGCGATGTCGGCGGTCGATTCCGATTTCGGCCGCACCACCGATCCGGTGCGCATGTACATGCGCGAAATGGCATCGGTGCCACTGTTGACCCGCGAAGGCGAAATCGAGATCGCCAAGCGCATCGAGGACGGCCTGCGCGACATGATGCAGGCAATCTCCGCATGCCCGACGACGATCGCGGAAGTGCTGGCGCTGGCCGGACAGGTCGAAAAGGATGAAATCAAGATCGACGACCTGATCGACG
The DNA here is from genome assembly GCF_003590875.1 of Noviherbaspirillum cavernae. NCBI lineage: Bacteria > Pseudomonadati > Pseudomonadota > Betaproteobacteria > Burkholderiales > Oxalobacteraceae > Noviherbaspirillum > Noviherbaspirillum cavernae. The sequence continues at coordinate 701,940 of NZ_QYUN01000003.1, forward strand.
GCCTGGTCGATGCGAACGCGGGCGAGCCGGTAGTGGTCGCGAACAAGGCCGCTGCCGACGAAGACGACGAAGACGAGCTCGAAGACGTGCTGGAAGAGGAAGATGATACGCCGGCAGCCGGTTCCGCCAGCCTGTCGGAGCAGCAGCTCGCCGAGCTGCGCAAGTCCGCACTGCAAAAGTTCGCTGCCGTGTCGGCCCAGTTCGAGCGCATGCGCAAGGCCAATGCCGGCGGCGGCTACGGTTCCAGCGCCTACCTGCTCGCGCAGCAGGCGATCTCGAGCGAATTTCTGGAAATGCGTTTTGGCGCGAAGGTGGTGGAGAAACTGTGCGACACGCTGCGCGCGCAGGTCGACGAGATGCGCCGCTTCGAGCGGAAGATCCTGGATGTGGCCGTCAACAAGTGCGGCATGCCACGCGCCCATTTCATCGAATCCTTCCCCGGCAACGAAACCAATCCCGCATGGGTCGATGGCGAAGCCGACGCGCCGCAAGCCTACTGCGCGGTCCTGCGCCGCAACGCGCCCGCGATCAAGGAATACCAGACCAGGCTGGCAGCGCTCGAAGAGCGCGTGGCAATGCCGCTGGCCGAACTGCGCCGCATCAACAAGCAGATGATCACCGGGGAATCGCGCACGCGCCAGGCCAAGCGCGAAATGACCGAGGCCAACCTGCGCCTCGTGATCTCGATCGCCAAGAAATACGTCAACCGCGGCCTGCAATTCCTCGACCTGATCCAGGAAGGCAACATCGGCCTGCTCAAGGCGGTGGACAAGTTCGAATACCGGCGCGGCTACAAGTTCTCGACCTATGCGACATGGTGGATCCGCCAGGCCATCACGCGCGCCATCGCGGACCAGGCGCGCACCATCCGCGTGCCGGTGCACATGATCGAATCGATCAACAAGATGAACCGGATCACGCGCCAGGTGCTGATGGAAACCGGATCGGAACCCGATCTGGCGACGCTCGCGGCGAAGATGGACATGCCGGAAAAGAAGATCCGCGAGATCATGAAGATCGCGAAAGAGCCGATTTCGATGGACATGCCGATGGGCGACGACGGCGACGCGCTGCTGGGCGACTTCATCCCGGACGAATCCAACCTCGCGCCGGCCGAGGCCGCGCTGCATGCCTCCATGCGTGACGTGATCCGCGAAGTGCTCGACAGCCTGCCGGCGCGCGAAGCGAAGGTGCTGCGCATGCGCTACGGCGTGGACATGGCGAGCGACTTCACGCTGGAAGAAGTCGGCAAGCAGTTCGACGTCACGCGCGAACGCATCCGTCAGATCGAGGCGAAGGCGATGAGCAAGCTGCGTCACGCCTCGCGCTCGGAAAAGCTCAGGACTCTGCTGGAAAGCAATTAAGCGTTTCAGAAAGACCGCAGAGGGCGTGCATCGCCCGCGCAGCTGCCGGCACGGGCAGCGTCAGCGCGGCGATGCGCGCCCTTTTTTCATGCGGGCGGCGGCGCTTGCTGTTGGCGCGACAGCTGCAAGCGCGTTCGCATCTTCATTCCGCCACGGCTGTCGTTCAAGCGTGACGCGTGTTTCATCCCGGGCTGGAGAATTATCAATTCGTTAACCACCGACGAGGTGGAAATGCGCGCTCGCGTACGCGCGTCCAGGCGCGCCTCGGCAGATGTCGTGCAAGCTGCGTTCACTGTGGTGTCCCAGCCGGGATGCGCGGATGAGGTCGTTGCACCGACTGTGCTGCCTACGTTAAGATCGGCACAACTTTTTTGATTGTGTCCGGAAGGAGGACTTGATGCTTCGCGCTGCCCTGATTGCCACCGCCACGTTTTTTCTCATCCAGAATCCAGCCTATTCGCAAGCGCCGCAAGCTCCGGTCAAGCAGACGCCGGAAGGAGCGCAACAATTCATCAGCATGGTGCTCGGCCAGGGTTCCTCCTTCGTGGCAATCGATGTCGGTCTTGGTTGGCACGTTTTCGAGGGGAATGAGGTGCGTCGCAGTGACAGGCGCGACAAGACAATCACCAAGGCGTTTGCCTCCAACAAGATCCATTCGGCGCAACAGGGGCCGTCAGGTACATGCACGATGATCATCGATAGCAGTCGTCACCCGCGGACCTTTGAAGACGCCCCGAACAACTACACGAATTGGGAATCCAGGGAATTCCTTCCCGCCGCTCCGCCGTTCAAGATTGACTGGAAAACGGTGGCGCAAGTCAAGGTCAGGGACGACAACAGAGTGGAGATCTTGAAGGGCGTGCAGGATAGTTACATAAGCAAACCCAATAGCTCCTTGCTGCTGGTCCTGCCGTCCGATGCCCTCGCCAAGCGCGTCGGCTTTGCGATGGAATTCCTGCGGGCGGCATGCGACGCCACCGGCGGCACCGGATTCTAGGAAGGCACATGATCGCCAGCCTTCGACCATCCATCGGACATTTGCTGCTCGCTGCGGTTCTGGCGAACGTGATGCCGGCGAGTGTCGCCGCCGAGCCGCAGGGGATTATTCTGACCATGCCCCGTAACACCTGTGCAAGCAACCGGGCTTACTGCACACCGGCGGAACGCGCAGAACGGGACCGGCAGGATGCCGAGAAGGCGCGCGCCAAGGCCGAGTTCGATGCAGCGGTCGATGCGCAGGCAGCCAGGATGGGGGGCGATCACCGCCGCGCCGAGGCCGAGGCGTATGTGCGCATGCAACAGGCCGCCGCAGCGGCGCAACCAAAGCCGCAGGAACCCGCGCAACCCAAGCCCAGGCGAAATTGCACCACGGAGCGTTACAAAACGACCGCCGCATCCTGGAATGCAGAGGACGAGGCGGATGCCATGGCGCAGGTGATCCGCAACGCGGAACGCACCTGCAGACAGCGTTCGGGTAATCCCCTGGAAGGACGTCCCGGCGGGCCCGGATTCACGATGGGCCCCAAGAAGTGCGAAAAAAAGGATGTGTCATTGTGGGCGCAGATGAAGGGCATGAGACCCCGTCAGCGCCCGAAGGACGATCCGCCCAGGATCATCGTCGACTGCCATGCAGAGATCACTTGCACGATCCCGATGGACCGGTGCGAGTCCTCCGGCCCGGCTGCGGCCACCGCACAGTGAGTGACCGATTTATCGCGCAGGCCGTCATTGACGGCCTGCGCCGATCGGTTACGATCACGCATGATGGCGCAAGGCGCATCATTGCGGCGCACATCCCTGCACCGTAACGATGCGTCCTGGCCGTCATGCTTGCTTCCGTCGCCGGTCCTCTCCCGAGGCCATGCATTTTATGCATACACCGGTGCTAACAAAGCATTGGATGAACGTTGATACATTGCTCTAGCATCATGTTCGTCCCGGTTTGTTTAGCGGGAACAAGACTTGCATGCAGTACATGTCCGTACTGTTATTTTTTTGAATGCAGCATTTTCAGGAGACGTCATGAAATTGACAAAGTTGATCGCGGTATTGCTTGGAGCAGGAATGATCGCCGGAGCGGCGCAGGCGCAGGAAAGCCCGACGCTCAAGAGAATCAAGGAAAACGGCACGCTGAATCTGGGTGTGCGCGACTCCTCCATTCCATTCTCGTACATCGATGACAAGCAGCAGTACCAAGGCTACTCGATCGACCTGTGCATGAAGGTGGCCAACGCGATCCAGAAGCAGCTGGGCATGACGTCGCTGAACATCAAGATGACCCCGGTCACGTCGGCAACCCGCATTCCGCTGATCGCCAACGGCACCATCGACCTGAGCTGCGGTTCGGCGACCAACAACCTGGAGCGCCAGAAGCAGGTGTCGTTTGCACCGACCATGTTCATCACCGCTAACCGTCTGCTGGCCAAGAAGTCGGCCAACATCAAGTCGCTGGCCGACATGAAGGGCAAGACCATCGTCTCGACTTCCGGCACCTCCAACATCAAGCAGATCACGGCATTGAACGCCGAGCGCAACCTCGGCATGAACATCCTGGCGGCCAAGGATCACGCCGAAGCTTTCCTGATGGTCGAAACCGGCCGTGCGGTGGCGTTCGCGATGGACGACATCCTGCTGGCATCGCTGGCGGCCAGCTCGAAGGCACCGAACGACTACGCGATCACGGATGAAGCGCTGTCGGTCGAGCCATACGCCATCATCCAGCGTCGCGACGACCCGGCATTCAAGAAGGTGGTCGATGCCGCGATCTCCAAGGTGTACACCTCCGGCGATGTCGAGGCCATCTACAAGAAATGGTTCATGTCGGCGATCCCGCCGAAGGGCATCAACCTGAACGTCCCGATGAGCAAGGAATTGAAGGCGGTTTTCGCGAAGCCGACCGATTCCGGCGATCCGGCTGCGTACGTGCTGCATTGATTCTGCATAGAGCGTGAATCCGAACGGGGGGCGCATGCCTCCCGTTTTATTTTGAGATGGATGGATTGCTGCTTTGCACAAAATATCGTGCGAACGGCAGCAGGTTTTTTCGCGGCGGCTGCGGCTGCCAGGCTTATCGAATAACCGATTCGAATAAACGAATCGAACAAACAATTTCCTACAGAAGCAAGAGAACATGAATTACAACTGGAACTGGCGGATCTTCTGGGAGGCGTCGCCTGACGGGATGGGGACGTACATGGACACGCTGTGGTCGGGGCTGATGTGGACGCTGGCGACGGCGCTGTCGGCGTGGATCATGGCGCTGGTGCTGGGCGCGATCGTCGGCACCATCCGCACCATGCCGAACCGGACCGCGGCGCGCGTGGCCGACGGCTACATCGAGCTGTTCCGCAACATCCCGCTGCTGGTGCAGATGTTCCTGTGGTACTTCGTGATGCCGGAACTGGTGCCCGAGGCGCTGGGCAACTGGCTCAAGTCGCGTCCGGACGCGGCCTTCGTCACCGCCGTCATCTGCCTCGGCTTCTTCACCTCGTCGCGGGTGGCGGTGCAGGTCTCGGCCGGCATCAACGCGCTGCCGCGCGGCCAGAAGATGGCCGGCACCGCGCTCGGCCTGACGCTGCCGCAGACCTACCGCCACGTGCTGCTGCCGATGGCGTTTCGCATCGTCATCCCGCCGCTCACCAGCGAGTTTCTCAACATCATCAAGAACAGCGCGGTGGCGCTCACCATCGGCCTGATGGAACTGACCGCGCGCGCGCGCTCGATGCAGGAATTCTCGTTCCAGGTGTTCGAGGCCTTCACCGCCGCCACCCTCATCTACATCGTGGTCAACGTGATCGTGGTCAACCTGATGCGCTTCATCGAGAAGCGGGTCGCCGTGCCCGGCTTCATCACCACCGGCACCGCCGGCGCGGGAGGGCACTGACCATGTTCGGCAATTTCGACTTCGACGTCATCGAGCGCTCCTGGGTCTACCTGTTCCAGACCGGCATGGCCTTCACGCTGGAACTGACCGCGCTGGCCATGATCGGCGGCATCATCCTCGGCACCCTCTTGGCGATGATGCGCCTGTCCAGCAACCGGCTGATCTCGACGGCGGCCACCACCTACGTCAACCTGATCCGCTCGGTCCCGCTGGTGCTGGTGATCTTCTGGTTCTACTTCCTCGTGCCCTACATCGGCGCGTGGCTGATCGGCTCAAGCGAACCGGTGCGGGTCGGCGCCTTCACCTCCTCGCTGATCACCTTCATCCTGTTCGAGGCGGCCTACTACTGCGAGATCATGCGCGCCGGCATCCAGTCGATCCCGCGCGGCCAGGTGTGGGCCGGCTACGCGCTCGGCATGAACTACTGGCAGACCATGGGCACCATCGTGCTGCCGCAGGCGTTCCGCAACATGATCCCGGTGCTCTTGACGCAGACCATCGTGCTGTTCCAGGACGTCTCGCTGGTGTATGTGCTGTCGATCACCGACTTCGTCGGCGCCGCCTCCAAGGTGGCGCAGCGCGACGGCCGGCTGGTCGAGATGTACCTGTTCGTGGCGGTGGTGTACTTCATCATCTGCTACGCGCTGTCGTGGCTGGTGCGGCGGCTGCAGCAGCGCGTCGCCATCATCCGATAAGCCGCGGCCTACCCGATCCGTGAAACGAACACAGAATGCAGGAGAGCAAGATGATTGAAATGAAAGACGTGAGCAAGTGGTACGGCAGCTTCCAGGTGCTGACCGACTGCACCACCAGCGTGGCCAAGGGCGACGTGGTGGTGGTGTGCGGGCCGTCGGGCTCGGGCAAGTCGACCCTGATCAAGACCGTCAACGGGCTGGAGCCGTTCCAGAAGGGGCAGATCCTGGTCGATACCGTGTCGGTGGGCGACCCGAAGACCAACCTGTCGAAGCTGCGCGCGAAGATCGGCATGGTGTTCCAGAACTTCGAGCTGTTCCCGCACCTGTCGATCCGGCAGAACCTGACGCTGGGCCAGGTCAAGGTGCTCGGACGCAGCGAGGAGGAGGCCACCGAGAAGGGCCTGAAGTACCTCGACCGGGTCGGCCTGCTGTCGCAGAAGGACAAGTTCCCGGGCCAGCTGTCGGGCGGCCAGCAGCAGCGGGTGGCGATCGCGCGCGCGCTGTCGATGGACCCGATCGCGATGCTGTTCGACGAGCCGACCTCGGCGCTGGACCCGGAAATGATCAACGAGGTGCTGGACGTGATGGTGGGGCTGGCGCAGGATGGCATGACGATGATGGTGGTGACGCACGAGATGGGCTTCGCCCGCAAGGTGGCCGACCGCGTGATCTTCATGGACCGCGGCGCCATCGTCGAGGACTGCGCCAAGGACGACTTCTTCGGCGCCCCCCGCTCCGAACGCGCACGCGACTTCCTCGCCAAGATCATTCACTGAGGCAGCGCGCTACAAGGCGCACTGGTTGGTGCGCCTGTTCTTTTTAGTCCATCCATTGCGCACGACAATGGCATGGATCGGTGATGCGTTTCCGTTTTGCGGCTTGCCTCCGAAAGGACGAAGATGACTGTCAGGTTTCGCTTGATCAGCGTGTTGGCTTTGCTTGTCGTACTCGCCTGCGGCATCGGGTTTCTCGGGCTCTACGGCATGCAGAAATCCAATGACGGCCTGAAGAGCGTTTATGAAAACAGAACGATCGCCTTCAACAACCTGAACGCGGTCGAGCAGCTTGTGCAAGGCAGCCATCTGGCCATCGCTTCCGCGCTGCTGGATCCGATGCCGGATCAAGTCAACTCCAAAACCGCGCAGGTGCAAAAAAACATCGCGGAATCCTCGACGCTGCTGGCGGCCTACATGGCAACGACGTTGTCATCCGAGGAAGCGGCAAGTTCCGCCCGTTTGAAGGCGGCGCAAGCGAAACTGATCAAGGAAGGTCTGGAGCCCGCACTGGCATCGCTGGCAGTGCTCGACCTCGACGGCACGAACCAGCTGTTGAAGACCAGAATCGTTCCACTGTTGCAACCGGTAAACGCTGAACTGCGCGCCTTGCGGAAGTATCAGGTGGAAGGCGCCAGGGACGAATACGAGAAGGCAAGCGTACGCTACACGTCCATCCGTGCCTTGATGCTGGCGACGATTCTGGTCGCGGGCCTGGCCGCGGCGGCAGCAGGTTATATCCTCATTCGCACGCTCTACAGGCAGCTGGGCGGGGAGCCGGTTTACTCCAGCGACGTGGTGCGCACGATTGCCTCCGGCGATTTGACGGCGGTCATCGCGGTCAATGGCAATGACCGGCATAGCGTGCTGTTTGCGATGAAGACGATGCAGCAGCAGCTGGCAGCCACCGTCGGCAGAATCCGCCGGACCACGGAATTCGTGGCAGCAGGTTCCGGTGCCATCGCCGAAGGCAACACGGATCTCGCGACACGCACCGAGCAGCAGGCAGCCGCGCTGACGGAAACCGTGTCTTCCATTTCCAGACTGAACGACACCGTGCACGGCAATGCGGAAAGCGCCCGGCAGGCGAGCGAGCTGGCCGGCACCGCGCAGGACAGCGCGACGGAAGGCGGCGAGGTCGTGGCAAAAGTCATCCAGACCATGGGTGCGATCGATGCAAGCTCGCGCAAGATCTCCGACATCATCGGCGTCATCGACGGCATTGCATTTCAAACCAATATCCTTGCGCTCAATGCGGCGGTCGAAGCGGCACGCGCCGGCGAGCAGGGTCGGGGTTTTGCCGTCGTGGCAACCGAGGTCAGGGCGCTTGCGCAACGTTCCGCTGCGGCCGCAAAGGAGATCAAGCACCTGATCGACGAATCGGAAAGCAACGTGCAGCACGGCACACGGCTGGTCGACGAGGCCGGCAATGCGATGCAGAACATCCTGCAGTCGATCCGCAGCGTGAACAGTTTCATTGCAGAGATCGCGCGCGCCAGCGAGCAGCAGATTATCGGCATCGAGAGCGCGGATCGGGCGGTGAAGCAGATGGATCTGGTGACCCGGCAGAATGCGGCAATGGTGCAGGAGGCGGCGCAGGCAGCGGAAGGATTGCAGCAGCACGCTGCGGCGCTGGCGCGCGATGTTGCCTATTTCAAGGTGCATGTAATAGGAGACGAAGGAGACGAGCACGCGTACCCGGAGCACTCCGAGCACGATGCGGCAGAAGCCATGGGGCGCAGGACGCTTGCGTTGCGCAATTCCTGAAATGATCGGGCAAGCTCTTGCGACGCGGACGATCATTTCAAGCTTCCCGGCAGGCCCGACATTTCAGCGCATCGACAATATCGTTTTGGCAACTGCAATCATGTCAAGGCAACGTCGCTGAATCTCTTCCGAAGTATCTTCATATACACTTCTGCGCTTCATGCCCGGATTTGTTGTGGAGTGCAAAATGAAGATGCGTCATGTCGAGGCCTTCCATGCTGTCATGCTGACAGGATCGGTCAGCGCTGCCGCCCGCCTGATGAACGTTACCCAGCCCGCCGTGACCAGGACGCTGCAGCACGCGGAGCTGCAGCTGGGCTTTCCATTGTTCGACCGCTCGAAGAGCAGACTGGTGCCCACGCGGGAAGCGGTGCTGCTCTACGTCGAGGTCGACAAGCTTTTCAAGCAGCTGGGCGCGGTGCAGAAACTGGCCGCCAATCTGAGAACCGGCACTGCTGCGCAGATCAAGGTACTGATGGTGCCGACGCTGGGACAGGCCGTGCTGCCGCGCGCGCTGGCGTTGTTCCGTGACGCCAATCCCGATATTCCCGTTGCGGTGCGCATGCTCAATTCGAGCGAGATCGTCACCGCGCTGTCATTGCGGGAGGCGGACATCGGCTTCGCGTTCGGGCGCGCGCAGCATCCCGCGCTGAGCGAGGAAATCCTGAGCGATGCCGAAGCCTACTGCGTCGCGCCGAAGGGTACGTTCGCCGATGCAGGCGAAATCAGCTTGCTGGACCTGATCGAAAAGCCGGTCGTGATGCACGACCTCGGCGATCATCTGGGCGCGGTGCTGCATGAAGTACGGCGCGAGGCCGGCGTGGAACACCCTGCGGGAATCACGGTGCAAACCTATCATGCCGCGCTGGCGCTGGCGCAGCACGGAATCGGCTCGGCGCTGGTGGATGCCTATACCGCGGCTTCGGCCGATATCAACCGCGTCGATGTGCTGAAGATATCGCCGCCACTCGCGATGCCGATCCGCGTGCTGCGCGTCGAGGGCGCCGAGATGTCGGTGCAGTTGCGCCGTTTCGTGGAATGCTTCAGGACGGCCGCGAGTGAAGTCGCGTCAAACACGATGAAGCTCCTTCGATAGGGCGCGATGATTCAGGGCGGAACGCATTCATTCATGAACGCGCGAGTCCGCAATACTCAATGAGCAGGCCGGGTATCCAGAACATCCTGGCACACCTTCAGCCATGCACCGGCGGCGTGCGATAAATAGCGGCCATTCCATATCTGGGCAACCTGCCATGACACTTCCGGCTCAACGAGGCGAATGGCGTCCAGGCGCCCGGTCGCAAGGCGGTTAATGAAGGGTTCGGGCAGCAGCGCCACGCCGAGCCCGGCAGATGCCATTGCCACCAGCCAGTCCCACTGGCCGCTTTGCGCGGCAATCTTCGGCGCAAAGCCGGCCTCGTCAAAAGCCTGGCGCAGTCTGCGGGTCAGCGCGAAATCATCCTTGAGCAAGACCAGCGGCATGTCGTTCAAGGCCTTGAAAGAGAGCGTGGCGCGACGCCCGGGAAACGTGCCGGCCCGCGCCAGCGCCCAGATCGGGTAGCTCGCGATCGGTGCCGACACCAGGTCCAGATCCGGATCGGCCGGCAGCACCGTCATGCCGATTTCCAGATCGCCCGTGGCGATCTGGCGTTCGAGGGCCTGACCGGTATCTTCCCGCAAGCTCAGCGTGATATCCGGATGACGCTCGCGAAAGGCCTTGAGCACCGGCGTGAACAGCAGATTGATCATGGGCGGAATGCCGATCGTCAGGCTGCCGTGCCGCAAAGCCTGCGTATCGCGCACTTCCAGTGTCAACTGACGCATCGTCGCCAGCATTTCCTGACCGCGCTCGAAGACGATGCGGCCGGTGTCCGTCAGCGCCAGTTTGCGTCCATTGCGGATCAGCAATTGCGATCCCACTTCGTTTTCCAGCTGACGCACCATCTTGCTGATGGTCGATTGCGTGACATGCAGTGCCTCGGCAGCCTGGGTAAAGCTGCCAAGCCGGACAGTCTCGACGAAATAGCGGAGAGAGCGAATATCCACGGCGCTTTTCCTGAAGGTGGAACATGAAAAATCCGACTGGACATTGCGACTTTAATTCATGCGACGCCCGATAGTTGAATTTTAAAATGCAGCGGAATAGCAGAAATGCATTTTAGAAATATCGAGACACTTACCATGTACCAAGATCGTATTCGTCACGCCGGACTCATGAGCAAAGTGATGCCGGCGCAGGAAGCCGCGCAACTTTTCAGGAACGGCATGACCGTCGGCATGAGCGGCTTCACCCGTGCCGGCGATGCCAAGGCGATGCCAGCCGCATTGGCGGAACGCGCCGGACACGAGCCCTTGCGCCTCACCCTGATCACCGGCGCTTCGCTCGGCAACGGCAGCGATGGCTTGATGGCCGAGGCCGGTCTGCTGGCGCGCCGCCTGCCGTTCCAGTCCGATGCCACGCTGCGCGGCAAGATCAATGCCGGCGAAGTCATGTTCATTGACCAGCATCTGTCCGAGACCGCCGAGCACTTGCGCTCGCACAGCATCGCGCCGGTCGATATCGCCGTGATCGAGGCCACCGCCATTGCCGAAGACGGCAGCATCGTGCCCACCATGTCGGTCGGTAATTCCGTCACGTTCGTGCAGCAGGCGCGGCAGGTCATCGTCGAAATCAATCTCAGCACGCCGCTGGCGCTGGAAGGCTTGCATGACATTTACACGCCGGCCGATCGGCCTCTGCGCGCGCCGATCCCGCTGGTCGGTCCGCAGCAGCGCATCGGCACAACGACCATCGCGATCGACCCGGCGCGCATCGCCGCCATCGTCATTACCGATAGTCCCGACAGCCCCTCGACCAATCTGCCGCCGGACGCCGAAACCGGGGCAATCGCCGGCCATGTGATCGCGTTTTTCGAAAGCGAAGTCAAGGCAGGGCGCATGAGCGCGGAGCTTCTTCCCTTGCAGGCCGGCATCGGCACCATCGCCAACGCGGTGCTGCATGGATTGATCGGCTCGCCCTTCAGCAACATGACGATGTTTTCGGAAGTGTTGCAGGACAGCGCCATCGCGTTGCTCGATTCCGGCCAGCTGGCGTTCGCTTCCGCATCATCGATCACCCTGTCGTCGGCGATGCATGACAAGTTCATGCGCGACATCGAGCACTACCGTTCGAAGATCGTGTTGCGTCCGCAAGAGATCAGCAATCATCCCGAAATCGTGCGCCGGCTCGGCATCATCGCCCTGAACACGGCGCTGGAATTCGATCTCTACGGCAACGTCAATTCGACGCATGTCGGCGGCACCCGCATGATGAACGGCATCGGCGGTTCCGGCGACTTTGCGCGCAATGGACATCTGTCGATGTTCATCAGCAAATCGGTGGCGAAGAACGGCGGCATTTCCAGCGTCGTGCCGATGGTCACGCATGTCGATCATACCGAGCACGATGTCGATATCCTCGTCACGGAATGGGGACTGGCCGACCTGCGCGGCCTGGCCCCGCGTGAACGGGCGCCGCTGATCATCGAGCGCTGCGCCCATCCCGACTATCGGCCACAGTTGCGCGCCTACTTCGAGGAAGCCTGCCGTGGCGGCGGCCACACACCGCACGTGCTGGAGAAGGCCCTGTCCTGGCATGTGCGTTATCAGTCCTCGCAAACCATGCTGGCTTCCTGATTCCTGAACGGCGCTGTCGATCGCTCCGACAATGAGTTTCTGTGTTCCACCGTTGTTGCACATCGCGATGCAAAGGCCCGGTCCATGATCGTCCGTGACCGGCCATCCGGGCTGAGGCTTTTCCTGACGATGCGCGGATCGATTCTGTCGCGGATCTGGAAGAGCCTGCTGGTGACGACCGTCCTGGCGATCATGGTGACGCTCACCGGTGGCGCGCTGATGCACCACAAGATCACGCTGACGGCGATTCCCTTCACCCTGATGGGATTGCCGCTGGCGATCTTCCTCGGCTTTCGCAACAATTCGGCCTATGACCGTTACTGGGAAGGGCGCAAGCTGTGGGGCGAGCTGGTCATCCGGAGCCGCAATTTCTCCCGCCAATGCTTGAGCCTGATCGGACCGGCGTCACCGGACAAAGCCGGTGACGGCGACGTGCCAACGCGCATGATCCACCGTGCCATCGCCTTTGCGCATGCGCTGCGTCACCATCTGCGCGACTCCGATAGCAGCGCCGAACTGAAGCCCTTGCTGGCGGCGGACGAATGGCGGCAAATCGAAAAAGTGTCCCACAAGCCGCACTTTCTGATGGAGCGCATGGGTGAAGATTTGCGACGTTGCCTGAACGATGGTCGTGTCGACAGCGTCTTGATGGCGTCGATCGATGCCACGTTGTCGGCGATGGTGGCAGCCGGAGCGGCATGCGAACGGATCAAGAATACGCCCGTTCCCTTTTCATACACGCTGCTGTTGCACCGGACCGCCTACCTGTATTGCTTCCTGCTGCCCTTCGGACTGGTGGACACCCTCGGCTTCATGACGCCGTTCGTCGTTGGCATCGTTGCCTATACGTTTTTCGGACTGGATGCATTGGGCGACGAGATTGAAGAACCGTTCGGTGTGTCCGCCAACGACCTGCCGCTGGAAGCGATCTGCCGAGGCATTGAAATCAACTTGAGAGAATCGCTTGCAGAGGAGAATATCCCCCGGCCTTTCACGCCGGTGGACTACCATCTCACCTGATACGGTTTTTCAGGAACCATACCCCGCCTCTCTGCTTGCCATGTCTTTGCATGGCGTTCGGCAATTCTTCGTTAGGTATCTGCGCGGGTAGTGACACCCATTCCGGCGCAACCGCTTCCTTTTCGATGGGACCGGTTTTCAGCTTCATTCAGCTTCCGCTTGCCCATCCCCCCGGCATAGTGCGTGGTTATAGGGCGTGCGCATTTAATCATTTGATTCCCTTATCTCCTGCACCGAAAATGTGTGCAGCATCCGTTTTCGGACCGGCTTGCCGCCCAAGCCATGGTCTCCGGCGCGAGGCAATGCCTTGTCCGACGGTGGCGACGAAGTGCATTTGCCGGGGACAAGGGCCGCGTCCATTGAGGGCAAGCGGGCGGTCGCGAACCGTGCCTGGCTTGACATGCATCGACCGTTTTCTTTCCGGCCTGTCATATCTGAGTTTCGGGTGGGCTGCGCAGTACATAGGCACCTCGGCCTTCGGAGTGTTTGGACATTTCTTTCCGCTAACATTTTTCTGTCATAGGCTGTACAGATGCATATTTGCGTATTGGGTGCCGGCGTCATCGGCACGACCTCGGCCTGGAAACTGCTGGAAGCCGGCCATCAGGTGACCATGCTGGATGCGATGCCGGCTCCCGGTGCGGGAGTCAGTTTCGGCAATGGCGCGCAGCTCAGTTATTCGTATGTCGCGCCGCTGGCCGACCCGTCGGTGTGGAAGCAGTGGCCGTACTACATGTTCAGCTCCACGTCTCCGCTCACGCTCAAGTTCCAGGCGGATCCCGCGCAATGGCGCTGGCTGCTCGACTTCCTTGCCGCGTGCAACGCGCACAGCGTGCAGAAGACCACGATCGATCTGCTGCATCTTGCCTACCACAGCCGTTCGCAGCTGCGCCTCTTGCAGGATGCGATCCCTTTCGATTTCCTTCATCGCGTCGCGGGCAAGCTCGTCATGTTCAGCAGCGAGAAGAGTCTGCAGGCCGCGCAGCGGCAGGTCGATTTTCAGGCGCAGCATGGCAGCCGGCAGGAAGTCATCGACATCCGCCGCTGCGTCGAGATCGAGCCTGCCTTGCAGGCAGCGGCGCATCGCTGGGCGGGCGGCGTCTATACGCCGAGCGAGGAAGCCGGCGACTGTGCCTTGTTCTGCCGGCGGCTGGTGGATGCCATGGCGGCCAAACCCGGTTTCCGCTTTATGCCGTCGACTGCCGTCACGGGGATGGATATGCGCAATGGCCGGCTGTCTTCGGTGCAGACTGCCGGCGGGCGCATCGAGGCCGAGGCGTTCGTGCTGGCGATGGGCGTGGAGAGCGCGGCCTTTGCCCGCAAGGCCGGCTTCCGCCTGCCGGTCTATCCCTTGAAGGGTTACAGCATCACGGTGCCGCTCAACGCCGGAAACTCGGCTGCGCCGCAAGTGTCCATCACTGACCTGTCCAGAAAGATCGTCTATGCCCGGCTGGGCGACCGCCTGCGCGTCGCGGGCCGCGTCGAGCTGGTCGGCATGAATCGCGACATCCCGGATCGTGCAGTCAATGAACTGAGCATGGCGGTCGAGGAAACATTCCCCGGCAGTATCGAAGGGGCAGGGCGGGAAGCGCTGTCGCCGTGGACCGGGTTCCGTCCGGCGACGCCGAGCGGCGTGCCGATCATCGATGTGTCGCCGATCAGCAACCTGTATCTCAACGTGGGCCATGGCGCGCTGGGATGGACGCTGGCGTGCGGCAGCGCCGACATGCTCGCGCATCGCATCGCCGGCGAGACGATGCCGATCGACGACGCGCCATTCCGTTTCCGCGCATGACGCAGCACATTGCAACATCACCTCACCAGCGAGCCGATATGAAAATCATCACCAACGAACAAGTCACCGAACTGATCACCAACGAGGATGCGATCGCCTCCATGCGTTCGGCATTTTCCACCATCAGCCGCAGCGCGCAGCAGGCGCGCGTGCGGACCCAGGCAGGCACGACCATGCTGTCGACGATGGGTGCGGTACTGCCCGATTCCGGCGTGACCGGCTGCAAGGTATACACCACCATCAACGGCCAGTTCCGCTTCGTGATCGTGCTGTTCTCCACCGAAGACGGCCGCCCGCTGGCGACGATCGAGGCCGATACGATGACGGGCTTCCGCACTGCCGCCGCTACTGCGGTGGCAACCGATGCGCTCGCGCGACGCGATGCGGCCACGCTCGCGGTGATCGGCACCGGTGTGCAGGCAAAGTCCCATATCCCCGCCCTGCTTCAGGTGCGCCCGTTCAAGGAAATCCTGGTTGCCGGCATCGGCGACCAGACGGCATTTGCCGAGTACGTGACGCAGACAACCGGCGTGCCGACACGCGCCGTGAGCATCGACGATGCCGCGCGCGGCGCTGACGTCGTGGTCACCGTCACGCGTGCCAAGACGCCATTGTTTTCCGGCAATCTGCTGCAGCCCGGCGTATTTGTCGCAGCGGTCGGCGCGAGCAAGAAGGATGTGCGCGAGCTGGATGATGTTGCCATTCAAAAAGCCGATGCGCTGGTCGTCGAATGGAAGCCGCAGGCGCAGCAGGAGGCAGGCGACCTCGTGCTGTGCGCACCGGGGATTGTCGATTGGGACAAGGTGCGCGAACTCGGGCCGATCGTCGAAGGAACGAGTGACTATAAGAGAGCGCCTGACGACATCGTGATTTACAAGGCGATCGGCGTGGGCCTCGAAGACATCGCGCTGGCCGGCCTGGTGTACCGCAGGGCCGCCGAACGCTACGGCTGGTGAGCAAAACGCCGGTGCGGATGAGCGCTGGCGATTCTTCCAAAGCGGCGCGCCGGCGCCGCCGCCTTCCCTGCAGGGAGGCCTTGCGGCGTCCCTGCATGTCAGCGGAATCGCACGGGTTGCTTGATCAAGAACACATCGCCGTTTCCGGTTCGATGCTTGAATGGAGCCACGCGTTTTGATCTCGAGGACTCATGAAGCGAATCCGGTTTCTGGCATGGCCGCTCCTTGCACTTGCTCTTGTCGGCGCTGTTTTCCTCTACTTCCACAATCGCGCGCCGACTGTCCTTTTCAACAGGGTGGTGCTTGAGGGCTTGACCGCTGCACGCGACAGCGAGCGGCTGTACAAGATGCAGGTTCCGGCAGGTGCACGCGATCTTCAGTTCAGCGTCTTCGGCGGCGACAATGGCAACGCCATCGACATCTATGCCGGATTCGGCGAACCGCCCTCGACCAGCTCCTTCGATGCAAGAAACCTTGCGGGCGGCGACGCCAGGATGATCGCCTTTTCCGCGCCGCAGGCGGGCACCTGGTACCTGCTGGTGCGCGGTGCGCGCGGCGCCTATATGGATGCGTCGCTGGTCGCCAGCTATTCCATGCCCGGTGAAATCTTCAAGGTCGGCATGCACGCGCACCGCCTCTACAACGGCGGCGATTCGGACGGTGCCGCCAGTGCCGAGCCGCAGTTCGGCTACGGCCTCATCCGCGACTGGGACATCTCGCATCTGCAGGATGCGGTGGTGTGGCGGCCCGACGGTTCGATCGATTTCTCCCTGATCGACCGGGTATACGCCGGCCATGCGCGGCATGGCGCGAAGGTGATCAAGACCTTCGGCACCGTGCCGACATGGGTGTCGAAGCGGCCGGACGAGCCGAACCGGCAATACCCGAACTGGCCCGGCGCGAAGTCGGGGCCGCGCGATCTCGACCTGTACGAGGATTACGTCTACCGATTCGTTTCGCACACCAGAAAATCCCTGTGGGCGGTGGAAGGCTGGAACGAGCCGTACGCCTGCCCGGATGACGCGGAAGCGGAGTTCACGACCATGAGCCCGACCGAACTGGCCGATGTGCAGAAGCGGGTGTACCGCGCGACGAAGCGTGTCGATCCGAACATCCTCGTGTTCTCGCCGCCGCAGGGCTATGTGTGCGGCATTCCCACCATCCTCGATGCGCGCACTTCGCAGAACGAACCCATGTCGCAGTTCTTCGATGCGCTGGCGTGGCACGCCTACAATCGGTCGGCGCAGGCAAGCGCCGGTCAGAGCTATGCGATGGAGATACATCGGGTGCGGCAATATCTCGCGCAGGCAGGGCTGGCGCAGATGCCGATCGTCGACACCGAGCACGGCTGGCTTCCGCCGCCGAAGGAGGGCGGCAGGGAATTCCGCGAACTATCGGATGCGCAGAAAGGCCGGGTGCTGCAGGAAACGGCGCAGCTCGCCAAAAGCCTCGGCCTGCTTGCCATCGTCTGGTACGGTTACGACGATGAATTCATCGGCATGCCCATGAAGAGTCCGGTGATCTCCGCGAGCCTGCAAGAGAGCTACAGGCAGCTTGACGCATCGCAGTCAGGCGCAGGGCGGACCGGCACGGCGAAACAGTAGCGGGTTGGCGAATGCACTGTCGTGCCGCCGGATGAAGAAAGGGCGGATTGAAGAATCCGCCCTGGTAACGTTTTAGTACCGATAGGGATTGTGCGGACGACGGTCCCAGCGATTGGGCACGCCGTCGCCATCGCGGTCGCGATCCCGGTAGTTCGGAATGCCGTCACGGTCGCGGTCGCGTCCATGGTGCCAGTCGCGTCCCTGGTGCCGATCGCGTCGGTAGTGATGTTCGACATACACCGGCCTTGGCTGCACATAGACGGGCTGCGGCTGCACGTAGACCGGCCGTGCATGCACATGCACCGGCGCGGGTTGGTAGACGAACGGCGCGGGGATCCCGATGTTGACGTCCACGTTGACGCGCGCCATTGCGGGGGCGGCGGCGAACATCAGCGTGGCGCTTGCGATCAATCCTGCGACTGCGGCGAGATACTTCTTCATGGTCACTCTCCTCGAATAATGGTTTCATTAAACCGGAAGACGATGAGGACTGCCATGGAGAATCGGTAAGGATCGTTACCAGATGTTTCCGTGCGGTTCTGAGAATCATCGGCAAGATGCGCCAATCGTGCCTGCCCGGAGTTGTCTTCAGGTGACCACAGGAGGGATACGCGTTTTTCTCGTCATTCCGAACGAATGTGAGGAATCTTCAGCCGACCCCCGCATCAAAATGCCATTCGCCCTGAACATTTCTTTCCGACGATTGAATCCTGATCCAATGCCTGCGGCGCTGTCTTGAAATGGCTGCCCGCGCCGCATCCCGCCATGCACTGCTCCCATGCAGCCGTTCCTGAAAGGAACTCGGAGCGAATCGCGAAAGAAGAACTTCTGTCGAGGTATCCCATGAAAAAGCTCTGGATCGTTCTCATCGTCACCGTGTTGAGCGGCTGTGCCACAGGACCGGGGCCGGTGGACCCCAAAACTGGCATGACACAAGCGCAGCGCAATCTGTGCGAAGCCACGCGCAGCTTCGAACCGTACCGGCCGGGGCAGTGCGGCGGCGCTTGATGCAGGGCATTGCTGACAGGCGTTTCCGCGTGCTATCCGGCGACCCCGGAAGACGGCAGCGTGAAGATTTCCACGCCCGTTTCGGTGACCGCGACCGTGTGCTCGAACTGGGCCGACAGTGAATGATCCTTCGTCACGGTGGTCCAGCCGTCCGGCAAGACCTTGACCTGATGGCCGCCGGTGTTGAACATCGGCTCGATGGTGAAGATCATGCCCGGCTCCAGCACGATGCCGGTGCCGCGCCTGCCGTAGTGCAGCACTTGCGGCGGTGCGTGAAACACTTCGCCGGTGCCGTGGCCGCAGAAGTCGCGCACCGATGAAAATCCGGCGGCGCGCGCGATCGCTTCGATGGCCGCGCCGATATCGCCGAGCGTCGCACCGGGCCGCACTTCCGCGATGCCGGCCATCATGGCTTCATGCGTCGTATCGACCAGCCGGTTGGCCAGCACGGATACCGCCCCGACCTTGTAGGTGCGGCTCGAATCGCCGTGCCAGCCGTTGAGCTTGGGCGTGACGTCGATGTTGACGATATCGCCGGTCTTCAGAATCTTGCTCGCGGACGGGATGCCGTGCGTGACCACGTGGTTGACCGAGATGCAGGATGCATGCTTGTAGCCATGGTAGTCGATGGTGGCGGGGATGCTGCCGGCGGCGCGCATGAAGTCTTCGCACAGCTTGTCGAGTTCGGCGGTGGACACGCCGGCCTTCACGTGGGGCGTGATGAAATCCAGCGTGTCGGCGGCGATCCTGCCTGCGAGGCGCAACTGGATGAAGTCGGCCTCGTCGTGGAGGCGGATGGGTCTGCCGTGTTCGGTTTGTGTCGAGTAGCGCATGGTATTCAGTCTGGATGCCGTGCCCATTGGCATACTGCGTCGTGCGAGGCGCGCAGCATGTTTGCGGTCGTGGCGGGTATCGGGAGGTTCTGCAACAGATAGGGTTTGACGATGGCGATTGGCGCATCGATCAGGACAAAGCGCAGCATGGCCCGGGCCTCGTCATCGTTCATGCGCAGCGCCATCCGGCGCACGCATTGCGTGAAGCAGAGATCGAGCGCCGCTTGCTCGGACTCCATCTGCGCGTGGAAATCCGGCGGCAGCGGCTCGTTGAAGAGTGAATAGTCTTCGCATTGCAACAGGAATCTCGCATGCTGCGGCTTGCTGCGGCACCAGTCGAGGAAGGCAGCCACCGCCGGCCAGGTGTCGCCCGACGACCAATGGCTGGCGACCGCCAGCCGGAAGTCCGCCTTGACCCGCAGCCAGGCGCGCGCGAGGATCGTGCCGCGCGATTCGAAGCGGTGATATACCGAGCCGGTGGGCGCGCCCGCCTTGCCGGCGATGGCCGAGATCGAGACGGCCGCGATGCCGCATTGCGCGCCGACCTCGATCGCGGCGTCGATGAAGCTGTCTTCGTTGAATTTTGCGAGCCTGACCATTCAATTAGAATATAGATTCCATTTATCTGTGTCAACGAGTTGTGGCAGATCAATGTCATCAATGCACGATGGCGCTGCTCGCCTGCAACCGGATCGGCCTCGCTTGGGCCGAATAACGTTCTGCTGTTTCCCTTGACCATGTTGGACCTTGGTCCCATGGCATTCGTGATGGCTGCGGCTTATAGTGATCATGCTTCCCGCTGCGTTCCGGTGTGTTCCTGCAAGAACATGTTTATCGAGGCATTTCATGAAAAAAATATTGATCGTGCTCGCGGTGACGCTAGTGAACAGTTGCGCTTCCGGCCCTGGCCCGGTAGACCCAAAAACCGGCATGACGAAGGCACAACGCAACATGTGCGAGGCGACGCGCAGTTTCTCGCCGTACCGGCCGGGTGAATGCGGCGGAACCGATTGAGACGGCATCGGCGCGTGGCGTTCCTTCACATCGTCGCCGCGTTTTGCGGAGCGAAACCATGCCAGCCAATATTCCACTTGCCCGCAACGTTTTCGGCGAACCCATCGTTCCGTGTTCGTTCGATCCGCTGACGGGTTTTTTCCGCGATGGATGCTGCAAGACCAATGCCGATGACACCGGCACGCATGTGGTGTGTGCGATCGTGACACGTGAGTTTCTCGAATTCAGCATCGAGCGCGGCAACGATCTGAGCACGCCCGTGCCGGAATGGGGATTCCCGGGATTGAAGGAGGGCGATCAATGGTGTCTGTGCGCGCTGCGCTGGGCGGAAGCGGCGGACGCAGGCGTCGCGCCGCCGGTCGTGCTGGAAAGCACCAACCAGAGCGCGCTCGACATCATTCCGCTCGACGTGCTGGAGCAGTTCGATTACCGGCGCAACATGCCTTGATCCGCCTTGCACTTTCGCTGCAGGAATGACGATGAAGAAAATGCCGGGTTGGATGCTTGCACTGCTCCTGATTCTGCTGCTTGGCGCGGCCTTCTCCGCGCTGTACCTGACCTCGCTGTTCGAATCGTGACGCAGGATTTCCATGCGCCGCCGCTCTTGCAAACATGGGAGCGGCGGCGATATCACACGATCATTTCCGCGTGTGAGCATCGACCCATGCCGCGTACGCGATCATGTACTTGTTGAGGAATTCGAGCGTGCTGTCGTTGCTCATCTTGCCCTCCGCATTGAACATCGCCGCAGCGGTCGAACTGGTCGGCCGCCATGCCGATGTCCTTCAGCGCGACCGGCGCGCGACATGCGGCCGTGGCGCAGCGTCGCCGGCAGCTGGAGAAAGACGATCATGATATGGAGCTCGCCACCATTTCCGACATGTCGTCGATTGGCTGGTTTGCCAGGTTGCGCAGCGCCACGTCGGCGCACATCAGCGCCATCACGATGGTGATGATCACCGAGCCCGACGAATGGCCGTAGGCTTCGTTCGTGTTCAGGCATGCAATGCATGCCAACCAGTCGCCGCAACAGCCAACACGGTAGGTTGGGCTGCAAAGCCCAACATCCAGTGACATCAATCCGGCAGATATCGAAGATCGACTATCGCGGACACGTCAGTATTTCACTTTCAATTCGATGGATTCGAAAAACTTCTTTTCCTATCACATCCGGGAGCGCGACGGAGGGTACGAATTGTCCGGCTATCTCACTATTTGGGAACGTTGGGCTTTGCAGCCCAACCTACCTTGCTTAGCCAACGATTTCAGTCATGACAGTTCCTCGTTTTCAATTCTTGGATGTTGTTCGGTTGTCGTTCATTGCTGCGCGGGATCGGGGTAGATCTGTTGGATTCTTTGTCCGTCAAATCTCCTTTCACCGCTGGGCACCGGTTTGTACATGTCTTGCGGCTTTCCTTTTGTCCAAGGCTTCCCATCCCAAGGCCATATCACAAAGACATAGAGCTGCCGGTCATTGCAGACAAAATGGATATGCAGGTTCTCCAGGTTCTCGGGGAGCCGGTTGCGCAGATCAACCCGGTCTTCCAGGATTTCGCCGGTATCCTTGATCCGCCACTTGACGTAAAGAAATTCACCGCGTGGCAGGAAACCATTCAGGTTGCCACCTTTAAACGCTTGTCCCAGCCTGATCCGCTCACGCTCTGGCGCAAAAAAGACTTTCTCCAATTCGCCATATTGGTAATCAAGCACCTCGATATCAGGACTATCTTGGGAAGCATTGAACTCGATTGAATAATGTAGAGCCACCTTATTTCCTCCTGTAGCACAAGCTGCCAAACACAAAATGCCTATGGCAAGAATTGCCTGTCGAATTTCAATTAAAACAATTAAAAGGGTCAGCTTCGATTTACGTTTGCACTCACCACTCATTGCCTCTCCTCTTCAGCACGGTAGGTTGGGCTGCAAAGCCCAACATTAAATGACATCAATCCGGTAGGTATCGAAAATCGATCATCGTGGAGCCCGATGGTATTTCACTTTCAATTCGCCTGCTCCTAAAGGAGTTCTTGCCAATCGCATACAAGCAATGCGACGGACGGTACGAATGGTCTCGCTGTTTCGATATTTGAGAATGTTGGGCTTTGCAGCCCAACCTGCGTTACTGCAGACGCAAGGGCATGCCGATGGCATGCCCTCCACACCGTCAATCGAACCGATTGACCCAGATGTTGTCCCGCGTTCCGTCATTCTGCTGCCACACCGCCAATGCATTGCCGCTGGCGTCGATGGCAATCTGCGTCAGGCCGGCGTGCTCGTCCTTGCGCGACTGGATCGGGCGAGCCGTCCTCCATCCCGTTGCCGTTGCGTAGCGGCTGCCCCAGATGTTGTTTCGCGTGCCGTCGTCCTGGGTCCACACCGCCAGTGCGTTGCCTGCGGCATCGAAGGCGATTTGCGGATTGCTGGCGTCGCCGCCGTTTTCGGTCTCGAGCAATTGCGCGGTACCCCATCCCTTCCCTGTCGTGTAGCGGTTGGCCCAAACGTTAACGCGTGTGCCATCGGATTGGGTCCACACTGCCAACGCGTTGCCGCCGGCATCGATGGCGATTTGCGGATCGAATGCGTGATCGGCATTGTCGGTTTCCACCAATTGCGGCGTGCCCCAGCCGCTGCCTGCCGTGTAACGGTTACTCCAGATGCTGTATCGCGTACCGTCGGATTGCGTCCACACCGCCAGGGCGTTGCCTGAGGCATCGAATGCGATTTGCGGAAGGCGTGCGTCGCCCGCATTGCCGGTTTCAATCAATTGCGCCGTGCCCCATCCGGCCCCGACGGTGTATCGATTGGCGCGGATATCAATTTGCGCGCCGTCGGATTGCTGCCACACTGCCAGCGCATTGCCGCTGCCATCGATGGCAATGCGGGGGAACAGGGCATCACCTGCATTGTCTGTCTCGATCAATTGCGCCGCGCCCCATCCGGTTCCCACCGTGTAGCGGTTGGCCCAGACGTTGAAGCGGGTGCCGTCGGACTGGGTCCACACCACCAGGGCATTGCCTGCGGCATCGAAGGCAATCCGGGGATCGTACGCATCGCTTGCGTTGTCGCTTTCGATCAGTTGTGCGCTACCCCATCCCGAGCCTGCCGAATAGCGGTTGGCCCAGATGCTGAAGCGGGTGCCGTCGGTCTGGCACCACACGGCAATCGCATTGCCGCCCGCATCGATGGCAATGTGGGGAACAAAGGCACCGCTGGCGTTGCCTGTTTCGATCGCCTGCGCGCTACCCCAGCCGCTGCCTGCCGTGTAGCGGTTGGCCAGGATGTTGAATCGCGTGCCGTCGGACTGCGACCACACTGCCAGCGCGTTGCCGCCTGCATCGACGGCGATTTGCGGATCGCGTGCGGTGTCGGCGTCATCGGTTTCGGTCAATTGCGCGGTCTTCCACGCGCCATCGCGCGTGGTGAAAGTGAGCGAGCGGGTGCCCGCGAGTTTCTCGCCGCCGGTGCCGGACAGCGCGGTGTTCACCTGCAACGTATAGCGCGTCAGCGGTAGCAGTTGCCGCGCCGGCGTGAGCGTGATCTGTGTCCCGGCCACGGCGAGCGTTGCCGGAACGTCGAGATTGGCGCCGCGCAAGCTCACGTTGGCCGCGGTGGCGGTGGCGCCGCCGAGTCCGGCCGAGAACAGCAGTTGCGGCGCGACATCGCGCGCCACGTCGGTCGCGCCATCGGCCGGCGTGCTGGCGCTCACGCTCATGGTCTTCACGGTCGGGGCGATGTCTGTGTTGCTGCTGCCCGAGCCGCCGCATCCTGCCAGAAGAATGCTGGCCGCCAGGCCGATGAAAGTGGCGTGCCGCAAAGTAGCGGACACAGGGTGGAATGTCGTCATGTGGGATCCTCGTTGCAAGAGGCCGTTTCAATATTTGCAATTTGCCTGGAACTCGTGAGGCGAGTTCCGAATTGCCGGCCTGCGCGGAGTGTGGGTGAATGGCACTTACAGATGGCTTACATATGACGAACTCTGCTTACGGATGGTGCGGCGAGCGCGGGCATGCCGCTGTGCGAGTAAGGCGGATGTGTTGTTGTCGATGCGTTGGCCGGGACCATGACCTGCATTGACCACGACACTGCAACGGCATGAATTTGACGAGTTCGTCACTCGAATTCATGAGTTCTGCATTGAACAGCAGGTTCGGCCTGAACTTGCACTCGTACTTCTGTTCCTGAATGGCCCGCCATTCTGCGCGCTCTATCTGACATCGTTGCTTCAATTCCGAGCCGGCGCGTCAGGCGATCAGCTTCAGTCCCGGCGGCAACGACTCTCCCAGCACCAGCCGTTCACTCGCTTCATCGAGCTGCATCGGTTCGCGCACCATGGCGATCCAGATTGCGGGCGCGCCCGCCGCTGCCAATCGCTGGATGACCTGTTCGCGCAATTCCAGCGGCAGGTCGCGCGCGCGGTCGCCTGTCATGCGCGCCAGATAGGCGGCGGCGAAGGCGGCAGCCTCATTGCGCTTCCAGTTCAGCGCGAGGATCGCGGTCAGCCATTCTGCGCCGACTTCGGGCGGCACGACATCGTGTGCGCTGCCGTAAAACGGCTGGCGCGCGCCGATCCGGCCGGTTGCCCACAGGATTCTGCCGGCGAGCGCATCCTTGTCCACCGATGGAGATTGCTGCAGGCGCTCGAACAGCCATGCGCCGATTTCGCTCTTGTATCCGGCGGGGATGCGTTCCAGCGAGGCGACGAGTCGCAGCATGTCGTCCTCGCTGCCGCTCGCCAGCGTGGTCGGGCGCGGTCCGCTGTCCTCTTCACTGCCTTGCACGTTGAAGGCGA